>JBBWVU010000044.1:0-57365 GCA_050256375.1 Paracoccaceae bacterium | reverse complement strand
CCCTTTTCAGTCGATATACCCCAAGTAGCGGGGCCTACTAAAAGGCTAGGTGTTTCAACGCGCTGTGGCAACGGTTTTATCAGGACTTAAGTTCAGTACCCGCCTCAGTCATAATCAACAAATAGGATGTCTCGAGAGTGTAACCTAGACGGACCGGCGGGACACTTATGTTGTCACTGTAGCCTGTCTCGCAGCACTTCGTAAGGGGTTTGTCCGTTGTGTGCGCCGTGCGGTCTTGCGAAGTTGTAGAACTTCTCCCATTCCGCCAGCTTTGCCTCCAGATCGACGTCGTCCTTATAGCTTAGAAGCTGATAGAATTCCTGCTGGTCGGAACGGTGAGAGCGTTCAACTTTGCCGTTAAGTTGAGGTGTGCCGCGTTTGATGTAAGCGTGCCTGATCCCGAGGTCCTCGACATGCCAATGGAACTTGGCCTGAAACTCGTGGCCATTATCTGTACGCACTTCACGGATGCGGAACGGGTGTCTGACGTCAGCACCTATGGAACAGATTTACGTTATTGAATAAGGGAGGGTTTCTGTCTCATCGTAACCACCAAGGAGTGGAACATGAGACAGACACTTGGAACACGCAAAAGCCACGGCGAGAAGATCGTCAAAGACATCAAACGCGCCACGCGGAAGCATTATTCATCTGAAGAGAAGATCAGGATTGTCTTGGGCGGCCTTTACAGGGTTCCTCCTTTTCTCGTCTGAGTGAACGCTGGGTGGCGCTGAGTTTTAGGGTGAAAAATCTAAGTAGGTATATATATACGTATACCTTCCGCTCACCCCCCTCATGGGGGGACGTAACACCGTAATTCAACCAACAACCACACCCCACCCACTGGGCATTCGGTTGGGTACAACTGGGGTACAGACCAGACCGCACTTATTGGCTGCGAAATGGCATTAACTGATTGGAATCATTAGGTCTATATCGGCCCCTAGCTGAGGTTCACTTTAGAGGTTGGGCCGTTATATATCCGGCAGCCAACGCAACGTTGACGTCCATATATTTCTCTGAGGCAGCTTTAGCCGCAGCGATTTCATATTCGGTTTGGATGGTTGCACAAGATGTCAGCCCGAAGACAAGGCAAGATGCGACAATCGTTTTAGGAAAAAATCCCATACTCGTTACGCCCATTATTTTTATGGTTACACTGTCCAACATGGACACGTGCAGAAGGCCGCGTAAAATTCGCGGTCACGCAAAATTAGCATAAAATATTGTCAAAATCAAAAAAGGGTGAATTCCTGCGGCGAATTTCGCGTTAAAAATGCAATTCGACGTCGCCCTCTTGCGCATCCCCTGTCAATCCCCCACATTCCCTTTTACCGGAATCATCCGGTAATAATTCTCAGGGCGGGGTGTAATTCCCCACCGGCGGTTATAGCCCGCGAGCGCCTCTCACGAGGGTCAGCAGATACTGGTGAAATTCCAGAGCCGACGGTTAAAGTCCGGATGGAAGAGAATAGTGTTCAGGCGTATGCTTGTGCTCCTTTTTCAATGCTCTGGGTTGGTGTCTGATATAAGGAGAAAACCATGACACTCACCCCGAAAATCGCCTTCATCAAGGCGAGCTGGCATGCCGATATTGTAGATCAGGCCTATACTGGTTTTACGGATCAGCTAACGGCAGATAACGCAGGCTACGAGGTTTCGGTCTTCACCGTCCCTGGTGCGTTCGAAATGCCGCTGTTGGCCAAACGTCTGGCCAAGAAGGGTTATGACGCAGTAGTCGTGGCTGCGCTTGTGGTTGACGGCGGCATTTATCGCCATGATTTTGTAGCCGCAGCTGTGGTTAATGGCCTTATGGCGGCGCAATTGGAAACTGACGTGCCTATGTTCTCGGTCTCGCTAACCCCGCACCATTTCCATGCCAACGCCGAGCACGTCGAATTCTACACAGCACATTTCGTCAAAAAAGGTGCCGAGGCCGCCAAGGCTGTGCAGCAGGTGTTAAGCCTCGATCTGTAGGGTCTGTAGCCTCCACGCACCAAAGCGCGTTTACAAACCCCCTCGCAGACTTCAAACTATGTTTAGGCGAGGGGGAACTTATGTGGAAAGACCAGAGGTTATGTGAACTGCTCGAAATCGAGCATCCGATTATTCAGGCCCCGATGGCGGGCGCCTCGACTCCCGAAATGGCAGTGGCGGCTGCGAACGCAGGCGGGATGGGCTCGCTTGGGTGCGCGACGATGACTGTCGATCAAGTCGGCTCAGACATGCACCGGATTCGCCAGGATACCAACCGCGCGATCAATCTGAATTTTTTCGTACACACACCGCCACGCGAAAACTCTGCACGGGCGCTTGCGGCAGCGGGTCGGCTGGCCAGCTGGTATGAAAAGTTCGACGCTGGCGATATGCCCGATGCTGTTGTGACCCATTACCCATTCGATGCTGAAATGTGCGACGCAATGGTGCAGCTTTGCCCCAAAGTCGTTAGCTTCCACTTTGGCTTGCCGGATGCCGGGATAATGACAGACCTCAAATCCGCCGGAATAACGATCCTGTCGTCTGCCACATCGGTGGCCGAGGCGCGATACCTTGAAGAAAACGGCGTCGACGCAATCATCGCCCAAGGGTACGAGGCAGGCGGCCACTCAGGGCATTTCCTGCCGCGCGGAACAGCAGAAGTCGCCGGAACCATGGCGCTAGTGCCAAGAATTGTAGATGCCGTTAGCCTTCCGGTAATAGCTGCCGGAGGCATCGCAGACGGGCGCGGAATCGCCGCCGCCTTGATGCTGGGCGCAGCAGGGGCGCAGATAGGCACAGCGTTCTTGGCAACCCCTGAAAGCGCCGCCAGCGACACCCATAAACGTGCTTTGCTAAAGGCCAGTGGTGACGAAACAATGTTAAGCCCAGCATTCTCGGGGCGTCACGCCCGCACATTGGTTAACAAATATGCAACCGAAATGGACGATGTGCAGGACTGGCCGGATTTCCCGGTCATGAACACCCTCACTGGCCCCATACGCAAAGCGTCGGCCAAAGCGGGCAGCGAGGATGCCATCGCTCTTTGGTCAGGTCAGGCGGTGGGCCTGATCCGCGCGGCCAGCACGACCGAGGTTTTTAACGATTTGGTAACGCAAACTAACGAAGCGTTAACTTCGCTAACCTAGTTTTCCAACCACTAGTTCAGGAGTTGGCCGTCTGTCCAAACAGTATCTTCTGGGCTTCTTTGCTTTGACCAGCTTCCATCCGGTTATGTTTAGCAACCGCGCGACCGGCCTTAACCGCAGGGCGTGCGTACATACGATCCAGCCATGCTTCCATATGCGGGAACTGCTTGATGTCCTGCTGTTGACCTTCCCACAAGCATGCCCAAGGCCAAATCGCCATGTCCGCGATCGAGTACTCACCGGCCACAAAATCGCGACCCTCAAGGCGACGGTTCAGCACGCCGTACAGGCGCCCGGTTTCATTGCGATAACGGTCCTTGGCGTAGGGCAATACATGCGGAGGATCCATCACAGGTGCATACTTCAGGAAATGGTGTGCTTGTCCTGCCATCGGCCCCAGACCACCCATCTGCCACATTAACCATTGGTCAACCTCGACGCGGTTCCGCTCGGACGTGCCGCCGAACTTGCCGGTCTTGCGGGCAAGATATAGCAAAATCGCTCCGCTTTCGAAAATCGAAATCGGCTCACCGTCGGGCCCGTCAGGGTCGGTGATGGCAGGCATTCGGTTGTTTGGTGCAATCTTCAGAAAATCCGGATCGAATTGATCGCCAGCCCCGATATTCACCAAATTCAGGTTATACGGCAGCCCCATTTCCGCAAGTGCAATGGTGATCTTCCAGCCGTTCGGTGTTGGCCAATAATATAGTTCGACGGGTTTAGGCATAGTTTTCTCCAGCACTTGTTCAACAGGAATATCGGTGCTTTGCCCCCCAAGCGCAAGACCTTCACACCATCGTGTAACTGATTGACGAATGCACACCCTAGGCGTATGAAGCCAGTAGTGGCGCTTTGTAGGACTGGATTGCGGGCCACTTTAAATATTCTGCTAAAGAGGTCGAGGCCCGCAAAGCCCCGATCAGGGAACTATGTAAAGGGGCCGGAATTTCCGGATATTGATATGACAAACACTTGGAAAACACGCACTAAGCTTGTGCATGAAGGCACGCGACGCAGCCAGTACGGCGAGGTCTCGGAAGCGATTTTTATGACGCAGGGGTATGTTTATCCCAACGCCGAAGCTGCCAAAGCGCGTTTTGTTGAATGCGGCGACGACGAATACATCTATTCGCGTTATGCAAACCCCACTGTGTCTATGTTCGAGGACCGCATTGCCGCCCTTGAAGGTGCCGAAGATGCGTTTGCCACTGCCACAGGTATGGCCGCCGTTAACGGCGCGTTGTTTTGCCAGCTAAAGGCAGGAGACCACGTAGTTTCAGCCAAGGCGCTGTTCGGCTCGTGCCTGTTCATCCTTGAAGAATTGCTGCCAAGTTTCGGTGTCGAAGTAACCTTTGTCGAGGGCACAGATCTGGAAGCCTGGCGCGCCGCGATGCGCCCGAACACCAAGCTGGCGTTTGTCGAGGCTATCTCGAACCCGACACTGCAAGTCGCTGATATTTCTGGCATCGCAGAAGTCATCCATGCAGGCGGGGCGAAGTTGATAGTAGACAATGTTTTCGCCACACCGATTTTCCAGCGCACGCTGGAACTGGGCGCGGATATTGTCGTTTACTCTGCCACCAAGCACATCGACGGGCAGG
Source organism: Paracoccaceae bacterium (assembly GCA_050256375.1). GTDB lineage: Bacteria > Pseudomonadota > Alphaproteobacteria > Rhodobacterales > Rhodobacteraceae > NORP23. The sequence goes on along the minus strand of JBBWVU010000044.1, from coordinate 52,639 downwards.
GTCGCTGTCTTGGCGGTGTTGTGCTGGGCACCAAGGAATTCATTCGCGGTGAACTGGAAACCTACCTGAAACACACCGGCGGCGCGCTTAGTCCGTTTAACGCGTGGGTGATGCTGAAAGGTCTTGAGACGCTTGATCTGCGGTGTAACGCGCAAGCTGATACAGCTTTGAAGATCGCGAAGGCGGTCGAGGGGCATCCCAAGCTATTGAACACTATCTATCCCGGGCTGGGAAGCCATCCACAGTTCGCGCTGGCCTCAAGACAAATGACCGCAGGCGGAACGGTGGTTTCCATCGATATCAAAGGCGGGCAGGAGGCTACGTTCAAATTCCTTAACGCTCTGGAAATCATTTTGCTGTCGAACAATCTGGGTGATGCTAAAAGTCTGGTCACGCATCCGGCAACGACGACTCATCAACGATTATCACCAGAAATGCTTGCAGACTTGGGGATTACGGACGGTTTAGTGCGAATTTCTGTCGGGCTTGAGGATGCGGATGATCTGTTGACTGATATCCTTCAGGCCTTGGATGTGGCCTAATTGCAATCTAAAGATTAATTAAATATGAATTAATCACCCTAGGCAACCTTTTGTTAACACTTTTTTGAAAAGGTAAAAAATGTGTTAACAATGGGGATGGTCAAGCAATCGGCTTGTATTTGGCGTAATGCCCCCCAAGTCTGCTTTGATAGGAGAAATGCAACGTGAACGTATATGACCCGGAAATTCTTGCGAAGGACGATGACCTGATTGTCGAACGTCCTACCCGTGCGCAAGCCGAAGAGGCCGTGCGCACATTACTGCGTTGGGCAGGCGACGATCCCAACCGCGAAGGCCTGATGGATACCCCGCGCCGAGTGACCGAGGCATATGGAGAGTGGTTCCGCGGTTATAGCGCAGACCCCGTCGATATGCTGCAACGGACCTTTGGCGAGGTTGAGGGCTATGACGAAATGGTCGTTCTGCGGGACATCCGTTACGAGTCCTATTGCGAACATCACATGGCCCCGATCATCGGGGTCGCCCACATCGGGTATATTCCGACCGACCGTGTGGTCGGGATTTCTAAACTTGCCCGCGTCGTAGACGCCTTCGCAAAACGTTTGCAGGTGCAGGAAAAGATGACAGCGCAAATCGCGCAGGCATTGTTCGATGTTCTTGAACCCCACGGCGTTGCTGTCGTGATCGAGGGTGAGCATCACTGCATGTCCACCCGCGGCGTTCATAAGCCGGGCGTCAGCATGGTGACATCCAAGATGCTGGGCAGTTTCCGCGACGATCGCGAATTGCGCAAAGAATTCCTTAGTGTTATCGGTAATCCCGTAAACCGGGGCAGTTAAGCCAGTTATACAAGGCTGGCGCAGGTAATGCGTCAGCCTTTTTTTGACCCATTTGCATGTAGTATGCATATATTGTATTATGCATGTATGAAGTTGATTCCCGAAAAACAGTTGCAGCACTGGTTAAACCGTCTTGGTTTTGTGCTGCGGCGCGATTTGCAAATTCGTTTTCGCCAGCATGGCATTCGTCTTGGCGCCGAGGAATGGGCCGTTCTGTTGCTACTTTGGCAAAAGGATAATCGCACAACGGGTGAACTGGCAGACCTTACAGTTAAAGACCAGACAACTATGACCCGTTTGCTGGACGGTTTGGTGCGTAAGGATTTGTTAACCCGCGTCCCTGACCCCGACGACCGTCGCCGTGTCAGGATTGCTCTAAGCCCGCAGGGCGCGGACATGCAGTCGCAACTGGTTCCAATCGCGCTGGGTTTGATCCAGCAAAGCCAGAAGGGGATTTCGGCGGATGACCTGCAAACCACACGTCGAGTATTGCAACAGATGACCCAGAACATGCTGGAACCGGAGGTAGAAGAATGACCGATTATAATTATGACAAGTTTTCTGCATCGCATTATGCGCTCGATAATTTCGGTGGACCTCAACCGAGGCAAAAAGCACCCGACTTTGCGTTGCAAACAACTGATAGATCTTCGCACAACCTGTTGGATTTCGAAGGCGAGTTTCTAGTGCTCGAATTCGGCAGCATCACCTGCCCGTTGTTCCAAAATCGGCGCGGGGTGATGAAGGCGTTAACGGAAACTTACCTGAACGCAAGCTTCGCGATCCTCTACGTGCGCGAGGCTCATCCCGGTAACAGCCGCCCGCAACATAAAGATACGGCGGGCAAGCTGGCCAACGCCGGCGCGCTGCAATCCGGGGATAACGAGGGCCGCCATATCCTGATCGACCACTTTGAGGGCACGGCGCACAAGGCCTATGGCAGCATTTCCCAATGCCGTTTTCATAATTAATCAAAACGGCTGCATTCTGTATTATTCCGACTGGAACAACCCAACCGCTACAGGCAAGGCGCTGAAAGCATTAACAAGCGGTAAATCAGCATCGGGCATGGGGCTTTTCCTGCCCGCAAAACCTCCCATCGCCCTGAGAACGTTGTGAGAAGCAGGCAAAGGTTCTGGGTTTCATTTTGCACGTAGTTTTCCCACTTTGGTGTGGAAAAATCTGGTTAAGAGAAATTTAAGAGTGTTAACGGGGCGGGCCCCTGCGATCGCGCCAGATGCCAAATGTTAATGCGGGCTTCTGACTTGACAGTTTGATGTGCAACGGCCAAGCCTTGCCGCATGATTGATCTACGACCAGTTGGATATATCGTCGGCCTTTTAGTGGCGGTGTTGGGGGGGACCATGTTGGTGCCCTTTGCCGTTGATTTCTTTTACGGAAATCCCGACACGGGCAACTTTGCTCTGTCTGCCATGATAACAATCGTTGCAGGCAGCCTAATGGCGCTGGCAACGGCAAATGCGTCTTTGCGGAGGTTAAATATTCAGCAAACATTCCTGTTAACAACGCTAAGCTGGTTGGTATTGCCCGTCTTTGGCGCGCTGCCGTTCTGGTTGGGCGAACCCGGTGCCAGCTATACGGATGCTTTTTTCGAGGCGATGTCCGGCCTGACCACCACCGGTTCTACGGTTTTCACGCAAATTGAAACCTTACCCGAAGGAACATTGCTGTGGCGCGGATTGATGCAATGGTTCGGCGGGGTGGGTATCATCGTTGTGGCCATGGCCTTCATGCCGACCTTGAAAGTTGGCGGCATGCAAATTTTCCGATCCGAGGGCTTTGATACTATCGGTAAAGTCCTGCCGCGCGCTGCCGAGATCGCCACCTCGATCTCGATTATTTACCTTATGATAACCGCCGCCTGCGCGGTGTCCTATGCAGCTGCAGGCATGGATTTCTTCGACGCTATTGTGCATTCGCTAACCACTGTTGCGACGGGCGGTTTCGCGAATTACGACGACTCTTTCGCCGGATTCAGCGATGCAACGGAATACGTGGCCACAGTGTTCATGGTCTTGGCCAGCTTGCCGTTCATCCGGTATGTACAAATGCTTAACGGCAGCGCCAAACCACTGTTTAAGGATTCACAAGTCTGGGCATTCTTTGGTTTTTGGGCCTTTCTGGTCCTTAGCATGGCTGCCTACAGGTATTTCAACGCGCCGATCGCGGCCGAGCAAACGTTCCGACAATCGCTGTTCAATGTTACCTCGATCCTTACGGGCACAGGTTATGCCAGCACCGATTACAGCCTGTGGGGTGGTTTTCCGGTGATGATGTTTTTCTTGATGGGGCTGGTCGGAGGCTGCGCTGGGTCAACCTGTTGTTCTATCAAAATATTCAGGTTTCAGTTGCTTGTGGCAGCGGTGCGCAGCCAGATACAGAAAATCCACACTCCAAGCGGTGTCTTTACCCCGCGTTATCAGGGGCGGCGTGTGGGCGAAGACGTCATGAGCTCGGTCACCGCTTTTTTCGTTGCCTTCATGCTGTCGCTGGCGCTATTGGCGATCGCCCTTGGCTTATTGGGTCTTGATGCGATGACAGCCATATCCGGTGCGGCGACTGCGTTGGCAAATATCGGCCCTGGTCTGGGCGATCAAATCGGGCCGTCGGGTAATTTCGAAGGTTTGCCTGACGCCGCCAAATGGATTCTTAGCGCTGCAATGTTGATCGGGCGGTTGGAGTTGCTGGCCGTTTACGTTCTGTTTACCACCGCCTTCTGGAGAAGCTGATATGACTGGAGTTTCCCTTGATCCCGAAGACTGGGACAGTTTTCGCGCGATCGCCCATGACATGCTGGAGGCTGCACTGGACAAGATGCAATCCGCCACCGAGGGTCGAGTCTGGACCCCGCTGCCCGATGGTATTAAGCAATCGTTAACGTCAAATTTGCCGCGCGAGGGCATAGGTATCGAACGGACACAACAGGCTGTTCAAGCCTTGTTACCATACGGTGTTGGCAACACGCATCCGCGTTTCTTTGGTTGGGTGCATGGTGCGGGCAGCCCGAATGGCCTGGTGGCAGACATTGCCGCTGCGGCGATGAATGCCAATCTTGGCGGACGGGATCACGGGGCGATTTATGTTGAACGGCAGGTTGTCCAGTGGGTGCAGTAGTTGTTCGAATTCCCCGGTACAGCCAGCGGTTTAGTAGTCTCGGGAACCTCGATGGCGACGGTGGTGGCGTTGAAAGTTGCGCGCGATGTGAAACTGGCATTTGCAAATCAACGCGTCGGGTCAAGCGGTGTGGAACTGGTCGGTTATACCTCGGTGCAGACGCATAATTGTGTGGCGCGCGCTTTTGATTTACTGGGCTTGGGCACAGATGCGTTGCGCCTGATCGAGGTGGATGAAAACTTCGAGATGGACATCCCAGCGCTGAAATCCGTAATTGCAGCGGATAAGGCAGCGGGAAAAGTGCCGTTCTGCATTGTCGGGACCGCTGGTAGTGTGAATGTCGGAGCAATTGATGATCTGGACGCCATTGCCGATATCGCGAAGGCCGAGGATATCTGGTTCCACGTTGACGGTGCTTTCGGGGCCAGTTGTATGTTGTCTGACGAGTTGCGCCCACGTCTTAACGGGATCACACGCGCGGATTCGTTGGCTTTCGATTTCCACAAATGGTGGCATGTCAATTATGCGGTTGGCTTTGTTCTGATCCGTCACGGCGCCGCACAATTACGTAGTTTCACCATGCAGGCGGAATATCTGGCAGGTCAAAAGCGAGGGCTGGCAGCGGGCGGACCGTGGCCAACCGACTATGGGCCAGAATTGTCGCGCGGATTTAGGGCACTGAAAGTCTGGACCCAGTTGATGGAACATGGCGCCGACAAACTGGGCGCCTCGATCAGGCAGAACTGTGAACTGGCGCAGTATCTGGCGGAAGCGGTTAAGGCTGAGCCGCAGTTGATATTATGCGCACCTGTATCGCTGAACATCGTGTGCCTCGCTTATAGCTCGACACGCTTCGATATTAACGATGAAATCGTGATGGAGCTGCAAACACGCGGGATTGCTGCGCCCTCGACGACGACGATCAATGGCCAGACGGTAATTCGGCTTTGTATCACCAATCACCGCACGACGCGGGTCGATATTGATTTGACGTTGACGGAAATTCTACGAATTGGATATGAACTGTCCAATTGACCCTTAGGGCCACATTCCGTATTGAGACATCAATCGTTTAGCCAAAGCACCCGAGGCCGCTATGAACACCGCATTCGCAGGTAAACCCAGTTCCTTTCAAGAGATCATTCTGCGCCTACAGGCTTACTGGGCAGCACACGGTTGCGTGATTTTGCAACCTTATGACATGGAGGTCGGGGCAGGCACGTTCCATCCGGCGACTACGTTGCGGTCACTTGGACCAAAACCATGGGCGGCGGCTTATGTGCAGCCCTCAAGACGGCCAACGGATGGGCGGTACGGCGAGAACCCGAACCGGCTTCAGCATTATTATCAATATCAGGTCATCATAAAACCCAGCCCGCCCGATTTGCAGGCGCTGTATCTGGGCTCGCTAGAGGCAATCGGCATCGACATGGAGATGCACGACATCCGTTTCGTCGAAGACGATTGGGAATCCCCGACGCTGGGCGCTTGGGGTCTTGGCTGGGAAGTTTGGTGCGACGGCATGGAAGTCAGCCAGTTCACTTATTTCCAGCAGGTCGGCGGGCAGGATTGTAATCCGGTATCCGGCGAGCTGACCTATGGGTTGGAGCGTCTGGCGATGTATGTTCTGGGTGTCGATCATGTTATGAACATGCCGTTCAACGACCCGCAGTCGCCAACCGCAATGACCTACGGCGACATCTTTTTGCAAACCGAGCAGGAATATTCGCGCTGGAACTTTGATGTGGTGGACACTGATACTCTGCTGAAGCATTTCGAGGATGCCGAGGCAGAATGTGGCCGTATTCTTGACGCTCCAGCCACTGACCCCAAAACGGGCCGTGAAATTGTTATGGTGCATCCGGCCTATGATCAAGCGATCAAGGCTAGCCATGTGTTCAACCTTCTGGACGCGCGCGGTGTGATTTCAGTGACCGAACGCCAAGCCTATATTGGACGCGTGCGCGCGTTAACCAAATCCTGCGCCGATGCGTTTGTTCTGACCGAGGCGGGCGGGGCATGAATGGCAAGATTTTTGCTGGTGGGTTCGTGGCATTCGTCGTGATTTTCGGCGTGGGCCTCTATTACGCGCTTGTTTACGCGTATTATGAAAAGGTTAACGATGTTACGCAGATCATGGTGCAGAACCGCACTATCGATGTCACGAATTACGAGGGCATCGACGCCACAAGTTCCGGATTGAAACTGCGCGGGTGCTTTAACGTAACGCCTGCGGATTTTGAGGGCTTGGCACAAGGCGTCAACGCGATCCCGCTTTCAGCGCCCAAGTGGTTTGAGTGTTTTGATGTCGGGGTGCTTCAGGAAGACCTCGATGCGGGGCTGGCGGTTGCTTATCTGGCGGCTGAAAACGAAAACGACGGGATTGATCGCGTGATTGCGGTTTATCCCGATGGACGCGCCTATCAGTGGCGACAATTGAATGAAAAGTATCAGGAATAATCATGGCCGATCTTCTGCTTGAAATCTTCTCCGAGGAAATCCCTGCACGTATGCAAAAACGTGCTGCGGAGGATCTGAAAAAGCTGGTCACCGACGGAATGGTCGAGGCCGGCATTACGTATGAATCCGCTGCAGCTTTCGTCACGCCACGTCGATTGTGCTTAAGCGTGGTTGGTGTGCTGGAGGAATCTCCGACTTTGCGTGAAGAGCGCAAAGGTCCGCGCGTCGGTGCGCCGGAAAAGGCGTTGGAAGGGTTCTTGCGTGGCGTTGGGCTGAAGTTGGATGATTTGAGCATTCAGGACGGCAAAAAGGGCCAGTTCTATGTCGCCGTGATCGAGAAACCCGGACGTTTGGCTAGCCATGTGATTGCCGAGGTGGTCGATGCGACCATTCGTAAGTTCCCGTGGCCCAAATCCATGCGCTGGGGCAACGGATCGCTGCGGTGGGTCCGGCCGATTCATTCGATTTTGAGTATTTTAAGCAAAGAAGAAGGTGCGGAGATTGTGCCTTTGAATATCGACGGGATTGTCTCGGGGAATACTACCGAGGGGCATCGGTTTATGGGGGCGGGGCGATTTGCTGTGACCTCGTTTGTGGATTATGAGACTAAGTTGAAGGCGGCGGGCGTGATTTTGCAGGCGTCGGAACGTGCAGAAACGATTTGGTTGGATGCGACCAGTCTGGCTTTTGCACAAGGTCTGGAAGTGGTCGAGGATGCGGCCCTGTTGGCCGAAGTTTCCGGCCTTGTGGAATGGCCAGTAGTGTTGCTTGGTGATATTGCCGAGGACTTCTTGGACCTTCCGCCGGAGGTGTTGCAAACGTCGATGCGCGAGCACCAGAAGTTTTTCAGTGTGCGTAATACGAAAACGGGGCGGATCGAGAAGTTTATTACTGTGGCCAACCGCGAGACGGCGGATGGTGGTGCGACTATTTTGGCGGGTAACCAAAAGGTGCTGTTTGCGCGACTTTCGGATGCGAAGTTCTTTTGGGAAAATGACCTGAGAGTGTCGCTAGAGGATATGGCCGCCAAGCTGTCGAATGTAACGTTCCACAACAAGCTGGGCACGCAGGCGGAGCGGATTGAGCGGATTGCGGCGTTGGCTCGCGAGATTGCGCCGATTGTTGGCGTGGATGAAGATTTGGCCGAGGCTGCGGCGAAGATTTCCAAGGCGGATTTGTCGTCTGAAATGGTTTACGAGTTCCCCGAGTTGCAAGGTTTGATGGGGCGCTATTACGCGCAGGCCGCGGGATTGCCCCAAGAGGTGGCCAACGCTTGTCAGGCGCATTACTCGCCGCTTGGGCCGTCTGACGATGTGCCGAGCGAGCCGGTTTCGGTGGCGGTGGCGCTGGCGGATAAGATTGATACGCTGACGGGGTTCTGGGCGATTAACGAGAAGCCTACGGGGTCGAAGGATCCGTTTGCTTTGCGGAGGGCTGCGCTGGGAGTAATTCGGTTGGTGCTGGAAGGTGGCCGTAGATTACCCTTAATTGGGATGCTGGAAACCAGTTTTCCGTCTGTTGAAGCGGCAACATTTTCTGCGAATAAGGCTGTAAAAAAGAAAGCCGCGATGGAGTTAAAGAAAAAATTACCGGGAGCGTCCGTACGGACTGTATCAGTTAAAGCTGTTCATATTAGGACGCTAGACGACCGAGAAGTGCGAGTTAACTCAATTGACCTGCTCGCCTTCTTCCACGACCGCCTGAAAGTGCATCTGAAATCCGAAGGCATCACACATGACGTTATCGACGCTTGCCTTGCCATGCCGAACAACGACGACCTGACCTTGCTGGTTAAACGCGTCAGCGCTTTACAGGAGTTTGTCAACACGGATGATGGCGAGAACCTGTTGCAGGGGTATAAACGCGCCAACAATATTCTGGCTGCTGAAGAAAAGAAAGACGGTGTTGCATACGAAGGTGAGCCGGAGATGAAATTCGCAGAGAGCACTGAGGAGAAAGCCCTGTTCGCCGCTTTGGACGCGGGCGACTTGGCGATTGCCGCGGCGCTAGAGACTGAGGATTTCGCGGCGGCCATGGCGGCTATGGCCGCGCTTCGCGCCCCGATTGATGCGTTTTTTGACAGCACTCAGGTGAATTCGGACAACCAGATTGTGCGCCGTAATCGGCTGTGCCTGTTGAACCGCATTCGGGTCGTCATGCACAAGGTAGCAATTTTCAGCGCGTTGAATGGCTAACGCCGCAATTCTATTGCCAAACGAAAACGCATAGCTATGCTGCACTGCAAGATATGCAGGAGCAGCCATGGTTATTCGCCTAAACGCCGACAGTGAAATCACCGCCAGCACCTTTGGTGCGCGGGGGGCGCGTCTGGCAGCGATGGCCAAGCTCGGCTTGCCGGTTCCTGATGCAGTGTTTTTGTCGAAAACCACAGTTCAAGCGATTGCGCAGGGCGGGGATATTCCCGCGTTGCCTGATGATCTGGTTCATGGCGGCCTGCTGTCGGTTCGTTCTAGTCCGGAGAACCTCGATTGGGGTGGACCCGCGGCAATTCTGAACATTGGTGTTAATGACGCGTTCGTTGAAAACAATGGTTCCGTCGGGTTTCGCGGGGCGATCGGTCTGTATCGCCGGTTTATCCAGCGGTATGCGATCAGCGTTGAACACCTCGACCCCGAGGATTTCGAAAACCTCTATTACGGTCAGCTAAAAAAAGTCGGTGTTGATGGTGTTGACGGCTTGTCCGATCAGGAGATGGTCGCGATGCTGGCCAATTGCAAAGCCCTGTTCGAGGCCGAGGTTGGGACGCCCTTTCCGCAAGACCCGGTGCAGCAGTTGAACGGGGTGTTACGATCAGTTGCCAAGGCATGGAACGCACCCACCGCAAAAATACTGCGGCTGGCCAAGGGTGCGCCCGAAGATGCAGGATTGGCGATTGTTGTGCAGCGCATGGCGTTAGGTGTTGGGCCTGACAGTGGTGCTGGAGTTGTGCAAATGGTGGACCGCAAAACTGGCCGTGCGCGGCTCCGAGGGCGGTATTTGCCACAAGCGCAGGGGCTTGATGCGATGATGGGTGCGCGTGCTCCAACGATGATAACAACCGTGGAACAAGCTGATGCGGGGCTGGAAGCGCCCTCGCTTGAACAAATGTTGCCAGATGTAATCGAGCGGCTGGCGGATATTGGCAAGGTCGCAGCGATGGGCATGGGTGATGCGTTCCGGTTTGAATTCACCGTTCAGAATGGCGAGGTATTTGTGCTGGACGCAATGCCTGCCAATCGCACGGCCCGTGCATCATTGCGGATTGCGGTGGTTCTGGCTGAACAGGGTGCGATCAGTCGAAACGAGGCGTTGTTACGGATCGAACCGCGTAATCTGGTGGAACATCTGCACACGCAAATAGACCCCACCGCAACGCCAGATGTGTTTGGTACAGGCTTGCGTGCCAGCCCAGGTGCTGCGACCGGCAAGATTGTTTTTTCGCCTGAGGCGGCGATGGTTTCCGAATCACAAGAGGAACCCTGTATTCTGGTGCGAGTGGAAACAAGCCCAGAGGATATTCGCGGCATGCACTCGGCCAAGGGGGTGTTGACCGTTCGCGGCGGTATGACCAGCCACGCGGCCGTGATAGCTCGCGGGCTTGGGTTGCCCTGCGTAGTCGGGGCCGGCGATTTGAAACTGGATTTGGCCAAGCAAACCATAACTACGCTGGACGGTCGGGTGTTTCGGGCGGGCGATGTGATCACTGTTGACGGAACCAACGGGCAGGCAATGGTCGGTGCACCGAAAATGATATTGCCGGAGCTGGGTGTGGCGTTTCTGACGATTATGGAATGGGCCGACAAGGCACGTACGATCGGTGTGCGGGCGAATGCGGATACCCCTGCCGATGCGCGGGTGGCACGGGATTTTAAGGTGGACGGCATAGGCCTTTGCCGAACCGAGCATATGTTTTTCGAGGAGGACCGCATCACCGTTATGCGCGAAATGATTCTTGCCAACACCGAAGCTGAGCGTCGAGAGGCCTTGGATCGTCTGCTACCCATGCAGCGCAGCGACTTTATCGAACTTTTCGAGATTATGCGCGGTCTGCCTGTGACGATCCGGTTGCTGGACCCTCCATTGCATGAATTTCTACCCCACTCGCACGACGAAATGCTGGCGTTGGCACAAGCGATGGACATGCCGGTCAGCAAAGTCATCGCCCGAGCTGACGGTTTGAAAGAGTTCAATCCCATGCTGGGCAAACGCGGCGTACGTCTTGGCGTGACCATGCCGGAGATCTACGAAATGCAGGCCCGTGCGATTTTTGAGGCGGCGGTCGAGGTTAGCAAGTCTTCGGGCGAAGAAGTTGTTCCCGAGGTGATGATCCCCCTGGTTTCCGCAAATCGCGAGGTAGAACTGGTAAAGAACAGCGTAGATCGTATCGCGGCCGATGTGCGCCTTGAAACAGGGCACGCATTGAAATTCAAGTTGGGCGTGATGGTCGAGACGCCACGTGCGGCCTTACGGGCCGGAGATTTGGCCGAAAACAGTGCGTTCTTAAGTTTTGGAACTAACGATTTGACTCAGATGACTTATGGCCTGTCACGCGACGATGCAGGGAGGTTCATGCGTGATTACATCAATCTGGACGTTTACCACGAAGACCCGTTCCACACGCTGGACCTTGAGGGGGTGGGCGAGTTGCTTTTGATGGCGGCAAATCGCGGACGTGAGCGCAACAACGATTTGGTTTTGGGTTTGTGCGGGGAACACGGTGGTGATCCCGCCTCGATCCGGTTCTGCAAGGTCGCAGGCTTTGATTATGTGTCGTGTTCACCGTTTCGCGTTCCAATTGCGCGACTGGCAGCTGCGCAAGCCAGTATTCTGGCCGACGAATAGAATCGTTTTGTAGCGAATTCGTACTAAATCGCCAGATTTTCCAGAAATTCACGTCTTGCGGGAAATGGCTTGGCTGTCCACTACCTACGCGTAGTGACACCGTGTCTCCAATAAAAAAAGGGACTTTCGCTTGTATTTGCAATCTATGGCCCCATGTTACGGTGCGACCTGCTTGCAGAAGTCTGAAAAATCTGGACTCGTGACGGATTCTGACTATGTATCAGCTTCTGACAATGTGATGGGGTTAAGAATTTCAGCTACTGTTCGGGTGGCTTGAGACGCGAGGTGACCGATGAACAGAGTAACGAGTGCGCGATTGACGCGCGGTGCAAACCGCGTGGTTGTCGGGGCTGCGTCTGCAGTTGCAGGAATGCTCGTTGCGTTTGGCGTTGCAAATGCCGAGCTGCCTGATGCTGAATACTCGGTCGATCCGAACCAGCAGGTTCTCGATCAGATAATGAACATGATGATGCAAGAAACCGCGACGCTGACTGCGCTGGGTGCTGATCGTTTGGCGGAACTTAGCGGTCTTCGTGTCGTTCGGCCTGTCGCGCGTGATACGCGGATGAGCTCGCTCTCGATATTCGGGTTAAGTGTCGGGGCTGGATCGGAAGAGGATAAGCAATCCAGCGAAATGGCAAGTGCCGCACAAAGCGGAACATTGTCGGTTGATCTTGCTGCACATGTCGCCGCTGGTTTTACCACCGAAGTGTTGGATTCCATGCCTTCCGCCTCGGGCGACCGCAGCTGGCAATGCCTGACCGAAGCTCTTTATTTCGAAGCGCGCAGCGAGACGCTGGAGGGCCAGTTTGCTGTTGGCGAAGTTATTCTGAACCGTGTTGATTCATCCCGTTTCCCGAATTCTGTTTGCGGCGTAGTTACGCAGGGCGCTCATAGGCTGAACGCTTGCCAGTTTTCGTATAACTGCGACGGCAAAGCCGAGTATTTTGCCGAGGCTAAGGCCTACGCGCGGTCAGGTAAACTGGCCAAGCTGTTGATTGATGGTCGGGCGCGTGTGCTGACGGCTGGCGCAACATATTACCATGCAAGCTCGGTCAGTCCCAGTTGGGCGCGCAGCTTTACGCAAACAGCGCAAATCGGGCGGCATATATTTTACAGTGCTGAAAAAGCTATGAATTAGTTTCTATCCTGCGAAATTCTGGCTAGCAAAGATGTATCCGCATGTCGTGTCATCCTGTGCGAAACCGAACGATGCCTCCATCCGTGTAAATTGCCGGTTTAACATGTTCTTCCTGTGCTGTGCAGACGCCAGCCAACTTTGTACCAACTCGTGTGCCAATGAGCCGTAGCTGTGTTGCGGCACGTCTGTTACGGAATTCGTGTAAGTGAATTTGCATTTTCCGCGTGTAAATGTTGAAATTTCTTTGCCACCCAGAACAAACAGGAAGTTTTGCCCGATATTTTCGCCCGCTGTGTGCATCGTGACATTTGCGCTATGCATGCGCTCGTTCAAATTGCGATAGCCTTGCACGTTCGAATTATGCGTCAGGCTTCGGGCGCCGGCCATGTAATTGCTGTGGACCGTGGCAGCTTTCATAAGTCTGGTGTCTGCCGAAAAAGGGGTAATGCCGCGTTTGCACCGCTCGATATTCATATAATACCGGACAGAGGTGCTGAAATTCGCCAGATCAGGGTTGGATGCGTTAATTGCCTGCTGGGCCTTTGCGGGTAATTGCCCTTCACAGGCTGCAAAGGCCGCGCCGGCGACGAATAGTGCGGAAATAGTAAGCAGTAATCGCAGCGTATGCCTCATCAGGCATCCTTCATATTTAGGGAGAATCGAGGCACTGGTTACGGGGTTTCGGCTTCGGTTTGAACGTTTCAGACACTGCCACATAGCGGGTCAACGGGCAACGGTGGACGGGTCGGGTGGTGAATTCTGCTGATTTCGCCGTGCACGCACCCAAATGCGTCGGTGCTTGCTCTTGTCACCAAACATCGAAAACCCTATCACGTATGCAAAAAGCGAAGGGGTTTGCTTATGGATGAAACATCGATTGAGTTTGAGTTGCCACATGTGCGATCGGCTGCAACGGGCGGAGCGGACCCGCTCGACCGAATTTCCGTACGCGACTACCTGCGCGAGGTTGAAATCGGTGCATTTCAGGCTGAGCGCGGTGTAACGCAGCGGATCAGGTTCAATGTAGTCCTCGAAGTTGCTCGGACCAGGGCGGCGCAGAGCGATGATGTGGACAAAGTGATTTCCTACGACACCATCGTTGAAGCGATCGAACTGCAGCTTTCGACCGAACGTATTAACCTTTTGGAAACCCTTGCCGAACGCATAGCCGAGCGGTGCCTGGAAGACCGCCGCGTGGCGCGGGCATTTGTGCGGATCGAAAAGCTGGATCGTATCCCAGGGACTCTGGGGATCGAGATTGTTCGGGCGCAGACAGGGGATGGCTCGCAACAGATACGTCCGGTAGAGGCGGTCGAGACGGTGGACGAGACTCCGCATCCGTTGGTCGTTTACCTGTCGAATGAAGTGCTGCACGGTCCGAATTTGCCCACATGGCTGGATGTAATTGCCGGGCACGAAACGCCAGCGGTCATCTGTGTCGAGAAAACCGTCGAGGTTTCCGCGCATGCTCGTCACCCTATGGCGGACCGGCGGATTGGTCTGTTGGCGATTGAACAGAATGCGTGGGTTCTGGCGGGCATGGATAAACGCTGCGTGGTGGTCGACAGCCGAACCGAGATGGACTGGGCGATGAAGCACGGTCAGCTTTCGGTGTGGGCGCCCTCGAAAATCGTACTGGATTCGGTCGAGCAACCGGAAGCCGATGCCGAAACGCCCGAAGCCCTGGCAATGTGGTTTGCGGAGCAGTTCGCCGCCTCGAAGCTGGTGATCGTTGCGGGTCGCGAAGAATTGCAAAACGCAGGGCTGGAGATTTCTGTTCTGAAGGCCGACGCACCGGAAATCACCTGATGACAGTGGATTACTATCGCCCGATGGTACAGCACGGCGCAACGCAGCCGGATGGGGCGGTGCCTCTGCTTGGCGGTTCAATGTGGTTTACGAATGTCGAAAAGCTGACGCGGGGGGAACCTTCGCGGGTCGTGGACGCGGCGGAAATACCTTCTGACATATTACAAAACCTGACCGCTGCTCGTGCACCGTTCTGTGGTTTGGATTTGTCCAAGCCAAGCATCATGGGTATTTTGAACGCAACGCCTGACAGTTTTTCGGACGGCGGGGCGCATTACAAAATCGACGATGCGGTTCGGGGTGCGAAGGCGATGATCGCAGCGGGGGCGGATATTGTTGATATCGGCGGAGAATCCACGCGTCCCGGTGCGGATTTTGTCGAGATTGAGGAGGAAGTCCGACGGACCGCTCCGGTAATCACGGCCATATGCGCTGCGGGAGTCGAAACGCCAATTTCGATTGATACGCGCAAGGCCAAGGTCGCGCAGGCGGCGCTGGATGCAGGCGCGCAGCTTATTAACGATGTGACCGCGCTGACGTTTGACCCTGACAGTCTGGCAACGGCCGCAAGTGCGGGGGCAGATGTTTGCATCATGCATGCACCGGGCGACCCGAAAACCATGCAGGACAAGCCGGAATACGATAACGTGCTGCTGGACGTTTATGACTATCTTGAAGCGCGGATCGAGGTTTGCGAGGCAGCGGGAATCCCGCGTTCCAAAATCATGATCGACGTTGGCATCGGCTTTGGGAAAACCCAAGACCACAATCTGGAACTGCTGCGAGGGATTTCACTATTCCACGGACTAGGCTGCCCGATTTTGCTTGGCATTTCGCGCAAACGGATTATCGGAACCATCGGCAATGCGCCGGATGTTGCTGATCGCGCGGCGGGTTCTATCGCGCTTGGGTTGGATGCGCTAAACCAAGGGGTGCAGATGCTTCGGGTTCATGATATTGCTGAAACGAAGCAGGCAGTTGCGCTTTGGTCGGCGCTAAAAGAATAAAAAAATCGAGGCATCTATGACACGCAAATATTTCGGTACTGACGGCATTCGCGGCGAGGCCAACACCCATCCAATGACGGCGGAACTGGCGTTAAAGCTGGGCATTGCAGCGGGTCGGTATTATTGCAAGTCTACGGATAAGCCACGCGTCGTGATTGGCAAAGATACGCGGCGTTCGGGCTATATGTTGGAAAATGCGCTTTCGGCCGGGTTCAACTCGGTTGGTATGGATGTGCTGCGCCTTGGCCCTGTTCCGACACCGGCGGTAGGGATGCTGACGCGTTCTATGCGGGCGGATCTTGGGGTGATGATCTCGGCCTCGCATAATTCTTACAAGGACAACGGCATCAAGTTCTTCGGACCTGACGGTTTTAAGCTGTCGGACGAGGCAGAGATGGCGATTGAAGAAATGCTGGAAGTTGGCGGGCTTAAGCTGGCTGCGCCGGAAAAGATTGGTCGGGCGACACAGATTGATGATGCAGGTGGGCGGTATCTAGAATTCGCCAAAACCACCATCCCGCGTCGGATAAAGCTGGATGGATTAAAAATCGTCGTCGATTGTGCTAATGGAGCGGCCTACAAGGTTGCGCCCGAGATTCTATTTGAACTTGGAGCCGAGGTGATTGCGATCGGCGTGAAACCGGACGGATTTAATATCAATCTCGAGTGCGGCTCGACCCATACCGAAATGGCTGCGGCGCGCGTGGTCTCTGAGGGTGCCAATATGGGCATCTGTCTGGACGGAGACGCGGATCGTGTGATGATTATCGACGAAAAGGGCCATGTAGCGGACGGCGACCAGATTATGGGCCTGATCGCGCAGACATGGGCGGCCTTGGGCAAGTTGACGGGGGGCACGCTGGTTTCCACCGTCATGTCAAATCTTGGGCTTGAGCGGCATATGGAAACGCTGGGGCTGAAGCTGTTGCGAACTGCCGTTGGCGACCGTTATGTGGTCGAGGCCATGCGGGCAGGCGGTTTCAATCTGGGTGGCGAGCAATCCGGCCATATCGTTATGACCGATTATAGCACTACTGGCGACGGGTTGATCTCGGCATTGCAGTTTTTGGCGGCGATGGTGGAGACGGGCAAACCGGCTAGTGAATTGGCAAAGGTTTTTGAACCCGTTCCGCAGCTGTTGCAAAACGTGCGTTACAAGAATGGTGCCGACCCGTTGGGCGAGACCTCGGTTCAGGCGGCGATTAGCGACGGTGAGAAACGTCTGGCGGCCAACGGGCGTTTGCTTATCCGCAAGTCTGGCACCGAACCACTGGTGCGTGTGATGGGCGAGTGCGAGGACGAGGTGTTGCTGAAGGCTGTTGTTGACGGTATTTGTGCCGAGGTCGAGAAGTTCGCTTAAGCCCGTTTGACGCGGTCTCGCGAGATTAACAATCCGATCAGGATGATGGAGTAGGCAGACACCGTGTGCCACGTTAACGGTTCGTCAAGGATGAAGAATCCGACGAATCCGGCCCACGCAGGTATCAAAAACCCAACCACAGACATAAAGACGGGCCCGCGGCGTTTAATTACAACGTAGCGGATGTTTTGGCCGATACCGCTTGGCAATATGCCAAGAACCACCAGTGCGATTAAGGGAACCATTGGCGCCCCAAGCGCGGTTTCAAAGGTCGAGTATCCGAAGGGCAACAGAAATACCGCGCCCGAAATCATGGTGCCCGCTGTGGCGCGGAGTGACGGTATAGATGGCATTACTTTGATAATGATTCCACCACTGGCATAGCCAACGGCGACCAGTATGCATGCCAGCTGGGCGAGGCTTTGGCCTGCGGTGCCAATCTGGTTAATAGCAGCGGGGCCAGCCAGCCAGACCAAACCGGCGAAACCGATGGCAAAGCCGATCCATTTGCGGCGTGAAACAGGCGCGCGAAGAATAACGCGGGTGGCTAGCAGGATGAACAATGGCACGGACGAAATGAAGATCGAGGCTACGCTGCTGGGGATCGAAAGCTGTGCCCATGATAGCAGCGTCACAGGGGCGGCTAGGCCGAAGATGCCTAGCAAAGACAACCATCGCCATTCCAGTAGCGTGTTGGGAACGCCTTGACCCGAAATAATAGCCACGCCCGTCACTACGATTGCGGCAAGGGCAGTGCGCCCGAACGATGTCTCGACAGGCGAGAACCCCTCAAGGGCCATGGACGTCAACCCGAATGCGGACCCCCAAGCGATGACCAGAAACGCGACGAGGAAGTATGGTAGAAAATCGACCTTCACGGTCGCGACCTCCAGATTTTGGCTTGGCTGACTCCGAGGCCGACCAAGATAAGCCCAAGCGCCCAGACGAATTGGCCGGGCAGGGTCTCGTTCAGCACTACCATGCCAATGACAACGGCCCAGACGGGAACTTGGTAGTTCACAAGGCTAAGGAAGGGTGGCCCTGCCGCCTTGATGACGTAAACCAGAACCACGGTTGCCAAAGCTGTAGGGAAGAACCCTAGATACAGCACGCCAAGCAGGGCAGCTTGGTTTGGTGCATTTGGCACACCCTCGACAATCAGCGCGACGGGGATCAACATGGCAGCGGCTAATATCAATGCCGCCGAACTAAACGCCATTTGCGGGCCGTTTGGGGCAAGTCGTGTGATGATCGATCCGATGGCATAACAGCAACTGGCGATCACGCAGATGATACGGGCGGTGTTTGCGATGTCACCGCCGCCCGATTGCAGGATTTGGGCAGGACCGATCAGGACGATAACGCCGATGAATCCCACACCAAATCCGAGGGTTTTCTGGCGGCTAAGGCGTTCACCGGGAATGAAGAAATGCGAGAGCGGCAACACCAGCAACGGCACAACGGCCATGGTGATGCCTGCGTATCCCGAGGACACATGGATTTGCGCCCAGCTTAACAGCGAAAACGGAATTGCGTTGGTGAAAATCGCCATGCCAAACGCGTGTCGCCAGATTTTGCGGCCAGTTGTGGCGCTGGTCGAGGGCAAGCCATGCCCCATGAAAAAACTGATACCGGTCAGAGTAACGGCGGCGATACCGACGCGAATTGCGGCGATGGTTATCGGGCCGAAACCTGTTAATGCTTTGGACACCGCCAGAAACGACGAGCCCCAGATAAGGCCCAGCAGAAGCAACAGCATCCAATTAATGGCGGCCTGATTTCGCATCGTATTTCCTTTACGCAAGCATCTCGCTTTCAGGGTTGTCCAGCAAGTGGTCCAACCGTTCCAGCGCATCTACAAAAATCGCCGAGCTATGTTTCCCGCCAAGTGTTAGGCGCACCGCGTTGGGGGCACTGGCTTCGTCGGGAAGGAAAATGTCGGCAGCCGCAACCTGTATCCCAAGCTTTTCTGATGCAAGCGAAAACGTCGAGCCATACCAACCTTCTGTTAATTCCAGCCAGATAAAATCTGCCGCCTCGTTCCAGTGAATATTCCAGCGGCCAAGTTGGTTCACAGCCAGACGCACACGTTCACGGCGATAATCGCGGATATGGCCCAGTAGGGCGTCCGCATGGCCGGACTGTATCAACAGGCAGGTAAGCTGCGAAATGATAGGCGAGAAAGAATGCGTCATGGCTTGCACAACATTTC
The DNA here is from genome assembly GCA_050256375.1 of Paracoccaceae bacterium. Classification (GTDB taxonomy): domain Bacteria; phylum Pseudomonadota; class Alphaproteobacteria; order Rhodobacterales; family Rhodobacteraceae; genus NORP23. Next base: position 33,331 of record JBBWVU010000044.1, on the reverse strand, counting down.
GCCCAACGGCGGCCTTGTCAGGTGGACACAACAGAAACCCGCTGCGCAAACCCGCCGCGAGATAACGGGACAGGCTGGATACATGCCAGACTCGCTCGGGGCAGAAATCCATGAAGCTGGGTGGGCGCTCTGTGAAGAACTTGCCTTGGCCGTCGTCCTCAACGATCTGTATGTCGAAACGGCGCGCGATCTCGGCAATCTCGCCTTTGCGGGTGTTGGACATCATGCGCGTCGTTGGATTGTTGATATTGGCCGAGACATGCAGGATTTGCGGGCGGTCACGGCGGAACAGCTCTTCCAGCGCTTTCGGGAACATGCCTTCGTCATCTGACGGCACCCCGATGATTTTGGCCCGCGCCAACATCGCGGCCTTGCGGGTGCCGGGTAAAACCAGCGAATCTGTGGCAATCACCGGCGCACTGCCCTGCAAAATCGCAAGAAACGCGGCGAGGGTGGCATTTTGCGATCCATGCGTCAGGATCAAATCCTCGGGGCGGGCGCGGTGCAAGTCCAAACCCATCCACTTCAATAGCGCACTACGGGTTTCCATTTCATTGTGGCCAGCGTAGCGCACCATCGAGTGCGAACCACCAAAGGTTATCTGCGCCGTCAATTCTTCAAATATCCCGTCCTGCCCGAAATCGGGTACAGCAGCATTGCGAAGATCAACGATATGCGGCTCTACGTGGGTCTCGCCAAAAACCGTTCCGCGCGTGGGTTTGGGGTCACGAATGTAAGTTCCACGCCCAACTTGCGCCTCTAGCAGGCCTTCCTCGATGCCCAGTTTATAGGCACGCGCCACAGTCCCCGGGGTGATTTTTAGCTGCCACGCCATGTCGCGGACGGGGGGCATGCGGTCACCATTGCAAATTGTACCATTTTCCAGTGCTGCGCGTATCACATCCAGCAGCGCACGATACTTGGCGGTGCCTTTTTGCAACAGGTTTGGTTGCCAAATTGTATCCATTACAATGTTTTCATAGATTTCGCTGATTCCAAATTGTATCAGGTATTTGTCAGTACAAATGACACAAACTGATAATTGTATCAATACAAAACTAAGGAGCGCGATTATGATACTTTCACTACCCCGCCATGTCGCGCAGACCGCAGATTTATCTGCTCGTGCGCGCATTCCTGCACTATCACAACTTCTTGTGGCAGCAGCATTGGCCCTCGCACGGCTGGAGGATCGACTGGACTATGGGCATCGTCCCGATAATCTGGGTAACCACCTCGGCAAAGACATCGGATTTGATTGTCTTTGACCAGGTTCGGATCATCGTCCTTCCGGCCCGTTTTCCCACCTCTAACCATCGCCCGTGTCGTGTTTCCAAATACGACACGGGTTTTCCTATCGGAAACATTGACGACCCCCTGCAACACAAAACCGACATTTTATGACTTGCGCGACGCCCCCCGAATCCCGTAACAGGTCCGTGGGCAGGTCGTCGGAATAAGGACGAACGATGGCAGGCTCAAAAATATCGTCCTGATGTAGGAGCCATCCATGAGCCTCCCTTTACCGCCGCAGGTCTTGCCTGCGCGTCCCGAATTCTCATCTGGTCCATGCCCCAAACGCCCCGGTTGGTCTGCTGAAGCAGTCGCAGCAAAGGCGTTACTTGGCCGTTCGCACCGCGCGGCGGAACCCAAGGCACAGATCAAATCCGTAATCGACCGCATGGCGGCGTTGCTGAAAATCCCTGAAGGTTATCGTGTTGGTATTGTGCCTGCTTCTGATACTGGTGCTGTTGAGATGGCGCTATGGTCGTTGCTTGGAGCAAGACCTGTGGATGTGCTGGTCTGGGAAAGTTTTGGTGCCGGCTGGGCTGGTGATATTCGCAATCAGCTGAAGCTGGACGATGTGAAGGTGCTAATGGCGGAATATGGCGCGTTGCCGAATTTCGCAGCCGTTCGCACTGACGCTGATGTTGTGTTTACGTGGAACGGTACCACTTCCGGTGCGCGCGTTCCGAACTCTGATTGGATTTCTGACGACCGTGAGGGGCTTACGATTTGCGATGCAACGTCGGCGGCTTTTGCGCAGGATCTCGACTGGGCCAAGCTGGATGTGACAACCTTTAGCTGGCAAAAAGCCATGGGCGGCGAGGGTGCGCACGGCGTTATCGTGCTGTCACCGCGCGCGGTTGACCGGCTTGAGACATTCACACCGGATCGCCCGCTGCCAAAGATTTTTCGCCTTACCAAAGGTGGTAAGCTGATCGAGGGTATCTTTACGGGTGCGACGATCAACACGCCTTCGATGCTGGCCGTGGCCGATGCCGACGATGCGCTGGAATGGATGGAGGGGCTTGGCGGTTTGAAATCCACCCGCGCCCGTGCCGATGCGAATTTCGCGGCGTTGCAAGGTTGGGTGGATCAAACCGATTGGGTTGAGAACCTTGTGGCAGAATCTGCCGCTCGGTCTAACACATCGGTTTGCCTCAAGATCGTTGATCCGGTTGTGGCAGCGCTTGATGATGCGGGCCAGCGTGCCTTCACCAAAGCTATGGTGAAACTTCTGGAAGCTAACAAAGCGGCTTACGACATCAACGGATACCGCGATGCCCCTGCGGGGTTGCGTATCTGGTGTGGTGCGACGGTTGACACCGCCGATGTAACCGCGATGACCCCTTGGCTGGACTGGGCTTTCGAAGTCGCCAAAGCCGACCTCTGATTTTCAATTAAGGAGCAATCATATGCCCAAAGTTCTAATATCCGACAAACTGTCGCCCGCCGCCGTTCAGATTTTCAAAGACAATGGCATCGAGGTGGATTTCATGCCTGACCTAGGCAATGACCCTGCCAAACTGGCCGAAATCATTGGTGATTACGATGGTCTGGCCATCCGTTCCGCCACTAAAGCAACTGCCGAGCTTATTGCCAAAGCCAAAAACCTGAAAGTGATTGGCCGCGCGGGTATCGGGGTGGATAACGTTGATATTCAGGCTGCCAGTGCCAAAGGGATAGTTGTTATGAACACGCCGTTTGGCAACTCGATCACCACAGCAGAACATGCGATTGCGATGATGTTTGCTGTAGCGCGGCAAATTCCGACCGCCGACGCCTCGACGCAGGCTGGCAAGTGGGAGAAATCGCGCTTTATGGGGTCCGAGATTACGGGCAAAACACTTGGTTTGATCGGTTCGGGCAATATCGGATCGGTTGTCGCCAGCCGTGCGATTGGCCTGAAAATGAAGGTTATCGCATATGATCCGTTCCTATCGCACGAACGCGCCAAAACGCTAGGTGTGACCAAAGTTGAAGAAATCGAAGACCTGTTGGGGCGTGCCGATTTCATCACATTGCATCTGCCTAAAACCGACAAAACCACCAATCTTCTGTCGGCGGACCGTATCGCACAGATCAAAAAGGGCGCGTATCTGATCAACTGTGCACGCGGTGGGCTGGTTGACGAAAATGCAGTTGCTGAGGCGTTGAAATCCGGCCAGTTGGCGGGTGCGGCGTTCGATGTTTACGCAGATGAGCCCGCAACAGAAAACGTGCTATTCGGCCTGCCCAACGTCGTTTGCACCCCGCATCTGGGCGCTGCCACCAGCGAAGCGCAGGAAAATGTAGCGCTTCATGTGGCTGAGCAGATGTCAGATTACCTGATGAATGGAGCGATTGCCAACGCCATCAACGCCCCAAGCGTGACCACCGAGGAAGCACCAATCCTGAAACCGTGGATCGAATTGTCCGAGATGCTCGGCGGATTTGCAGGGCAGGTGACAGAAAACCCGATCATCGAGATCGAAATAGAGTTCGTCGGCAAAGTGGGTGAGTTGAACATGCAACCTCTTATCTCTGCCCTGACGGCCAGCCTTTTGATTCCGCTGGTCGGCGAGGGCGGTGTGAACATGGTTTCTGCTCCTATTGTTGCTCGCGAACGTGGTGTGAAAATCACCGAAATCCGTAAAGACGCACAAGGCGCGTTCGGGTCATACATGCGCCTGACCGTGACCACGGAAAAGCAAGTGCGTTCGGTTGCCGGCACTATCTACTCCGACGGCCGCCCGCGGTTCATCCAGATCAAGGGTATTAACCTCGAGGCAGAGCCGCAATCTTACATGCTGTATACCACCAACTCGGATATTCCGGGGTACATCGGTGCCTTGGGTACAACGCTGGGTGCACTTGGTGTGAACATCGCGACTTTTGCGCTAGGGCGGGAAACCAAAGACGGCGAGGCGATTGCACTGTTGGGTGTGGATGCGAAGATTGACGACAATACGTTGGCGACAATTTCTCGATTGCCGCAGGTCAAACAAGCCAAAGCATTGGCGTTCTAGGCGCACAGCGACATTAATCACGCCCTCGCCGGGTATTTGGCGGGGGTGCTCTAATCCACCAACTTCAAATACATAGGCGTCTGCCCAACGTGTTTTGGCCGTTTGGGCTTGCCTCCGGATATTGCATGAAACGTCGAAGATCCATCCATGATGAATCCGGCTTTCGACTCGGCAAATCCCAGGCTTTGTGGGGATTTTTCCGTCGAAGACGTCTCTATGTCGACAGACTGTACTTTGAAACGCACCGGCGCAGTGAACCCGTGCGTCGGTATCGTTACGCAGCCGATAATCCGGCTGACGTCTCCGAAATCATTGCGAAGCGGCAGTAATGTCATCTCAGCCTGCGCCTCGTTTCCCATCTTGTCTATGGAACCCAAGCCCAGTCGCGCGATATTCGGGCGGTTCATCACGTCGACCAGAACTGCCTCGAAACGTCGCCGCGTATTCTTGTCGAAAAACGTCATGGGGGATTGGCCACGAACCTCCATTCCCATCATCTCGCACAGGGTCAGACCTGCGAACCGTACTCTGACGTCCATGGGGTTTAGACGTTCGAGTATGAAAATGCTGTCCAGAACGTCTGGAATTTGTCGTGGATCGATCGTCGAACGTAACGGCAAATCGCCATTCATCCGCAGGTTTTCCCAATGGAATCGGAGGGTCTGAATTATCGTCATCGCCATAGTCTTTCTTTTGAAGCGGCCCTGCCCGTACCGAAGTTCTTCCCTCGCCGCTTCATACTAGCTACTGTATTCTTAACGTATAAGATTTTAGCGGTATTGTCTTAATTATGATAGCATTTGGTTAACGGATATTGGTTAATAGAAAGTTAATAGGTTAACGAAACCTTGACGCTATGGGGAAAGGTTAACGAATGACACTGCAATCCATGACAGGCTTCGCGACGGTGTCGGGTCAGCAGGATATGATTGGCTGGGTCTGGGAAATCCGTTCGGTTAATGGTCGGGGCCTCGACGTCCGCATTCGCCTTGCCGACGGCACTGAAGCGTTAGAGCCTGTCATTCGTGCTGCCATTCCCAAACGTCTGACGCGCGGGAATGTTTCGGTTAACCTTAAACTTTCACGGATGACCGACGATGGTACGCCGTCCCTAAACCGTAAGAATCTTGCTGCTGTTGTCGCAGCAGCGGCACAAGCGCAGGGACTGGCCGAAGCCACCGGGTTAGAACTGCAACCGGTTTCAGTCGGAGAGTTGCTGACGCAAAAGTGGGTATGGGAGGCGGGAACAGCCAGTGATCCGGCTTGGGTCGATCAGGCCAAAGCTCAGATTGACACGTTGATCGACAGCTTTACTGCAGCCCGTGAAACCGAGGGCGCCACGATCGTTGCCGTGCTCTCGGCGCAGATCGATACGGCGGAAAACCTGTCGCGTGCGGCGCGTAAAAGTGCGGATGAGCGGAATGCCCGCGCTGGCGGCGTCCTGCGCGAAAAGGTTAAGGCCTTGCTGGAAATCACCGACGTTGCCGACGAAAACCGACTGGCGCAGGAGCTTGCAATTCTGGCGGTAAAGGCCGACGTGACAGAGGAACTGGACCGACTCGACGCGCATATTTTCGCTGCTCGTGATCTGCTGGCTGCCGTAGGCCCCGTCGGACGCAAGTTCGATTTTCTGATGCAGGAGTTTAACCGCGAGGCTAATACGCTGTGTTCCAAGTCCTCATTGAGCGAATTGACTGCAATCGGACTTGAACTCAAGGTCGTGATAGATCAAATGCGGGAACAAGTTCAAAATCTGGAGTAACCAATGACCAACCGCCGTGGCCTGCTTATCATCCTTTCTTCGCCCTCGGGCGCGGGGAAATCGACCCTGTCGCGGCGTGTGCTTGAAGATGATCCGGATGTGATTTTCTCGGTTTCGGCCACCACGCGCGCACCCCGTAAAGGCGAAGTTGACGGGCGGGAGTATTACTTCAAGTCTCGTGAAGAATTCGAGGCTCTGGTTGCCAATGACGGAATGCTGGAACATGCCGAGGTGTTCGGGAATTTCTACGGCTCGCCCTCGGGGCCAGTCGAGGCAGCGATTGAGGCGGGTAAAGACGTGCTGTTTGACGTTGATTGGCAAGGTGGCGAACAAATCGGCAATTCTGCGCTAAAGGATGCAGTGGTTTCGATTTTCATTCTGCCGCCGTCTATTGCTGCGCTGGAATCGCGTTTGATGGCGCGCGGGCAGGACAGTGCTGACGTCGTTGCAAGCCGAATGTCGCAGTCGCGATCCGAGATAAGCCATTGGGCGGAATATGATTACGTTTTGGTTAACGACGACCTTGAGCGCGCTGAATCCGACTTGCGCGCTATCCTGACCGCCGAACGCCTGCGCCGCGATCGCAATCCAGCTTTGGTGCCCTTCGTGCAATCCCTTAACGATGAATTCGAGGGACGGAAATGAACCATATTTATCAACTTGACGGCATAGCCCCGATTTTCCCCGAGGACGGTGACTATTGGGTTGCCCCAACGGCGGTGCTGGTTGGGGACATTCTTATGGAAAGCGGCAGCTCGATTTGGTTCGGGGCAGTGGCCCGTGGCGATAACGAGCGGATCAGTATCGGGCGGGGCAGCAATGTTCAGGAAAATTCGGTTATGCACACTGACATGGGTTATCCGTTAACGATTGGTAAAGACTGCACTATTGGTCATCGCGCCATGTTGCATGGCTGCACGGTTGGCGACAATAGTTTGATCGGCATGGGGGCCACGGTTCTGAACGGTGCGATAATCGGCAAGAATTGCCTGATCGGGGCAGGGGCATTGATCACCGAAGGAAAAACCATTCCAGACGGCAGCATAGTGATGGGCGCACCGGGCAAAGTCGTGCGGGAACTGGACGCCAAGATGCTGGAAATGCTGCAACGTTCTGCAATCGGGTATCAGGAAAACATGCGTCGGTTCCGCGATGGCCTGAAGCCTATAAAGTAATCGTTAGCCTTTCTTCGTCACTGGTCATGGCTAACACAACATCGTGCGCCTCTAACAGTTCACGAGCCAACGGAAACTGGATTTGGGCCGGAGTCGGATCATGCGAAGCATCCCACGCTTGGTCAACTGCAATCCGCGCTCCTTCAGCAATGAATCGAAATCTATCAGCTGTTGCGGATACAGTCACAATTCCACCAATGGGCAACGCTGTTTCGGCGCATAGCAAGACCAGATACAACAGCTTCATAGTATCGCGCGGGAAATCCAGCCCGTTCAATTGCCAATCAAGCTGTAATCGCGGTGTTCCGATCATGCTTTTTGCAATCACTCCCGCTGCCGTTCCGCCAATCATGCCTTCCGCGGATTTCCCAAAACAGATGCGGAAAAATTGCAACTTGCCGTTCGCGCTGGCCACACTATCGGCGATTAGTCCGATTTCTGGCATGGTTTTCGTCCGCTCGGCCAAAAGTTCCACACCATTGCCAATTGCACCTACCGAGCTTATCAAATCATGGCAAATGAGCGAAGACACCAACGCCTGTAAATTCGCGCTCAAGATGTATCACCGGAGGGTAGCATGATCCAGTTTCTGGAACCGGGTAATCTGGTTCGACATCCCAGCAAACCCGATTGGGGGTTGGGGCAAGTGCAGTCAGTTATAGCAGACCGTATAACGGTCAATTTTGAACATGCGGGCAAAGTTGTCATCATCGGGTCGCAGGTCCTTCTTGAGCGGGTATACGAAAGCTAAGTCCAATTAGTTAAGGTAAAGTTAACTATACAAAATGCAACTTAAAAGTGTTGTTTCGATCTTGCGAAACGGTTGCACCTATGCTGCGAACCGCATAAGTAGGCAGCATCCTGCCGGAGACCCGAATACATGAAAACCGACACAGACCGTTTCGAAGTACGACTTGCGGAATCCGACGAGGATGTCGCCGCCGCACAGCGCTTGCGTTACAAGGTATTTGTCGAGGAAATGGGCGCGCATACCACGCTTGAAGAACATGCAAACCGGCTGGAATGCGATGAATTCGACCCGTATTTCGAACATCTTCTGTTGATCGACAAACAGGCCGGTGGTGATCCGCTGGACAAGGTTTGCGGTGTATACCGTCTGATGCGCGGCAGTGTTGCAAAAGTCGGAATTGGCTTTTACGGGGCGGCCGAGTACGATCTTTCCAAGCTGCAAAACATGGACTGCGAGACACTGGAACTAGGGCGGTCCTGCATATCCGAACAGCATCGCGGCGGGCTTGGCCTGCACATGTTGTGGGACGGCCTTGGGGGATACGTCGGCAAGCACGACATAGGTGTTCTGTTTGGTGTTGCCAGCTTTCATTCTGCCGACCCAACCCCGATAGCCGAGGCACTGTCCTATCTGCACCACAACCATCTCGCCCCCCCGGAATTGCGTGTTAAGGTGCTGCCGGACAGCTCGACTACTATGAACTTGATGCCTGCTGAGCAGATCGACAAACGTCGTGCATTGCAAGCTGTGCCCTCGTTGATCAAAGCTTATTTGCGTTTGGGCGGGTATGTCGGTGAAGGGGCGTTTATTGACCGAGGTTTTAATACTGTAGATGTTTGCCTGATAATGGATACTGACAAAATGACTGAAAAATACCGCGCGTTCTATGGACGTAAAAGGGGTTAACTGATGGACAGTAGCAACGTAGAAATTCTGCGCCCCAAGGCGATGCACTGGCCGCTGGTCGTGCTGCGAGGCCTGACGCTGGCCATCGGCAGCTTTATCCTTGTGTCACTGTATCTGCTGTTCCATTACGTAGAGGTTCTATTGCCCCGCCTGCACGCAACTTCACTGATCGCCAGCCTTTGGGGACGTTTGGGATTGCTCGTGACAGGTGTCAAACTAGAGGTCGTCGGCAAACATATGAAACACGGGGGGGCGATTGTTGCTAACCATGCCACGTGGATCGACATTTTCACATTTCACGCCGCCTCGCATATCTCGTTCGTTTCAAAGTCCGAGGTGCGCAAGTGGCCCGTGATTGGTTTTATGGCGCGCGTCACAGGAACCCTGTTTATTGAACGCCGGCGTGGCATGGCCAAGCACCACCAGACGGCCCTGCTAGAACGGCTGGATCGTGGTGATCAATTGTTGTTCTTCCCCGAGGGGACCAGCAACGATGGCCGACATATACTGGAATTCAAATCAACGCTTTTCAGTGTTTTTCACGCGCCAGAACTGATTGACCATGTCTGGGTGCAGCCAGCCACCGCTACATATTTCCCCCCCAACGGTCGCCCCGTTGATTTCTACAGCTGGTTTGGCGACATGGGATTTGGCGAGCATATTCTGGCCATGCTTGCATATTCACGCGGGGGGCGCGTTCGGGTCACGCTGCACGATCCGGTGAAGGCCAACGATTACACCACCCGAAAAGATCTGGCGCGGTATTGTGATAAAGTCGTGCGCGAATGCTTTGCACAGGATCTTGGTGTCGAGGTTAGCGAAGTTTCGCTATGACGTCCTGAAGTGCGGCAACTGGGCCGCCTTCGGCGCTCCAGATTTCCTCACCAACCGTCAGGAAGTCGATGTGATCCTTCACGAAAGCAACGGCCTGCGCCGAGGCGTTACCCTCGGCCACGACTGGAACCTCGATCATTTCGGACCACCACTGGAACAGTTCCGCATCGGCAACAGAGCCGTCGCCCAATGCACTTTGCCCAATTGGACCAAAGGAAACGTAATCGGTTCCGATCTCAGCTGCAGTCATTCCAGCGTGTTTTGAGTTTCCACAATACGCCCCGACAATAGCATCGTTACCCAGCTCATCCCGCGCCTCGCGCACATGGCGCGAGCTGCTGGTGAGGTGAACCCCGTCCAGCCCGTGGGTCTTAACCATTCGGTAATGATCGTCGATCACAATGGCCACATCACGCGCATGGCAAATTTCGCGCAGAGTGTCCGCAGCTTGCGAAAGGGCGCGTTCTTCTGTCGTGCTTAAGGAAATTCGCACGCAAACGATCGGCACCGCGTCCAGAACTTCGGCTAGTTGCGGTGCGAAGTCCGCAAGATCAAAGCTTTTCGGAGTCGTCAGGTAAATCTGGGCGGAATCGGTTTGAGACATGTCAGGCAACCTTATAAATGTTCGCAGCCCTATTAACGCGATCCCTTAACGGGGTCCATACTAGCTTTTAGGTATGGACGCGCTTCTTTCTGAGCATTTACGAAAGAAAGAAACGCGTTTTTATTTAGCGCAGGATCGAGCGCCCAGCGTAGATTGCTGTTTCGCCCAGTTCTTCCTCGATGCGGATAAGCTGGTTGTATTTTGCCAAACGATCCGAACGCGAAAGCGAGCCGGTTTTGATCTGGCCACAGTTCAGTGCAACAGCGAGGTCGGCAATTGTAGTATCCTCGGTCTCACCCGAGCGATGGGACATTACCGACGTATAGCGTGCGCGGTGGGCCATATCGACCGCGGTAATAGTCTCGGTCAGCGTACCTATCTGGTTGACCTTCACGAGGATCGAGTTTGCGACCCCTTGGTCGATACCATCAGCGAGACGTTCGGGGTTGGTCACGAACAGGTCGTCGCCAACAAGTTGGCAGCGATCACCGATCAGATCAGTCAGGGCTTTCCATCCGGCCCAGTCGTCTTCGTCCATCCCGTCTTCGATCGAGATGATCGGATAGGCGTCAACCAATGCCGCGAGGTATGTTGCATTTTCGGCGGAGGTCAATTTCTTACCCTCGCCTTTCATGTTGTAAATGCCGTCCTCGTAGTATTCCGAGGACGCACAATCCAGCGCCAGATACACATCTATACCCGGCGTGTAACCAGCCTTTTCGATGGATTTCATGATGAAATCCAGCGCGTCAGTCGTGCTTGAGAGGTTTGGCGCAAAGCCGCCTTCGTCGCCGATGCCTGTGTTGTGGCCAGCAGCGGAAAGTTCAGCTTTGAGCGTGTGGAAAACTTCGGAGCCCATGCGGATTGCGTCAGCGATGTTTTCAGCCGCCACAGGCACGATCATGAATTCCTGAATATCGATAGGGTTGTCAGCGTGTTCACCACCGTTGATGATGTTCATCATCGGAACCGGAAGAACGCGCGCTGAAGTGCCGCCAATATAGCGATAAAGCGGTATGCCAACGCTGTCCGCCGCCGCATGTGCCACGGCTAGTGACACGCCTAGGATCGCGTTCGCGCCAAGTCGGGATTTGTTTGGTGTGCCGTCCAGATCAATCAGGATTGCGTCAACTTCGACCTGTTGTGTGGCATTCATCCCGACCAACGCGTCGTATATCTCGCCGTTGACAGCGTAGACAGCCTTTTGCACGCCTTTTCCACCGTAGCGGGACTTGTCGCCGTCGCGCAGTTCCACCGCTTCGTGCTTACCTGTCGAGGCACCGGAAGGCACCGCAGCACGGCCCATTGCGCCATCTTCCAGCACTACGTCTACTTCAATTGTCGGGTTTCCCCGGCTGTCGAGAATTTCGCGGGCGGAAATGTCGAGGATAGCGCTCATGAGGTGATGTCCTGTTTATCAAATTGCGGGGCCACGGGCTGTGTATACCTCGGCACCCCAATAGGAAAGAGCTACGCGAGCTTTCTCGCGCGATGTTCGCGATAAATCGTGAAAAGGCCAGAGGAAATGACAATAGCAGTGCCAATCAGCCCGATTGCGTCCATTTTTTCGCCAAACAGTACCAGCCCGATGATCATTGCAAATACGATACGGGAATAGCGCAAGGGTGTTATAGCGCTTACATCGCCCATTCGCATGGCTGCCGTAATCGAACCGTAGCCAATAGAAACCATCACCACGATACCCGCGAGCAGCGCGAATTGCGTTACATCAGGTACTTTTGCGTCACCAGAAAACAGCAACAAGCCTACTCCGGTCGGGATCATAACAAGAAACCCCAATGTGGATAGTACCGGAGTTGAAATCAGACGAGGGGCAGACCGTGTTGCCAGATCGCGGACCGACAGGCCAAACACCGCAATAAGCGCAAAAACCGAGTTTGGATCGAACCCGTCCAGACCGGGACGAATAATCAGCAACACGCCGATAAATCCCACGACAATCGCGCTCCATCTTGGCCAACCGACCGTTTCACCTAAAAATAGCGCGGCGCCCATCGTAATAACCAGTGGTACAGCTTGCGTAATTGCGGCTGTGGTTGAGAACGGGATCAGGGCAAGAGCTGTAAACATTCCGATCGCACCGACGATTTCGCCCAGCGACCGCAATATTATGGAACGGTCGAGCATCGCTGTGGTAAAAAACCGGTCCCCACGTTGGGCGGATATCCCACCGAATATCGTTGCGCCACCCAATCCCATAAAGATCATGATTTCACCGATAGGCAAGGCTGTACTCGTCACTTTTATCAGCGCATCCGCAATCGCAAACATAAACATTGCGATGGTCATCAAGACCATGCCTCGGAAATTTCCCATGGGTGACTTTCAGCTATTTCTTCGGAACGCCGTAGAGTTCCAGTTTATGTCCGCGTAACTCATATCCAAGTTTGTTCGCGATTTTCTTTTGCAGTGCTTCGATGTGCGGGTCGACGAACTCGATCACCTTACCGGTATTGATGTCGATCAGGTGGTCGTGATGCTCGCGCTCGGCGTCTTCATAGCGGGATCGCCCGTCGCCAAATTCAAGACGGTCCAGAATGCCGGTTTCGTCGAACAACTTAACCGAGCGATAGACCGTCGCCAGAGAAATCCCGGGGTCAACCTTGCTGGCGCGCGCGTATAATTCCTCGACGTCGGGGTGATCTTTGGAGTCCTGCAAAACCTGCGCCACTACACGGCGTTGTTCGGTCATCCGCAGTCCGGCGGCTTCGCAACGTTCGATGATAGTTAGGTTCTTCATGAAATCCTCGTGTATGGGTTAGGGGTATTCTTACAATACGGGTTGACGATGGGGAACCAAAAACTAGCGCATCAGGAGATCAAAGCGGCAAAACGATCCAGACTTATGTTTGCACCACAAGCCAACAATCCTACGCGCTTCCCTTCGCATTTTTCACGGAGCGGTCCAAGAGCCCCGGCCAAAGACGCTGCACAAGCCGGTTCGGGGACTAGCTTCATGGATGCGTTCATCGCGCGCATTGCGTCGCGAAGCTCATCATCGCTGACCCTGACTATGTCGTCCACATATGTACGTGTCAGTGCGAAAGACAGTGGCAATGCCGTTGGCGAGCCTAGCGAATCCGCAATCGTATCGACCTTCGTGATCGACTGAGGGGAACCGACCTTGAAACTTTGATACATCGAATCCGCGCCGAAAGGTTCAACACCGTAAACTTCGACATCGGGTTTAAGCAATTTGATGGCAGCACTCATGCCGCTGATAAGACCGCCGCCACCGACAGGCAGGATTACAACCTCGACATCTGGATTCGCCTCAAACAGTTCTTTGCCGCAAGTGGCCGCACCCAGCGACATGTTCAGGCCCTCAAACGGATGGATCATAGCGCGTCCCTCCGTAGCTTCGATCATGTGCATGGTATCAAAGGCCTCGTGAATGTCCTCACACAAGACCAACTCGGCACCCAGATTTCGGCAGCCTTCGATCCTGACAGGGTCTGCTGTTTTTGGAATCGCGATCTTGACGCTAACACCGATGGTCCGTGCCGCCCATGCAACGGCAAGCGCATGATTGCCACCACTGGCCGCCACAACACCCGCAGCCCGCTGTTCCGGCGACAGAGCCTTTATCGACAAATAACTTCCGCGCGCCTTGAACGATCCTGCCTTCTGCATCAGTTCCAGCTTCATGGATACTGTACTTCCGTCGGGCAGCAGCGATTCCAGTCCCGTCTGCCGCACGTCGACACTCGGTGTGCGAATGACATGCTCCACCAATTGCTGCTCGGCGGCAATGATTGCCTCCAGATTAACTGCCGACAAATCCATCTCAGTCATAAAAATATCCCTTGGTTTCTTTTTTGTAAAATACTCAGATTCCGCCGCGTCACAACAACTCTTGCTCACGGTTAAAGCGTTTGGCTAGCGGCGCAATCGTCAAGCCCTGGACGATAATGCTGAACAGCACGACGATGTAGGTTGAAGTCAGGATGATCGGTTTCCACTCGCTATCCGGCAAGCTCAACGCCAGCGCCACCGAAATTCCGCCCTTTAAACCGCCCCAAGTCATTATTGGCACCACGTCTCGCGCAAACTTTGCCCAACGTTGCAACAACATAACCGGCACTAGAACTGCGCCCAAACGTGCCACCAGTGAAAGGCCGATTGCACCCAGACCCGCCAGCAGCGCGTCGGCGCTGAATGCGACTGCGAACACCTCTACCCCGATCAGAAGGAACAACACAGCGTTCAGGATTTCGTCGATCAATTCCCAAAATGCGTTCACATATTCACGCGTCTGTTCCGACATGCCGTGTTTCGTGCCCACGTCCCCGATGAATAATCCGGCCACCACAGCGAAGATCGGCCCCGAGACATGAAGATAGATGGCCAACTCGTATCCGCCGAATGCCAACCCTAAAGTCAACAGCACTTCCAGTGGATAGTCATCGATCCGTTTCATCACTTGAAAGGTCAGCCACCCCAGAAACGCGCCAAGCGCCGCTCCGCCGAGGGCTTCTTGACCGAACAGCATCGCCACACCAGTAAAGCCCTCGGCATGGCTTTCACCGTTGGGCCAAGCCAGCCCGACCAGCAACAAGAACACCACGTATCCAACCCCGTCATTAAACAGGCTCTCGCCCGCGATCTGGGTTTCAAGTGATTTACGTAGGTTTGCTTCGCGCAATACACCCAGAACGGCGACGGGATCGGTGGGCGAGATCAGCGCCCCGAACACCAGCGCCACCAGAATGGGCGCTCCGACAAGCCATGCGAACCCGAATCCAGCAATGGTGGTCGAGATCGCAATTCCCAGCGTCGCCATTAATGCCACGGTCCACTTTTGCTCACGCAGGTCCTCTATTTTGACGTGCAGGGCTCCGGCGAACAACAGCAGGCCCAACATCCCTTCGAGCAGAGCGCCCGAGAACTCGATCGCCTCGACTATCTCGCGAAGGCTGTCCGCGATCCCGACTGAAGGCCAGATTACGTCAATCCCCATCATCGCCAGTGACGCCAGCAAAGCCACCACCAGGATACCGATGGATGAGGGCAGGCGTAGGAAGAAATAGTTGATCGACCCGAAAACCCCTGCCAGAACGATCAGCAGCGATGTGATTTGCAAGAAATTCATAGAGTTCCCTTTTTGCAAATTGATACCATAGGGCAGGCAAAAGAAAAGGCGGCACATTGGCCGCCCTATATTATTTTATGTGGCACGACGGTCAACCCATGGACATCTGCTCACAAACCTCAAGGTCACCCATTTCCAGATACGGACAGCTTTTGGCCATCTCGATGGCGGCATCCATGCTGTCGGTCTCGACAATGGTATAACCGGTCATTGCAGTTTCCATGCCAGTGTCCTGAACCGCGTCGCCGCTGACAGTTTTGGAGTGCATACAAGGTGTTCCAGCATTCACAACTGCATCACCGAGGTTTGCAACCCATTCGCCCAACTTCTCTCTGCCACCTTCGCCCTGATCGGGTGAAGGCGGATTTTTCATACCGCGATAAACAATAATGTATTGAGTCATAGGATTTTTCTCTTCCTGAATTTTATATAATGCAGTCAGAGTGCCTACCCAGTTAACCATATATCAATCTGTCTAACGGGAATGTTAACCAGACACAAAAAAGGCGGCACATTGG
The DNA here is from genome assembly GCA_050256375.1 of Paracoccaceae bacterium. Taxonomy (GTDB): domain Bacteria; phylum Pseudomonadota; class Alphaproteobacteria; order Rhodobacterales; family Rhodobacteraceae; genus NORP23. Next base: position 17,376 of record JBBWVU010000044.1, on the reverse strand, counting down.
CCGCCTTGGATGTTTGTCTGTTACTCGCTGGCCGGTGGGGCGGTTGGCGCATCCGTGGCCGATGGTGGCGTCAGGACTACGTTGCCAAGATCAGGGGTCAGCGTCGAAGTTGCCGAGACCGGCGCATTAAGGCCAAGGCGGTCTAATACCGAACCTTCGCCAGCGTTCTTGGCGGCGATGATCGTCAACGCCACGCTTGTGATCAAAAATCCGATGGCCAACATCCATGTCAGCTTGGTCATGACGTTCGCAGCACCACGGCCCGAAACGGCGCCGTCGCCGCCGCCCATGCCAAGGCCACCGCCCTCAGAGCGTTGCAGCAGAACCGCGCCAATCAGGCACAATGTCAGGATCAGGTGGATGGATAGGACGATATTTTCCATAAGCGGCGTCTCTTTTCAGGTTATCACGGTTTCGCAAAGCGAAGATCGGCATCTTCTAACGAAGAAGACAGGGGTTGTCGAATAGAAAACTGCACCAGCATGCCGGTGCATCGTCTTGTGTCCTCTTATTCCGCCGCATGCGATGGGGTCGCGGCGACTTCTTGCAGTTCAGGCAGCTTTTGCTCCCAGTTGATTTCGATTGCCTTTGCATTGCGCGCTGCGCGTTTCAGACGCAAATCGCGGCGGACGGGGTGTGCGCGGGGCAGAAGGATGGTCGCCAGCATGGCTTTGAATGAATACGCGCCATTGGCGACCCAAATCCGTAGCGCCAGTAGCGCCGGCGTTACGATCAGCGTCAGCATCGTGGCAAAGCCAAGACCAAAGACTACCGCCGTCGCAAGTTGCTTCCACCAAAGCGAAGTTGGCGTGTTGAACGAATACCCCCCGTTTATGAAGTCGAGCGACAGGCCGAACATCATCGGCGCCAGCCCCGCCATTGTGGTGATCGTTGTCAGCAGAACGGGCCGGATACGCTGCTGCGCTGTGCGTGGAATGGCCTCTAGCTTAGGCATGTACTTGGAATATTCCTGATAGGTATCAATCAGAACAATGTTATTGTTCACCACGATCCCCGCCAAAGCCACGATACCTGTTCCCGTCATAATAACCGAGAACGCTTGCCCCATCACCATCATCCCTACCAGCACACCAGCAGTGGACAGCACCACGGCCAACAGCACCAGCACGGCGTTGTAGAAGGAATTGAACTGCGCAAGCAGGATGATGAACATCATCGCCATCGCAGCCACACCCGCGCCAGCAAGGAAGGTCAGGGATTCGGCCTGATCCTCGGCGTCGCCCGTGAACTCCCAGTTAACAGATGCGGGGAGGGGGTTTTCAGTCTCAAGCCACTCGGTTATTTCGGCAATTTTTTCGTTGGCGTTCACACCGAGCGCCACACCAGCCTTGATGTCAAAAAACCTTTCAGTGTCAGAACGGTCGATCTTGGCAATTTTCGGAACCGCCTCGCGCGTCACAAAATTCGAAAGTGGCACCAGTCCTTGTGGTGTTCGGATCCGCAATGTGTCGATGGTTGACAAAACACGATCCCCCTCGGGGAAGCGCACACGAATTGCGACTTCGTCGTCCGAGGAATCGGTGCGCATGGTGCCCAGTTGCAACCCGCGTGTCACAAGCTGGATCATGCCGCCAACGCTGGCCACATCGGTTCCGTAACGCCCCGCTTGCTGCACATCGACGTTGATCTGCCAATCAATCCCGGGCAGGGGCATGGTGTCGTCAATGCCCGTTAACCCTTCGGTAACATCGAAGCGTGCACGCGCAATGGCAGTGGCGGTCAACATGTCGTTCCAGTTGCCCCCCGTGATCCGTAGTTTGACGGGCTTGGCCGAGGCTGGACCCATCGTTTGTTCCAGAATCTCGACTTTGATACCTGGCAACGCCTCCATCGCGTTGGTCGCCTGCTGCAGGATGTACGCGCCCTTACCTTCGTCGCCCCAGTCGTCGCGGATGTTCCATGAAACCAGTTCAATCTGGACTTGGCCGATGGCATCACCGGGGGAAACTGCGCCGCCGGTGTTCTGTGATAAGCCACCGCCGCCACCAAAGGCAAAGATGCTTTCGACTCCGCGGATGTTGATAACGGCGTTTTCGACCTCACGAACCATACGGTCCTTTTCCTCAAGCGATAGGTTCCCGCGCGCACGAACGTATGCAATGGCGCGTTCCGGTTCGGTTTGGACGAAGAACTCGATACCTTTGCCTTTGGCTTGGAAGGTCATGAAAATACCGGCGACCAGCGCTGCGGTCAGCAGCAGCGAGACGACCGGCATCACCGGATTGCCGGAAATGAAGTTGGTAAAATGCCCGAACCACGTACGCTGATGGCTGGCATTTTTGACCGGAGCAATTTTGCGAGGCTTAAACGCGCCGATAGTCACTGACACGAGCATCATAGCCGCCGCAGTCAATGCACCACCTGCCAGCAGGTTGAAGGTTAATGTAACGTAAATTCCTGCAACCAACGCCGCGATAGTGGCCGCCGTCAGCAGCAACCGCAGGATCAGGTGTACGGGGTGTAAACTTTTTGACCAAAGCTCCAACCGTCCGGAAATACGCCCCGCCAAGCCACCAACAACCGGTAGAAATATCAACGCGACCACCAGCGAGGCGGACAGCACGAAGATCAGCGTGATCGGCAGGTTACGCATGAACTGTCCCGGAATGCCGGGCCAGAACAACATGGGCATGAATGCACAAAGCGTTGTGGCCGTTGACGACACAATCGGCCAGAACATCCGTGTCGCTGCAGCATTATAGGCGCGCATAGGGCCAATGCCACGTTTGATTTCCTTGTCTGCGTATTCCACGACCACAATCGCACCGTCCACCAGCATGCCAACGGCTAAAATCAGTCCGAACATCACAATGTTGGAGATGGAAATACCGAACAACGACAACATCGCAAACGTCAGCAGGAACGAGGTCGGAATGGCAAAGCCCACCAGCAACGCCGACTGAATCCCCAACGACGCCAGAACCACGATCATTACCAGTGCGATCGCCGTCAGTACCGAGGCTTCAAGCTGGCTTACCATGTCCTTCACATTGATCGAATTATCCATCGACACGCTGACAGTCACCGCCTGTTGCAAATCAGCCGGCCACGCGGCGGTATAAGCGTCCACCGCCTCGCGGATTCCGGCAACCGTGCTAATCAGATTAGCGCCTTTGCGTTTGACAATCTGCAATGCCACCGTGGTCTCGCCATTATAGCGCGCGGTCCCCGCACGATCCTCGAACGTCAGGCGAATGTCGGCAAGCTGGCCCAGCGTGACCACACTGTCGCCATTGCGCTTTACGGGCAGGCCGTAAACGTCCTGCGGATCATCAAAGGCGGACGGGATTTTGATGGAGTATGCGCCCGAACCAACCGAGACCTCGCCTGCTGCGATTAGACGGTTGTTGTTTCGCACGACTGACAGCAATTCGCCGACGGTGACGTTGTATGCTTCCATTTTTAACGGGCTGATCAAGACTTCCAGCATTTCGTCGCGCTGGCCCGAGATGTTCGCCTCTAGCACACCCGAGATGCTCTCGACCTCTGATTGCAAATCCTTGGCGACCCGTAACATGGACCGTTCGGGAATGTTACCGGATAGAGATATAACAAGGACGGGGAACTCGGCGAAGTTCATCTCGTTAATTGTGTATTGTCCAACGTCTTCGGGCAGCGAGGACACGGCAGTAGACATCTTGTCCCGCACATCGGCCAGCGTAGACTCGCGGTTCCAGTCCAGGGCAAATTCCAGCACGATACCTGCGTAATTCTCGGCAGCGGTGGCTGACAGACGTTTCAGGCCAGTCACATCGGACAACACGGTTTCCAGAGGGCGGACCAGCAGCTTCTCGGAATCTTCAGCGGAAATGCCGGGGTAGGGAACTGAAACGAACAAGAACGGCACAGAAATATCCGGCTCGCCCTCTTTTGGTAGATTGCTGTAGGAGTAGACGCCTGCGACGACCGACACAACGATCAGCGCCATGATCATCCGAGCATTGTTAGTTGCCCATGTGACCAGACCCTTCATTACTCGGTCTCTTCAATAGTGGCGTTAATTTGGGCGCCGTCTATAGTGTATTCCAACCCCACGGTTATTATGTCAACGGTTTCGGGCAGGCCGGCCAGCCACATGCCGTCAGCCCCGTCACGCAAGATGGTGACAGGCACGAAGCGCGCAATGCCATTGTCCGCGATCCGGACCCCAAGCGTTCCGTTCGGGTCAAGAGTCAAGACATGTTGTGGCAAAAGATGGCCCTTGCCACCCGTCAACGCGATGCCTATTTCAGCCGTTTCACCATCGCGGATGGACAGATCGGCGTTATCTACAGTGACTTCAACACGGAAGGTGCGTGTGACGGGGTCAGACGATCGCGACAAGAACGTCACAGATCCGATAACCCGTTTTCCAGACACCAGATCGGCCCCTGCCAGCGCCCCGAGTTCCAGTTTGTTGATGTCCATCTCGGTCGCGAATCCTACCAGTTTGACTGTGTTCAGGTCGATGATGGCGGCACATAGTCCACCCGGTTGCATCAGAGACCCGATCTCGGCGCTGTCGGTTTCCAGCAATCCTGCGAAGGGCGCGTGAATTTCGAGACGGCTGATTTCCTGTTCTATCTGCAAAACTCCGGCTTGTGCAGATAGCAATGCCGCTTGACGCGAGATCACGGCGGTTTCCGGCCCGAACCCCCGTTCAGCCAGATCAATAGCATTGGCCGCACTTACTTCGGCATCCGTCAGACGCGCCTTGGCCTCGGCCAATTGTGTGGCGCGGATACCGGGGTCAAGCGCACAAAGTAACTGCCCCGCCGTTACCGCCGCGCCTTTTCGCAATGGTTCCGATACAACCAGACCCGAAGTCTGCGCACGGACATCTACACGGCGGGCGGCTTCGGTGCGACCTCTGAGGATAATTCCGCTTTGAACCTCTTGTGCGGTGGAATGCAAAGCGACGACAGAAACCGCGTCGGGACGTATAACGAAGTCGTCAACCACTTCAGCAACCCCCTCATCGTCACTGGCCGAGAATGACAGAAGCAAATCCCGCTCCATGACGAAAAAATAAATGGCAATAGCGACCGCGATGGACACTAGAATTGGAAATAACCGCATCGAAAGCTCCGTTTTAGACGCAAAATGACACTACAGGACGTTGTGGCCTAGATATGGATGTCAGGGGCCCAACACAAGGTGGCGTGCTGCTCCTTTTCGTGATTCGTGTGGATTTCCCATACGTCAGGGCGGCGAAAATCTGCAAATTACTGGCACTTCGGTAAAATTCAGAGTTTTGGCATTGGCAATCCGACCCGCAAGCCGTTAGGGTTTGCGCGACTAATAATGGAGAGTTCAATTGAGCGAGTCTGATTCCTTTATCGAGGAGGTATCCGAAGAGGTACGCCGCGATAAACTGTTTGCATTTTTCAAAAAATACGCTTGGACCTTAGTTGTCTTAGTAGTGTTTATCGTTGGCGGCGCTGCGGTTAACGAATACCTGAAATCAAAAACCGAAACCGAAGCACAAGCAGTGGGCGAGGCCTTGCTGGCCGCGCAAGAAGCCAACGACGCGGCAGCATTTGCCGAGATAGCGGAAGGCGAAAGCGGGGCGACGGTTCTGGCAAAACTGGATCAAGCGGCTGTTTTGGCGACCGAAGGTCAACATGAAGCAGCGGCAGCCATATTGGATGCAATCGCTTCGGACATCGACGTGTCACCATTGTATCGCGATCTCGCATTGCTGAAAGCTGTCATGATTAACGGCCGGAATATGGATGCGGATGAACTGGATAGCACGTTAAGCAGCCTGACAACCGAGGGCGCTCCGTTCCGCCTGCTGGCGATCGAACAGCGTGCAATCGTCAACCTTCGCAAAGGCGACACTGCGGCAGTTCTGGCCGATTTGGCGGAAGTATTAATGGACGCAAATGCAACTCAGGACTTGCGCACACGCGCTCAAGAGTTGACGGTATCTCTGGGTGGCCAGATTTCTGCACCGCAGTCGGGCGGCTGATGCGTTTAGATGTCCTGTAACTTGGTTGAACGAGGTAAGAGTATGGGTTCTTTACGAGTTTCAATAAGTCAGTTCGGACGGCTTGGTGTATTGGCCATGGCATTGGCAGCTTTGTCGGCATGTGGCTCCAGTGACGAACAATTGACAGGACAGCGGTTCGCGTTAGGTGCCAACGAAGGCACGGTTGTGCAAAACAGGACGACCAGTATTCGTTTGCCGCGCGCAGTTTCCAATGCCAACTGGACCGACGTTAACGGGTCTGCACAACATAAATTCAGTCATGCTGCGTTCACGACAAATCCTGTACTACGCTGGACTGCGGATATTGGTAAAGGAGTGGGGCGCAATACGCGCATCACTTCCGGCCCTGTGGCGGCTGGTGGTCTGGTTTATACGCTTGATGGGGCCGGTATGGTCACAGCCTTGTCCAGTGACGGCACCATTTCATGGTCGCTGAATCTAAGCCCGACTGGCGAAAAGCCCGAGGATGGCTCGGGCGGCGGCTTATCGATTGCAAACGGCGTTCTTTACGCTGGCACTGGCTTTGGCGAGCTTCTGGCGATTGATACCACCTCTGGTGGTATTCTGTGGCGGCGCATGTTCGAGGCTGCAATCCGGTCTGCCCCGACGTCCGATGGTCGGCGGGTGTTTGTAGTGACGCGGGCGGATGTGGCTTATGCGGTGAATGCTAGTGATGGGTCGCTTGAGTGGCTGCAACGTGGCGCGACGTCTTCGACCGGTGGTCTGGAAGGCGGCGCCAGCCCTGCCGTTAGCGGGCGCAACGTGGTCGTGCCGTTCAGCTCTGGCGAAGTGTTGATGATCCGTTCCAATAACGGCGAACTGAAGTGGCAACAGGGGCTTGGTGGCGCACGTCCGGCAACCTCGTTGGCGTTTATCGGTGATATTTCCGGTGATCCAGTTATTGACGGCAACGATGTGTATGTTTCCAATCTGGCTGGCGAAACAGTCAAGTTGCGGCTTTCCAGCGGCGAACGACGTTGGACTTTGAATGTTGGGGCATCTGATCCTGTTTGGCCTGTAGGGGGTTCGGTTTTCCTTGTCTCTGACAAAGCGCAGTTGATGCGGGTGAATGCGAACACCGGTTCGGTGATCTGGTCGCAACAGTTACCGCAGTTCGGCAAGCCGGAAAAACGCGACGATATGATCCGCCATTACGGCCCTGTTCTGGCCGGTGGCTTGATGTGGATTGCCGGGCGAGACCGCCAATTGCGCGGATTCGAACCTGAGGGCGGGCAGATGGTACGTTCTGTCACAATTCCGGGTGGTGCGGCTGCCGCGCCGATCATCGCGGCCGGTGTTATGTACATCCTGTCGCTTGACGGCGAATTGCACGCTTTCCAATAGGATAAAATAGGTCTAAGAGGCACGCAGCGGGGTTCAGCCTCGCTGTTTGCGTTTCTACAGGGTGAAGTTATGTCGTTTACATTGGCAATCGTCGGGCGTCCGAACGTCGGGAAATCTACATTGTTTAACCGTCTGGTTAGACAGAAACTGGCGTTGGTCGATGACACGCCAGGGGTTACGCGTGACCTGCGCGAAGGCGATGCCAAGCTGGGCGATTTGCGTTTCACTGTGGTGGATACCGCTGGTCTGGAAGAAGCGACTGACGAAAGCCTTCAAGGTCGTATGCGCGCGCTGACCGAGCGTGCGATTGATATGGCCGATATTTGCCTGTTCCTGATTGATGGCCGCGTGGGCGTGACCACTGCAGATCAGGTGTTGGCTGGAATCTTGCGTAAAAACGCAGGTCGCGTGATCTTGTGCGTGAACAAGGCCGAAGGCAAAGCTGCGGACGAAGGATTTTACGACGCGTATAACCTCGGCCTTGGTGAGCCGTTGCGGTTGTCTGCTGAGCACGGCGAAGGCATGGACGAACTTTACCACATCCTGCGCCCCATAGACAAAGAATTCAGCGATGTTTCTTACGAGGCCATCACCGATGTGGACGTTTCCGACGATGTGGACGAGGACGGTATGGCCGAAATCATCCCTGAGGGCCGCCCGTTACAAATCGCTGTTGTTGGTCGCCCGAACGCGGGCAAATCCACCCTAATCAACAAAATCCTTGGCGAGGAGCGTCTGCTTACTGGCCCCGAAGCTGGCATCACGCGTGACGCAATCTCCGTGAACACCGACTGGGAAGGCCGCCCGTTCCGTATTTTTGACACGGCAGGCATGCGCAAAAAGGCGAAGGTGCAGGCGAAACTGGAAAAGCTATCCGTTTCTGACGGCCTGCGCGCGGTGCGCTTTGCAGAAGTGGTCGTGGTTCTGCTTGATGCCGCTATCCCGTTTGAACAACAGGACTTACGCATCGCCGATCTGGCCGAGCGCGAAGGCCGCGCGGTGGTCCTTGCCGTTAACAAATGGGACATTGAGGATAACAAAGCCGAAAAGCTGAACCTGCTACGCGAGGCGTTTACCCGCCTGCTGCCTCAGCTGCGCGGTGCGCCTATGGTTATGGTTTCGGCCAAAACCGGCAAAGGTCTGGACCGTCTGCACGCAGCGATCATCTCGGCTTATGATGTCTGGAATTCGCGAATTTCAACCGCGAAACTGAACCGCTGGCTGGCCGTTCAGGTAGACAGCCACCCACCGCCCGCACCTGCCGGCCGCCGGATCAAAATGCGCTACATGACACAAGTCAAAACGCGCCCTCCGACATTTGTGGTGTTCACTTCGGTGCCCGACAAGGTTCCGGCTAGTTACACGCGGTTCCTTGTAAATGGGATGCGTCGTGACTTTGACATGCCGGGCACGCCTATCCGCCTGTTCTTGCGGTCCAGCGATAACCCTTATGCGGCTAAGGCGAAGAAGCGGAAGATTCATTAACGTATCTTGACGTATGGGCTGTTGAAGAACACTCTTTCTATTTCTGCACTCTGGTGATAAATTGACCAAAAGGTAAAATATGGAGTTGTCATGGATACCCCTTGGAAAGAAGCTGCTGCCGTCATCACTGACCGAGCTGGCATTGTCGCGCCCGTCGCGGGTATTGTTCTGGGCTCGGGCCTAGGCACTCTGACACAGGATACCGAAGAGGCTATTACGATCCCGTTCTCCGACTTGCCCGGTTTTCCGGTTTCCATGGTTTCGGGGCATGCGGGTTCGATTATGATCGGGCATTTGCGTGGTAAACGAGTGGCACTACTGTCAGGGCGCTCGCATTATTATGAACGTGGTGATGCCGCGGCGATGGCTGTTCCGGTACGCACAATGGCCGAGTTGGGGATTGGCGTTTTGGCATTGTCCAACGCCGCGGGCTCAACTCAGCGGCATATGGGGCCGGGGTCGCTTATGGCTCTGAACGATCACATCAATTTCTCGGGCCGTGATCCACTGATCGGGTATCCTGACGACAGCCGTTTTACAGACATGTCGAATGTCTATGACCCTGAACTACGGGCAATTCTGCACAAGGTTGCGGGTGCGCAAGGTACGAAGTTGAACGAGGGCGTTTATGCGTGGTTCTCGGGCCCATCATTCGAAACCCCTGCTGAAATCCGCGCAATAACGATGTTAGGCGCAAGCGCTGTAGGCATGTCCACAGTGCCAGAAACCATCCTTGCACGGCATGCCGGCATGCGAGTGGCGGCGGTTTCGGTTATTACCAATCTGGCTGCAGGTATGCAGGCCGAGGCATTATCCCACGATCAAACCAAACGCGAATCCGCCAAGGCCGCCGACAGCTTCAAGAACCTGTTTGCAGGATTTGTCGAGGCACTCGACTGATGTTGGCGCAAGAAATCATTCGCAAGAAACGCGACGGGCAAACGCTGGACGCGTCGGAATTGAAATTCCTGATGCGTGGGCTGGTGGACGGTAAGGTCTCGAACGCCCAAGCGGCGGCTTTCGCTATGTCCGTGTATTTCAACGGTATGAAAATTGACGAACGTGTCGCCCTGACTGTTGCCATGCGCGACACTGGAGATGTCTTAAAATGGGATTTGGGTGGTCCTGTGGTGGATAAACACTCAACAGGCGGGGTTGGCGATAACGTTTCGTTAATGCTTGCCCCCGCACTGGCTGCTTGCGGTGTTTACGTACCGATGATTTCAGGGCGCGGACTTGGGCATACGGGCGGTACGTTGGACAAATTCGATTCAATTCCAGAGTATCAAACTCAGCCAAGCGTCGAGCTACTGCGTAAAGTAACCAAGGATGTCGGTTGCGCGATTATTGGCCAAACAGGTGACATTGCGCCTGCGGACAAGATTTTATACGGCATTCGTGATGTCACTGCGACGGTGGAGTCGGTGGACCTTATCACCGCGTCTATTCTGTCAAAAAAGCTGGCCGCTGGTCTGGATGCATTAATCGGCGATGTGAAATTCGGAAACGGTGCGTTTATGGCGACGCCGGATGACGCACGCGAGTTGGCCGAGAGTTTGGTCAGCGTTGCGAATGGTGCAGGGTGCAAAACCTCAGTCATTATGACCGATATGAACGAGCCGCTGGCCAGCGCTGCGGGCAACGCAGTGGAGGTTCGCAATGCTGTCGATTTCCTAACGGGCTCGCATATCGACAACCGTTTGTGGGATGTGACAGTCGAACTTGGTGCTAAACTTCTGGAGTTGGCGAATGTTGTGCCAAATATCAAACGGGGGCGCGAGCGGATTGGTGATGTGTTCACCTCTGGCGCGGCAGCGGAAAAGTTTGGGGCGATGGTATCAGGTCTCGGCGGCCCGGCTGATTTTGTCGAGAACATGGTGAAATACCTGCCGGCAGCCCCTGTGGTGCGCGAAGTTTTTGCCGAGACTAACGGGTTCGTTCGGGCAATCGAAACGCGCGCGATTGGTATGGCGGTGATTGAACTTGGCGGTGGGCGTCGAGTTTCAAGCGACACTATTGACCATTCCGTAGGATTCTCGGATCTCGCGGGGCTAGGGCGCATAGTTGATCGTGAAGAACCAATCGGAGTAGTTCACGCATTGAACGAAGATCAGGCGGATGCCGCGGCTGCTGCCTTGCAAGACGCGATGGAAATAGGTGATACTCCTGCGATCAGCGGGCCGCTAATACGGGAACATATAAAGCCATGAAAACGATTAAACGAAATCCCGGGATGGAACTGGACCTTGACTGGATACTGGGCCAGAAGGCCAACCGCTCGGCTATCGAACGTCGTGCCGCGTCGATTGGCACCCGTCGTTCGGTGAAAAAGGAATGGCAAGCTGCTTGGCTGTTAAAGGCGGTTTCCTGCATTGACCTGACAACGCTGGCTGGCGACGACACACGCGCAAGGGTGCGCCGGTTATGTGCCAAAGGGCGACAACCCGTGCGACAGGATATTCTCGATGCGCTGGGCATGGGCGATGCAAAACTGACGACTGGCGCAATCTGCGTCTACCACGAGATGGTCGAGACGGCGGTCGAGGCGCTGGACGGTTCCGGCATTCCGGTTGCTGCTGTTTCAACAGGGTTCCCTGCGGGATTGTCGCCGTTCCATCTACGTATCCGAGAGATTGAAGAATCCGTTAAGGCGGGTGCCAAGGAAATCGATATCGTGATTTCCCGTCGGCACGTGCTGGAAGGCAACTGGCAAGCACTTTACGACGAAATGGTCGAAATGCGAGCCGCTTGCGGTGACGCACACGTCAAAGCTATTTTGGCGACCGGAGAGCTGGGCAGCCTGCGAAATGTCGCGCGTGCCTCGATAGTGACAATGATGGGCGGGGCGGACTTTATCAAAACTTCGACAGGTAAAGAAAGCGTTAACGCGACGTTGCCTGTGAGCCTTGTGATGATCCGCGCGCTGCGGGATTACGGTGAAAAAACCGGCTATCAGATCGGGTATAAACCTGCGGGTGGTGTGAGCAAGGCCAAGGACTCGCTTAACTATCTGATGCTTATGAACGAAGAACTGGGCCGCGACTGGTTGGAGCCGGAATTGTTCCGCTTCGGTGCATCTTCGCTGCTGGGCGATATTGAACGGCAACTGGAACATTTTGTAACGGGTCGATACTCGGCCAGCTTCCGCCACGCGATGGGATAAGGCTATGACTGTGAAAGAGATTTTTGAAACCATGGAATATGGACCTGCACCTGAAAGCGCCGCTGAGGCTAACAAATGGCTGGATGCACACGAGCGCAAATTCGGGCATTTCATCAACGGGGAATTCGTTGATGGGGCGACCCATTTCCAGACAAAAAATCCCGCCGATGGCGAGTTTTTGGCCGACATCACGAATGGCTCCGCCGAAGACGTAGACGGCGCCGTGAAGGCCGCACGCAAAGCGCAGGCCGACTGGGTGAAACTCGGCGGGCACGGGCGGGCGAAATTCCTTTATGCGATCGCGAGATTGGTTAACAAACACGCGCGATTGTTCGCGGTTCTGGAGACGCTGGATAACGGCAAACCGATCCGCGAGAGCCGTGACATCGATATCCCGCTGGTCATCCGCCACTTCTATCACCACGCCGGTTGGGCGCAGTTGATGGATGATGAAATGCCGGGCTATGAAGCCATGGGTGTTGCGGGCCAAGTGATCCCGTGGAATTTCCCGATGCTGATGCTCGCATGGAAAATTGCACCTGCGATAGCGATGGGCAATACGGTGGTGCTGAAACCAGCCGAGTTCACCTCGCTTACCGCATTGCTGTTCGCTGAGATCTGCGTCGAGGCTGGGCTGCCGAAAGGTGTCGTTAATATTGTCACGGGCGAGGGCGCCACAGGTGCTGCGATCACCGAACACTCCGATATCGACAAAGTTGCGTTCACCGGATCGACCGAAGTCGGGCGGATTATTCGCAAAGCGACCGCGGGTTCCGGTAAGAAGTTGACGCTGGAACTGGGAGGAAAATCCCCGTTCATCGTGTTTGATGATGCAGATCTGGACAGCGCCGTTGAAGGCGTCGTCGATGCGATCTGGTTTAATCAGGGGGAGGTCTGTTGTGCGGGCTCTCGTCTGTTGATGCAGGAGAGTATTGCAGAAAGGTTTATCGTTAAACTAACTGCGCGAATGGAAAAACTGCGGGTCGGTAATCCCTTGGACAAATGCATTGATATCGGCGCAATTGTGGACGATTCTCAGCTGAAATCCATCCAGTCGCTGGTGGCACGAGGCGTTGCCGAAGGTGCTACGCTGATCCAGCCAGAGGCGGCTGTTCCGAATGGTTGTTACTATCCACCAACCTTGCTGGCGAACGTGGACACATCTGCGTATGTGATGCAGGAAGAGATTTTTGGTCCGGTTCTGGTATCGACGACCTTTCGTACCCCCGCCGAGGCTATCGCTTTGGCAAACAACACAAAATACGGATTGACTGCAAGTGTTTGGACCGAGAACGTCAACCTCGCTTACGAAATTGCCCCAAAGATCAAGGCGGGCGTGGTGTGGATTAACTGCACGAACCAATTCGACGCGGCGGCCGGTTTTGGTGGCTATCGCGAGAGCGGATTTGGGCGTGAAGGTGGCAAAGAAGGCTTGTTTGAATATGTCAAACCCAGCTTCCTGAAAGGCCTTAAACCTTTTGTTAATAAACACCCCGTAGCATCGGGCGAAGTGGCGATGGAAGTGATCGACCGCACTCCGAAGATGTATGTTGGTGGCAAGCAGGCGCGACCAGATAGTGGCTATGCGACGCAGGTTCTGTCGTCCAAGGGTGCTCTGATCGGGCATGTGGGCGCTGGCACACGCAAAGACATCCGTAATGCGGTCGAAGCGGCGGCGGGGGCTTCCGGCTGGGCTGGCGCGTCTGGGCACAACCGAGCGCAGGTGATTTATTACATCGCCGAAAACCTTTCGGCGCGGGCTGGTGAATTTTCTGAGCGGATCAGTTCTATGACGGGCGCGAACAAAGGGAAGGCAAACGCCGAGGTTGAGGCATCCATCGCACGGCTGTTCACCTATGCTGCGTGGGCCGACAAATACGACGGCGCGGTGCATTCCGTTCCAATGCGCGGCGTTGCGATGGCAATGCACGAGCCTGTGGGCATGATGGGGATTATCTGCCCCGTAGAGGATCCTCTGTTGGGCATGGTCTCATTGATCGGGCCCGCAATGGCGATGGGCAACCGCTGCGTGGTTGTACCTTCGGAAAACCATCCGCTTTGTGCGACTGATTTCTATCAAGTGCTGGACACATCTGATTTACCGGGCGGTGTGGTGAATATCGTGACCGGACCCGCGGATGAGCTGGCGAAAACACTGGCTGAGCATTACGAGATCGACGCGATCTGGCATTTCGGCTCGGCGTCAGGCGCGAAACTGGTCGAGGCCGCCTCGGCCGAGAACCTGAAACGCACATGGACCTCGGGTGGTTTGGCGCGTGACTGGTATGACCGCGAACAAGCCGAGGGCCGCGAGTTCCTGCGTCAGGCAACCGAGGTGAAAAATATCTGGACGCCGTATGGCGAGTGATCTTTGAAGGCACTCCTCGATATCCTCAATGGTATGACCGAAGACAATTGCGAGCAGAGTAAGGCGGCGGGAATTGCGACCGCAACGCTCACCGACATCGTTGAAGAACCGGGCATGGGTATACGGGCTACGTTGAACGGGCAGGAAATCCGGCTTGGCCGTGCTGTGTGGTGCGGGCTTGATAGCCACGATGTGCAGCAATCCGCGAGTTGGTTAAGAATTGGGAAACGCGCCCCGATTGCATTGTTGTTCGAAGACTCGATGCGAACCGAAACGTCGGAAACCATTGCAGCGTTGTTGGCTGACGGATTAGACGTGCAGATATTGTCCGGTGATGTCCCCAAACCAGTCGAGGATGCCGCAATGAAGCTAGGCGTCCAGACGTGGGTGGCCGAGGCGACGCCAGCCGATAAGGTCGCCCATATCAAGGCGTTGGATGACGCGGGGCGCAAGGTGTTGATGGTCGGTGACGGTCTGAACGATGTGGCTGCTTTGGCAGGGGCGTATGTGTCCATTTAGTTGGCGAGCGCCGTGGATGCCAGCCGTGTTTCTGCCGATCTTATTTTGGTCAGCGACGACCTTTCGCAAGTTTCCAAAAGCCTGCGACTTGCGCGCATGGCAAAACGACGGATATTGGAGAATTTTACCATAGCTGCTATCTACAACCTGATCGCTGTACCGATCGCGCTGCTCGGGTTTGCAACGCCGTTAATGGCGGCGCTCGCGATGTCTGGCAGCTCGATCACGGTATCTTTGAACGCAATGAGACTAGAGCGGAAGCAATGAATATTTTGGCCATCCTTATTCCGATTTCGCTGGGCCTTGGCGGGCTGGGCTTGCTGGCGTTCTTTTGGATGATGCGGCACAACCAGTATGACGACCCCGACGGGAACGCCAATCGTATCCTGTCGGACCGTTACGACGACAGTCCCGACTAGACAGGCAGGCGGTTTCTGCCTATTGGTGCGTCTATGGTTGATAAAACTAGTCAGATATATAAAGCCCCCTCGATTCTGAGGCCGGACCCGTGGTCTGTGGGTGCAATTGTCATCGCCGCGCTGGTAATTTTTCCATTGCTGAGCGTGGTGTGGATTGCCTTTTTTCCAACCGAAAACATCTGGGGGCATCTGGTTGAAACGACCCTACCAAGGTATTTGAAAAACTCGTTAATCCTGATGTTCAGTGTTGGGATTATTTCGGCGGCTATCGGCACAGGCGCGGCTTGGCTGGTGGTAACCGCACGCTTCCCGTTTCGCCGCGTGTTGGAGTGGGCTCTACTGATGCCCCTCGCACTGCCTGCATATATCGGCGCTTACGCGTTGGTGGATTTTCTGGAATACGCGGGACCTGTGCAAACGCTGATGCGGGACTGGTTCGGATGGCAAGACTCGCGGGATTACTGGTTCCCTGAAATCCGGTCAATGTGGGCAGCAATATTCGTGCTGTCCTTATCGATGTACCCCTACATCTACCTTTTGGCCCGCGCCGCATTTCGCGAACAATCCGCCAATATGATCGAGGTCGCCCGTGCATTAGGCAGCGGCCCATGGGCCATATTTATGCGCGTCGCTTTACCGCTCGCGCGACCGGCAATCGCTGCAGGCATGGCGATTGTAATGATGGAAACTCTGAACGACTTCGGGACAGTCGATTTCTTCGCGGTGCAAACCCTGACCACAGGAATTTTCACGACATGGCTGCTGGGCTATAACGCAGGGGGGGCGGCTCAGATCGCCTGTGTGATCCTTGCGTTGGTGTTATTTCTTGCGGCCTTCGAGAAAATAAGCCGCCGCAATCGCCGGTACCATAACCTGTCATCCAAACGCGTGCCGGTATCGCCTGTCGTCCTAAGTGGGGGCAAAGCGTGGCTGGCGTCTGTGGCCTGCTTCCTACCCTTTGCAGCGGGTTTCGTCGTGCCACTGTCGGTTATAGCGTCACACGCATTTGAGAACCCTGATTACTGGCTGGACGCTGGCCTGTGGCGCGCAACACTAAACACACTAACTCTGGCAGGTTCGGCAGCGGTATTGACGGTGTTAGGCGCACTGTTTCTTGTCTACGGCGCACGCCAATCCCGCAGCCGTCTGCCACGCAATTTATTGCCCGTGACCTCCATCGGATACGCAGCCCCGGGCGCCGTTTTAGCGATCGGCATCCTGTTTCCGCTGGCCGCTTTCGACAACACTTTGGCCGACCTGATCGAAGGCGTATTCGGCTGGGATATCGGACTGTTACTTACTGGATCCGCTGCCGCAATCGTTTTCGCATATTTCGTACGTTTCTTCGCTATCGGGCTAGGTTCGGTAGACAGTGCACTCGGTCGCGTTACTCCGTCCATGGACATGGCTTCACGTTCATTGGGGCGCGGAACCGGCCAGACTTTACGCGAAATCCACGTGCCGCTAATCCGTGGATCCGTGTTAGTCGCAGGCATGCTGATCTTCGTGGACGGCGTAAAAGAACTGCCAGCGACCCTGATCCTGCGCCCATTCAATTTCGACACATTAGCGACGCGCGTCTACAGTGAGGCATCATTAGAAAACCTCGGCCAAGCTGCCCCTGCCGCAATTTTCGTGACCATCGTAGGATTACTGCCAGTGGTTCTGCTGGCCCGATCCTCTAGCAAATAACGGTGCGTATGAAAAAGTTGCGCGGAGGTAAAAATACCTCTTGCGCAACGGCCCCATTGGAGGGTAATTAGCCCTCGTTGCCCCTATAGCTCAGCTGGTAGAGCAACTGATTTGTAATCAGTAGGTCCGCGGTTCGAGTCCGTGTGGGGGCACCAGTATCCAACCTAACATCCTGATTTTAAGTTCTTTTGTGCAATTTGCTTAAGGACCGTAGTGGATGTCGTTGTTGTTTTCCGTGCCATATACATTTCGCAAAGATGGAATCTTTTACCTGCAGCGATATGTGCCAGCAGACTTGCGAAGGCATTATCGGACGGACCGAATTTCGTTTTCGCTGCAAACAAAGTCTCCAAAGATTGCAGTCGACCTTTCTCGCAGTGCTAATTCTAAG
>JBBWVU010000043.1:0-2530 GCA_050256375.1 Paracoccaceae bacterium | reverse complement strand
CTCTACAGCGCCCGGAATTTTCCGCCGCTAAAATCGACCTTGGCAAGGCTTTCTTTGCTTGGATACGAACAGGTTGAGGGGTACGGCGGAATATATGGAAATGTCGAAGCTCTGGCAGCGGATTTGTGTGAGTATAATCTGCAAATGCCGACAGGACATTTCGATCTATCCAAACTAGAAAACAACCCCGATGCATGTATCGGTATCGCAAGCAGCGACAGCCCATAGGTTTTGCGAAACAAAAGCTCGCGTGGACATTTACCGATCACTTTACTATCGGGCGGGATTACGACCTCCGCTATTCCGGCGTTGGTGGTCGAGAATTCTTCAACAAAAATATCCAGTTCCAGCAGAGCCGAAAGCCCGTACTTTTCAGCAAACATACCTAGGCGTGGCTCACGGAGTCTGGCATTGTTCCTTGCACCAAACGTGCTAGATAAATGCAAACTCTGTTTTAGAACTCAAGGCGCGGACGAGGTTCTTGCGCGACGTAGCTGTCGCTCACGCCACACAATCAGCAGGCCACTTAGTATAACTAGCAGTGCCCCCGGAAAGAGGTCATCAATCGGCGCTTCACCAAAAAAGATCCAACCAAAGGCAAATGCAATCAGGATGCCAAAATAGTTGAACGGCGCAAGATTGCTCTGCTCGGTCATCCTGTACGAAATGACCATAACCAACACTGCGGATCCGCCAAAGCATCCCATCGCCACAATCCACCCCAAATCACCTAGTCCATCAATCATCGAGAACCCGCCCGCAAATATGGTTATCAAAACCGCACTTAAAAAAGACACCGCCGAAGAATAGAGATTGATCAGCGGGCTTGGCACATCTTTGTCCAACATGCGCGCCATTACACCTGACAGCGCATACAGAAACGCTGCGCCTAATGGTAATAGAGCATCAAGCGTGAAGCTTTCGCCCGTCGGTCCCACGATCATGACTACGCCGAAAAACCCTAAGCCCACCGCGAACCAACGCGTGCGACCAACCCGTTCGCTGAGCAGTGGCACTGCAAGAGCTGTCATAAAAAGAGCGTTGGAATAGGTAATGGTCGTCGCAGTGGCAAATGCCAGTCGCCCCAATGACAGGTAGAACAAAAGCTGTGCAAAAGACACAAGCAAGCCACGCAGGCACGCTAGTCGCCATTGACGCATACGCATTATCCGCCCTTTTTGATGCCACTGCCGAGAGGACCATAGTGCAATCGCACCGGGGATCAGTCCAAAAAGGTTTCTGTAGGCACTCAACTCTGCAGCGCTGTAATCATTGGAAAGATGTTTAATTATCAATCCCATCAAATCAAATAGAACAATGGAAAACAAGCTTAGCAGAATAGCAGGCAGAACTTTGTCATTGCGTTGGGAAAACATTTAACGACGCTCCAACTGAAGGTATGGCGACCTAAGGGGGTATAGCACAATCATTCCGACACATTGGAGAGCGACAGTTGCGCTGGCAATAGGGATGTTTCGGCCTTCACTAAAGCCACTGGTAGATTTGACAACTGAGCCTCAGATCATCCCTAGCTGGTTTCGATAACATGTAAGTGATACTTCTTTCAACGCATCAATAGTCAAAATGAGTTTGGTTGCGGTAACTGACCTGACACTTGCTATGATGCCAAAGGAAACGCACGAAAACATAAAAACTGAACTTGTTAAGGCCGGTGCTCCCAAAGAGGTCACATTTAAAAACTTAATGGTATCAACATTAAAAACATTAGGTTCAAAAGTCGCTGGTGAAGCAGCAGACGGGCACTGTCAGAGGAAACCGACTTGAGGCGGGCAGGGCGGGCGACTAGCGTCGCCGGATGACAAAACGCGACCCATTCAAGTACTTCAAGACGAGCCCGCAGATTATTCGCCTGGCGGTAATGCTGTACGTTCGATATCCGCTTTCACTACGCAATGTAGAAGACCTTCTGCATGAGCGCGGAATCGAAATCAGCCATGAGACTGTTCGATTTTGGTGGAATCGGTTCGGCCCATTGTTCGCCGCGGAGATCCGAAGAAAACGGGTTCAACAACTTCGTGCTCATTCGAACTGGCAATGGCATTTGGACGAGGTGTTCGTAAAAATCAACGGTCAAACCCATTATCTCTGGCGGGCGGTGGATCACGAGGGCGAAGTGCTGGAAAGCTATGTCACCAAGCGCCGTGATCGCAAAGCGGCATTGAAATTCCTCAGAAAAACAATGAGGCGCTTTGGTCCACCACATGTCATCGTGACCGATCTACTGCGGTCTTACGGCGCCGCGATGAAGGTCATCGGCAATGCTGACAGACAAGAAACCGGCCGTAGGTTGAATAACGGGGCAGAGAATTCTCATCTGCCATTTCGACGACGAGAGCGAGCCATGCTGCGCTTCCACCGAATGGGAAGTTTGCAGAAGTTCGTCTCCGTACACGCCTCGGTTTACAATCACTTCAACAAGGAACGTCACCTTTATTCACGCGAAAATTTCAAGCTCAACCGCACCGCCGCTCTCGCTGAGTGGCGCCAACTTGGCGCGGCATAAGGGGCA
>JBBWVU010000042.1:0-5387 GCA_050256375.1 Paracoccaceae bacterium | reverse complement strand
CGAACTTGCGGTGTTGCAAGCACCGGTTTTCGAGTGTTTTGTGCTTGATCCTTTCCCGTTTGTTTAGAATGTCTTGAGCCCGCCCGAAGTAAACGTCTAACGGTGTGACGTTGTTCAGACTCTCGTGATAGCGTTGATCCTGGTTCATGAACATCTCCTTCTTCCCAAAGCTGGGAGGTTAATGGAAATGTCCCGCGAGTAACGACATATCTACACGTGCGATTGTAATTCCTAATGGTCGATGCCATCAGGCGAAGAAGAATTCGTTGGAGCTACTAAAAGAAGATTAACACATTGACGACATCTCAAAACTGAAACTGCGAAAGGCAGAGTTGCGCTCATGGGGCGTAAGAACCAAACTAACGGGACCATTTTCTGAGGAGGCATTATGGACGAGAATTTTTGGCATAAACGTTGGGAGAATAACAAAATCGGGTTTCACCAAGGCGAAGCCAATGTCATGATGGTCGATAACTTTCACGCACTTTCACTGGCGAAAGATAGTCGGGTATTTGTGCCTCTATGTGGTAAAACGCGTGACATCGCGTGGCTGCTGTCCGAGGGCTATCGTGTGGTGGGCGTCGAACTGAGCGAACTGGCAGTAAGGCAATTGTTCTCGGACCTTGGGGTTGAGCCTAGAGTATCAACCGCTGGCAAACTTCAGCATTTCAAAGCGTCAAATATTGACATCTATGTTGGTGATATTTTCAACATGTCTGCTAAATTTATTGGCACCGTCGATGCAACCTATGACCGTGCTGCGTTAATAGCACTCCCAGCGGATTTACGCGAAAAGTATGCTTCACACGTGAGTAGAATTACGAATACTGCACCACAACTGCTGATCTGCCTCGATTACGAACAAACCGTTATGCAAGGACCGCCATTCTCAATCGACAAAGATGAGTTGATCCGCGTCTACGGTGATCAATATAATTTAACGAAACGTGCCAGCGTTGCGGTAGATGGTGGTTTGAAGGGGAAGTGGCCTGCGCAAGAGATTGTCTGGCTTTTGCATTAGATTAGTTTGATATCGCACCACTATTCCTCTGTCATCCATGTTGTCAGTGATCCTCCCCCAATGAATTGGTCCACCCTTATAGTTAGGAAGCGGAGGATCAGTCACTTCGGCCTCAAAGCGGTCATTCGCGGTACATTAAACAACTATTACGCTAGAATTATTCGCTAGTATAACCATACTCAACTAATCTGCTTTGGGCAGGCCAACTACCTGTCACCGACGCGTTTACCGCCACTTGCTTCTCCCATGAGCGCTTTAAAATCTTCGATGAACTGAAACTGCGGTTCAGTAACGTCGCTGGACCTAAAAGCCGACAGGTAAAAATCTGTAATTCCAAATTTGTTCTCGGAAATTTGCCTGAGTTTGTCGGTGTCGATATTGTTGCAATCTGGATAATCAGCTTCAGGAACATATACCCAGACGACTGGTTTTGACTTTGTCAATTATTCAAGATTTACGAGGCGGTTTTCAAATTGTTTTATTGTTGTTGCTCCAGTTGGCTAATGCGAGATTCCAGTTCTGAAGTCTTAAGAATTTTTCCTTAGCTTAAGTTGCCTTCCAAGGCGACTAGGTTTTACCCTTGGTTGTGCCATAACCGCTCTCACCACGCGTTTTGCTTTTTGCCGCTGGTTGAGCCTTTGCACGTTCGCGCTCCAACACAATACCGCCGGCAAGGGCGTCGCCAGTCTTGTCTTCGCTGAAGGAGATAGTTCGTTGGGGGAATGGAATCTCTATACCCAGTTCGTCAAAGCGGTTCTTTAGGCGGCGGTTGAATTCCCGCTTCATGCCCCATTGTGTTCCGGCTCGGACCCGCATTTTAGCGCGGATGATAACAGCAGAATCGTCCAGACTTTGCACGCCTTGTGCTACAATCGGCGTCATGATGTCGCCGCCAAGCTGCTTGTCCTCGGCCATCTCCCGGCCCAGTTCCTCGATCACCGCCATCACCTCGTCGACGTTTTCCCGGTAGGCAATTCCAATGTTCAACACGACATTGGAAAAATCTCTGGTGTAGTTAACCACGGTGCCCACGTCGCTGAATGGCACCGTGTGCACCGTGCCGGCCGGGTCACGCAGGCGGATCGTGCGGATGGAAAGCGATTCGACGTCGCCTTCGTGCCCGCCCACTTCCACGTAATCGCCGACAGTGATGGTGTTCTCGACGAGGATGAACAGGCCTGTGATCACGTCCTTGACCAAGGTCTGAGCGCCGAAGCCCACGGCAAGACCGATAACCCCAGCGCCAGCCAACAGCGGACCGATGTTAATGCCCAACTCGGAAAGCACGATCAACGACACCATCACCGCCAGCACAGTGAACACCACCTTACGAAACAAGGGTAATAGAGTGCGGATACGGGCGCTACGCTCGACCACATTGCCGTCGATATGGGTCTGAGTCAGATAGCGTTCGACGCCGATGTTGACCGCTTCCCAAAAGATCAGAGCCAGAATCACCACAGCGACGATACTTAAGGTGCTTTCCGCCAACTGTTCGCCCACGGGCGTGTCCAGCCAGCCCAGCGCACCCACTCCCCAGGTTTCCAGCAATGCTAAGGCGGCCACTAGGCCCACAGCCCAGCGAATCGCCAACCGCAGTTTGGGGACGTAACGGTTGGCCCTTGCTTCCAGCGAGGGGAATCGGTCGCGAATTTCCGGGCGGATAGCGAAACCCCGCTCCACAAGCCGGTCCAGCCTGGTCATTATAAGTAGAGCGGTGATCAGGATCACGACGGTAACCCCGGTTGATCGAGCAAGAAATTGAAATCCGCCTTCGATTCCCAGCACAAATACGCTGAAAATGGTTACCACATAGATAACCGCCGGAACATGCCAGATGGCAGAGAACCGATCGCGTAATCGTCCGGCCCGACTTTCACCTCGAATCCAGACTGCCACCGATTCTCGATTCTGCAAAATGAAAACTACGAACAAGCCAGTAATCACTAGCCCCACCAGTCCAAGCAGGCTGGCATATCCGCCCTCCGACAGCCCCAGCGCCAGCGCAGCCTCGACGAAGAGGAATCCGAAAACGGAAAAACCCGCCAGCCGCCGGATCCAGATAAACAAATAATTGGCGGTCACGTCGGTTAGCGGCAGGATGCGAAGCGTCTTCACCGCAGGGGCCAGCAGCATACGGGTCAAGGCTAGAATGCCACGGATAATCAAGTAGGCGTTGATAAGAGTAAGCACCACGATGTCACCTTGGGGCGTGGGTTGCAACATCGACGCAGCGGAAAAGGCAGCGGCGGTGAAGACAGCGATGGGCACTAAATCCAGAAATGTTCGTCCGACCAGCAAAGGCAATCGCACCCAAAGCGTGTCGGCATTCTGTTCCTCTAGGGCCTGGCGGGGCCGCCTAAGCAGAAGACGCGCCAGCCATTCGGCAACCGCGCCGGCAAATAGAATCGAGGTTACCTTGATTAACAAAACAAGCCAAAACTGCCGGACATTCGGAATCGCAGCTTGTTCCAGGAACAAACTAAGAAGCGCCGGTACGCCCCGAACCGCGTCGGCGGCTGCCACCAAGCTTTGGTTGGCTTCCCTCACATTTTCTGATAGGGCGGCAATCAGTCGGGTGCTTGCGCTTTTCACCAAAATATTTTCTTCGGTGTAATTAATAGTGGCGATCAGCGCGCGGATTTGGGAGAGCAGTTGCTCACGAGCAGTTTCGTCTTCCAAGAGCGTTTCCAGATCTTCCAGTTCTTGACTGGTGACTGTCAGGGCGGTCTCGGCTTGTTGAGCCTGTGCAATGAGCGGCGATAACACAATTGCAACAACAAAAAAGCCCAGAAAGCTAATTCTCCTAGTCACCTGACTGGCCGCCAACAAGCACGGCTGCAATTTCATCCTAATGGCGAAAATATTCATTATGGTTCTCGATATGTCCCAATGGTGGACGAGATTATCTTCAGACTCACTCATTTTAACAATCACCAAATTATCGTTTTAAGCAAGAACACTGTCAGAAGAAATGTAATTTTTTTGTCCAAATGTCAATGTTGTGATCTTTGGCCGCGAGGTCAGCACCAGTTCAGGAAATGCGGAGGATTTTTTACATAGCGAGGCGCAACACAGTTTGCCTGAAAACACTCCCTTATCAAATGCGGCTATTTGGACCCATAGGCGCTGACGTCAGACAATCTTAAGGCAAATGAAGGTATCAGGTGCGTTGCCTGTCGATGTCTGATCCACATCGCGTGTGAAACGTCGTAAAACAAACTGCGATCATCCTCTCGCATGCAACGATTTGGGCCTAAAACTGCCGTTAACAGCATTAACGCCAATGACCGGTTTGGTTTTTAAGTCGACAACATTGGGAGAACTGGAACTTCCGTGCCAACGCTCTATTTTTTCACACGGATTAGGAAAGGGTGTCGATATTCAGCGGCTAGGAGTAAAAGTTTGTCCTATTTTCCAAAGGGAACGGCTGGTTTAATCTTGCCCACACAGGAACCAAAACCCACTTGGTACCCCTCGCCGTGAGCCGCCCCAGTAAGCGTAAGTGTATCTCCATCTTCAATGAATGTACGCACGTCACCGCCGTCCAATGTCAGTGGTTCTTTGCCACCCCAACTGAGTTCCAACAATGATCCTCGCTCGGATTTTTCTGGGCCAGAGATTGTTCCTGACCCAATCAAGTCGCCGACGTTCATCGCACAGCCTGAAGATGCATGATGGGTCAACTGCTGCGCGGCCGAATAATACATCATGCTGTAGTTTGTCCGAGCAATTGTCGTAGCAGCTTTGCCATCTGGCGCCATCGTGACGGCTAAGTCGATGTCATACAGCATTGGGCCGGGTTCTGTCAGATAAGGCAACAGCTCCTTTTCGCGTTCGGGCGTTGTCGTACGGAAAGGCTCCAAAGCAGCTTTCGTGACTATCCATGGGCTGATGGATGTGGCAAAGGCCTTTGCTTGGAACGGGCCAAGCGGTTGATATTCCCACGCCTGAATGTCGCGTGCGGACCAATCGTTCAGTAGCACATAACCAAAGATCATATCATCGGCTTCTTGCACTGAAACCGGTTGTCCAAGCGCATTTTTGCCACCAACCACGGCGCCCATCTCAAGCTCAATATCGAGCCGCATGCAGGGCCCAAACGATGGCATGTCGGCATCTGGGGCCTTTGTTTGCCCGTTTGGCCGTGCGATGTTTGTGCCCGAGACCACTACCGAAGATGCGCGGCCATTATAGCCAATCGGAATATGCAGCCAATTCGGCGGCAAAGCGTTCTCTGCGCCTCGGAACATAGTTCCAACGTTGATTGCATGATGTTTCCCAGCATAGAAGTCCGTGAACTCTGATACCAAAAATGGCATGTGCATTTCAGCATCAGCTTGTGCAATTAGGTGGGCCTTTACCT
>JBBWVU010000041.1:0-27329 GCA_050256375.1 Paracoccaceae bacterium | reverse complement strand
TGCAGGTCTTGGCTACATGCCCAGTCTCTTCAGCGTGCCGCAGTATCCTAAATTTGCGCTGTATCTCGCGTTGGTCCTTGGTCATGAACATCTCCTTCTTCCCAGAAATGGGAGATTAATGGAAATGTCCCGCGAGTAACGGCATATCTACACTGTTGCGAAAAGCATTTAAGCATCGGGCTAATCATGGCCAGACCAAGGGCGGTATTGACACTTTGAGCAATTTTGTGAAGGAAATAATTCCCCGCTACTTCATGCAGTATTTCGTTTTGTCACTAATTCGAATATAGTGAAATTGAAGAAACTGCTATCTGGAAATTTCCTATGAACAAATTAGTCAAACACTCACCCCGGCAAATTGCGATTTTCCAGCATATACGGCGCAACGGTAGAGTGCTTGTCGAGGAGTTGGTCGAAATGTTTGGGACTACTCCACAAACGATTCGTAAAGATCTGCAGATGCTGGCGGATGCTAACAAGGTTATGCGATTCCACGGAGGGGCAGCGTTGCTCGCCGGTGTAGAATACACCAGCTTCGAAGTGCGTAAACATATGGCTGCTAAAGAAAAGGACCTAATCGGCAAGGCGGTTGCCCAACTTATTCCAAACAATATTGTATTAATGCTTAACATCGGGACAACAACAGCAGCCGTTGCACAACAATTGAAGCACCACGCAGGATTAAAGATTATTACGGATAATGTTAATATTGCCAACGACATAAGAACTTTTTCAGGAATAAACGTGATGGTCCCTGGCGGCAGTGTTCGACGTTCAGACGGCGCAATAATTGGCGAAGCCGCTGTGGAGTTTCTTAGTCAGTTTCGTGCGGATATCGCCGTTATCGGTACTGCGGCAGTCGGGGCTGATGGAACACTTTTTGACTATGATTTGCGCGAAGCTCATGTAGCGCGCGCTATTATTAAGAACTCGCGGCATGTCATCCTTGCGGTAGATCATACAAAGTTTGATTGCTCTGCTCCTGTACAGATCGGACATCTCTCGCAAGTCGATAAACTCGTTACAGACGAATGCAATAGAGGCACCATACTTGCCTTGTGTGATCAGTATAACGTGGAATTGGTTACAGCAAATACCGGTTCCAAGTAGGTCCGAAATAAGAAGAATAGATCAAGAAGCTTGACTTATACATTCGTTTTAGAGAGCATACGAAAGTAAGCGATACTCAATACGAATAATTGTGACCCATTACTTTGGGGGAAAAGTTGAAATGATCGTAACCATGATGCGGCTTCTAATTGCCATCAATACGATTCTACTTCGTATTGGGCGAAATGTTGCGTGGGTTGCCCTTGCTTTGATGGTTCTCGTGATTTTACTGCAAGTTTTTTTCCGCTACGTCCTTAACAACGCGCTAAACTGGCCCGACGAAGCAGCCAGATTCCTGATGCTATGGATGACTGGACTAATCGCGCCCTCTGCATTTCGCTGGGGCGGGTTTGTTGCGATTGATATGCTGCCGTTGGCATTGCCGAAAAAATCCGGCCTAATTTTGTCGTTATACCTATTTCTGATGTCCGCGATGGTTCTGTGGATTGGGATGGGGTTGGGATGGGGTCACGCGATGGGGTTCGGAGGCAACTTTGATTCAGCGTCCCTAAGGGTACCATTGGATTTGATCGGTGGTGAAACTGTCAAAGTAAAGCTTCGTTATATGTACGGATCGCTGCTTGTCGGAGTGTTTCTGCTTTTCCTTGTCAACATTGAACTGATTTTCCGTACAATTTTTGCATTGGTTAAGCCTGACTTGGACCTACCCACGGACGCCCCTTCAGTATCGATGGAGACTGACTGATGCTTGTATTGTTTTTACCTGTATTCTTGCTGTTCTTAATGCTCGGACTGCCGGTGTTCTTCGGGCTGCTCTTTGCACCGGGTGTTTTACTTTGGCTTAATGGTCAAGAACGTGATTTGGCATTGCTTTATCGTAATGTTTACAATGGCATGGACAGTTTTCCACTGATGGCATTACCATTTTTCATGTTAGCAGGCGAGTTGATGAATCGTGGCGGTATCACAATCCGGCTTGTCGAATTTGCGCAGGCGTTGATGGGCCATTTTCGGGGTGGTTTGGCGCACGTAAATATCTTGACTTCTATGCTCTTTGCAGGCCTTTCAGGTTCGGCCGTAGCGGACACTTCTGCGATCGGTTCGACTATGATCCCTGCCATGGAAAAGAATGGGTACACGCGGAAATTCGCTGCCGCCATCACCGCAGCGAGCTCTGTTATCGGACCAATCATTCCACCGTCAGGAATCATGATTATCTACGCTTACGTAATGGGTGAAAGCGTTGCAGCGCTATTTCTTGCCGGAATTATTCCGGGTATAATGGTTGGCGTCGGGCTAATGATCATGGTTCGATTGATGGCAGATCGATACGATTTGCCGAAAGCTGAGCGTATAGTTGTAAAGAACCAGACAATATCGCCACTTGAAGGGCGCGTTTCTTTTGTACTGCTCCGCATTAACCTGGCAGGTTTGTTAGTTGTAATTTATACTGGCCTACGTGCCTTGATGAACATCACCATTGGCATCGACATAACCGTTAATGGTTGGTTAATGTTCGCCCTGTTCCTGCCAGTCGCACACTTGATGTTGATGCGTCTGCGCACAATGGTGTCTTCCGATTTCCGCGTCGTTTGTAAAAAGGCGGTTGCGCCGTTGCAAACTCCAATCATAATTCTTGGTGGTATTCTTGTCGGTGTTTTCACACCAACCGAGGCCTCTTCGGTCGCTGTTGCCTATGCGCTGATCATTTCATTTTTCGTGTTGAAAACGATGAAGCTAAAAAATTTACCGAGCATCCTGATAAAATCTGCGCTTGGTTCATCAACCGTTCTGCTGCTGGTTGGTGCTGCGGTTGCGTTTAAAACCGTCGTCAGCCTAAGTCATGCACCCGAGCAAATGGCCGCGTTTATTTTGGGACTAAGCGACAATCCATTGATGCTGTTGTTCCTTATAAACATTCTTCTTTTCATTGTGGGTATGTTCCTGGATGCAGGCCCGGCGATCATTATTCTTGGCCCAATTTTGGCACCTATATTTATCAGTCTGGGTGTCCACCCCGTACATTTCGCAATTATTATGTCGGTTAACCTTACCGTCGGCCTTGCAACCCCGCCCATGGGGCTGGTGTTGTTCGTGGCCTCATCTGTTTCTGGTGAGCGAGTTGAAACAATCTCGCGCGCCATACTGCCATTTCTTGCTGTCGAAGTAGTGGTGATCTTCCTGATCACCTACATTCCCGCACTCTCTATGTTTATCCCGCGGTTAACAGGCTTTGTTCAATAAGAAATATGACTTCTATAATTGATTCCAACAAGGAGGAAAGATATGTTAAAAACAACCATACGTTCGCTAATGATGGCGACTATGCTAGTAAGCACAGGGCTTGCGGCGGCGGCGGCGGATTACACGCTCCGTGCGACGGCCAACTCTAATGAAAACGACGAAGACTATGATGGTCTTGTCGTGTTCAAGAACTACGTCGAGGCGGCCTCGAATGGCGCCATCGCTGTGGAACTTTTCATTGGTACACAACTTTGCGCCAACGGTGCGGAATGTCTGCAGAGTGTTTCTGACGGAACAGTAGATATCTACATTTCCACATCCGGTGGTGCTGCTGGCATCTTCCCTTATGTGCAAGTTCTTGATTTGCCATACCTGATGGCAAGCGATCGTATTGCAGAAGAAGTTCTGTCTGGCGATTTCACACGCAAAATGCGTGCAATGGCACTGGCTGATTCCGGCGACACTATCCGCTTGATGACAATCGGTAACACAGGTGGATGGCGTAACTTTGCCAATACCAAGCGTCGTGTGACACAGCCATCCGATATGGAAGGCCTGAAAATCCGTACGGTTGTGGCTGATCTTCCGCAGGAACTGGTTCGTGCAATGGGTGCTTCGCCTACGCCGATCCCTTGGCCTGAATTGTTCACATCGTTCCAGACTGGCGTTGTTGAGGGGTCCAAGAACGGCATCACCGACATCATGGGTATGAAATTCCCTGATGCTGGCTTGCAGTATGTGACACTCGACGGTCACGCCTACATGGGTGCTTTGTGGTGGATGAATAACGCTTCGTTCATGTCCATGCCAGAGGATCTACGCTACGTAATCGTAGATGGATTTGCCGCGCTACAGCAGGCAACATTTGCTTCGCCAAAGCGTAAATCCATTAAGGCTTATTCAGACTTCGTTGCTGGTGGTGGTGATCTTTACGTTCCTACACCTGCACAAAAAGCGATGTTCAAAGACGCCGCTGCGCCTGTTTACGACTGGTTCAATGCCAACATCACGGGTGGCCCGGCTATCTTCGATGCGCTGACATCGGCAGTTGCGGACGCAGAAGCAAATATCAGTGCTGGATCAATGAAAGACATTAACTGATCCTTAAAACGTCTGGGGCCGCTGCATCTTTGCGTGCGGCCTCTACACCACCCTACCTGAACGGGTAGAGCCACACCTTATAGTCACCAATTAACACATGGGCTTTTTCGATTTGTTCAGACGTCATTTTTTTTACAACTTCCTCTTGGGAAATTGCCGCGTCGGGGTCCCCTCCGATGGCAGAAAGCGCGTACCACATATAAGCCCGTACAAGGTCGATTGCTGGCAAGCCGCGACCGACTTCGTAATACCATCCAATACCGGATTGCGCCCCCGGATGCCCTTTCATGGACGAGCGCAGATACCATTCAAACGCACGCTGATCGTCTTGTTCAACGCCAAGACCCATCGCGTACATAACGCCGATAAGCTCCTCAGCGTCTGCGTTTCCCGAACGGGCAGCGGGCAGAAGTTCCTGCATCGCTTCCTCAAAACGATTTTCTTCCATCAGGTCGCGGGCCGTTTCAATTTCGGCGAACGCGGGGATCGGAAGAGCAAGAACAACGGCAAACAACAAAGAACGCATAACTTCTCCTTTTTGGTTTTTCCTATTTTGATCTTGTTGCCAATTCAAATGCAAGCCCTTGAATTACCCAAACCGCTAGGTTCCGCAGATTTCCTCGAATTCGACGAACAAAAAGCCGAACTAGGACAACTGTTGTTTTATGACCCAATTTTGTCCGGCAATCGCAATATATCTTGCGGCACGTGCCACAATCATGCGTTGGGCAGTGGCGATGCCTTGTCTTTAGGTATCGGTGAAGGTGGCAAAGGCGTTGGAACAGAACGGACTACGGGATTGGGCGATGACCAGATCCGCAAACGTATACCGCGCAATTCTCCCGCACTTTGGAATTTGGGCGCGAAAGAAATCAGCATGCTGTTTCACGACGGCCGTGTTAGCATTTCAGATGTATACGGAAACGGTTTCAACACCCCTGCCGAAGAGTGGCTGCCGCAAGGCATCGAAAACATTCTCGCTGCGCAAGCAATGTTTCCAGTGACTTCACAGTTTGAAATGGCAGGCAATCCAAAGGAAAATGAGGTGGCAGGCGCGGCGCATGATCGTATCGATGCGGTTTGGCCAATACTTGCTAAACGCGTACGCATAATTCCTGAGTACGGCGAGATGTTTGTTCGTGTTTATAGTGATATTGCGAAGCCGTCGGATGTCAATATAACCCATATTGTTAATGCGATCGGCGCCTTTGTTGGGTTGGAATGGCAGTCTTTCGATAGTGCTTTTGATGCATTTTTGGCAGGCGATGAAAATGCGATGCAGCCCACGGCACAAAATGGACTAGACCTGTTTTTTGGCAAAGCCGGATGTGCAACGTGTCATTCGGGTCAGCTGTTGACCGATGAGAAATTTTACGCGCTTGCGTTGCCGCAGTTCGGTCCGGGCCGAACCCGGCGTTTCGATCCGATGGTGCGCGATGTTGGCCGTATGGCTCAAACAGACCGTCTGGAAGATGCATATAGCTTTCGCACCCCGGCACTTAGGAACGTTGCACTGACAAGCCCCTATGGTCACAACGGCGCGTACTCGACACTAGAAGGTATTGTCCGCCACCATTTGGACCCCGCAAACGCTTTTGAAATATGGCAGATCAAGCAAGCAAAATTGCCGGATGCGCCTTGGTTACACGAGGTCGATTATATCGCATATCAAGATGCTCGTGAGCGTAATCGGTTAAAGTCGAAAATCGACATTCGGCCGGTCGACCTGACCGCGGTTGAAGTCACTGAACTTGTAGCATTTTTGAACGCACTTACCGGCAAAGCTTCGGTTAAAGGGCGGCTTGGTCGTCCCGAGCGCGTACCCAGTGGATTGGATGTGGATTGATGGCGAACGTATTTATAACAGGAATGGCCGTTGTTGATTTCGTGTTCTCGGTCGATGAAATGCCGAAGATGACTGAAAAATACCGCGCAGATAACGCGATGGTAGTTGGCGGAGGTTGTGCGGCAAACGCTGCTGTAGCGATTGCTAGACTGGGTGGGCAAGCAACCCTCGCCACGAGGCTTGGTTCCGACCAGCTTGGTGATTTGATCGTCGCTGACCTCGAAAAGGAAAGTGTCAAAACTGAATTTGTTCGACGCTTTGGAGACGGTAGATCGGCGTTTTCCTCGGTCTATGTCGATAAGTCTGGCGAGCGGCAAATCATGAATTTTCGCGGTGCTAATTTAGGAACCAACGCAGATTGGCTAAAAAGCGCACCAAAATCAGATACCTTTTTAGCGGACAGCAGATGGGTGGAAGGCGCAATAAAATCTCTGGAACTGGCGCGCCAACAAAATGTTCCGGGTATTATCGACGCCGAAGACCCTGTTGATCCGGAAATCTTGAAACTAGCCTCGCATGTCGCGTTTTCTCGTCAGGGACTTGCGGGACTGACGGGTGAAGAAGATATCGCGAAGGCGCTGCTCGATGCCGATAACCAAATTCCTGGTTGGGTCTGTGTAACTGATGGTGCGCAAGGCGTCTATTCTGTCAATGCTGGCCAAATCGACCACTTCCCAGCCTATTCCATATCCGTGAAAGACACGCTTGCCGCCGGAGATATCTGGCATGGCGCTTTCGCCCTTAGTCTTGCCGAAGGTGAGGCCGAGGGCGACGCCATTAAATTTGCAAGCGCAGTAGCTGCGTTGAAATGTACCAAACATGGCGGGCGCGAAGGCTCCCCCGATCGCCCCACAACAGAACAGTTTCTTAAGGAGAATATGTAATGCAGCTAACACCTGGAAAACTTTGGGGCTTGCGCCGAATGGCAGACGAGTCCGGAATTTTCAAAATGATCGCCGTTGATCAACGCCCACCGATCAAGGGCCCAATCGCCAAATATCACGGAGTCGATCAGGCACCTTGGGAAGCCGTCGCCAAATTCAAAGGACTGCTTGTTGAAACCTTGCAAGCACAGAGCACCGCGATGTTATTGGACCCACACTATGCGGTACCATACAGCACTGACGTACTGTCGCCGACCAAAGGGTTGATCGTAACGTTAGAGGATTCATTATTTGAGGAAACCGCTGAGGGTCGCCTTTCTTCTAATATCGACGATTGGTCTGTTTCAAAGATCAAACGCATGGGTGGCGATGCCGTAAAGGTGCTCGCTTGGTATCACCCCGACGCAGGGGACGCAGTTAATCACGCACAACAAGACTATGTGAAACGTATCGGCGAAGAATGTGCCGAGTATGATATTCCATTCCTGTTTGAATTGCTGGTTTACCCGTTGTCAAAAGACGCACACCAAACGCAAGAATATATCGAGATGCAGGGCAAAAAGGCAGACGATGTGTTGAAATCGGTCGAGGAATTCGCGAAACCTGTCTATGGTGTTGATGTGTTCAAGTTAGAAAGCCCGGTGAACGCAAAAGACGCTGACGGGTCGGCTGCTGTTCAGTCTGTATTTGACGAAATGGGTCGAATTGCCGGACGCCCCTGGGTTATGCTTTCGGCAGGTGCCGGAAAATCCGAATTTCGCAACGTGCTTGATCATGCATTCATGGCAGGCGCTTCAGGATTCTTGGCTGGGCGCGCAATATGGCTGGAAGCGTTTTTACATTATCCCGACTGGGATAAGATCAGGCATGATTTACAAGGCGAGGCAGCAGACTACATGGCCGATATATCGGCCTTGGCTGACAAAAGTGCGGTAAGGTGGTCTAAACATAATTGCTTTGGTGCAACTGGCGCAAAATTTACACCGAATGACGCAAGTTTTCGTCACAACTACGCAGCAATGTAGGAAGAGAATTGATGAAGATAGGAATACTTCCTCTGGGGCGTCCAACATTTGACGTCCCTTATGCTAACGAGAAACTGGCAGTGATGCTGACAGCGCTGAAACAGACGGGTCACAATATTGTTGGCCCGACGGACTTGCTGTTTAAAGCAGAGGATACCAAAGCAGCGATCGAACAATTGTTGGCGGAAAACATTGACCAACTTTTGGTGCTTCAGGTGACTTTCACTGATGCCTCTATGACGGTCGAGACGGCAAATGCTTTTGACGTTCCCATTTCAATTTGGGCTGTACCGGAGCCGCGGATCGGTGGGAGGTTGCGGCTGAATGCTTTTTGTGGCCTCAATTTGGCCAGCCACGCTTTGGGCCTGAACGGCCGCGAATTTTCGTGGCTTTACAAAGATCCTGAAAACGCCCCAATTGACGACCTTCACGCATTGTTTGACGGACAGCGGATCAGTGGACGGGTGGGTGGTCAGCCTTCAACCGAATTTGCATCCGAACACGGTGCAGCGGTCGCGGAGCGGGTTCACGGCAAGCGGATTGCACGCATTGGCGAACCCCCATCGGGATTTGATACTTGCGACTACTCAAAAGACCAAATGATGAACTTGTCAGGTGTGTCTGTGGACGAGATGTCGCTGGAGGATCTGTTCGATACCGCTAGCGCCGCGTCCTCAGATGAAACCGCCATCGTGATGCGGGCCGCCACCGATGTCTTGGATGGGCTAGGCGAAGTTAACCAAGAAGAATTGGACAAATCTCTTCGACTAAAAGTTGCACTGGACGAAATTCGCGAAAGCGGCAATTACGATGCCTTTGCTATCCGGTGCTGGCCCGAAACATTTACAGAATATGGCGGCGCTGTATGCGGTCCTGCATCAATGTTGGGCGAAGCGCGCGTGCCTTGTGCATGCGAGGCGGACGTTTACGGTGCGTTAACCCAATTGGTGTTGCAGGAAGTGGCGCAAGCTCCGGTGTTCCTTACTGACCTTGTTGATATGGACGCTGAAGATAATACTGGCGTCGTCTGGCATTGTGGGCAGGCACCTATTTCGATGCGAGATCCAGATATTCAAGCGACAGCGACAATTCATACGAACCGCAAAATGCCTTTACTGTACGAATTTCCACTGCGCGAAGGCCGGGTAACATTTGTCCGAATATCTCAAGCATTTGGTGAATCAAAAATGATATTGGCCGGTGGTCAAATGCTTAAACGACCGATGGCTTTTACCGGCACCTCTGGGGTTGTTCGGTTTGACAATGATGCGAAGATCACGCTCGAAAACATCATTTCTTCCGGCCTCGAACATCATTTGGCGCTGGCTTACGGCGAGCATCGTCCGCTTTTGCGGGCCACTGCGGCTGCAATGAACCTGCCGGTATTGGAGCTCTGACATGTCGATACGTTATGGTTTGATCGGTTCGGGGATGATGGGGCAGGAACACATCCGAAACCTGAATCTGCTTGATGGGGCAGAAGTTGTGGCAATTGCTGATCCAGATGAAAGCATGCGGGAATTGTCGGTGAAAACGTCAGGTGGCACCGCGAAGGCATATTTAAATTATGCTGACATGTTGTCCGCCGATATTTGTGATGCGTACGTAATTGTTGCGCCCAACGACACACATCATGCGATCCTTCTTGATATTTTACCGGAAAACAAACCGATCTTGTGTGAAAAACCCTTGTGTACGACCTCGGTTGATTGCCGCGATATAATCGCAAAATCGCAAAACCGCAGCGCTCCAACTTGGGTGGCAATGGAATATCGGTACATGCCGCCAGTGCAGCGATTGTTGGCGGAAATCCGAAACGGCACAGCGGGAACACCCCAAATGATGGCCATTCGCGAGCATCGATTTCCATTTCTT
Source organism: Paracoccaceae bacterium (assembly GCA_050256375.1). GTDB lineage: Bacteria > Pseudomonadota > Alphaproteobacteria > Rhodobacterales > Rhodobacteraceae > NORP23. Next base: position 17,283 of record JBBWVU010000041.1, on the reverse strand, counting down.
TCCAAGGTAGGAGATTGGAACAGGTTCAACAATCGTACCGGCGGAACATTGGTTGAGAAATGTTGTCACTTCTGGGATTTGATGCGCCTGACTCTGCAAAGTGATCCAGTGCGTGTATATGCGTCCGCCGCAATGGATGTGAATCATGTGGGAGAGCTTTACGACGACAAGGTTCCCGATATCATAGACAACGCCTTTGTTACCGTAGAATTTGCAAACGGCGCTCGGGGAATGCTCGACTTGTGTATGTTTGGCGAAGGGTCGTATTGGCAAGAAGTAATCTCGGTTACAGGTCCAAAGGCGCGCGTTGATGCATGCGTTCCGGGACCGGCTCGGTTTACCAATGACGGTGTCGAGAGAATGTCTCAAATCGTGATTTCAGATCGCGTCAGCAAGATGGTGACCACAGAGGATGTTATAGTAGATGAGACTATTCTTCAGGCCGGAGACCATCACGGGTCCAGCTTCTTTCAGCACCAGAAATTTTTGGAACTTGTGAGAACGGGTCATGGGCAACCCGAAGTCACTTTGGAAGATGGGCTGTGGTCGGTTCGTGTGGGGGAAGCTGCAGAGTTGTCTGCTCGTACCGGTCAAGCAATAAGTTTGGACGATATATGATGCAGAAGTTCGGAGAAATGCCTGATGGAACAGAAGTTCACCGCGTACAGCTTTCCGGTAATGTACTAACTGCAAATATTTTGACATATGGTGCAGTTGTTCAGGATTTACGCTTGGATGGGCACGAGCCCGCACTGGTTCTTGGTTTTGAGGAATTTGACTCTTATTTAGCGTATTCGCCCTATTTTGGCGCGACGGTGGGGCGCTATGCCAACCGAATTCGCGATGGCCATCTGGAGATTGACGGTCAAACTTACCAACTTGATCAGAATTTTATTGGTCAACACTGTCTGCACGGTGGTTCGCTAGGGACAGGCAAGCGTGTATGGGCAGTCGATAACTTAACTCCAGACACCGTGGCGCTTTCGATTGTCTTGGCCGATGGCGAAATGGGTTTTTCGGGCGAGATGAAGGTACAAGCGATCTATAGCTTGTTGCCCGAAGGAACGTTGGACATCAAGTATAGTGCTACAACTGACAAACCGACGCTCTGCAATTTCGCGCATCACAGTTACTTCAATCTCGACGGCGGAAGTTCGATACTCGATCACATTTTGCAAGCTCATGCGTCGCATTACACGCCAGTTGACAACGAGCTAATCCCGACCGGGCAAGTTTTGGATGTCGAGGGTACGGGGTTCGATTTTCTCGAACCTAAAAAAGTTGCGGCTGGCGGTCAGGATGGGCTCCTTGACCACAATTTCTGTTTGTCGTCAGATGCCGAAGAATTGCGGCCGGTTGCTGAATTGCATAGTCAACTTTCTGGGGTTTCGATGCGGGTAAATACCACCGAACCCGGGTTGCAGGTCTATGATGGCGCCAAAATAGACGTTCCAGTTCCTGGACTTGCCGGCACTACGATGAAAGCTCATGCAGGTATCGCCATTGAACCGCAGGTTTGGCCGGACTCTGCACATCACAAACACTTTCCTCAAGCAATATTGCGTCCGGACGAACAGTACTCTCAGCACACACAGTACGCATTCGAAAAGGTAGAAAAATGATCGATTATTCTAAGTTCCTTAAAGAATCTAACCTGTCAGGTGGTTCTTGGCATAACGCTGACAGTAACGCTAAAATTGCGGTGACAAATCCGGCTACTGGCGAGATCATCGGCCACGTTCCCAATTGTGGAGCCGCAGAGACCGAGCGTGCAATCCAAGCGGCATCGGCCGCGTTCAAGAGTTACTCTCGTACTGACGTTTCTTATCGTGTTGGGCTGCTGCGCAAACTTCACGATGCGTTGATGGACAATCAGGAAGCACTAGCCGCGTTGCTTACGGCAGAGCAGGGTAAACCGCTGTTCGAATCTCGCGGGGAAATTGCAATCGGTGCCGCCTATATTCTTTGGTTTGCCGAGGAAATTCGGCGTGCAAAGGGAGAAATTGTTCCGGCACCCACGAATGACCGCCGCCTGCTAGTAACGCATCATCCGGTTGGTGTGGTCGGAGCGATCACGCCATGGAACTTCCCGTCGTCAATGCTTGCCCGCAAACTTGGACCAGCACTTGCTGCTGGGTGTACCGTTGTCGCGAAACCTGCAACGGCGACGCCATACTCGGCGCTTGCTTGGGGTGTATTGGCGCAAGAAGTCGGATTTCCAGACGGCGTGTTAAACATCATGACCGGCTCCGCCCGCGAGATCGGTGGTGCGATTATGGCAAGTCCGGATGTCCGAAAGGTAACTTTCACAGGCTCGACCGAAGTTGGCAAAACACTGATCAGACAATCAGCCGACACTGTTAAGAAAGTGTCGATGGAACTGGGCGGCAACGCGCCGTTCATTGTTTTTGCAGATGCGGACATCGACGCGGCCGTTGAGGGTGCCATGGTTTCGAAATATCGAAATATGGGTCAGACTTGTGTCTGCACCAACCGCTTTTATGTTCATGAAAAGATTCATGATGTATTTGTTGAGAAATTGCTGGCAGCAACGCGCGCGCTTAACGTTGGCAACGGTGCTGCTGACGGTATTACGCAAGGCCCACTGATCGATATGGCGGCAGTTGAAAAAGTCGAAGCCTTTATCTCGGATGCAACGTCGAAAGGCGGCCGAGTTTCTCTTGGTGGAAAACGACACGCACTGGGCGAAACTTTCTTCGAGCCAACAGTCATTACCGACGCCAACTCCGACATGGATTTTGCGACTAACGAAATATTCGGTCCAATTGCGGCCGTTTTCAAGTTCGAAGACGAGGAAGAAGTGGTGTCAGCAGCCAACGCGACCGAATTTGGGCTTGCCGCGTATGTCTACACACGCGACGTCGGAAGAATTTTCCGGCTAAACGACTCGCTGGAATACGGGTTAATCGGCTTCAATTCCGGCTTGATCACAGCCGTCGAAGTTCCCTTTGGAGGCTTGAAGGAGAGTGGTTTGGGAAGTGAAGGCGGTAGCCAAGGTTTGCAGGACTATCTGGAGACGAAATACGTTTGTATCGCAGGGATGTGACAGGCACTTTCACTGCGCCATCCAATTCGTCTATGAATTACCTTCAGCTCATCCCTTCAGGAGGCTTGGATAGTGAGTGTCGCACTGCAATGAATGTATCTAGCTGCTGACTTTCACATGGATCGTCTTGCTCAATCATTTTCAGCAGTGACTTCGCTGCTTTGGTTCCCATTGCGCGGTGTGGAACGTGGACGGTAGTTAATTCCGGTTCGATAACCGAGGCTACCTCTATGTCATCGAAGCCAGTGATCGAGATATCCTCCGGAACCATTAGTCCCAGCGATTTCAAACGCTTTATTGCCCCGACGGCCAAAATATCATTGCCGCAAATAACCACAGTGGGGCGAGGGTTATTTTTCAGCAGTGTTTCTATCGCATCACCACCATCGACAAAACTGTATGGGGCTTCGATCACGTCGAAGCTTTCTATTGGAATCCCATTCTCAATGATCGCGTCTTTCACGCCTAACAGCCGGTCGCGGGCTCGGTCGTTACCGCGAGTTATACCGGCTATCATCGCAATTCTGGTATGGCCTAGTTTTATTGCCTTACCGGTTATTTCTTTGGCAGCGGACTGATTGTTAAATCCGACAAAACAATGGTTTGGCACATCTTGATAATTCCATGCAATCACCCATGGGATGCCTCTTTTCCTCAGGAACGTGTAGATTTCTTCGCTCCGATCGTTTCCGATTAGTAGCAGTGCATCGGCACCCCTTGCTACGAGGTTGCGTATCTGTTCCTCCTCGAGTTTTTGCTGATAACCAGAACTAGCGACGAGCAGAGTTGCGCCGTTTCGGTTTATCTCTTCTTGAAAAGCTTGCAGGCCACGCGCAAAAATAGCATTTTCCAATGTCGGAACGACGGCGCCGATTGTGTTTGTACGTTTTGCAGCTAGTGCGCGCGCACCGAAATTTGGCGAATAACCAAGCAATTTAACTGCGGCCAGCACGCGTTTTTGGGTCTTTTCGGTGACTTTGCCGGGCATGTTCAGGCATCTTGAAACAGTCGCGGTAGAAACTTTTGCTTCGCGGGCAACGTCTTCAAGAGTGGGCAGGTAAGGGGTTTGCAAAACTTACTCCGATTTGAGCGCTGAATATCCGACAATGACTTTGTTGGTCTACTAATTATATAAATAACTACCGTTCGGTTAACATAAAGTCAGCAATTTCGCAAACATCAATGTAAGCGCTTGCAAAATATAATGTAAGCGCTTACACATGCTAGGCGGAATAATACAATCGACTGAAAAGCGAGGAAAACATGTACTTGAAAATATCGGCAGTCCTATTTGGCGCGTATTTCATTAACGTTTTTCTGGGGGCGTCTGGGGGTGGGGTGCAACTGAGTGAAGTGTCAGAAATGCTCATTCTTGTGGTCTCAGTATTGTTCTTCGTGGCGGGCATCTTGAAGAGAGAAGCCAAAGCAAAAGAAACTGACGAATAACCAATCATCAAAAATTCTGGGAGGAATTAAAATGGATAAAAACTTAAAATCCTTGGCGCGGAGAAACTTTCTTAAGCTGACGGGAACGGGTGCGTTCACAACGGCTATGGTTGCCGGTGGTGCAGGCGTACTTTGGTCAAGCGAAGCAGTCGCTCAGACCGCGAAAGAAGAAAACGAACGCGAGGCTGCTGCCGATCACATAATGACGATTGCGACAGCTTATGTGTTAGGTGCAACACGCAGCTATCCGATTATGCAATTGGACCTAAAAGAGAACATTCAGAACGCTACCAACGGCAAAGTTTACGTCAAACTTGCACCAGGTGGGCAGTTGGGCGCTGGTGGCGCACTGGTTCAAAAAGTTCAGAGCGGAACAATTCAGGCAGCACAGCATTCCCTATCAAATTTTGCACCATTTTCTCCGACGGTTGATTTGATCAACATGCCGTATTTCTGTGGTTCGAACCAACGTTTCGTTAACCTTGTTCACTCAAAAGTATGGCAAGATGACGTTCATCCAAAAGTCGAAGCCAAAGGTTTCAAGCCTCTATTCTACGTTGTAATTGACCCACGTGTCGTTGCTGTACGTAAAGGCGGTGCAGGTGCTGTGATTTCACCGAGCGATCTGAAAGGTGTGAAGTTCCGCGTTCCGGGTTCCAAGATGCTACAGCAGTACTACCGGATGGTTGGTGCGAACCCAACGCCAGTTGCTTGGGGCGAAACTCCGTCAGCAATCAAGCAGGGTGTTGCCGATGCGCTTGATCCATCAGTTGGTGCGCTTCACGTGTTTGGTTTCAAGGACATCCTTAGCCACGTGACATTCACCCAAGCAGTGCCGGACAGCCAAGTTTACTCGTGTAATCTTGAGTGGTTCAATTCCCTGCCTGCCGACGTGCAGGAAGGTATCGAGGTCGCTTCCGCGATCACTGCACAGCAAAACCTTGCCAAAGTTCCATCGGCACGCAACTACGCCATGGCCGAATTGCGCAAATCCGGTGTGGAGTTCCATTCGCTTTCTGATGATCAGCTTAACGAGTGGAAAGACGCTGGCGGACATCAGAACGCAGAATGGGACAGCTTCAAAGTTGAGCTGGCCGGTTCGTTGGCCAAGTTCGACGAGCTCAACGAGGCTGCAGGCACACGCGGGCAGTTCTACGTCCACGACGCATAAGAACTCTGGCCGCCGACGTCTTCGTCGGCGGCCAAGTATTTTCTCTATTCATTCACGGTTTGAGCAATTGCCGATCAAAGTCGGTCGAAGCTTAAGCACAATTATGAAAGTGAGTTGCAATGCGAGATTTTTTATCTGCGCTCAACCAGAACGCTGAACGCTGGGCGCTTCTGTTTTTCTATACCCTTTTAGTTTCGACAATGTTTATCGAAGTCATTCGACGTGAAATCTTTTCGTATTCGTCGATCTGGGGTGAAGAGGTTGTGCGCTATGCATTTATCTACCTTGCATGGATTGGCGCATCTGCAGCTGTCCGTGAACGCGCCCACATAAGAATAGACGTGATAATGCATTACGTCCCGAGCCAGGTCAAAACTTTGATCTACATCCTGGGTGATCTGGTCATGTTTGCGGTCGCCCTCATCGCATTGTACTGGTCTTTCGAGACGGTCAAGGTTTCCTGGCATTTCGGATCGGTCACTGATGGCCTTCGAGTTTCCAAGGTCTGGGCGTTATCGGCTGTCCCCATTGGATTCACCCTGATGGTCTTCCGACTGGTTCAATCGCTTATCCGTGACATTAACGACTTTCGTACGGGAACGCCCGTTTACGAAGGCGACAAGCTCTTTGATTGAGGCCAGCCATGCTTTTTAATAGTCTTCAAGAACAAACAGTCATACTCGGCGCGGATTTCTATATCCCTGTACTCGTTTTCGTATTATTTTGTGCCCTCGCCATCCCAATCTGGGCGTCGATCGGGGCCGCGGCAATATCGATGTTGTTGCTGTCTGGTTCGCTCCCACTTTCGCTGGTTGGAGAGTCGCTTTTCGATGGGATCGATGCATTCGCGCTAACGGCTATTCCACTGTTTATCTTAACGGGTGACGTTCTGGTTCGAACGGGGCTCAGTCGAAAATTCCTGAATGTAGCGGAAGCGCTCACGTGCTGGACCAAAGGAGGTTTTGGGTCGGCTACGGTTCTGGTTTGCGGCATGTTTTCCGCGATTTCAGGCTCGGATGCTGCCGGTGCCGCAGCCGTGGGCCGCATGACAATCGACCGATTGGTGGAATCCGGATATCCACGTCCTTACGCATGCGCTTTGGTCGCCGCCGGTGCTTGTACGGGCGTTCTCATTCCGCCATCGATCGCTTACATCGTGATTGGCCTTGTTCTAGGTATATCAGCCTCGACTCTATTCATTGCCGCGGTGATCCCCGGGACCGCAATTTTAGTCGCAATTTTGATCACCAACCTTGTTGTGAACCGTGTCTATTCATACGAGGGGGGTAACAAGATGACCTTTAAGGAATGGACTAAAAATCTGGGTGCAAAACTTGCTTCGGGTTGGTACGCGTTTCTTGTACCAGGCATCATTTTCTACGGCATTTTTTCGGGACGTCTGACACCAACCGAGGCCGGAGCGACGGCAGTGATCGTCACGATCCTTATGGGGTTCATTCTCAAAACACTCAAATTCTCCGATTTCCCTAAAATGCTGGTCAGCTCGGCAAAGGTAAACGGGATAATATTGCCGATTATTGCCTTTTCGCTTCCATTAGCTCAGACGCTCGCAATTATGGGTGTGCCGCAAGGATTTGTTGCATCAATATCTGCATTTACGGACGATCCATTCCTTGTGACGCTTTTGATGATTGGTATTTTAATCGCAGCTGGTTGTGTGATGGAAACGACCCCGAACATCGTTATCTTGGCCCCAATCCTAAAACCTCTCGCCGATTCAATCGGTATGCACGAAATCCAGTTCTGCATCATGATGATTACGGCTTTGGGTGTGGGTTTCATTACGCCGCCGCTTGGTCTCAATCTGTTTGTTGTGTCGGGAATTACCGGTGAATCTGTTCTTAGGATCGCTTCACGTGTCGGGCCGTTCGTATTCTTTATGCTTATTGTTGTGTTGATGATCGCCTACATCCCCGCGATCTCTCTGACGATGCTTCCAGACAATCTTAAATAGGAGAAATATGATGCCAATCGAGTATCTCAAAAAAGCTGAACTTACATCTGAAAGCGGTGCAACAGACGTACGCGAACTAGTTCAGGGGATACTGGACGATATCGAGCAGGGTGGAGACGAAGCTGCTTTGAGATATGCTGCGAAGTTCGACAAATATGAGGGCAATATCGTCCTGACTGCTGAGGAAATCGAAGGGGCTTGTGCTAAGGTTCCCCAGAAGTTGAAAGAAGACATTCAGTTCGCGCATGCCAACGTAAAGCGTTTTGCAGAGGCGCAACTATCAACGCTAAACGACGTTGAATGCGAGATTGTTCCCGGTTTGCTTGCTGGTCAAAAAAGCATCCCCGTTAACGTGGCGGGTTGCTACGTGCCGGGCGGCCGGTATTCGCATATTGCGTCAGCAATAATGACAGTCACCACGGCAAAGGTGGCAGGATGCAAACACATCGCTGTCTGCTCTCCACCGCGCCCCGAAATCGGGATAGCACCGGCTATTGTTTATGCTGCCCACATCGCGGGCGCAGACGTGATTTTGGCCCTTGGTGGGGTCCAAGGCGTTGCTGCCATGGCATTCGGCCTTTTTGGCCAACCGGAGGCAAACATCCTTGTCGGACCCGGAAACCAGTTTGTTGCCGAAGCTAAGCGTATCTTGTTTGGCCGCATCGGTATCGACATGTTCGCAGGGCCGACCGATAGTCTGATCCTTGCCGATTCATCTGCTGATCCCATGATTGCAGCGGTTGATTTGGTTGGGCAGGCAGAGCATGGTTACAATTCTCCCGTATGGCTGGTGACAGATGACCGTGCGGTAGCTGAAAAAGTTATGGAACTTGTTCCTGGCCTGATCGCCGACTTACCGCCAGTAAATAGGGAAAACGCCGCTAAAGCTTGGCGCGACTATGCCGAGGTTATCCTTTGCGATACCCGCGAAGAGATGGCTGCAACTTCGGATTCATATGCGCCCGAACACCTGACTGTTCAGGCTGAAGATCTCGATTGGTGGCAGGATCGTTTGTCTTGCTACGGCTCGTTGTTCTTGGGTGAAGAAACCACCGTGGCTTTTGGTGACAAGGCATCGGGGACCAATCACGTGTTGCCGACATCAGGTGCGGCGAACTACACGGGCGGCCTTTCCGTTCACAAATACATGAAAATCGTTACTTGGCAGAAAGCAACGCGCGAAGGGTGCAAACCCATTGCCGAGGCAACAGCGCGTATCTCGCGTCTTGAAGGTATGGAGGGCCATGCCCGAACTGCGGACATCCGTCTGAAAAAGTACTTTCCCGACGAAGAATTCGATCTAACTGCAAATGTCTAAATCTATTTCAACCTCCTCGGCAGAGCTTTTTAGTCTCGCTGGAAAAACAGCATGCGTGACCGGCGCCAGTTCAGGGCTTGGTCGGCATGCGGCAAGTTTTCTTGCGCAGAACGGGGTTCGTGTAGTCGGTGTGGCGCGGCGGTTGGATCAACTGAAGGAATGGCAGGCTTCAACGGCCGGCGAGACACATGCTGTTTCGGCCGATTTGTCTGATCGAAGTGCTTTGTCCGACATTGCCGCGCGGATTTCCGAACCATTTGGCACGCCAGATATTCTTATTAATGCCGCCGGAATTAACACAAGGCAGATTGCTGACGAGGTGACTCCAGAAGGATGGGATGTAACGCTTGATCTAAATCTTGCTGCGCCATTCTTTCTCGCGCAAAGCTTTTCGGGCAGTATGAAGGCCAAGGGTTGGGGCCGAATTATCAACTTCGCATCGTTGCAAACGTTCCGTGCGTTTCCGGGCGGGATTGCATATGGCGCATCAAAAGCAGGGATCTCCCAACTGACTCGTGCAATGGCCGAGGCTTGGTCGCCGTTTGGAATAACAGCAAATGCGATTGCGCCGGGGTTTTTTGAAACTGAATTGACCGCAGCAGTGTTCAACGATCCTGACCGTGCGGCACGCAATGCGGAACAGACATGCATCGGGCGCAACGGCGTTTTGGCTGACCTTGACGGCCCACTACAATTCTTTTGTTCAGACGCATCGGCATATGTAACTGGTCAAGTCCTGTCTCTCGACGGAGGATATACTGCAAAATGAAGGCCCTTGTTTATATTGGTCCCGAGAAGCTTGACTTCATCGAAGTCAACGATCCGACGTTGCGCGATGGCGAAGTCATGGTCAAAATTGACAGTGTCGGTATCTGTGGTTCTGATATGCACGCTTTCCTTGGGCATGATGATCGGCGTCCGGCCCCGCTAATTCTTGGGCATGAAGTTTCGGGCATTATCGTTGACGGCGAACAAGTTGGACGACGCGTAACGGTAAACCCGTTGGTCACTTGTGGCACGTGCTCCGCGTGCGTGTCGGGTCGTGATAATTTGTGCCCTGATCGGCAGATAATTTCGATGCAACCCCGTGAGGGTGGCTTTGCGCAATTTGTGGCGATCCCGCCGTCAAATGTTGTGGCGGTTCCAGATGACTTTTCGCTTGAGAAAGCCTGTATGGCGGAACCTATTGCATGTGGCTGGCATGCTGTTCGTTTGGCGCAAACGGCGCTGGATATCGAGATATCCGTAGCTCGTGTGTTGGTGATAGGCGGGGGTGCGATTGGTGTCGGTGCAGCGCTTTCTCTGATTGCTTTCGGTGCTTCTGATTTAACGGTGTTGGAGCCCAACGAAATTCGACGCAAATACTTGAACAAGAAGACAGATTTGCATGTGCTCGACCCAGAGGGATTGAACGACGATATTCAATTTGATCTAGTTATCGACGGTGTTGGTTTCGCCGATACACGCGATACCGCATCTAAGGCGGTTCGCCCTGGCGGTGTCATTATGCATATTGGTCTGGGTGGTTCGGAAGGCGGCCTTGATATACGCCGGATTACTCTTCAGGAGGTCGCTTTCATCGGAACCTACACCTATACCGCTGCCGATTTTCGTGCGACAGCGCAGGCAATGTTCAGCGGTAAGCTTGGGCGGCTTGAGTGGTATGAAGCGCGTCCTCTGTCTGATGGCGCAAAGGCATTTGCTGATATTCGGCAAGGTGCAGTTGAAGCCCCAAAAATTATTCTGAAACCTTGAATCTTAGGTAGGAAATTCGTGCTCGGGCGATAATGCACTCAATACTAGTCTTGTATAATGATACTTATATAAGTATCTTGGCAGCAAAATCAACACTTTGAGCGAATCGATGAAGCATCATGGTAAACCAGCCTCTGATTGATCTGTCCCCTAAAGTTTCGGACGAGATACGAAAAACAACCTGTTACATGTGCGCGTGTCGTTGCGGCATCAACGTGCACATGAAAGACGGGAAGGTTGCGTATATCGAGGGCAATCGTGACCATCCGGTGAACAAGGGTATTTTATGCGCCAAGGGCAGTGCAGGCATCATGCAGGTTAATGGCCCCTCACGATTACGCGCGCCGCTTAAGCGAGTTGGCCAACGACGGGAATATCTGCAATTGTTTTCAGTTCTATATCTGGAATCACGACACCGAGGTCCTTAAAATTTTTCCAAATTGCGATCCTGTTAGCGGTTTTGGTTGGGGCAACCCAACTTTGTTTCGGTCTATTTGGCCTTGGCCGTCTTGTAGCATTCGTTTCCCATTCGGTATTGTTGGGTTTTACGGCGGCTGCAGCGATGCTCATCGAGATCAGCCAACTCAGCCCGTTTTTGGGTGTTCAATCTTCAGGCCATTCAATTTTTGAGCGCCTTACGTCGCTTTATGAAGGAATTGGTACGGCGAACGTATACGCGATAAGCACGGCAAAAATAGCGCTGACCACAACATTGCTGGTCAAACGCGTATCGCCATTGCTGCCAAATCACTTGATCGGCCTACTGGCGGGTGGTTTATTTGCCTATTTTGCGGTTCCATCGTCTTCGCCGATTGCAATGGCCGGGGCATTGCCAAGTGTCCTACCCTGTTTTGGTGTCCCACGCATTAATACAGTTGCCTTCGGGCCAGTGATTGAAAGCGCGTTTGCAATTGCATTTGTCGCCCCGCTGGAGGCGGTTTTAATTGGGCGGTCATTCGCACCTAAAACCGGCAAACGTTTCGACGCAAATCAGGAGATTGTAGGGCAGGGGCTCTCGAATATTGTCGGTGGGTTCTTTGGTGCTTATCCTGGGTCTGACTCCATTACTCGGAGCGGCGTTAATTTCAGCGCCGGCGCGAAAACGCCCCTTGCGGCAATTGCTTCATCGCTTTTTATGGTGTTTATTTTGTTGGCTTTTGCGCCTTTGGTCGCACATATTCCTGCGCCTGCGCCTGCGCCTGCGCCTGCGCCTGCGCCTGCGCCTGCGGGAATTATCGTGTTGGTGGCATGGAACTTGGTATCCCCTGAGGATATTATAGACATCGCGCGATCTGATAAGGTCGAAGCCTTGATCGTCGCCGTAACTTTTTTGACCGGAATAGTTGTTGGATTGGAATTCGCAATAGTTGTGGGCGCCATCATTTCACTGATGGTGTTCCCATCAAAATCTGCCCGCCCGCATTTAGCGGCAATCGTTCCCGATGCTGACGGAGTTTTTCGAAACGTTCAGGTCTATAATTTACCGCAATGCCCGCAAATCGTGTTCGCGCGGTTGGATGGGCCCTTGTATTTTGGCTCCTCGGAAGCCGTTGAACGTGGATTCCAGTCCATCGGGGCCACGCACCCGACACAAAAACATTTGGTTCTTATCCTGAAAGGGGTAGGAGACGTTGATTTGGCGGGCGGTCAGACACTTATTGTGAAGTGGAAAGAAGGCACAAAAACGGCGGTGAATTCCATCTGGTCGCCCGTTATCAGCCTTTGATCCGAAGGTTGGCGCAGCTTGGAGTTCTAGACGTAGTCAAAACCGAGCATACGTTCCAAAACAAGGGCGAGGCCATTGCAAGAACAACCGCGGTTTTATCTGACAATATTTGTGCTGGGTGCGAGGTTAGAATATTCAAGGAATGCGCTGGTAGACCCGGTCAAGCGTCAGTGACACTTGGTTCTGATGTCACGATAAACCTTCCATCGGTAACAGGCCATTTGGCCGTCGCAGATTAGTCCATCTCGACAAAATAGGTGGTGCTGTTTGTGATTATTGTGCTTGTACGAAGCTCCACCAATCTGTCCAACAAATCGTAGGCGCGGCGATTGGAAATTATCACTGGTGTCATTGGATCCATTTGTGTTTTTTCAGCAATCTCGGGACCAAGTACACCAGCCTTAAGGTTTTCTTTTGCCGATATTATTACGCAAGAAAACGAGTGCTGATACAAAAAGTAAAGCGCGTTTGGAAGTGGTGAGCGTTCCTGAAGACCCGGGAAAAGTTGTGTGGGTACAACGCTTACTTCATGGCAAAGAGGCGTTCCATTATGACTTCTGATCCGGCTGATAACAAATACCGTATTTGGTTGACCGAAAAGCATTTTCTTTTCTTTTGCCGTTGCTTTCCGGCGGGTAACAGTTTCGCTTACGGGTTCAGGAACAACTTGTTCGCCATCTTCAGTTCGCAGTGGAAAAAAATGAAATAGCGAGTTCTCGGGTGTGCGGATAGTCACAAACGTACCGCGCCCCTGTCGTCTTTTGACGATACCTTTCAGCTCTAATTCGATCAGCGCTTTTCTTGCGGTTCCCTGACTAACGCTAAGTTCCGCTCCCAGATCAAATTCACTGGGAAGCATAGAGCCGGGCGCGTATTCGCCCTCGGCGATGCGTTTAATTATGGTATTATAAACTGATCGGTAAAGCGGTTCGGACACGCGTAATCTCCAATTTTTGAGAAGCATATCATGTATCGTAAACAAATCTCAACAATGTAAAGTGTATATTGACTCTTATATAAGAATAATTATAAAACTATGGCAGTGAAGAATCAAAATTCAAAGGAAAGAAAATGTCAGAAATCCCTCACCTTTTGGTCCATGATCACGATGACAGCGTAGGCGTTGTTGTGATCGAAGGCCTTGAAGCCAACACCGACATGCTGGTCTGTGTGACCCATGACAATTCGACTTTTCGCCTGACTTCTGGCGAAGCAGTCCCGATTGGTCACAAAATCGCGCTGAAAGATTTGAAAGAGGGTGACACCGTTATCAAGTACGGTGAAGACATTGGAATAATGAAGGCTGACGTCAAAAAGGGCGATCATCTTCACGTTCAAAACTGTAAAACGAAACGCTGGTAAGGAAACCTGATCATGACTGATTTCTCAAAAGTAACTATCCAGGGTTTCCGCCGCGACAATGGTCGTGTCGGTGTCCGTAACCACGTTCTGATTCTACCTCTGGACGACATTTCCAACGCTGCATGTGAGGCTGTCGCCAACAACATCAAAGGCACAATGGCGATTCCGCACGCCTATGGCCGCCTTCAGTTCGGCGAAGATCTAGACATCCATTTCCGTACTATTATCGGAACCGGTGCAAACCCCAACGTTGCAGCTGTAGTTGTTATCGGCATTGAGCCAGGTTGGACACAACGGGTTGTGGATGGCATTGCCGCCACTGGTAAACCGGTGCAGGGTTTCTCGATCGAGCAGAACGGTGATTTGAAAACTATCATGAATGCGTCTCGTGCAGCTAAAGACATGGTGCATTACGCATCTGAGTTGCAACGCGAAACATGTTCGATTGACGATCTGTGGATATCCACTAAATGTGGTGAATCCGATACGACAACTGGTTTGGGATCTTGCCCAACGGTTGGTAACATGTACGATAAATTGCTACCCCTTGGCATATATGGCTGTTTTGGTGAAACTTCTGAAATTACTGGCGCTGAGCATATCTGCCAGAAACGGGCGATCAACGAAGAGGTTGGTGAGCGTTGGTACAAGATGTGGAAAGCCTATCAGGACGACGTGATTTTCGCGCACGCGACGGACGACCTTTCTGACAGCCAGCCAACAAAAGGCAACATCGAAGGTGGTTTGACCACCATCGAAGAAAAAGCTTTGGGCAACCTAGAGAAAATAGGTCGTACATCGCAGTTCATCGATATTCTTGAGCCAGCAGAAGCACCGAAATCGGGTAAAGGCTTGTACTTCATGGACAGTTCCTCGGCAGCAGCGGAATGCGTTACGCTGATGGCGGCGGGCGGATATGTTCTGCATACTTTCCCGACAGGGCAGGGCAATGTGATTGGTAACCCGATTGTTCCAGTGATCAAGATCACTGCGAACCCGCGCACCATCCGCACAATGAGCGAACATGTTGATGTTGACGTGTCAGGCATTCTTCGCCGCGACATGACGATCGACCAGGCTGGTGACGAGCTGATCGAAATGATCCGTCGGACTGCAAATGGTCGTAATACTGCCGCCGAAGCACTAGGCCATCGCGAATTCTCGATGACCAAATTGTACCGGTCTGCATAAATCATGCGTGTTGTTGTTTCCGAATTTATGGACGAATCTGCCCTCACGAATTTCGGCGACGGCTACACAGTAAACTACGATCCTGGCCTGGTTGATAACCGGGCCAGGCTTTTTGAAGGGCTGTCGAATGCGGATGCTATTATCATTCGCAATCGGACACAGGTGGACAGCGAGTTGTTGGACGCTGCGCCTATGCTCAAGGTTGTTGGTCGGCTGGGCGTCGGTCTGGATAATATCGATCTTGAAGCCTGCAAAGAGCGAGGCATTGAAGTGTGCCCAGCTGTAGGTGCCAACACGTTGTCTGTGGTGGAATACGTAATCGGCACGGCTATGGCGCTAACGCGCACTGCCTATTCTTCGAATGCTGCAATGATTGCTGGTGAATGGCCACGAAGTGTCTTGGGAAATGGTGGCGAAGTTTCCGGGCGCACAATTGGCCTGTTCGGATTTGGCGGAATTGCCCAAGCAGTCGCGAAACATGCCAAATCCTTGGGTATCTCGGTCGCGGCTTTTGATCCTTATCTTCCAGAAGATAGTCCAGCATGGGACGGTGTGAAAAATTGCACCTCAGACGCATTGCTGGAAATTGCGGATATTCTAAGTCTACATGTTCCATTGACGAAAGAAACGGCCAGTATGATTGATTCTGATGCAATCGCAAAGATGAAATCCGGGGCGATCCTAATTAATACTGCACGCGGCGGAATCGTAGATGAAAACGCGTTAGTCTCCGCGTTGAAGTCGGGCAAATTGGGCGGGGCGGCATTGGATGTATTCGCAACCGAACCCTTAACTGCCGACGCCGGTGCTAAATTTGCCGATACACCGAACTTGATCCTCACACCGCATATTGCCGGCGTGACGTTCGAAGGCAACACGCGCGTAAGTTATGTGACAGTAGCGAGCGTTGTGCGCGTTCTGTACGGGGGTTAAACTTGGACCAGAGAATGAAAATCGAAGATGCTGAGGCGTTGGTTGCCAAGGCTCTGATGGCGAATATGGTGTCTGAACGAAATGCGTTGTCAGTAGCGCGCGCATTGGTTGCTGCTGAGGTCGACGGGCAATCCGGACATGGTTTCGCACGAGTTGCAGCGTATTCCGCGCAAGCAAGGTCCGGTAAAGTCGTTGGGGCTGCTTGCCCTTCCTATGAGCATAGCGGCGCAACCCTTATACGTGTCGATGCCCGCAACGGTTTTGCTTATCCGGCCATTGAACTTGCTATAGACGAGTTGGCAAGTTTGGCCAAGCGGTCGGGGATCGCTGCCGCTGCTATCGCAAATTCGCACCACTGTGGTCAACTTGGTGCACATGTTGAAAAGCTGGCTGAACGAGGTCTTGTCGCACTAATGGTCGCAAATACGCCCAGGGCGATGGCCCCGTGGGGCGGGAACAAGCCGCTTTTTGGGACTAATCCTATTGCTTTTGCAGCCCCGCGAAATAACGCGGAGCCGATCGTTATTGATCTGTCATTATCAAAAATTGCACGTGGCAAAGTTATGGCAGCCAAGAAACGTGGAGAGCCTATTCCCGAAGGCTGGGCGTTAGACTCAGACGGAAATCCAACGACCGATGCAGATGCTGCTCTAGCAGGAATGATGTTGCCTGCCGGCGACGCCAAAGGCTCCGCATTGGCACTGATAGTTGAAATTCTGGCGGCAACTATGACTGGTGCAAATTACAGCTATGAGGCCACTTCGTTCTTCGACGCAGAGGGCAAACCGCCGGGCGTCGGACAATTCATGATTGCTATAAATCCTAACGGAGCGCTTGGATTACTTTTTGGCGAACGATTGGAAGAGTTGGTTGCTGAAATTGAAGGCCAAGGCGACGCCCGACTGCCCGGAGCTCGCCGACTTGTGGCGCGTGCCAAATGTGCTGAACAGGGCGTTTTTATTGCGGGCCATCTACTGGACGAAATCGAAAGAACAATTTCACTATAAAACGGCGAACCAAAAGTAAGTAACTTAGGAGCAGTTCGCCGGATTGCAAACACCAGAGTTTCCTTTGGAAGAAATCGACAAAACTAAATGAGAAAAAAGGCATTGTCAGAGGAAACTCGCTTGATGTGAGGAGGGTAGCTGAATAACCTTATTGAATGACAAAACCGAGCCCTTTCCGATATTTCAAAACGTCCCCCGAGATCATTCGCCTCGCAGTGATGCTGTACGTGCGTTTTCCACTTTCGCTTCGAAATGTGGAGGATCTACTGCACGAGCGCGGGATCGAAATTAGCCACGAAACTGTACGATTTTGGTGGAACAGGTTCGGACCA
>JBBWVU010000040.1:0-3392 GCA_050256375.1 Paracoccaceae bacterium | reverse complement strand
ATAGAAGTCGCCCATATGATCCGAAAGAAACAGTTCCAGTCAAACCACATATCCCCGTTCAAGCAATTTGAATACCTGGCAGCCTAAATCACGACCAATATCGGAACTCACAATATTTGGGAAACTTTGCGACAGAACCGTGTAGGTTCTAAACTTGGTTCCCCAACCAAAATTCCGTGAAACTTAGTTCAAAAACGTAGCTTAGGCGCAAATCTTCGGGGCGATCAGCAAGTTGGTCTCCTGATCCTGCGCTACGTTGATGGGGGTATTGTAAAGCTGGCTCAGGCGTTGCTCTGTGAATACCTCTTGCGGGGTGCCAGTGGCGATGTTTCGCCCCTCTTTCAGCAACATCACCTTATCGGAATAATGCGCCGCCATCGTCAGGTCGTGCAGCGCCATGATGATCGTAAGCGGGTACTTCTTCCGAAGCTGTTTGATCTGTCGCATAACCTGCACCTGAAACCCCAAATCCAGCGCGCTGGTCGGTTCGTCCAAAATCAACATCGACGCCTGTTGCGCCAACGCGCGGGCCAGCACGGCGCGTTGCACTTCACCACCAGACAGCTCATCCACCGGATGCTGTGCCAAATCGGTTAAATCCAGATCACGGATGGTCGCTTCCACAATCGCGCGATCTTGGGCAGATTCTTTTGCAAACCAGCTGATGTGCTTGTTGCGACCCAATAAAACATATTCGGCGACGGACATTCCAACAGGTAATTCAGGTCGTTGCGGGACATAAGCAATGTGATGCGCACTGCTTGTATCAGGGAATTCCAACGTTCCCCGATACGGGATCAGACGCGATAACGTCCGCAATAACGTCGATTTCCCCGCACCATTCGGGCCAACCAACGTCAGCAATTCACCCTTTGCCAACTCAAAGGAAATATCGTGCAGAACTGTCCCTCGGCTAAGCTTAACGGTCAGGTTTTCCGCTTTCAACAAACACGCCATCATTGCACCGCCGACTTCGACAACCGCAACAACAACGCAAAGAACGGCGCGCCGACGAATGCGGTAACCACCCCGATTGGCAACTCGCCCGGGCTGATAACGTTGCGGGCAAATATGTCAGCCATGCACAGGAATGCCCCACCAGCCAACGCGCTTAGCGGGATGATAACGCGATAACTCGACCCGACAGCCAAACGGATGACGTGCGGCACGACCAGCCCGACAAAGGCGATCAAGCCGCTTACCGACACCGCGATGGCGGTCAGCAAAGAGGCTGCCAGTATCAAAATGATGCGCGTGCGTTTCGGGTGCCCGCCGAGGCTGATGGCCTCGTCGTCACTAAGCCGCAGCAAA
Organism: Paracoccaceae bacterium; assembly: GCA_050256375.1. Classification (GTDB taxonomy): domain Bacteria; phylum Pseudomonadota; class Alphaproteobacteria; order Rhodobacterales; family Rhodobacteraceae; genus NORP23. Next base: position 2,081 of record JBBWVU010000040.1, on the reverse strand, counting down.
TCCAGCTCCTTGCGGTGCGCCATTGCGATGATGAAGCAAACAACGAAATACGGCAGGATCAGATTGACCTCGCCCCAGCCAGCGGTCGACAGATTACCCATTAACCAACTGTAAACTTCGCGGATCGTATCCATGTTCTGTTGCAGTAAATACGTTTGCCACGCGGTCAGAAACGACGCTGTCGCAATCCCCGCCAGCAGCAACGACGCCGTTGAGCGCCCCGCCGCACGCGACAGCATTGTGGACAGGAACACACCGGTTAACGAGCCAACAAAAGCCGCCAGCGGAACCGTACCGATGTTCCAGATCACACGCTCAACACCCGAAGTGATTGCCAACGTCGCCCCAAGACCCGCGCCAGCAGCAGCGCCCAGCAGAAACGGATCGGCTAAAGGATTACGGAAAACCCCCTGATACGAAGCCCCCGCAACCGACAGCGACGCCCCCACCAGCACCGCCAAAGCGACCCTTGGAAGGCGCCATTGCCAGATGATCGTGGATTGCGTCTCGCTTAGACCTGAGTCCAGATTAAGCCATGACAACGGCCTTAGAAATTCAATAAGGACAGACTTTAACGGAATGTCGGCAGCGCCATACAACGCGCCCCCCAATCCGATTAATAACAATAAAAGTAACACCAGCACCCCACCGAGGACAGGAACCCGAAAGGCCCGCTCGACGGCAATCTTCGCGCTGTCCGGCGCAAGATTTGTGGAATGCTGGTGCATATTCATCCCTTAACGCTGCAAGCTGGCGGCGATAAGTTGAACGTATTCAACAATACGTGGCCCCCAACGCGAGGCGATATCCGCATCAACAAGGATCACCTCGTCGTTTTTGATTGCATCAATCAAATCCCAACCCGGACGCTGCGCCAACTCTTCAGCGCCGTAACCCGCACCGGTGCGAATAATGATCAGCTCGGGGTTGGCACTAAGGATATATTCCGGCGAAAGCTGCGGATAGCCATAGCCATCAGGATCCGCTTTGTCGGCAATATTCACCAACCCGAAGGCCGCATAAACCTGTCCCAGAAAGCTGGCACTGCTTACGGAATAAAACGTCTCGTCAAGTTCGTGATAAACATGGCTGCCTGATTTACCCGCCGGAACGGATGCAATAGCCGCCGCAATATCCGACTTCATAGCCGCAATCAGCGCCGAAGCCTCGGTTGCGTGACCGCTCAGCTCACCAAGTTCGGAAATCTGGTCATACATCTGGTCAAAATTGACCGGACCTGTGTGCATCAGAACCTCGATGTCCAGAACGCCCAGCCCAGCGGACAGCTCGCCCGGATCATAGGAAATCACTACGAGATCAGGGTTGAACTCAGCGATGGCCTCGATGTTGGGTTGATACCCGGACAGGTCCGTAATCGGTGCCTCGGCGGGGTAATTTGACCATTGATCAACGGCCACAACCTGATCCCCTGCCCCGATGGCAAACAGGATTTCGGTCGAACTTGCGGATAGAGAGATTATTCTTTGCGAAGACGCATTAGCCGTGGTGACAAGCACCACGCTTAAAATTACGGCAACAAAGAAACGCGTAACGATATTCATGTTCACTTCCTTTAATTGCGGCGGATACATGAACATCGTATAAATACGAGCAAACGCTTCTGCCGAGAGTTTGAGTCGATATGTCACAAAAGTGGCGATCTGGCTTAGTTTCAGAGAAACCTTACAGTTGCGGGACAGCATCGGAATTACACCGATTTCGCACCTTTGCAATTGCCTGCAATTTATTATGTGGAAGTGATTGTCAAGAAATTTTTTTGATAACCTTAACGCGCCAATTTTCCGGAGTCGCAGTTCGGTATTGATAACCCCCTGAGGCCTCAGCATGGCACTGTCAGACAAAACTTAGTTGAAGAGGGTAGGTAGTTCACATAGCGTCACTGGATGACAAAACCTAACCCTTTCCGATATTTCAAAACCTCCCCCGAGATCATTCGCCTCGCAGTGATGCTGTACGTGCGTTTTCCACTTTCGCTTCGAAATGTGGAGGATCTACTGCACGAGCGCGGGATCGAAATTAGCCACGAAACTGTACGATTTTGGTGGAACAGGTTCGGACCA
>JBBWVU010000039.1:0-210240 GCA_050256375.1 Paracoccaceae bacterium | reverse complement strand
CCTCCATCGAAAATTCATAAAACAATGCGCCTTGTGCTTCTTGTTTTGGACCCATCATGGCATTCAATCTCCTTAATGATCAGGGAAATTGAATCAGCCATTAAACAACAAAGCAAGCAGAGTTTTTCAACAGAATAAGCCGGAAGCAGACGATTTATGTTGTACATACATTGAACTCATTTGAGAAAAACTCGCTATTAACAAATTACATCCGCTTCAGTACTTGACCATCATTTCTCTGTGAAATAAGTATCTCGAACCTAAGCGGGCGTTGTGTAATGGTAAGACCTCAGCCTTCCAAGCTGATGACACGGGTTCGATTCCCGTCGCCCGCTCCAATCATTATCACGATTCGGTTATTCGTCCTCCTCCGTTATCAACGTGATTTCACCACGCGATTCGAGTTCGCGAATTCCAACGACTAAATCCATCATCGCCGTTTCGGTATCGACTTTTCTGATTGCTCCCATTTCGGCCAATTCATCCCGTAGATGTTGGGCAATACGCGAGGATAGGTCGGACAGCAGGAATTCGGCCTCGGTTGGGGCGGATTTTTTCGGCAGTTTCAGGATCGTTATTTCCAAAATCGTCCATGATCCGTTCGCGGATATCGATTTGCGCGAAGTTCATTATGTCGCCGGCACGCTCGACCGGGGTCTTGCTGAAGGTTGTAGGAGTGTCCTGATCGAACAGGGCTTTACTTATGCTTTGCGCAATTAAATCTAGTGTTTCGGCAGAAGTCGAGCCGCTGTTAATTATTGCCAACATGGTTTCGCGGGCACGGACAGGTGTCATGCCGCCAAGGACTTGGGCAGCCAGTGTCGACGGTATCTTTGACAACACGGTAGCGGCAATCTGGATGTGCTCGATATCCAGACAACCTTGCAGCTGCGCAGCGTCAGCCGTAGCGACGCGGACCCAGATATCGACGGCAGGCGAGCGGACATAAGCTTTACGGATGCGCGCTAATGCCTGATCGCTAACGTGTCCCTTTAGCGAGGTCAGTGTATCGTCGAGATCACCGCGCATTGACAGGCCGAAATCTTGCAACTCGGACAGGAATTCGAGGATAACCAAGTCGACGGTGTGCCGCTTCACATCCCCGTATGATGCCATGATATCAACAATATCTTTCAAGGATCCCGTCGCGATTCCATCAAGATCGGGTGCTGCATCAGCCTTTATCAGCGCGCTAAGCAGGATTGCAGCCTTGTGCTGTTTGTTGATGCCTGACTCGACCTCTGGCGGTGCGGGCGGATCGTGGGGGGCTAGCGCTAAAGACATTTTCGACATTTTCGGTTCACCGTACCTTTCTGAGCCGGAATCGTTAATAAAATCTGAAGGAAATTAATAATATTTGGTAATGGTTATTAATGTTTACCGATCAGAAACGTTAGGCGGCGGTCATCGTTAATGGTTTGTTAACAAAGAAAATTGCTTCTGAAGTTACATAGAAATATCTGAACGGTTCATTCTTGAACCATTGGTTTCCTGAGAGATATGGCAAAAATCGGCACACGATTATATGCGCGCTTGCCCCTTTCGATTGTAATGCGTTAAAAAGGCGAAAATCAAAGTGATGGGGTGTCAATATGCGGCGTGTGGTTGTTACTGGTCTTGGAATGGTTACGCCGTTGGCTTGCGGGGTCGAGGAAACGTGGAAACGCATTCTCGATGGGCAGTCCGGGGCGGGGACGATCGGCAGGTTTGACGCTTCGCATTTGGCGACGGATTACGCGTGTGAAATTCCGCTTGGGGATGGGTCTGACGGGACGTTTAACCCGGATGATTGGATGACCCCGAAAGATGCACGTAAGGTCGATCCGTTTATTCTGTATGCGATGGCTGCGGCAGATCAGGCGGTTAACGATTCTGGCTGGGCGCCCGAAGACGAGGAAGACCGGTACCGCACCGGCGTTATGATTGGTTCTGGGATTGGTGGACTGAGCACAATCGCTGACACTGCGATTTTGTTAAAGGAGCGGGGCCCGCGTAGGGTCTCGCCGTTCTTTATTCCATCGACTTTGATCAACCTGTGTTCGGGGCAGGTCTCGATCCGGTACGGGTTTAAGGGGCCGAACCACGCCGTCGTGACGGCTTGTTCGACGGGGGCGCATGCGATTGGCGATGCAGCACGTTTGATTATGCTGGACGATGCGGATGTGATGATTGCTGGCGGCGCTGAGGCACCGATTTGCGAGCTGGGCATTGCTGGTTTCAACGCGTGTAAGGCTTTGTCAACAAAGCGCTCGGATGATCCTAAGGCGGCCTCGCGGCCATACGACGAAGACCGCGACGGGTTTGTTATGGGAGAGGGTGCCGGTGTTGTGGTGTTGGAGGAATACGAGCACGCCAAAGCGAGAGGGGCCACGATTTACGCCGAGATCCTAGGCTATGGCCTGTCGGGCGATGCGTATCATATAACCGCCCCTGCGTCGGATGGTGATGGTGGGTTCCGGTCGATGAAAGCCGCGTTAAAACGGGCCGGAGTCCAACCTTCGGAGATTGATTATATTAATGCCCACGGGACTTCGACCATGGCGGACATAATAGAGCTGGGTGCTGTTGGACGTCTGATGGGGGATGCGGCGAAAACTGCGACGATGTCTTCGACCAAGTCGGCAACTGGGCACTTACTGGGTGCTGCAGGTGCTGTTGAAGCGATTTTCTGCATTTTGGCGCTGCGGGACCAAATAGCGCCTCCGACGATTAATCTGGATAATTCCGTCGTCGATACCGATCTGGATTTGGCACCTAACAAGGCGGTTAAACGGGAAATTAACATTGCGTTATCGAATTCGTTTGGCTTTGGCGGCACGAATGCCTCTTTGGTGATGGGGAAAGTTCTGTAAATGGGCCGAAGTATAGCGGCGAATGCGTTTACGTTCTTGATTTTGGGCGTTGCTGCGCTGGGTGGATATATCGCTTGGGCGCAGGGGCAGTTTCGTAATGCGGGACCGTTGACCGAGGACCTTGTTTTCGAAGTGGCGCGTGGTGCTACGCTTGGACCGATTACTAACAAATTATTAACAGATGGTGCTATTTCGAATGAACAACTGTTCAGGATTGGTGCGCGGTATACGGAACGGGGCGATAAGTTAAAATTTGGTGAATTTATTCTGCCTGCTGGCAGTTCGATGGACAAAATTCTGGATATTCTTGTTGAGGGCAAGAGCATTCAGTATTTTGTAACTATTCCCGAAGGGATGTATCTTAGCGAAATCGTGGTGCGGATAAATGCGAACAAAGACTTAACAGGCGAGATCGAAAGCCTGCCTGCCGAAGGGATGCTTTCGCCTAATACCTATAGCTTCCAGCGCGGGGATACGCGGCAGTCGGTTGTGGACCGGATGCGAGATTCGCAAATTGCTATTCTGGATGAAGCTTGGGAAGGGCGTGCCGAGGGGCTGCCTTTGACTAGTAAAGATGAATTGCTGATCTTAGCCTCGATCGTTGAAAGCGAAGCCGGGGGGGCGGGTGAATGGGGGCTGGTGGCCTCGGTTTTTTATAATCGGCTGGCGGCGAACATGCGGTTACAAGCTGATGCGACGTTGCGATATGGGCTGACGAACGGCGAGGAACGCATACGACGGGGCTTGCGCGAGTCAGAATTGGCGCGGGAAACAGCATATAATACGTATCAGATTTCGGGTTTAACGCCGAGCCCGATTTCGAATCCGGGCCGGGATGCAATACTTGCGACGGCTAATCCTGAACATTCGAAGTTTTATTATTTCGTGCTGGATGGATCTGGTGGGCATGCTTTTTCCCAGAATTTACAACAACATAACAAGAATGTAGCCGCGTGGCGAAAGGTCGAGCGAGAGCGATCTTCGAATTAAATCGCACAACCTACGATATAGTTATTGACAATGCAAACGCCTTGAGGCTTGCCTAATGGCAAGCTGGAAGAAGTAGGCAAGGTTGAAAGATCGGAGCCGTTTTTCTGTTTCTGCTCATGCGGGGCATTGAAAAGCTTACATTTATGAAAAACGAAATACCCGGGAATCGGGAGGCAACCTTGGGCATGCTTAAGGCTGCGCCGACAACGCAGATCCGGAATTTTGAGAAGTCGGTTTTATCTATCATTAACATCGAGGTGTTTGACGGCAGTGGGGGTAAGTTCCAATCGTTTGGCTGGAATGTCCTTACCGCAGTCTTCGCAATAACCATATTCGCCCCCGTCCAGCCGGATGAGGGCGTTTTTTACTGCTTGAATTTCTGCTGTGCGGTTCTGGCGCGTTGCTTTGGCCATAGCCTGTTGTTGCATTGCATCCATTCGGGATAGTCGCCCTACGCTGGTTTGATCGAGAACGACTGTATCGCGGCTTTCGGCGTTGGTTTCGTTTTGAAATTGTAGGTCGGACAGACGGCTTTCCCGCAATTGCCGGTAGAATTGATTTTCAGGACTGTTTTGCATATTTCCTCATGGGTTATTGAAATTCGCGATACGGCTTCCGATTTATTAGTTTGCTATGCTATAATGCCGCTTGCAAGTAGGAGTACTGAAAATGACCGATGCCAAACCAAATGTTATTGCGGTCGATCCCGTTTGGGATCGTATTCGTCGGGAAGCCACTGTTATCATTGAAGATGAGCCGGTTATGGCGTCTTTGGTGCATTCGGTTATTCTTAGCCATTCGACATTGGAAGTAGCTCTGAGCCATCGGATCGCGCACCGGTTGGCGTCGGGCGAGATGACAGAATCTATCCTTCATAATGCTTTTGAAGAGGCTTATGCGGCGGGTTGCAGGCTTGGAGATGTTGCGCGTTCGGATATTCTGGCAGTTTTTGAACGTGACCCTGCGTGCCATCGTTATATTCAACCTTTGTTGTTTTATAAAGGCTTTCAGGCAATTCAAGCTTACCGCCTGGCGCATTGGTTCTGGATGCACGAGCGTAAGGATTTGGCCTATTTTATGCAGATGCGGACCTCAGAAGTGTTCGGGGTGGACATTCATCCGGCTGCGAAGATCGGACGAGGATTGATGATCGACCACGCGCATTCGGTTGTGATTGGCGAGACCGCCATCGTCGGGGACAATGTTTCGATGTTGCACGCTGTGACACTGGGTGGAACGGGTAAGGAAGATCATGATCGTCATCCAAAAATTGGCGATAATGTTCTTTTGGGTGCTGGGGCGAAAGTTCTAGGTAATATCACGGTCGGACGTTGCAGCCGCGTTGCATCCGGCTCGGTCGTTTTGCAGTCGGTACCTGCGAACAAGACGGTGGCAGGGGTTCCTGCACGGGTAGTTGGTGAGGCTGGTTGTGATCAACCGTCTGTATTAATGGACCAATTATTGCACGAGTAGGTGTTTCCTATCTCATTCATAACTACGCTGGTCGTCGATCACCTTGCCGTCTTTCGGCAGGTTGTCTGGTGCGTGGAGCTCGATTTTACCCCGAAGTTTTAACGTTGCTTGAATAGACGCAGCGACTGCGTCCATATCCACACTTTCAGCTTCTATTTGCACGGTCATGGCATCCTGTTCGCCTTCGCGGGTGGCGATGATGCGGGCTTTCAAGATTTCGGGGTGGCGCTCAACCAAAGCCGCCACCTGTTCAGGGCGCACGAACATCCCTTTGATCTTGGTCGTTTGATCCGCACGACCCATCCAGCCTTTGATCCGCATGTTGGTGCGACCACACGGGCTGCTGCCTGACATTACGGCAGATAAGTCGCCGGTGGCAAAGCGGATAAGCGGGTAGTCGGGGTTTAGCGTCGTGACAATGACTTCGCCGACTTCGCCTTCTGCGACGGGAATTCCAGTACCGGGAGTGACGATTTCAACGATGACGCCCTCGTCAACGATCATGCCCTCTAGCGCTGGGCTTTCATAGGCGATGTTACCCAGATCAGCGGTCGCATAGCATTGCATGCACTGGATGCCACGGTCGGCATATTCTTGGCGCAGGCTGGGGAAAAGTGCGCCGCCACCAACCGCTGCGCGTTTGATACGGCTGAGATCGAGGCCCATTTCGTCAGCTTTATCGAGGATGATTTTCAGATAATCGGGCGTGCCTGCATAGGCTGTGATACCAAGATCCGCAGCGGCTTGGGCTTGCAGTTCGGTCTGGCCCGTTCCTGCTGGAAATACAGATGCCCCGACGGCAGCGGCACCGTTTTCGAACATCAAGCCCGCAGGGGTGAAATGGTACGAAAAGCAGTTTTGCACGATGTCGTCTTTACCAAACCCGCAGGCGTGCAGAAAACGCCCCATGCGCCACCAGTCGTGTTCATCACCGCCAATTTCATAGATCGGTCCGGGGGACTGGAACACATGGCGGGCTTTGCGCGTGGTGAAACCACCAAACGGAGCGTTGGTTTTCTGGGCCGCACCAAGGGCGGATTTGCGCAAGACTGGCAGAGAGGCCAAGGCTGATAGGTCGGTTATCGAGGCAGCGTTAACTTCCCCGAGGTGTGCGGCCATTCCATCAGCACTCATTGCGTTTGCAATTTGGCGGGGAAGGTCTGTGGCCATTGCTACGGCACGTTCGTCTGCGGAACGGGTTTCTAGATTGTCGTAAAAATCAGACATAATGCGTCCTTCAGCATAAGGTCAATTTGTTCGGCTTTTGTCCAGAGGGCAGAGCGGGATTTGCCCACCAGTTAACTAAGCCAACGCTTCCGGCGACGATAAGAGCGCACATCGCGGAATGATTTGCGCCCTTCCTCTGATATGCCCAGATAAAATTCTTTCACATCCGGATTCTCACGCAGATCGGCCGCCGGGCCGTCCATCACCACGCGACCGCTTTCCAGAATATAGCCGTAAGAAGCATATTTCAGGGCCACATTGGTGTTTTGTTCCGCCAGCAGAAAGGACACGCCTTCCTTTTCGTTCAGGTTCTTGATGATGAGAAAGATTTCCTCGACCAACTGCGGTGCTAAACCCATACTCGGCTCATCCAGCAGGATGGTTTCAGGGCGGCTCATCAAAGCGCGGCCAATGGCGCACATCTGTTGCTCACCACCGGAAATATAGCCTGTCAATGATTTGTGCCGATCGCGCAGGCGGGGGAAATAATTATAGACCATCTCGATATCAGCGGCGATTGCCCCGGCACCATCTTTGCGGGTAAAGGCCCCGGTTAGCAGGTTTTCTTCAATGCTCAGATGTTCAAAACAATGGCGGCCTTCCATCACCTGAATGACCCCCCGGCGCACCAATGTGGCCGGGTTCAGTTCGGTAATGCTTTCGCCGCGATACTTGATCGTACCTTTGGTCACCGCGCCGCGTTCTGATTGCAACAGGTTGGAGATCGCCTTGAGCGTCGTGGTTTTACCGGCACCATTCCCACCCAAAAGGGCGGTAATACCGCCCTTTGGCACGTTCAGACTGACGCCTTTAAGGGCGAGGATCACGTGGTTATAGATCACTTCGATATTGTTGACCTCAAGCAGGTTCTCAACTGCGGGGTCGTCTTGGGCGCTCATGCTCATAGGATCAAATCCGGATAAATCTGTTTTAGGAACCAGCCCCGCGAACGGGACTGGTAGGTTTTTCTAGCCGTGACTTAGTTACAAGTCTGGGTTTCCCAATCAGGCTTGTCGGCGACATACTGCTCGGCAGCGGCAACCAGCAAAGGCTGCACAACATCCACCATCGGCTCAATCAGGTCAGTTGTTTTAACCCAATCGCTACCATCCCACTGCTGCATGAAGATCGCACCGGTGCTGCCGTGGTCGGAACAGGATGTAATCAGAGGGGCGGTAAAGCCACCCAAGCCAATCTCGGCCCAACGTTCCGCAGTCAGCTTGACGTTTTCAAGCGCATCCCGCATATCCGCACCGTTAATTTCGGCTTTACCGGTCATGGCTTGCGCCACAGTAATGGCTTCGGCAATGATCGCAGCGTTCATCACACCACGGTTGTAAAGCACATCCCCAACCTTATCGCGGTCAGCCTGGCTCATGCCTTTGTCGACAACCAGTTTCAGGATATCCTGAATGGCCGGGAAATCTGTGCCGATACCGGACATATTAGCCGAGCGATAACCTTTGCCAGCTTCGCCTACGGAATCAAGGTCAGCATGGGCACCAGCCCACCAGTTACCAATGAAGTGATCCAGCGGGAACTTAATCTTTGCTGCTTCTTTGATGGCGGTAGAGTTCATCGCACCCCAGCCCCACATGATCATCCAATCGGGCTTTTCTTTGCGCACGTTCAGCCAATGGGAGGATTGGGTCTGCATTTCTTTACCGGCGACTGGAAATTCAACAACTTCAAAACCCATGGTTTTGGAAAGCTGGTCCAGCAGCGGAATTGGCTCTTTGCCATAACCGGATACCAGATAGATAAAGCCGATTTTCTTACCTTTGATGCCACCGTCCTGGGTGTCGATCCATTTCAGGATTGCTGACATCTGGCTCCAGTAAGTGGTTGGATAGGTGAAAGTCCAAGGGAACTTTTCGCCAATCGCAGCGGCGGACAGGCCATAACCCATCGACAAAACCGGAATTTGATCAACCGGGGCTTTGGGGATCAACTGAAGCGTGATACCTGTCGACAGCGGGCTGTACACCAGCGCGCCTTTGACCTTGGTGGCTTCATAGCATTCCACACCCTTTTGGGTGTTATAGCCGGTTTCACATTCTTCGACTTCCACCTTGATGCCGCCAATGCCGCCATCACGCTCGTTCAGCATGTTCATGTAATCGGCAAAGCCATTGGCCACAGGTGTACCACCACCGGCATAAGGGCCGGTCCGGTAACTGAGGCTTGGTACGTAATGTGTGCCCTCGGCGCTGACAGCACCCACTTGCACGGTAGCGGCGATGGCGAGTGCCACCGTGCCCGTTACGAGTTTCTTGAACATTTCTATTCCTCCCAATTGTTGCGGTTGGCGATCCTGCCCTCCGCTTCCAGTTTGAAACCTTGTCTGGTTTTTTATGGCATGCACGGTTTCTCAAGCATGTCCGTTTTGCGGGGGCCTAATACGAGAAAGGCCACACACGTAATTTTTGTTTCAGCAACCCGAACAGGCGGGCCATGCCATGCGGTTCTTTAATCAACAGGAACATGATTAAAGCGCCTGTAACCATCAGGCTGATGTGTTCCATCGTTGCCGGATTTGCACTAAAGCCAAAAAAGTTCGGTGCGGCACGCAAGGCAATCGGCAACATGAAGATGAACGCTGCCCCCATAAAGGAACCAATGATCGAGCCCAGACCGCCAATAATGACCATAAACAAGACCAGAAACGATTGATTGACGTCAAAAGGTTCTGCTTCGGCGGCCCCCAGCCACATGAAGACCAGCATGGCCCCAGCGACACCGATGTAAAATGATGACACGGCAAAGGCGGACAATTTGGCGTATAATGGCCGAACGCCCATAAGTTCCGCGGCGATATCCATGTCCCGGATCATCATCCAGTTCCGCCCGATCCGCCCATGCACGATGTTGGAGGCAATCCAGGTCATCACCACGACAATTGACAACACAACCAGATATTGCGTCGAGGCGGTGGCATGCGGACCAGTGACAATTATGTTGAACACTTCGCGTTTTGGCACCTCGATGGCGCCCGAATTGTTGTAATTGTACAGCCACGGCACATTGATGAAGACCCATTCAAAGAAAAACTGCGCCGCCAGCGTCGTCACCACCAGATAAAACCCTTTGATCCGCAGCGAAGGTAGCCCGAATATAACCCCGGCAATGGCCGAGAACGTGCCCGAGACAACGATCAGCAGAATGACATTGGTATCGGGGAAAATCGTCACCAGCTTGTAACAGGAATAAGCTCCAATGCCCATAAATGCCCCGGTCCCAAGCGATATTTGCCCGGTATAGCCAACCAGAATATTCAACCCGATGGTAGCAAGGGCAAAGATCAGAAACGGTGTCATCATCGAGTTCAGAACGAAATCTGACCCGAAATATGGGATAACGAAAAAGGCTACCAGCAAATAGAACCCGATAGCGATCCGGTCCTGAAGGATCGGGAATATGGCACTATCTGCCTTATAGGACGTTTTGTATTGTCCGGCTTCACGATATAACATGGTTTTACACCCTCTCGATAATTTTTTCGCCGAACAGACCCTGCGGTCTGAACAGCAGGAAGATCAGCGCCAGCACATAGGCAAACCAGCCCTCGACACCACCGCCCAGCAAGCCGCCCCAATAGACCTCAAACAGCTTTTCACCAAAACCAATAATCAGACCACCGACAATCGCCCCGGGGATGGAGGTGAAACCGCCAAGGATCAAAACCGGCAGGGCCTTAAGGGCCACGATTTCAAGCGCGAAAGATACATCCGATCTGGCCCCCCAAACGATGCCGGTGAACAACGCCACGACCCCGGCAGCAAACCAGACAATGGCCCAGATCTGGTTAAGCGATATGCCAACCGACAGCGCCGCCTGATGGTCGTCCGCCACCGCGCGCAAAGCCCGGCCAATGCGGGTTTTGCTGAAAAAGAAGGCCAGTCCGGTAAACATGATCGCGGCAATGACCACCGCCGCAATATCCAGATGTGCCAGGATCAGAAGGCCACCAAACGGTTCAAGCTCGGTTGATCCGGTTGGCAGGCCAAGCTCGGTTGTTATCATCGACTTGGTTTCACCACCAAAGATGAATTCGCCAAGACCCTTCAGGAAAATCGACAAGCCGATGGTGGCCATGAACAGGATTATATCCGGCTGGTTTACCAGTTTTCTTAATACCAGTCGTTCCACCGAAAAGGCCAGTATGCCCATCACACCGATGGTTAAAAACAGCGCAATATAGGCGGGCACTCCAAGGGCAAACAGACCGACCAACGTCAGCGCAGCAAACACCACCATGATGCCCTGAGCAAAGTTAAACACGCCCGACGCCTTGAAAATCAGCACAAAGCCAAGTGCAATCAGGGAATAAAGCGTCCCGCTTACAAAGCCTTCCCACAATACCTGTAAAAAGAAGTCCGGCATTTCGACCATTTCTACAAATGGCGAGATAAAGATATTTTTCAGCAGTTCCATCAGTGGGCCACCCCCAGATAAGCGTCAATCACGTCCTGATTTGCCTGCACTTCCGCGGGGAAACCGTCTGCAATCTTTTTACCGTAATCCAGAACCACCACCCGATCAGCGATGTCCATGACCACGCCCATATCGTGTTCAATCAGTGCAATCGTGGTGCCGAACTGGTCGTTCACATCCAAAATAAAGCGGCTCATGTCCTGCTTTTCTTCGGAATTCATCCCGGCCATCGGCTCATCCAGCAACAACAGCGAAGGTTCTGCCGCCAAGGCGCGGCCCAGTTCCACCCGTTTTTGCAAACCGTAAGGTAACTGGCCCACGGGCGTTTTGCGGATCGCCTGAATTTCAAGGAAATCTATGATGCCTTCGACAAATTTGCGGTGTTCAATTTCTTCGGTCATCGCCGGGCCATAGCGCAGCATTTGCCAGAAGAAATTCTTGTTCATCTTAAGCTGCCGCCCGGCCATGATATTATCCAGCGTCGACATACCGGTAAACAGTGCAACATTCTGAAATGTTCGGGCAATCCCGGTGGTTGCCGCCTCATATGGGCGCATTTTGGAACGCGCTTTGCCGCGATAAATGATCTGGCCCTCTTGCGGGTGATAAAAGCCGTTGATGACGTTTAACATCGAGGTTTTGCCAGCCCCGTTCGGGCCGATAATGGCGCGGATTTCACCTTTGCGAATATCAAACGAAATATCGCTGATTGCAGTTACACCGCCAAATTTCAGGGTGATGTTGTTCATTTCCATCACCACTTCGCCGATCTCGCGACCATCGGGCGTGGCCCAGCCGCCATCTTCGCGGATTTCCGGGCCTGTTTTGTCTAAGCTCATGCTGCTTTTGCCCTCCGCGGGAATGTTTTGGCGTCTTTGATGGACAATGTGGCTGAAATCGACCCCTTGCGGCCATCCTCATAAGTCACTTCGGTCACGGTCGAAATTTCGGTCGACCCGTCGTTCAGAGCTGTAATCAGATCGGCATATTTTTCGTCCACAATCCGGCGACGCACTTTACGGGTGCGGGTCATCTCGCCATCATCCGCGTCCAGCTCTTTGTGTAACACGAGGAAACGATGGATTTGGCAGCCTGACAACATAGTGTCTTCGGCGACGGATTTGTTCACCTCTTCCACGTGTTCTTTGATGGTTGCGTATACTTCTGGGTGCCCTGCAAGTTCCTGATAAGAGGCATACGCAATGTTGTTGCGCTCCGCCCAGTTACCAACCGCGTTCAGATCGATGTTGATGAAGGCGGTGCAAGTGTCGCGGCCATTACCGAACACAACAACCTCCAGAATATTGGGGAAGAACTTGAGCTTGTTCTCGACGAACTTCGGCGCGAACATGGACCCATCAGACATTTTACCAACGTCTTTGGCACGGTCGATGATCCGCAAGTGACCAGTACTTTTCTCAAAGAAGCCCGCGTCACCAGTGGCCACCCAACCCTCGGGGTCTTTGGTGTCTGCCGTGCTTTTGGGATTTTTGTAGTATTCAATGAATGTGCCTTCGGAACGGTACAGAACCTCGCCATTATCAGCAATCTTGACCTCTACGCCGGGCGAAGGCACGCCAACCGTATCCGCGCGAACTTCGCCATCAGGTTGCTGCGTAATATAAACCGAAGCCTCGGTCTGGCCGTAAAGCTGTTTCAGATTAATCCCGAGCGATCGGTAGAATTCGAAAATCTCGGGACCTATAGCCTCGCCCGCCGTATACCCAACGCGCACGCGCGACATCCCAAGTGTGTTTTTCAGTGGTCCATACACGAAGACGTTGCCGAGAATATACATCAGCCGGTCCCCGAAGTTGACATCTTTACCGTCAAGTATTGCCGGTCCAACCTTTTTGGCGTGGTCCATGAAGAACTTGAACATCCGTTGTTTGAAACGGCTGGCATCCTCCATTCGGATCATAACGGTTGTTAACATCCCCTCGAAGAAACGGGGTGGAGCAAAGAAATAGCTTGGACCAATCTCGCGCAGATCCGATTGCATTGTTTCCGGGCTTTCCGGGCATGCGACACAAAAACCCGTCCAGTAACATTGCCCGATTGAAAAGATAAAATCGCCAACCCATGCCATTGGCAGGTAGGCCAGAACACTATCGCCTGCGTTCAGATTGTCAAACTCGGAAGACGAGGCAGAGGTAGATATGATATTCCGGTTCGAAAGAACAACACCTTTCGGGCGGCCTGTCGTACCTGACGTATACAGCATCACACATGTGCTATCGGCGTTCAGCTTGGCGCAACGCTCGGCCATGATCGGTTCAAGACGGTTGTGTGCGGCGTGTCCTTCGGCCTGCACGTCCTCGTAGGCATTCAGATGTGTATGGTCGTATTTTCGCATACCGCGTTTATCGAGATAAATAATTTCGGCAACGTTTGGCGCGCTGTCTTTGATCTCGATAACTTTATCGACTTGTTCTTGGTCTTCGACGATTACAAAGCGTGCGCCGCAATGTTCCAGTACATAGGCCATCTCTTCGGCGTTGGCGTCATTATATAGTGGAACAGGAACGGCACCGCAGCACTGTGCGGCTGTCATCGCCCAATAGAGGTTAGGGCGATTGCGGCCGATTATAGCGACATGATCCCCCTCGTTCAGTCCGAGTGCAAGTAATCCCAGCGCCAGCGATTCGATCTCGTCTTTGACTTCGGACCATGTCCAGCTTTGCCAGATTCCGTATTCTTTTTCACGGTAGGCGGGCGTGTCTGCATACTTGACCGCGTTGCGGGCCAAAAGCTTAGGGAACGTGTCTAGTTCCGCATCCATGACGGTCGCGCTCATTATTCCAGTATCCTCCCTGTGGGGTGATGCACACCCGCAATTCGATATTTATGCAGATTCGCACAAACGCAGCAGATTCTTCTGCTCTTGTTATTGCCGACATTAACAAGGAATTTCGAAATGTAAAATAAAAAGAACCATCGTTCAGTTAATTTATTTTTTTCAGATACATTTCCAGTATATTGTGTGGCTTAGTAGCGCGACTAGTGGGTGACTGATCAAGGGGGCCTGTCCGCGAAGGAGCAAATGCGCTAATGCATTCTTTATGTTAATATTATATATTGGAATTTCATGTCAGTATGATGGAATGAATCGCAACGTGACTGTGAAAATATATTGACAGAACGAAAACTTATGTCCAATCTTATTCAGGTTGACCACTGCATTAAATTGGTGGCGTCGGGTTGAGGAGCATCTTTAACTGGCAAAATAAATATCAAATAGGCAACCGACCGGACGAAACTTGGCGGCTGTTTATTTTTGCACCAAAAAATGATGCCTAAAATTTGACACGAAAGCTGATAAATCAGCGAATAACTATGGAGAGGAAAAACAATGAAAACACTATTTTATTCAGGTGTCGCGTTTATAGCGCTCGCCAGTGCAGCTTCCGCTGCCACATGTCCGGCAGTTACTGTCGGTGACATGATGGGCGTCGGGGCCGGCGCTTTTCCACAACAGTACGAATTGGCTGAATTCCAGTCGCTCGGCAACTGTACTGTGGAATTCTCAGGCAACCCTGCGTCCGATGATCTGAACGCTCGTATCCGCGGCAACGGCCCACTGCCGTCTATCGCGGATCGTCTTCCATCCGAGCCGCTTGTTGTGGCTCCGTATGATTCAATCGGTTCATATGGCGGTGTATTTGACGCACTGTCGAATGCAACCGAAGCCGGCACATCGGACTTCATGTCTATTCGCCACGTGAACCTTGTTCGTTATTCTGACGACTTGACCACCATCGTTCCGAATATTGCTAAAGGTTGGGAATGGAACGACGACTTCACACAATTGACGTTCTTCCTTCGTGAAGGTCACAAATGGTCGGACGGCGCGCCGTTCACCGCGGAAGACGTGAAGTTCTGGTATGACAACATTGCCACAGATTCGAACGTACGTGAGAAGCCAAAAGACTACGTTCTTGTTTCTGGCGAAGTAATGGACCTTGTTGTGGTTGACGCAACTACAATCCAGTTCAATCTGCCTTCACCAAAACCAGGGCTGTTGTCACACTTCGCCAACCACTATGCACAGGGCTTCCAGCCTAAGCATTTCCTTGGCCAGTTCCACCCGGATATCGACCCGAATGCCGATGCAAACGCACAGGCTCTAGGGTTTGAAAACGGGTATGACGCGATCAAGGGCTACTATGGTAACTCTGACTGGATGGATACACCAACACCAATGTTGGCCCACCCTGATCTAGTTGCTGGTTTGCCTGCAGATACAGTACCAACACTGGAAAGCCACATTATCACCGCGGAAAATACGGAAGGCCGTCATCTGGTTGCCAACCCGTACTTCTTCCAAGTTGATACGGCTGGCCAACAATTGCCATACATCAACGAGCAGGACGAGTTGTTCGTAGGTGAAAGCGAAGTTCGCCTTCTAAAACTGATCAACTCCGAAGTTGACTATAAGGCTCAGGCGCTAAACCTCGATTATGCACCGCTGCTTCTTGAGAATCAGGAAAAAGGCAATTTCACAATTGACCTGAAACCTGAAATCAACATGGGTACATTCTCGTTCAACGTAACTTCGGAAGATCCAGAGAAACGTAAAGTGTTCGGTGATCTGCGGTTCCGTCAGGCGATGTCTGTTGCGATGAACCGTGACGAGATCAACGAGGTTGTATTCTTCGGTCTTGGTCGGCCTCAGCAGTATATCGCGTTTTCGCCGACACCTGGTTTCGTAAGTGAAGAAACCGAGCAATCTTACGCCCAGTTTGATCCTGATATGGCCAATGCCCTTCTGGATGCAGTCGGTATGGTCGACGTAGATGGTGACGGAATGCGTGAATTGCCAAACGGTGATCCGCTTGTTCTGAACATGCAGGTTGCCACGCAAGGTGGGTCTGTCAAAATGGTCGAGCTTGTTGGCCAAAACTGGCGTGACGTTGGTATCAACAACACGGTGAAAGAAATCACAACAGACGAATATCGTTCTGCGGCTTCTTCGAACCAGCTAGATGTTACGTTCTACGCGAAGGGCCAGCCTTTGGCTGTTATCCTCGGTATCTCGGAATTGTTCCAGCCGCCGTTTGATAACTACTTCAACCACACGTCTGGTATGTTGTGGGGGCAGTACGTTGATACAGACGGTGCCTCAGGCGTGAAACCACCTCAGTGGGTTTATGACTCAATGGCTGGCATTGATGCCTTCCAATCTGCAATTGCAGGGTCTGACGAGTCCAACGCGATTGGTGCAAGTCTGGTTGATACTGTAGTCGATAACCTTCTGTTCATTGGTACTGTGAAAGCGGTTGCACCGATCTATCACAACAATGATCTGAAGAACTTCACACAGTTCCAGACTCAGTCCTATGCGTACTACCGGACCTACCCGTACCGCGCCACACAGTGGTGGTTGGACGAGTAGTCCAGCGCTATTGGACTTAACAGGCCCATATAATTGGACCTAAGAAAAAGATTGCGGGCAGTGTAAATTGCCCGCAATAAATATAAATAAGGTCAAAATGACCAATAAAAAATTCTTCGGGGGCGTAGACTAGAAATGCTTCAATTTTCCAAATTCATTGCAATACGCGCTGCATTAGCCATTCTTACATTAGTGCTGGTGTCGTTTATTGTATTTACCTTGATGGAGATGGTGCCCGGCGATTGCGCCGAGCGGTACGTTGCTTTCAAAAACTCCCAAGGGTCAGTTATCACCCAAGAAGATATCCAGATAGAACGTGTTCGTCTTGGTCTCGATCAACCGTATATCCAGCGTTGGGGTTCGTGGATATTCAACGCTTTTCAGGGCGAATTTGGTGACAGTTGTATCCTTCGTGTGAACATCGCCCAGCTTCTGGGACAGAAATTCTGGTTAACCCTCGGCCTGTGTCTATCGGCCCTGCTGCTCGCCTACGCCATTGCAATCCCGGTTGGTATCATTGCCGCCACCTCCAAAAACGCAGTACTGAACAACTCGCTACGTTTGGTTAGCTACCTTGGATTGGCACTGCCGAACTTCCTGCTGGCACTGATGATCATGCTGTTCTCGACGATCTTCTTCGGCGATAGTCTTACGGGATTATTCTCGAAAGAATTCAGGGACGCCGCGTGGGATTACGACAAGTTTATGGACTTCTTGGGGCACGCATGGCTGCCAGTGTTTATTCTTGGATGGTCGGCAACAGCCTTCGCCATCCAGACGGTGCGCGCCTTGATGTCCGACGAAATCGGTAAGCTGTACGTGACGGCAGCCGAAGCCCGCGGGGTATCGGGGCGTCGTCTGTTAATGCGTTATCCCGCGCGCCACGCGCTTAGCCCTATCATCAACTCGCTTGGGTTCGACCTGAACCGCATCTTCAACGAGCTACCCATCGTCGCCCTGATCCTGACCTTGACCGAGGCTGGTTCGCTATTGATCGAGGCGCTGGCGCGTTCAAACGATCAGCAACTTGCAGGGGCAATAATTTTCATGCTGACGGCCAGTATTGTCGCGATTAATTTCGTGACCGACATAATACTTGCCCTCACCGATCCGCGCATTCGTCGCAGTATTGTGGGATGATGGCCATGACTTATATTTCAAACACAGATGCATCCGTAGATCAAAAGCTAAAAGAGGCGTATTTTACCGCCTCTCAAGGACAGCTGATTTGGCAACGTTTCAAGAAAAACAAGTCAGCACTTATTGGGGCATGGATACTAATCGCCTTGGTTCTGTCCGGTATTTTCGCACCATTTCTGACGCCTTATGACGCGACGATTGCGGGTAGGGACAAGGACTACCTTAATGGCGCACCCGATGTTCCAAAGTTCTGGGATGAAAACGGATTTTCGATTCGGCCATTTATTTATTCCTATGAGCGCACCCGTTCAATCCAGACCAACTTTCGTTGGGTTACTGATAAGAATACCGGTCTTGAAGATCGTCGCTATGTCACGTTTCTCAGCAAAGGGCAGGAGTTCAAATTCCTCGGGATTACATTCGAACGGCATCTGTTCGGCGTTGATCGTGGCATGATCCATATATTCGGGACAGACTCGACCGGTAAGGATATTTACTCGCGAACGTTGTCCGCTATCAAAACATCGATGGCTGTGGGCGCGATCGGTGTGTTTATCGCTTTTGTTATGGCGCTGATAATTGGCGGTATTGCCGGATACTATGGCGGATGGATCGACTCGGTGTTGCAAATGATAACCGACACGGTTCGAACTATTCCCAGCATTCCTTTGTTCATGGCATTGGCGGCTTTTGTTCCCGATGTCTGGAGCGCCGAGATGCGGTTCTTCTTTATTTCAATCGTTCTCGGCTTTATTGGGTGGCCGACATTGGCGAGACGAATACGAACGCACTTGTTAACTGAGCGTAATCAGGAATACGTTCTGGCTGCACAACTTTGCGGCGCGTCCTCTGGTCATGTAATCCGGCGACACCTGTTGCCAAGTTTTACCAGTTATATCATCGTCGATTTGGTGATTTCGTTTCCCTACATGGTGCTTTCGGAAACCGCGCTAAGTTTCATCGGGCTGGGGCTGAAAGATCCCGTGAATTCGTTAGGCGTCATGTTGCAAAACGTGACCAGCGCCGATGTTTTGCTGAACTACCAATGGTATTTCATACCGGTGATCTTCTTTATAGTTCTTGTGTTGGCATTCGTGTTCGTCGGTGACGGATTACGAGATGCAGCCGACCCTTATTCGGATTCCAAATAATGACGCGCCTTCTTGACGTAGAAAATCTGACCATCCAGTTCGATACGGACGAGGGTCGGATCACCGCAGTTGACGATGTTTCCTTCACGCTTGAAGCAGGCGAGGTTATGGGCCTCGTGGGCGAGAGTGGTTCGGGAAAATCCGTTACCGCGAAGTCGATTATGAGACTAAACCCGTCAAACGCAATTTATGGCGAAGATACCAAAATCACGCTGTACCTAGATGATGGGCCCGTCGATATTTTGTCACTGAAAAGTTCCAAAGAACTTCAAGTGATCCGTGGCGGTTCTATATCGATGATCTTTCAGGAACCAATGGCCAGTTTCGCGCCCGCGATCACTATCGGCGACCAAATGGTTGAGCAGTTGATGATCCACACGGATATGAATGCCAAACAATCCAAAGAACTCTCGATCGAGATGCTGGATCGTGTAGGGATTTCGGACGCCGGAACCCGTTTCAAGCAATACGCGTTTGAACTGTCGGGTGGTATGCGCCAACGCGCCATGATTGCCATGGCCCTTTCCACCAAGCCCAAACTGTTGATCGCGGACGAGCCGACAACGGCGCTGGATGTGACCATTCAAGCGCAGGTGATCGACCTGATGAAAGACCTCGTCAAGGATTTCGGGATGGGGATTATCTTCATCACCCACGACCTTGGCGTGATTGCCCAAACAGCCGATAAAGTGGCCGTGATGTATCTTGGCCGCCTGATCGAACAGGGTCCGGTGCGCGACGTTATCCGTAATCCGTCACATCCTTACACCAAGGGCTTGATCGCAGCCTTGCCAAGTCTTGATGATCTCGATACGCCACTGACACCCATTCCAGGTGACATCCCGTCACCATTGGAGCGGCCATCGGGATGCGTGTTCAACAATCGCTGCTCGGTCAACATAGGTGACATTTGCCATGCCAAAGTTCCAAACTTCACCGCAGTAACCGAAGGCCATAACGTAGCCTGCCATTTATTTAACTGGGAGGGAGCGAAATGAGTGATGACGTTCTAATCAAAGCGCGCGACCTCTCGGTTCACTATCCGCTTGCAGGCGGTGGTCTGTTCGGCCCCAAACCTGTGGTCAAGGCGGTCGACGGCATCAACCTCGACATCACCAAAGGCAGCTTCTTCGGTCTGGTGGGCGAGTCGGGTTCCGGTAAAACCACGCTTGGCCGTGCCTGCCTAAAAGCCGCGCCGATCACACGCGGTACTGTGAAATATACCGACGAAGACGTCACGTATGAGTTGACGACAATGGATAAGGGGCAGGAAAAAGACTATCGCAAACGTTCGCAACTTATCTTTCAGGATCCATACGCGGCACTAAGTCCACGTATGACAGTTCGCGACATTATTGCCGAACCATTGGAAGTCATGGGCCTGACATCCTCGCGCGAAGAAACGGACGAACGCGTCCGCGAGATCGCCGCGAAGTGCCGCCTTAATCTTGAGCACCTTCGTCGTTTCCCGCACGCGTTCTCTGGTGGCCAGCGGCAGCGCATCTCGATCGCCCGCGCATTGGTCTCACGCCCGCATTTTGTTGTGGCCGATGAATCTGTAGCGGCGCTCGATGTATCAATTCAGGCAGACGTTTTAAACTTGCTGAAAGAAATCCAGCAGGAAATGGGCCTTACATTTCTGTTCATCAGCCACGACCTCAGCGTTGTGGCCCACGTTTGTGACCATGTCGCAGTGATGTATCTTGGCCGTCTGGTGGAAACCGCACCAACCCGGGAGCTGTTCGCCAACCCGCGCCACCCCTACACCAAGGCATTGTTGTCCGCGATCCCGTCGCTGGACCCTGACGATCCCAAAGTGGCACAGAAACTCGAGGGCGAAATCCCTTCGCCCACCAACCCTCCGCCGGGTTGCAAGTTTCAGACCCGCTGCCCGTTCGCAATCGACGTGTGTCGCCAAGTCGAACCCAATTTGGAACTTTCCAGCAGAAGCCACGAAGTTGCATGCCATCGCTGGCAGGAATTGATGGACTAAACGCGCGGGCGCACAAGGTGCGCCTGCTATATTTGCGTTAATCCCCGGGATAACGCTGCCGTTCCTCGACAACATTTAAGTCCATGTGGTTTCGCATATACCGCTCTGACGCTTTTTGAAGTGGCTGGTAATCCCAAGGGAAATACGACCCGTTCCGTAGCGCTTCATAGACGACCCAGCGCCGCGCTTGCGATTGTCGAACTTCTTGATCATACGCGTCCATATCCCAATACTCCGCGACTTGTTTCGCGAATTTGGCCGTAATATCTGGCGAATTTTCCGCGAGATTTGTTAGTTCATTCGGGTCAGTTTCCAGATTGTACAATTGTGGCGGATCAAGTTCACAGTGGACGTACTTCCATACGCCTTCGCGAAGCGCGACCAACGGCGCGTTGGACGCCTCGGCCGCGTATTCCATTAACACCGGTTTAACATCTGTTTCACCTTGGCTGAGCGGCACAAGGGAACTGCCATCCGTCCATGGCATAATCTCGGTCATCTCGATTCCGGCAAGATCGGCAAGCGTCGGCAATACATCCAACGTACTGACAGGAAGATCAACCCGACCAACCGGCATATCCGGCGCACAAATCATTAACGGAACGCGTGCAGAACCTTCAAAAAAGTTCATTTTGAACCAAAGCCCGCGTTCGCCCAGCATATCACCATGATCCGATACAAACATAATGATCGTATTGTCGTGCTGATCAACGTCTTTAAGCGTCTGCAATAGCTCGCCGATTTTGTCGTCGAGATACGAGATATTTGCGAAATACGCCCGACGTGAATCGCGAATGTTTTCCTCGGTAATATCAAAACTGCGCCAATCGTTGGCATCAAAAATGCGCTTCGAATGGGCATCTTGCTTGTCGTACTCCAACGCAGGAATGTCCGGCAGCAGATGCTCGCAGTCCTCATAAAGGTCCCAGTATTTACGGCGTGCAACATATGGGTCGTGCGGGTGCGTAAAGCTTACGGTCAACATCCACGGGCGGTCATCCTGACGGCGGCCCAGATCATAAATCTTGCGTGTCGCGTGATAGGCAACCTCGTCGTCGTACTCAAGTTGATTGGAGATTTCTCCAATACCCGCACTCGTGACGCTGCCCATGTTGTGATACCACCAGTCGATCCGCTCGCCCGGTTTTCGATAGTCTGGCGTCCAACCGAAATCCGCTGGGTAAACGTCGGTTGTCAGGCGTTCTTCAAACCCGTGCAGCTGGTCGGGACCAACAAAATGCATCTTTCCAGACAAACAAGTGGAATACCCCGCGCGGCGCAAATGGTGTGCGTAAGTCGGAATATCAGATGCAAACTCGGCAGCATTATCGTAAACACGGGTGCGGCGAGGCAGTTGACCTGACATAAAGCTCGCCCGACCAGGTGCGCACAGCGGCGAGGCTGTGTATGCATTTGTAAACCGAGTGGACCGCGCTGCCAGCTTTTTAAGGTTTGGCGCATGCAGCCAATCGACAGGGCCGTCCGGAAACAGAGTGCCGTTCAGCTGGTCCACCATCACAATCAAAATGTTCGGTTTTTTTGACATTCAATTTTATCCCTTTTCAGTTTCGGGGGTGAAATTAATCGCCCCTGCAGATGTGATCTTAACATCCGCCAACGTGCGATCCGCTTGCGTCATGCGCCGATCCAGAAGTTTCCGCGTCATACGCAACAACGTGCCCGCATGGGCGGGATCATCCGCTAGACTAACCAATTCTTCAGGATCGTTAACAAGATTGAACAGTAATGGTGGCAATCCACCGTTAAAATGCACCAGTTTGTATTGTGCCTCCCGAAGGATCGCCAGATTAGCTTCGTGCAACGACACCTATGTTGCTTTCTGCCATTCTGTCAACTTGTCCGGCTCACCGTAGTCCAGCTCCAGATGCACTGCGTCTCGCCAGTCCGCGGGGGTGTCCCCCCTCAAGAAACGGGCGCAGCGAAAGCCCGTCCATTCCCGCAGGAACAGACTGTCCGACCAGATCAAGAACGGTAGGTGCGAAATCAACGCTCTCTGTAAATGCGTCCACCGTTGTTCCGTGCAGAGCCGGATTTAACGGATCGCGAATGATCATCGGGATGTGATAGGCGACATCGTACGGGTTCTGCTTACCCCACAAATGATGATCGCCCATGGTTTCGCCGTGGTCAGCCATGAAAATAATCACCGTATCATCATATTGCCCTGTTTCCTTCAGGAACGACATAATCCGCCCGATATGCACGTCCACTTCGGTGGCCAGCCCTAAATATATGGCGCGCAGCAGCTGAACGTCATCGTCGTTATTGCAGTCCACATCACAGCCCCGCACGATGCCCGTCATTTTCGGGGCTTTGAGCGCACCGACCATAAAGGGATGCATTTTTTACCTGCTCGTCAGCGGATGCTAGTCGCGGGGGCATCGGCAGATCGGCAGGGTCATACATCTTGTTATAAGGTTCCGGCGCAACCAGCGGCGGATATGGGCGGATATATGTGGCGACGGCGAACCAATCCTGATCCGTTCGTACCGATAAATCCTTTATCAGCGTATCCGTCAGAAACGCTGTATCGCTGTCTTCGGCCTTGTAAAAAGGCGGATCGTCGGGGCGTGCAGGCCTTGAGGGGTCCGGTGAAATGGCATCATAGAAATGTGCATATTCGGGAATGTCATACCCCTTTGACTTCAAATCCACCCGCCATGGATAGCTCGACTGAGCCCGCATTCCCAGAACTTCGCGGAACCCCGGCAGCACGCTTTCCTCGTTCTTCAGATCAGGGTCGTTGGGATGGCGGGTACGCGGATCAAGGCTGGTATCGCTATAACCGAACAACATCGGATCATAACCGAATTTCCGCATCTCGCTCGCAATATTGGGCATATCGTGCGCCAACGGTGTCCCATTTCGGATAGAGCGGTGTTTCATCGCATACCGACCCGTAAAAATGCTGGCTCTTGAAGGCCCACACGGATTGGTAACCGAATAATGCTTTCTGAACGCCACAGCGTCTTTTTGCAACGCCGCAAGGTGTGGCAATTGCACGTGATCGGCCAACGCCCCCTCGATACAATTCGGGCGCATTTGGTCTGAGATAATGACAAGTATCTTACGTCTCGATGGCATTGGATAATCCCTTATTGAGATGCCGTTAAGCGCACCAAAAGCGGGAATCTGGCAGACGTTAATAAAATTCTACACTTGATGCAATTCGAGAAGAACCGGCCCTAAAATAGCAACAACCGAACCGCCGTAACAAGCACCGCAGCTCGTATCAGCCACTTAAACGCATTCATGTTCAGAATGCCCAAAAACTTGTACCCAAGCCACGCGCCGACAAACAGAACAGGCACGAACATCAGGTCAAGTTTCAGCGTATCCATCGTGATCAACCCGAGGTTCGCCGAGAACGGAACCTTAAAAACATTAATAATCAGGAAATAGTAACTGCGCGTCCCGACGAACTCTTTCTTTGGCAAACCCATCTGCAACAGGTAAATTCCGAAAATTGGTCCGGCAGCGTTGGCGACCATGGTAGAGATGCCT
Source organism: Paracoccaceae bacterium (assembly GCA_050256375.1). Lineage (GTDB taxonomy): Bacteria > Pseudomonadota > Alphaproteobacteria > Rhodobacterales > Rhodobacteraceae > NORP23. The sequence continues at coordinate 186,060 of JBBWVU010000039.1, read as the reverse complement.
GCAAAAATCCCGACGAAAGCGGTTAGCCAGTGCGGCGCCTTTTCGTGCTTTGGCACCACCAGTTCAAACACGACCATAAACAGGATCGTCGCGCCGATGACGTTCTCGAAAACCTCGACGGGGATAACATCAACGGTGAAATACCCGATTATCACCCCGACGGCTGTCAACGGAAACAACTTTAACAGGACGCTCCAGTCGCAATGGCGCCGATAATAGATCACAGCGAAAATATCCGCCACGATCAACATCGGCAACATGACCCCGGGCGAGCCTTTGCCCGGAATTGCCAGCGCCATCAGCACCACCGCCAATATGCCGACACCTCCGACCGAGGTCTTAGTAAACCCCACCAGTAGCGCCGCCATAAAGATATAGACGTAACTAAGCGTCGAGATATCCACGTCTAGCCGCTCACATCCCGAGTGCGTCTTTATAAAGTTCCAGCACGGCCTCGGCTTCGCTGATTTCCTGCGGGTCCATTTTGCGCAACGCTACAATTTTACGCAGTACTTTGGTGTCATATCCACGCGATTTCGCCTCGGCCATCACTTCCTTTTGCTGATCGGAGATGTCTTTCTTTTCGGCATCCAGCCGCTCGAACCGCTCAATAAAAGCGCGAAGCTCTCCGGCGGTTACACGGTAAGAAGATTGCTGCTGTTGATCGTCGGTTACGTCCATTGGATGGCCTCGTTTATCTGCGTTACATTTCGTGCGGACACTACCTGTCTGCCAGTTGCTCGACAAGACATCCCTTGCGAAAAATCTCGTGCTGTTTTAGGCAGATTACGAAACGGAGGGGTTATGGATTTTCTAATATACATCGGCGGCGCATTCACACTGACAGGTCTGATCGGCCTTGGCTATTGTATCAAAATGGCGGTGGCCATTAAACGCGAGGGGGGCGAGGCCAAGGATGCATCCAAACGCTTACGTTCTCTGGTCGCGTGGAACATGGGCGCGATGGGAATGTCATCGATCGGGCTTGCAATGATTGTGGTCGGTCTGATCCTCTAATGAAAGTCCTGATCGCCACTAGCACAACGGATTTCGACCCGACCGAGGTCGCCGTCCCGTGGCGATATTTGCAAAACAGTGGCTTAGAGGTCTGCTTTGCAACGGATACCGGACTGGCCGGATATGCCGATAAACGGATGCTGGATGGCAATAAGTTGTGGCCATTGAAACGCTTGTTGATCGCAGACAGAACTGCCCGCGACACATACGCGGAAATGCGGCTGGATCCTGCGTTCAAGAAACCCATCAGCTTTGACGAGATCAACGTTGCGGATTACGACGGTTTGCTGCTGCCCGGAGGCCACGCAAAAGGCGTCATTCCGTATCTGGAATCACAGGATTTGCAACGCGCTATAGTGGATTTTTTCAAACAAAACATACCCGTAGCCGCAATCTGCCACGGCGTGATTGCCGCCAGCCGTGCCATTGATCCGAGTACTGGAAAATCCGTTCTGTATGGCCACAAAACTACAGCATTGCTGAAAACGCAGGAGTTGTTGGCCTATAACCTAACTCGCTACAGGCTGGGGAAATATTACCTAACCTATCCCGAAACCGTCGAGGAGGAGGTGACCGCAACCTTGCGCTCGCCCGATGATTTTTACCGTGGTCCGCTGCCATTGCTGCGCGATACTCCCGACGACCATACTCGCGGCTTTACGGTCAGGGACGGGAACTACCTTTCCGCGCGCTGGCCGGGGGACATCAACCGTTTCTCAACCGAGTTCATCAAGATGCTTAATACGCCGCGCTCAGGCGGGTGAACGCCTGCAAGCTTTGCGTGTCGTACCTTTTCAGGTTCGAATGGTTCCCCGTCCAGTTCACCCCAAACGTTGGATTGAACCCGTAAAACGAATGCCTTCATGCGTAAAGGCCAACTCCGTCGACATTCGCGCGTCTTGGCTCGCTTCGGTATAGCCGAACAGTACGTTCAGAAATTCGGTCCGCATATAGGATACTGTCCCCGAAAGCGTTAACGGAATGTTATCAGACGACCACTCGACGCCAGCCTATAAATGCTACGCCTTCGCCGCGATATCTACAGCTGCTTAATTCGTATCGTTGATAAATGCCCGAAGCGCAGATGAAATCGGGGCAACGATTAGTATAACCGACGGCAATGGGCATATCCTCTCCGGCGCAATCAGCGGCGAAATTGTCCCCTAACCCGACACCTGCCCAATAGCATCCGTGATCGCCATCAGACACTCCGGTGAACTGAAACTGTGGTTTGCGCCCTTAACAAGCGTTAACCGTACGTCTTCGCAGTCCACATGATCCAGCAGACGCAGTGCCACGTCGCGGTTCACGCTCGTATCTGCCGTTCCCTGCAAGAAACGCACCGGAAAGGGCAGGGGCAGCGGGTTGTACAGCACCAACTGATTGCGCCCATCTTCTATTAACCGTTTGGTAATAATATACGGCTCGTCCGAGTATTCCGAAGGCAGGTCAACTTGTCCGCGATTCATAATCTCGGCCCGTTCCCCGTCACTAAATCCCGACCACATGGCCTCGGTGAAATCGGGCGCAGTTGCAATCCCTACCAAACCCTTAACGCGCGACTGCATCGCGCGGCTCACGAGCAGTGAAATCCAGCCACCCATGGACGATCCAACCAACACCTGTGGACCATCAGTCAACGCCTCAATCGCGGCCATAGCATCGGCCGCCCAGTCGCCAATACACCCGTCTGTGAATGCCTCGGATGACGATCCATGCCCCGAATAGTCAAACCGTAGAAACGCCCGCCCGTTGGCCTTGGCCCAATCCTCAAGGAAAAGCGCCTTGGTCCCCTCCATGTCTGACTTGAACCCACCAAGAAACACAACCCCGGGGCCGTCACCCTCCGTTTGGTGGTAAGCAATGCCCCTGTTGTTAACATTTAGGTATGAAATCATGGCAGCCTCCAGTTGTTTCCAAGCACCATGCCTGATCAAGTTTCCCCTCGCAAGCGGTTGACTTCGCGTCTGCGTCGGCTAAACCCCCCACATCAACATTCGGGCGTTTTGTAGTCGCCAAACAAAAGGAGTGCCAGCCATGGCCAATATAACTGTATCCCTCCCCGATGGCGCGAAACGCGAATACCCAGCGGGTATTACTGGGGGCGAAATCGCCGCAGACATCTCCAAATCCCTCGGAAAAGCAGCCTTCGCCTGTGCCATCGACGGCACATTCAGCGACCTGTCGATCCCGATGACTGCGGACACGGATTTCCAAATTTACACCGCCAAAGACGAAAAACAAGCGTTGGAACTCATCCGCCACGACGCGGCCCACATCATGGCGCGTGCAGTGCAGGAACTTTGGCCTGACGTGAAAGTCACCATTGGCCCCGTCATCAAAAACGGCTGGTATTACGATTTTGACCGCGATGAACCCTTCACACCTGAAGACCTGATCACCATCGAGAAAAAGATGCGCGAGATCATAAATAAACGCGAACCCGTCACCACCGAAGTATGGGACCGCGACCGTGCGATTGCATTCTACGAGGCCAATAACGAGCCGTACAAAGTTGAGCTAATCAACAGCATTTCGGGCGACGAAGATCTGCGGATGTATTGGCATGGCCACTGGCAAGATCTTTGCCGTGGGCCACATCTGGCCCACACTGGCCAAGTTCCGGCTGACAGCTTCAAACTGATGTCGATTGCCGGTGCCTATTGGCGCGGCGACAGCAACAACGCCATGCTGCAACGTATTTACGGCGTGGCATTCCGCAACAAAAATGACCTCAAAGCGCATCTGTTCATGCTGGATGAGGCCTCCAAACGCGACCACCGCAAGCTGGGCCGCGAGATGGACCTATTCCATATTCAGGAGGAAGCGCCTGGAATGGTCTTCTGGCACCCGAACGGCTGGACATTGTACCGTGTGTTGCAAGACTACATGCGTCGTCGTCAGATTGCCGACGGGTATCAAGAAATTAACACACCGCAGGTCGTGGATCGTAAACTTTGGGAAGCTTCCGGCCATTGGGAGAAATATCGCGAGAACATGTTCATCACCGAGATTGATGAAGAACATGCCAACGAAAAACGCGTTAACGCCTTGAAACCGATGAACTGCCCGTGCCACGTGCAGGTCTATAATCAAGGTTTGAAATCCTACCGTGATCTACCGCTACGGCTTGCCGAATTCGGGTCCTGCCACCGTTACGAAAGCTCGGGCTCCATGCACGGTCTGATGCGGGTTCGCGGTTTTACGCAGGACGATGCGCATATTTTCTGCACCGAAGACCAGATTGCGGCCGAGACCAAGAAGTTCATTGAACTTCTTTCGTCGGTTTATAAAGATCTCGGTTTTGAGAAATTCGACATCAAATTCTCGACCCGCCCCGACGTTCGCGCCGGATCCGACGAGGTTTGGGACAAAGCCGAAGCTGCCCTCGAAAGCGCGATCAAAGCGCTTGATCTGCCTTACGATCTCGACGAAGGAGAGGGGGCTTTTTATGGCCCGAAACTCGATTTCAAACTGACTGATGCGATCGGCCGCGAATGGCAACTTGGTACATTTCAGGCCGATTTCGTGCTTCCGGAACGTCTTGAGGCGGAATACATCGGTGAGGACGGGCAAAAGCACACTCCCGTTATGCTCCACCGCGCGACCCTTGGTTCGTTCGAGCGGTTCCTCGGGGTGCTGATCGAAAACTATGCCGGTAAATTCCCGCTCTGGTTGGCCCCACGTCAGATTGTGGTGGCCTCAATTGTGTCCGATGCAGATGATTGGGTGAACGAGGTCGTCGCAGGCCTAAAAGCCAAAGGCCTGCGCGCCGAGGCCGATACCCGCAATGAAAAGATCAACTACAAGGTTCGCGAGCATTCGTTGGGCAAGGTTCCGGTAATCCTTGCAATCGGTATGCGCGAAGTCGAAGAAAAGACCGTTTCAATGCGTCGCCTTGGCGATAAAGGTTCCAAGGTTATGACTGCGGACGAGGCAATCGAAATTCTGGCGCAAGAGGCCCTTGCGCCCGATCTGAAGTAACATGGAAACGGTCATCATACTGCACGGACTGGGGCGTTCGCTAGCCTCGATGCGGCGGATGGCGGAGTACGTCAAAGAGGGCGGATTTGACCCCGTCCTCATCGACTATCCTTCCAGCACATCAACTATCGAAAATCTGACCAACGGCCTCTTTGATCAATTGCCCGAAAGCGGGATCATACATTTCGTTGGGCACTCGTTAGGGGGCATTCTGTCGGTTCGCATCGCCAAAATGCTGCCCGTCGAGCGGCGGGGCCGGATTGTGCAAATTGGTGCTCCGAATTTTGGCAGCGAAGCCGCCGAACGTATCGCCGTATTCGGCAAACTAATGGGCCCCGCCTTGGCTGAACTGGCCCCGCATTCTGGCGAAGAGGTCGAGGGGCTGGACATTGGCGCAATCGCCGGAACCGCCGCAATCCCGGCCTATGGTTTGCTCACCGGAATCGAGGGCGAAAACGACGGCAAAGTCTCCGTCGACAGCGCCTGGGGCAACGCCGCCGAGAACAAACGGATCGCCTTGCCCGTCGCCCACAGCATCATGATGCAAGACCGACGTGTAATAGACGCCACCGTCAACTTCTTGAAAACCGACAAATTCGCGTAGGCTAAGTGGGCCGCATACACCGTTCCTCGCTAAAGGTTAACGCGCCCACCCACAAAATCGTGCATACGCATTGTGTACGCGTTGTGCACAGGTTGTGTGCCGGTGTTTTTCGCGATTTCGGCCAAAGGTTAACGCCTCGCGTCCCTCTAGAATTCCTCGACCCGCATCACCCCGTCGATGTGTTTTATCGCGCTTTTGATCTTGCTATTAATCGGGTAATTTTCGGGCAGCGTAATCTCTACTTCGCCCGGCAATTCCGGATGCACCAACACCAGATTCACAGGGCCTTTAACCGCCCGTGTGCCGTCATTTCCAGCCAGCCGTGTTGCAATCGACGGCACTGCTTCGGCATCGCTCAGGAATACCCGAAGCCCAATTGACGCGGCATTTTCCACAGCCATATCAATGGATTGAATTCCACGCGCCAGAAGTTTCAACTGCCCGCCCTGCATGTCAGCCTCAATCGGCATCACGACTTTTTCGCCCGTCTTCAAAATATCCTGCGCAGCCTCTAGCACGTCCGAGAAAACCGTCACCTCATAGTGCCCGCTAGGATCCGACAACGCGATGAAAGCAAAACGATTTCCGCGCGCAGACTTACGAATTTGCACCGAAGAAATCGTCCCCGCCATCTTGGTCCCGATTTTACGCCCCTCAGCCTTGCGGGTCACCTCCTCCAAAGTTAAAACCCGCTCCCGTTTCAGGGCCGGCATATAGTCATCCAGCGGGTGTCCGGTCAGATAAAATCCGAACGCCGTATGCTCTTGCGTCAGGCGTTCCTCCGCCTCCCAATCGTCGGGCATCGGTAGGCGAGGGGGCGGTAAATCTTCGCCACTATCGCCGAACAAGCTGCTTTGGTTCGAGTTCTTATCGTCATGGCAGGCCGCTGAATACGCAACAAGTTTATCAAGACTTTCCAACGCTTTACGTCTGTTTCCATCAAGCTGGTCAAAGGCACCGGAACGTGCCAGCATTTCTAATGGGCGCTTGCCAACACGCTTCAGATCAACGCGTCGCGCAAAGTCGAACAGGTCTTTGAAAACACCACTCTCATCACGCGCCGAGGTGATCAACCGCATCGCCTCTCGGCCGACGTTTTTCAAGCCGCCAAGCCCGTAAACCACCGTGCCATCCGTGACACTAAACTCGGCATGGGAACGATTCACACAGGGTGGAGTAATCTCGATTCCCAGCCCGCCACGTTCGACCGTTTTGCGCACATCATCGGCGTAAACCGCCAACTTGTCGGTCAGGTGAATATCGCAGTTCATAACGCCTGCCATGAACTCAACCGGATGGTTCGCCTTCAGCCAAGCGGTCTGGTAAGACACCACCGCATAGGCCGCCGCGTGGGATTTGTTGAAACCGTAGTTGGCGAATTTCTCCAGTAAATCAAAGACTTCGGTCGCCTTCTCCGCATCAACGCCGTTTTTGGCAGCGCCCGCCGTGAACTTCGGCCGTTCTGCATCCATCGCCTCTTTGATCTTCTTACCCATCGCACGGCGCAGCATGTCGGCACCGCCCAGTGTGTATCCCGCCATCTCCTGCGCGATCTGCATAACCTGTTCTTGATAAACGATAATTCCCTGCGTTTCGTCCAGCAAATGATTGATCGAAGGGTGCAGGTGGTCCCGTTCACTGCGCCCGTTTTTCACATCGCAAAATTTTGGAATATTCTCCATCGGGCCGGGTCGATACAGGGCCACCAGCGCAATGATATCCTCGATACAGTTGGGTTTCATCTGGCGAAGGGCATCCATCATGCCCGTACTTTCCACCTGAAAAACGGCGACCGTTTTGGCCGAGGCATACAGGTCGTAAGTCTTTTCATCGTCCAGCGGGATCGTCCCGATGTCGATATTAATATCCCGCTTTTTCAACAGGTCCAGCGCGTTCTGAATGACGGTCAGGGTCTTCAACCCCAAGAAGTCAAACTTCACCAACCCGGCTGGTTCTACCCATTTCATATTGAACTGCGTGGCTGGCATGTCCGAGCGCGGATCTTTGTAAAGCGGCACCAACTCGTCCAGCGGCCGGTCGCCAATAACCACCCCCGCCGCGTGGGTCGAGGCGTTACGCAACAGCCCCTCAACCTGTTGGGCATAATCCAGCAGGCGCGCCACGACTTCTTCGTCACGGGCCATTTCTTTCAAGCGGGGCTCGTCTTTTAGCGCCTGTTCGATACTTACGGGTTTGACGCCATCAACTGGAATCAACTTAGAAAGACGGTCCACTTGCCCGTATGGCATCTGCAAAACACGACCGATATCGCGCACGGCGGCCTTGGATAGCAACGCTCCGAACGTGATGATCTGGGCGACCTTGTCGCGCCCGTACTTTTGCTGCACGTATTGGATAACCTCTTCGCGGCGATCCATGCAAAAGTCGATGTCGAAGTCGGGCATCGACACACGTTCAGGGTTCAGGAACCGCTCGAACAGTAAGGAATATCGCAAGGGGTCAAGGTCGGTGATCGTTAACGAATACGCCACTAGAGAGCCAGCACCCGAACCACGACCCGGCCCAACTGGAATGTTTTGTTCTTTGGACCACTTGATGAAATCGGCCACGATCAGGAAATAACCGGGGAACCCCATGTTCTCGATCACATTAAGCTCGAAATCCAGCCGTTCTTCGTATTCCTTAACACTCGCTGAATGAGGGATGACGGCAAGGCGGGCTTTTAGACCTTCGTACGCCAGATCGCGCAATGCCTCGACTTCGTTGTCGGCGAATTTAGGTAGGATCGGATCACGCAGGTAGGCCTTAAAGGCACAACGTTGGGCGATTTCGATGGTGTTGCTGATCGCCTCGGGAAGGTCGGCGAACAGCTTTTCCATCTCTTCGGGCGTTTTGAAATAATGCTCTGGCGTCAGCTGGCGTCGTGGTTCCTGTTGGTCAACATACGCCCCGTCGCCAATGCAGATCAGCGCATCGTGGGCGGCATACATCTCGCGCTTGGGGAAATACACATCGTTGGTTGCGACCAGAGGAATGTTCAGGTCATAGGCGAGTTGCACAAACCCCGGTTCGGTGGCGTTTTCCTCAGCTGTTCGGGTGTCATCGCCCATCGGGTGGCGCTGGATTTCCATATATAGACGATCCGCGAAAAGACGTTGGAAATGCTCGGTCAACAGGCGTGCCTTATCGCGCTGCCCGTCTTGCAACAACTGGCCCACCGGACCGAGAGCACCACCCGTCAAACAGATCAGCCCGTCCGCGTGTTTCGACAGTTGCTCCATGGTGATATGCGGCAACTCATCACCGCATTCCAGAAAGTTGCAACTGTTCAACTTCATCAGGTTTTCATAGCCACGCTCGTTTTGGGTAAGCAAAACGATGCTTTTGGGGGCGGGATCGCGATCTCCGGGCCTTGAAGCAGTTTCAAATTTAAGTTGAAGCTGGCATCCGATAATCGGCTGGATTCCCGCTTTGGACGCGGTTTCCGAGAACTCCAGCGCCCCGAACAGGTTCCCCGAATCCGTAACCGCAACCGCTGGCATATGCCAATCCGCACACATTCGGGGCAATTTTTTAAGGGAAATCGCGCCTTCCAGCAAAGAATAAGCCGAGTGCAGGCGCAGGTGAATGAATCGGGGAGTGTTTTTCATCCTGTCAAGTTAGCCCAGCCGACCCTTCGGTTAAAGAGGGGGAATGGGATGAAATTTACCTTGCTGATTTCGCCGCACTGAGGCTTGATAGGGTGAACAATAAAAATGGGGAAATTATGGGACGTCTAACGACGCATGTGCTCGACACCGGGCTGGGCAAACCTGCGCAAGGTTTGCGCATCGAGTTGTACCGTCTGGGAGCGAGTCGCGAAAAGCTGCTGGAAACGGCAACCAACGACGACGGCCGTTGCGATGCTCCGCTGCTGGATCTGGATGCGTTCTCCTTTGGTGAATACGAACTGGTGTTCCATGCGGGCGACTATCTGGACAGCACCGGTCAGGATTTGCCCTCGCCCAAGTTCCTTAACGTAATCCCGCTGCGCTTTGGTATTTCCGAGGACACACATTACCACGTACCGCTATTGTTGTCGGCGTTTGGTTATTCAACATACAGGGGCAGCTAATGGGGCAGATACGGTTTCTTCTAAATGGTGTGGATGTGGTTCTGGACGATCCGAACCCAACCGAAACCTTGCTGGATTACTTGCGTGAAAACCGCAAGCTGACGGGCACCAAAGAAGGCTGCAACGAAGGTGATTGCGGCGCATGCACGGTGTCTGTCGCGGCACTTGAGGGCGGGCGTTTGATTCACCGTGCGCTGAACGCCTGCATTTTGTTCCTACCGCAGATTCACGGTAAATCTATACGCACGGTCGAGGGAATTTCTGCTCCGGACGGGCGCTTGCATCCGGTTCAAACTGCGATGGTGGAATTTCACGGCTCGCAATGCGGTTTCTGCACGCCGGGGTTTATTATGTCGATGTATACGGCACACCGCGATGGACGGCAGGATTTTGACGATGTGCTGGCTGGAAACCTTTGTCGTTGCACGGGCTACGCGCCAATAATCCGCGCTGCCGAGACTGCCGCCAAGCAACCGCAGCCGGATTGGTTGACGGATGAGGCGGAACGCCTGAAAGCGATGGCTGGCGGTGATATCACGCTGGACGGCGCGTTTCTGCCTGCAACATTAGACAGCTTTGCGGATTGGTACGTCGAGAACCCCGATGCTACTATTATCGGTGGCGCCACCGATCTTGGATTGTGGGTAACCAAACTGATGCGTAACCTGCTGCCCACCGTATTTATTCATCGCCTCCAGGGTTTGCAAACCATTGAAATAATCGAAGATGGCATTCGTATCGGCGCAGGAGTAACCATTGCACGTGTGCGCGGTGCTATGGTTGATCGTCATGCCGATTTCGCCGAGATGCTGCGCCGTTATGGCTCCGTTCAGGTGCGCAACTCGGCAACGATTGGCGGAAATATCGCGAACGGCTCGCCTATCGGGGACACCCCGCCGCCGCTAATTGCATTGGGCACAACGCTGACGCTGCGACGTGGATCCAAGCGTCGCGAGGTGCTGTTAGAGGATTTCTTTGTCGCTTATGGCAAACAGAACCGCCAAGCTGGCGAGTTCGTCGAAAGTCTGTTCATACCGAACCAGCCCGACACACTTGCCTGTTACAAAATTTCAAAACGCTTCGATCAGGACATTTCGGCCCTTTGCGGCGCTTTTAATATTACTGTAGAAAACGGTATGGCCACCGCCGCCCGCATCGCCTTTGGCGGTATGGCGGCCACGCCCAAGCGATCTGCGAACGTTGAATCGGCATTGGTTGGACAGCCTTGGACAGAGGCCACCGTGAACACAGCCTGCGATGCTTTTGCCGAAGATTTCACACCGTTAAGCGATGTACGCGGCAGCTCGGACTACCGGCTTCGCACAGCGAAAAACCTGTTACGCAGATATTTCCACGAAAGCACGAACCCGTTGACCGAGACCCGCATCGTAGGGAGGGGCGTTGCATGAGTGTTGCTAAACCAAGCCCCCATGACAGCGGTCCCGCCCACGTTACAGGTGTTGCACGCTACACAGATGATATGCCCATGGCCGATCCGGTATATCTGGCTTTTGGCCTCTCAACCGTCGCGCACGCGAAGTTAACTTCAGTCAACCTTGACGTGGTACGCGCTGCTGACGGGGTGATTGACGTTCTGATTGCCGCCGACCTTCCAGCGGAAAACGATGTGTCGCCGTCTGCCCATGATGAACCAATGCTGGCGACAGGAACGGTGCACTTCGTCGGGCAGCCGATATTTTTAGTGGTGGCAACAACACACCGCGCCGCGCGTATGGCGGCGCAGTTAGGGCAGATCGAATACGAAGAATTGCCAGCCTTGTTAACGATCGACGATGCTATGGCTGCGGACAGCAAGTTCGAAGATGCCATGACATTCCAGAACGGCGATGCCGACGGAGCGATGACTTCATCTGATAATCAGATCGAGGGCAGCTTGGAGGTCGGCGGGCAGGAGCACTTCTACCTCGAAGGCCAAGCCGCATCGGCGCAGCCGAACGAGGGTGACGTTTTGGTCCATTCCTCGACGCAGCACCCCACCGAAATCCAGCATAAGGTGGCCGAGGCGTTGGGCGTTCCGATGAATGCCGTGCGCGTTGAAACCCGTCGTATGGGTGGTGGTTTTGGCGGTAAGGAAAGCCAGGGCAACTCGCTTGCTGTGGCTTGCGCCGTTATTGCCATGCGTCTGAACCGGTCTGCAAAAATGCGCTATGACCGTGATGACGATATGATCATCACTGGTAAACGTCATGATTTCCGCATTAACTATCAGGTAGGGTTCAACAATTCGGGCCGCCTGCAATCGGTGATATTCGAACAGTTCGCCAAATGTGGCTGGGCGATGGACTTGTCGCTGCCTGTGGCCGACCGGGCCATGTTGCATGCAGATAACGCTTATTACCTGCCGAACGTGCGGATACTTTCGCACCGCTTGAAAACCAACACGGTTTCAAACACGGCTTATCGCGGCTTTGGCGGCCCTCAAGGCGTTATCGGGATTGAGCGGGTGATGGATCATATTGCCTACACTCTCGGGATAGATCCGCTGGAGGTTCGCCGCGTCAACTATTACGGCGAAGGCCGTGATCAGACGCCTTATCACATGACCATTGAAGACAATGTTATGCCCGAGATAACCGACGAACTGGTGATTGCGTCCGATTACGTCGCACGGCGTGCCGAGATCGGGGCGTTTAACGCACAAAGCCCGATTTTAAAACGCGGTATTGCGCTTACTCCAATTAAATTCGGAATATCATTCACGCTGACGCACCTAAATCAGGCGGGGGCGTTGGTGCACGTGTATTCCGACGGCTCTATCCATCTGAACCATGGTGGCACCGAGATGGGGCAGGGCTTGTTCACTAAGGTGGCGCAGGTTGCGGCCCAAGTTTTCGGCGTCGGGCTTGATATGGTGAAAATCACCGCGACGGACACGGCAAAAGTGCCAAACACCTCGGCTACGGCTGCGTCCTCGGGGGCGGATTTGAACGGGATGGCATGCAAGGCGGCCTGTGAAACGCTTCGCGAGCGACTTTCGGATTTTGCCGCTCAGTTGTGGCAAACAACGCCCGACAAGATCAGTTTTACAGACGGTATGGTGAATTCTAACGGCAATTCTATGACCTTTGAGGAACTGGCCGCCGCCGCATATGGCGCTCGGATCCAGCTTTCCGCGACGGGCTTTTACAAAACGCCCAAAATCAAATGGGACCGTTTTGCCGGAAAAGGCCGCCCGTTCCTGTATTTCTCTTACGGAGCGGCAGTGACCGAAGTGGTTATCGATACGTTAACCGGCGAGAACCGCATTCTGCGGGCCGACATCTTGCACGACGTTGGCCGATCCTTAAACCCTGCGCTCGACATCGGCCAGATTGAAGGCGCTTACGTTCAGGCCGCAGGCTGGCTAACGACCGAGGAGCTGGTCTGGGACGACAAAGGTCGTCATCTGACGCACGCACCATCGACGTACAAAATCCCCACCTGTTCGGACCGCCCAAAGGAATTCAACGTTAAACTTTGGGACCGCGGCGAGAACGTCGAAGACACGATTTATAAATCCAAAGCTGTCGGCGAACCACCGTTTAACCTCGGGATTTCAGCGTTTATGGCGCTGTCCGATGCTGTGGCGGCCTGTGGGGATGTCTATCCTGACATGGACGCTCCTGCCACAGCTGAAAGGGTTTTGAAAACCGTAGATATGGAAAAAGGCATCACATGGTGAGCGGTTTCGACATATCATCCTTGCGCAGATTGGTTCGTGAAAACGGCCATGTGGTGCGCGTGGTGATTGCTGAACACAAAGGTTCCGCCCCGCGAGAGGCGGGCACCGCGATGCTGGTGACGGCTGGTGCTTTGCACGGCACAATTGGTGGTGGCGCGTTGGAGTTCGAGGCTATTGCGGCGGCACGTCAGATGTTGACGCAAGATAGTGAGTGGTTGCGTTTGTTTCGAAAAATTCCGTTGGGTCCGAATTTGGGGCAATGCTGTGGAGGCTCTGTCAGTTTGCTGGCAGAACGCTTTGGCGAGCATGAAATTAACCATTTAGAAACCTTGGTTAACCAGTTCGTGCGCCCAACCACCTCGGGTGCGCCGACGGAACTGCCGTTACCCGTGCAAAAACGGCTACGCGAGATGCGCTCTGGCGCGGTTAGCGAAACCTTCACTTTGACTAATGGTTGGTTGATCGAGCCACTCGAAACCAAAAAACTACCGCTATGGATTTACGGTGCAGGGCATGTTGGCCGCGCACTCGTCGCTACGCTTGAAGGGTTGCCGTTTGCGGTGACATGGGTCGATTCGGCGCGGGAACGCTTCCCGACATACATACCACCTCACGCCGATATGTTGGTAGCAACAAACCCCGCCGATGCGGTGGTCTATGCGCCCGACGATGCGCAGCATCTGGTTTTAACGTATTCCCATTCTATCGATCAGGAAATCTGCCTGCGTGTACTAGGCCGTGCATTTGGCGGGCTTGGTTTGATTGGCTCCGATACTAAACGAACACGGTTTATCCGACGGTTGACCGAGGCGGGCGTAGATGCCTCGCGCTTAGACTGCCCGATTGGAAACCGGAATTTAGGCAAAGAACCGATGGCGATTGCTGTCGGTGTTACCGCGGCGTTGCTAGAGCAAATTCGCGTAGAAAAACAAAAAATTAGAGAGGTGAGCGCATGAGGAAGTCGCTGCTCGAAATTAGAGGGTTGAGTAAATCTTACCCCGGCGTGAAGGCGAACGATAACGTCAGCTTCACCATTCAGGAGGGCGAAATTCACGCGCTTCTGGGTGAAAACGGGGCAGGTAAATCGACGCTCGTGAAAATGATCTATGGTCTGGTGCATCCGGACGAGGGCGACATGCTGCTGCACGGCGAGCATTATCTGCCGCACAAACCCAGCGAGGCCCGTAACCTCGGTGTTGGCATGGTTTTCCAGCATTTCTCGCTGTTTGAAGCGTTGAATGTGGCTGAAAACATTATTTTAGGCATGGAAGATGTACCGCCCCGCGCCGAGCTGAATGAGAAGATCATCGAGGTCAGCAATCAATATGGCTTGCCCTTGGACCCCAATCGCCTGATCGGGGACCTGTCGGTTGGCGAGCGGCAGCGCGTTGAAATCGTGCGGTGTTTGCTGCAAAATCCACAGCTTTTGATTATGGATGAGCCTACATCGGTTCTAACCCCGCAAGAGGTTGAAATTCTGTTCAAGACCCTGCGCAAATTGTCGTCCGAAGGCGTCGCGATCTTGTATATCAGCCACAAACTGGACGAGATCAAAGTGCTTTGCGACCACGCCACGGTGCTGCGGATGGGCAAAGTGGTGGACACATGTATTCCTGCCGAAGAAACTGCGCGCTCCATGGCGGAAATGATGATTGGTGGCGAGTTGGCGATGCCTACGGCGCGGGAATTCACGCCGGGCAAGACGTTGTTGCATCTGGAAAACCTGACGCTGGAATCGCTGGACCCGTTCGGGACGAGCCTTGCAAATGTTTCGCTTAAACTTCGTTCTGGCGAGGTGATGGGCGTGGCCGGCGTTGCTGGTAACGGGCAGGATGAATTGTTGCTGGCACTGTCTGGTGAGCGTCCGACGGACGCTGGAATGGTCAAACTCAGCGGAGTCGAGATTGGCGGCATGGGGCCGACCACGCGCCGTGCGCTTGGTCTGTTGGCAGCACCAGCGGAACGTCTGGGGCATGCGGCGGCGCCGGATATGAGCCTTAAGGAAAACGCTTACCTCAGTGCTCGGGTGCGACAGGGATTGACTAAATCCGGCTTTACCCTGTTTGGTAAACGCGATGATTTCGCCCGTGAGATCCTCGAACAGTTCGACGTTCGCACACCGGGCATCGACAACGCTGCACGCTCGCTTTCGGGCGGAAACCTACAAAAATTCGTGATTGGTCGAGAGGTTTTGCAAAAGCCAACAGTGTTGGTTGTGAATCAGCCGACGTGGGGCGTCGATGCGGCAGCGGCTGCGGATATACGTGAAGCCCTTCGTGAACTGGCGGCGGAAGGGGCGGCGGTTCTGGTGATCTCGCAAGACCTCGACGAGCTGATGGAAATGTCCGACACCTTCGCCGTTTTAGCCGAGGGTCGCTTGTCTAAACCGCGTCCTGCTGCTGGCATGACGGTGGAACAAATTGGCCTGATGATGGGCGGTAATCTGGAGGAAAGCGCCAATGCTTAGGTTAGAACCAAGACAACAAGCCTCCAGCACCATGCGCTGGCTGACACCGATTTTGGCGGTGGCAATTACGATGGTTATGGGCGGTTTTCTGTTTGCGGTAATGGGTCAGGACCCGTTCCAAGCGATCCAGATAATCTTCCTTGATCCGTTCTTCCATGAAACCTTCGGTCCGTACTCGCGATCACAACTTTTGATCAAAGCAGGCCCGTTAATTTTGATTGCAACCGGTCTTAGCATCGGTTTTCGCGCAGGCGTGTGGAATATCGGGGCCGAGGGGCAGTTCGTAATGGGGGCCATTGCAGGTGGCGCTGTTGGTTTGGCGCTTTACCCTGCGGACGGCATCTGGGTGCTGCCTTTGATGACCATCGCAGGCGCGCTTGGGGGCATGGCTTGGGCAATGATACCCGCGCTGTTGAAGATCAAGTTCAACGCCAATGAAATTCTCGTTTCGTTGATGCTAGTCTATGTGGCGTATAACTTCTTGGCGGCGATGGTGACGGGACCGTTGAAAAGTCCTGACGGTTTTGGCTTCCCTGAATCTCGCAGTTTCACGGCGGTAGACAGCACACATTTGCCGATGGTTTACGAACCTTTGGGGATGCATGCGGGTGTTCTGGTGGCCCTCGCGGTAGTCATTGCGGCATACGTGATGATGGAACGGCATTTGCTGGGCTTCCAGATCCGCTTAACCGGTGAATCGCCGCGCGCAGCGAAGTTCGCAGGCGTTAATCCGGCGTTGATTGTTGCGGTAACGCTGGGTATTTCCGGCGCGCTGGCCGGCATGGCCGGTTTGTTCGAAGTCACTGGGCCCGCGGGCAAGCTGACCACTAACTTCCCGGTTGGCTATGGTTTCACGGCGATCATCGTGGCTTTCCTTGGCCGCCTTAACCCCATCGGCATCGTGCTGGCAGGGTTGCTGATGGCACTAACTTATATCGGCGGAGAGCTGGCGCAATTGTCATTGGGTATTCCAGCCGCTGCAATCAACGTGTTTCAGGGAATGATGTTGTTCTTCCTGCTGGCCGTGGATGTTTTCGTTAACTACCGCCTCGTGTGGAAAAAGGAGGTGAGGTGATGGATTTCTCGGCACTTAATCCCGTATCGCTTATGGTCAGCCTGATCATCGCGGCAACTCCCATCCTGCTGGCCGCCGTGGGCGAACTGGTGGTGGAAAAGTCCGGTGTTCTCAACCTCGGAGTCGAGGGCATGATGATTATCGGCGCGATCGCGGGTTTTGCAATATCGGTGGAAACCGGCAATCCGTGGGTCGGAATGTTGGCGGCCATGGTCGCGGGCGCCGTTCTGGCGTTGATCTTCGGATTTATGACGCAGTTTTTAATGTCTAATCAAGTGGCAACAGGGCTGGCGTTGACGTTGTTTGGCCTTGGTCTCGCCGCGTTGCTTGGTCAAAGCTATGGCGGGATGAAACCGCCAAGAACGCCACATCTGGACATCCCTGTGCTAAGTGATCTTCCGGTCGTCGGCCCGATCCTGTTTAGCCATGATCCGATGATCTACATGTCGATCGCGCTGGTGGCTGGCGTTTGGTACTTCCTGAACCGCACTCGTGCAGGTCTTGTATTGCGGGCCGTCGGGGAAAATCACGATGCAGCACACTCGTTGGGCTATAACGTGGTGATGATCCGTTTAGGCGCGATTGCTTTTGGCGGGGCGTGTGCAGGCCTTGGCGGGGCGTATCTGTCACTGGTCAGGGTTCCACAATGGACCGAGGGCATGACCGCTGGTGCTGGGTGGATCGCGTTGGCGATTGTCGTCTTTGCCTCGTGGAAACCATGGCGCCTGATTCTGGGAGCCTACCTGTTTGGGGGTGTCACGATTTTGCAGTTGAATCTGCAAGCCATGGGAATTGGCATATCGGCAGCGTATTTGTCGATGACTCCCTACCTAATTACCATTATCGTGATGGTAATCATTTCTGCTGACCGCCGACGCGCCAGCATGAACGCTCCGGCCTGTCTGGGCCGAAATTTCCACGCCTCGCATTGAGGCCAATATTGGGCAATTGCCCGCAACGGAGGATACACTATGAAGTTCACTAAAACCCTAGCAGCGGCAACAGCGCTGGCACTCGGTCTTGGGGGCGCTGCTATAGCGCAAACCAAAGCCGGGTTTATATACGTTGGCCCGCCAACAGATTTCGGTTGGTCTTACGAGCACGATAAAGGCCGCATCGCGGTTGAAGAAGCATTTGGTGATGCGGTTGAAACATCGTTTGTTGCCAGTGTACCAGAAGGTGCCGACGCGGAACGTGTGATGACCCAGATGGCCCTTGGAGGCGCTGACATCATCTTCTCGACATCGTTCGGCTACATGGATCCGACTTTGAATGTTGCGGCCAAGTTCCCGAATGTTAAATTCGAGCACGCGACTGGTTATAAACGCGCAGACAACGTTTCTACGTATTCCGCACGTTTCTATGAAGGTCGTCATGTTATCGGTCTTATTGCCGGTCGTATGACTGAAACCAACACTGTTGGCTACATCGCCTCCTTCCCGATCCCCGAAGTTGTGCGCGGCATCAATGCGGCATATCTGGCTGCGAAATCGGTTAATCCCGACGTGCGGTTCAAAGTTGTTTGGGTTTACACATGGTTTGATCCGGGTAAAGAAGCCGACGCGGCGAATGCATTGATCGAGCAGGGCGCAGACGTGATTATGCAGCACACAGATTCCCCTGCTGCTATGACAATCGCTGAAGAAAAAGGCATCTTCGCCTTTGGCCAAGCATCCGACATGATCCAGTTTGGACCAACTGCGCGTCTATCTTCCATCATCGACAACTGGGGTCCGTACTATGTAGCACGCGTTAAGGCTGTCATGGATGGCACATGGGAAAGCGTAGACACTTGGGACGGGATCAAGCCAGGTATGGTTCAGATCGGCGAATTCTCCGACCGTATTCCTGCTGATGTCCAAGCCGAAGCGCAAGCTGCTGTGGACGCAATCGTTGCTGGTACGCTGCATCCGTTCACAGGCCCGATCAACAAGCAAGACGGTTCTGTTTGGTTGGCTGACGGTGAAATCGCAGACGACGGCACGTTGGCCGGCATGAACTTCTACGTCGAAGGCGTAGAGGGTGATTTGCCAAACTAGGCTGATTGCTTTTACGAATTACAAAGGCCCGTCGAATTGGCGGGCCTTTTTTGTTACTCGACTAGTTTTACCGAACCACCCCATATCCGTTTAGCAATCACAAACAGCAAAACCATCGCCGAGATTTCCAGAACCGATGACGCCAGAAATGGAGCGCCGGGAAGGTAGTAGGGAGCATCGGTCGAGGTGTAATAGCGGAAGATGCTGGTCATTGTGATCGGGCTTAAGATCAGCGCGATGCCGGTCACGGATGCGAAAATACCCTGCAACTCGCCTTGGGCGTTGTCGTCCACAAGTTTGGACATGATGCCTTGCAACGCAGGTCCGGCGATTGCACCCAATGTCATGAATGGCATCAGGATGAAAAGCATCCACCCTTCGCTAAGGAATGCGACAATGATGAACACTACGAAGTTCATGCCCATGCCCCATTGGGCAGCGCGCATTTCGCCGAGCCTCGGAATAACGACGCGGATCAGGCCGCCTTGCACGATAGCCATGAAAAACCCGAACGTGGCCAGCGACGCGCCGATCATTTTGGGCGAAAAATCGAAACGTTCGATCGTGTAATAGCTCCATACAGCCGGATAAACCTGATGCGAGATCGTGAAGATCAGGAAAACGACAACTAGACCGCTCAGGTGCGGGATTTTACGAATAGAAATAAGTGCGCCGACCGGATTTGCGCGGGTCCAGTCAAATGACCGACGTTTGGATTGGTGCAGGGTCTCGGGAAGTATGAAATACCCGAGGGTTGCGTTGGCAAGGGCCACGGCTGCCGCTGCCATGAATGGCACACGGGGACCGATCTCGCCAAGGAATCCACCGATTGCGGGGCCAATGATGAAGCCGACGCCGAAAGCTGCCCCGATCAAGCCAAAGTTCGCTGCGCGTTTTTCCGGGGCCGAGATGTCGGCAATATAGGCCGAAGCGGTCGAGAATGTTGCGCTGGCGACGCCAGCGATCAGACGGCCTGCAAACAGCCACCAGATCGTTCCCGCGAAAACCAGCAGTATATAATCCAGTCCCATCGCCACAAGTGATACCAGCAGAACTGGTCTACGCCCGAAACGGTCGGAGAGGTTACCAAGCGTCGGCCCCATGAAGAACTGCATAACCGCGTAAGTCGTCGCCAATACCCCACCCCATAAGGCGGCAGAACTGATAGAGCCGCCGGTCAATTCCGTAATTAGGTCGGGCATCACTGGCAGGATCAGGCCAATGCCGATCGAGTTAAGCATCATCGTCACGATGATAAAAATATAGGGAAGGCGTGCTTTCATCCCGACGGACTCCTGAAGTGAGACATAGGCCTCAACAGGGCCGATGCGTATCTGTAATGGAGGTATGGGTGCGTTCACAAGCCCAATACAAGCAGATGTGACCTTTATTCCACCGTGACGGACTTTGCCAGATTGCGCGGCTGGTCTACGTCGGTGCCTTTTTCCAGCGCCGTATGGTAGGCCAGCAGTTGCGCAGGAACGGCATAGACGATAGGGGCGATGAACGGATCAACCGTTGGTATGATGATTTTATTTAGCGATCCGTCGGGGGAGTTCGCTGCGCCCGCTTCGTCCGTTACCAGAAGCACCTGTCCACCACGGGCCATAACTTCTTCTATGTTGGACACGGTTTTATCGAATAAATCGCCGCTGGGGGCGAAGACGATTACGGGGACGGAGTCGTCAATCAGGGCGATTGGTCCGTGCTTCAACTCTCCGCTGGGGTACCCTTCGGCATGGATATAGCTGAGTTCTTTCAGCTTTAATGCACCTTCCAGTGCTAGCGGGAACAGCGAACCGCGCCCAAGAAACAGAATGTCGCTGGCCTTGGCCAGCTTGCGACTGGCGCTCTCAAACTCGGCTTCGCATTTGATAGCATCGGCCACCAGTCGCGGTGCGGACGTCAGCGCAGCGATAAGGCGGGTTTCCTCGGCTGCGTCGATCGTTCCGCATTGCCGTGCCGCCAGAATTACCAGACTTGCCAGAACAGAAAGCTGGCAGGTGAAGGCTTTGGTCGAGGCCACGGAAATCTCCGGTCCGGCCATGATGTGCAAACTGTGATCTGCTTCGCGACTGATCGAGCTTTCGGCGACATTCACCACCGCCAATATAGTTTCGGCTTTGCCCTTGGCGTAGCGAAGGGCGGCCAGCGTGTCGGCGGTCTCCCCCGATTGGCTGATGAAAATCACAGCTTCGCGGCCGTTCAACGGCGCTTCACGATAACGAAACTCGCTGGCTACGTCGATTTCGACAGGAATGCGGGCGACTTGTTCAAACCAGTATTTGGCGACATTGCAGGCGATATGGGCCGTGCCGCAGGCCACCATGACCAGTCGGTCATAGCTGGAAAAATCAATCTCGACATCGGGCAACGAAATACGGGTACGATCTGCGTTCAGGTAATGCGACAGAGCCAGCGCCATAACCGAGGGCTGCTCATGGATTTCCTTGGCCATGAAATGTTTGTGTTCACCTTTGTCCGCCATGATGTGATCGATGTTCACAATTCGCATCATCCGGTCGGCCGCATTGCCAAGCGCGTCGTATATATTAACACCAGCGCGGGTAAGAACCGCCCAGTCGCCCTCTTCAAGGTAGGTGATTTTGTTGGTGATCGGAACCAACGCTATCGCGTCCGACCCGATATACATCTCTCCGTCACCGTGTCCGATGGCCAACGGCGACCCGCGCCGCGCCGCAATCATCAGGTCATCTTCGCCCTCAAACAGGAACGCCAGTGCGAACGCTCCGGTGAGGCGCGTAAGCGTGGTTGCTACAGCGTCCTTGGGGCCCTTGCCCTCGGCGAGATAGGCAGCGCAAAGCTGCGCGACAACTTCGGTATCGGTTTGGGAAATGAAATTCACACCTTTGGCGGTCAGTTCGTCACGCAGTTCGCGGAAATTCTCGATGATGCCGTTATGAACGACCGCCACGCGGCCGGCGCAATGGGGATGGGCATTATCGACAGTGGCGGCGCCGTGGGTTGCCCAACGGGTGTGGCCAATGCCGGACTTGCCGCTGATTGGGGCGTCGTCCAGTGACGTTACCAGCTCGGACAGCTTACCAACCG
This sequence comes from Paracoccaceae bacterium, assembly GCA_050256375.1. Lineage (GTDB taxonomy): Bacteria > Pseudomonadota > Alphaproteobacteria > Rhodobacterales > Rhodobacteraceae > NORP23. The sequence goes on along the minus strand of JBBWVU010000039.1, from coordinate 164,045 downwards.
CACGTCGGCATGTGATCGTGCGGCCATCAAGGGTTGCAATACCGGCACTGTCATAGCCGCGATATTCCAGACGACGCAGGGTTTCGATGATCGACGGTGCGACCTCTGATGTCCCCAGAATGCCAATAATTCCACACATAATATGCTCCTGCCATTTTATTTTGGCTTCTCTGAGCCGTTAAGCAACTCTATGCCCTCGCCTCGTACAGGTTTCAATCGCTAATCTGAGATTGAAACAGGTCTGACACAATGTGTGATTTACGCTGAACAATAAAATAAAGGCCCCGCACAAAATGCGAGGCCCTCGAAATGATATTAACCGGTCGTTTGCCAGTTCACGCGGCTTTGGCATCCGCGCCGAAACGCCCATAGAACGTCTGTCCCTTTTCGGCCATCTCGCGCAACAGGGCAGGGGCGGCGAAACGCTCGCCACAAGTTTCGGTCAGCCGGTCACAAATCGCGACCGTTTGTGCAGCACCTAGAATGTCCAGCCAGCTAAACGGGCCACCGGACCAAGGCATAAAGCCCCAACCAAGTATCGCGCCGACGTCGCCTTCGCGAATGTCTTCAAGCACGCCTTCTTCAAGCGCGCGGACAGCCTCCAGCGTTTGAACCATGGCGAGACGATGCTTCACATCCGTAAAGTTTGGCTGATCCTCGGTAAGCGGCCAATTAGCGGCCAAACCTTCCCAAAGGCCGGTGCGCTTGCCCTTTTCGTCGTAGTTATAGAATCCGGACAGGGTTTTGCGACCCAGACGACCCTCGTCAAACAGCTTGAACAGAACCTCGTCGGCGCTATCGTTATAAGCATCCCCCATCGCTGCTTTTGTGGCTTTGGCAATTTTGACGCCCAAATCAATCGAGGTCTCGTCGTTCAATTGCAATGGCCCTAGCGGGAATCCGAGTTGTTTTGCGGCATTCTCGATAACCGAGGGTGAAACACCTTCGCGCACCATCGTTAAGCCCTCGTTAATGTATGGAATGATACAACGGTTGGCATAGAAGAACCGCGCATCGTTAACCACGATAGGTGTTTTGCGAATTTGGCGTACGAAATCGAGGGACTTGGCCACAGCCATATCGCCCGTTTCCTTGCCCTTGATGATCTCGACAAGCGCCATGCGATCCACAGGGCTGAAGAAATGGATGCCGATGAAGTTTTCGGCGTTTCGGCTGGCCTTGGCCAACTCGGTGATAGGCAATGTGGACGTGTTGGTCGCAAAAATCGCGCTCTCGCCCAGATGCGCTTCGGCCAGTTTGGTGACTTCGGCTTTGATGCCGACATCCTCGAACACAGCTTCGACGATCAAATCGCAACCCTCTAGGTCTTCGTATTTGGTCGAGGCCAGCACGCGATCAAGAACCACCGCGGCCTTTTCTGGTGTGGTTTTCTTGCGCTTGATACCGCCTGCGAGAATACCTTCGACATGGGCCTTACCCTTTTCGGCAGCTTCTTGTTCGCGATCCAACAGAACCACTTCGATCCCTGCCATCGCCGAGACATAAGCGATACCCGCGCCCATCATGCCGGCGCCCAGAATGCCGACTTTCTTGACCGATTGGTCCTTGACATCAGGCCGTACAGCACCTTTTTCAAGGGCTGACTTGTTAATGAACAATGAACGGATCATCGCCGAGGAACTGGGGTTCATCAGAATATTAGTAAACCACCGTGCTTCGATTTTCAGGGCCGTGTCGAAAGGCACCAAAGCGCCCTCGTATATGGCTGACATCATCGCTTTGGCCGCAGGATAAACCCCTTGCGTCTTTGCGTGGATCATGGCCGAAGCCCCGACATACATCGGGAAGCCTTGCGCGCTATAAGGCGCACCACCGGGGAACCTGAAACCTTTGGCGTCCCACGGTTTAAGGATATCCGCGTCGGTCGCACTCAGAACCCATTCCTTAGCACGGGCTAACAGTTCATCGCCGGGCACGATTTCGTCAATAACGCCGGCTGCCTTTGACTTTGCAGGCGGCAACATTTTGCCCTCTAGCAACAATGGCGAGGCCGCCATAAGCCCAAGCATCCGTACAAGCCGCGTCGTGCCACCCGCACCGGGGAAAAGCCCGATCAAAATCTCGGGCAAACCGATCTTGGCTTTGGGATTGTCTGCCACGAACCGACGGTGACAGGCCAAACCGATCTCGGTGCCGATACCTGCCGACGTACCGGGGCTGGCCCATGCAACTGGTTTGCCGCCCTTGTTGGTTTTCGCATGCATTCCCGCGCGTTCAAGTTTGCGCAGAACGTGATGGCCGAACATGGTGAAATCGAACAGGCCTTGCGCGGGATTTCCCCCTGCATCGGCACGTATTTTGCCAAGCACGTTCAAGTCCATCCCGCCTGCGAAATCTTTCTTGGCAGAGGTAATTACGATCCCCTTAACCGCATCATCGGCGAGCGCATCATCAACCATATTGTCGAACAAGGCATAGCCGTCGTGCGACATTACATTCATTGATTTATTCGGTACATCCCACGTGATCGTGGCCACACCGTCAGCATCTACAGCGTATTTGAAATCTTTGTTCATGATCATAATTCCTTATACGCGTTCAATAATCGTGGCTGCACCCATGCCGGATGCAACACATAATGTGGCCAGCGCGGTGCCTTTGCCGGACCGCTCCAACTCGTCCAGTGCCGTGCCGATAATCATTGCGCCAGTGGCCCCTAACGGGTGCCCCATCGCAATCGCACCGCCGTTAACATTGATATCCTCGCGGCTAACATTGAATGCCTGCATAAAACGCAGAACGACGGCAGCAAAAGCCTCGTTAACCTCGAACAGGTCGATATCGCCGATATTCATCCCCGCATCGCGCAGAATTTTTTCGGTGACCGGAACGGGACCTGTCAACATGATCGTAGGGTCGGTGCCAATCTTGGCCGTCGCCCGAATACGCGCCCTCGGTTTGAGGCCATGCGCCTCGCCAAATTCCTTCGAGCCAACCAGAATCGCCGCCGCCCCGTCCACAATACCGGACGAGTTCCCTGCGTGGTGCACGTGGTTAATCTTTTCCAGATGCGGGTATTTCAGCATAGCAACCGCGTCAAACCCGGGCATCACTTCGCCCATTTCTTTGAACGCAGGGCGCAAGCCGCCCAAGGATTGCATATCCGTCTGCGGGCGCATGTATTCGTCGCGATCCAGAATAGTCAGACCGTTCTGATCCTTGATCTGGATAACCGATTTAACGAAACGCCCGTCATCCCACGCTATTTTCGCCCGTTTCTGGGATTCCACAGCATATTCATCTACATCGTCACGGCTAAACCCGTATTCCGTGGCAATAATATCGGCCGAGATACCTTGTGGCACGAAATACGTCTTCATCGCTAGCTCGGGATCAACTGCAATTGCGGCTCCGTCCGCGCCCATTGCAACACGCCCCATCATCTCGACGCCGCCAGCAACATATGCACCGCCAGCCCCGCCGCGCACCTGATTGGCGGCGATGTTCATTGCTTCCATGCCGCTGGCACAGAAACGGTTGATCGACAGGCCGGGCACGTTTTCAGCATAATCAGATAGCAACACCGCCGAGCGCGCCAGACATCCGCCCTGTTCCATCACCTGGGTAACATTACCCCAAATCACGTCTTCCAACGCGGATGTATCAAGGTGGTTCCGCTCCGCCAGCGTGTTCAGAACATTGGCGGAAATACGCACGGATGATAGTTCGTGCAACGAGCCATCTTTGCGGCCCTTGCCACGCGGACTGCGGATTGCGTCATAAATATAGGCTTCGGTCATCGAATTCGTCCTTCAGTTTCAAGCACGGTCCGCAGGGGATCCGGGCATCAGGTCATATGGGTGTTTCCAGCCCGGCTGATCGGCAATGCGATCCAACCAGGCGTCGATATTCGGGTAATCCTTGCGCTTGAACCCGAAGGGTTCGGGGTAATAAAGATACCCGCAGCAGGAAATGTCGCCGTTGGTAATCTCGTCGCCCACTAACCAGTCACGCCCCTCAAGGGCAGCGTTCAGTGTCGCGTATGCACCTTTCAAACGACCTTGTTTAAAGGCAATAACTTCTGCCGGACGCTTGTCTTCGGGAAGGAAGTTCATCAGGAACCGGGTGACACCCGCTTGACTGGACAGTTTGTGGTTGTCCCACAACACCCAACGCAAGATCTCACGCCGCTCGTCTGACGTCTTGCCCCCGAAACGACCGGTTTTTTCGGCGATGTAATCTTGAATGGCACCCGACTGGGATAGGGTCAAATCGCCGTCGACAAGCGTGGGAACTTCTCCCATCACATTCATGTCACGATATTCATCCGAACGGGCCTCGCCCTTGAAGAAATCCACGTAAACGGCTTCCCATTCCGCGCCCGACAACGCCAGCGACAAAGCCGCTTTATAAGAATTTCCGCTTTCGCCAAAACAATACAATTGCATAGTCATCTGTAACGCTCCTGAACTTGGTTGAAGTTGTTTTTGAGTATTTTTACAAAAAAGAAGCCGATTTGTTCATGGATCATTAACCATTCTACACGCAGAGTAGTTCTGCGGTACAGGCTGGAGAGCCGATGGCCGTCAAAGAAGAAGTCGCCCTTGTCCTGCAAACCTCGGGGTGAGGGCGCACTCTTTTCTTGTTTGCTAAAATACTCCCGCCGGAGGCATTCCGTACTGTCCATACGTTCAATCATCAAAGGCTCCTTGCCACCAGTTCTTTCATGATTTCATTTGTTCCACCGTAAATCCTCTGCACGCGGGCATCGGTCCACATTTCGGCGATTGGGTATTCCGTCATAAAACCATAGCCACCGTGCAGTTGCAGGCATTCGTCCAGAACCTGACATTGTAGATCGGTCAGCCAGTATTTGCTCATCGCGGCAGTTTCCACCGTCAGCTCACCGCGCAAGTGTGCCGAGATACAACTGTCGAGGAATGTGCGTGCCACAACCGTATTCGTCTTTGCTTCGGCCAGTTTAAAGCGCGTGTTCTGGAATTGCGTTAACGGCCCGCCAAACGCCTCGCGCTCTTTGCAATAATCAATAGTCAGCGCAACACCGCCTTCCATTGCACCAACCGCGCCGCAGCCAATAATTAGGCGCTCTTGAGGTAGCTGGTTCATCATCTGATAAAACCCTTGGCCTTCTTCGGTACCCAGCAGGTTTTCCGGTGGAATCTCGACATTGTCGAAGAACAGCTCGGATGTATCCGCAGATTTAAGCCCGACCTTGTCAAGTTTGCGCCCGCGCCTGAACCCTTCGGCCCCAGCAGTTTCCACCATGATCAACGACACACCCTTGGCCTTTTCCTCGGGGTTGGTTTTGCAGGCTACCAGTACTAGTTCGGCGTGTTGGCCGTTCGTAATAAACGTTTTCGAGCCGTTCATTTTATAGACATTTCCATCCAGAACCGCCCGCGTTTTGATTGCTTGCACGTCAGATCCGGCTGATGGCTCGGTCATTGCTAGCGCCCCAACCAGTTCGCCTGATGCCATTCTAGGCAGCCAGCGTTGTTTCTGGTCTTCAGTGCCATATTGCAAAATGTAATGCGCCACGATGCCGGAATGAATGCTGTTGCCCCAGCTAGCCAAGTTCGCACGGCCCGCTTCCATGTAAATCACTGCCTCATGGCCAAAATCGCCACCAGCGCCGCCGTATTCCTCGGGGATCGAGGCGCAGAGCAGGCCCAACTCGCCCGCTTCCTGCCATGTGTCGCGGTCCATCTCGCCCTGTTTTCGCCACTTCTCGAATTTTGGCGTCCATTTTTCAGCAATAAACTGCGCGGTCATTTCTTCGAGCATCTTATGCTCGTCTGTCATCCATTCCGAACGCAAATTGTTAAAACTCATTTCTTCATTCCCCCGAGCGCCGGCGCGCCATATTCTGCGATAAATTCGTCGAAAACCGCGGCTAGTTTGTCCGCGTCGGCATAATCATCAAGGCGTTCCAAGAGAACGGTTAACAAATAGTTATTCCCCAAGCCATATTCTTCATTCAACGTCCGCAGGCGCTCGTATGCGGGTTCTGTCAGGTTCATCGAGCGACGAATCGTAAGGGGAAGGCGTTTTGCCATTTAGAATGCCTCGGCAGCTAGCCCCATAACCGGCTCGGCTCCGCTGTTAATGCGGGCAAGCCTAAGGGCGGTTTCCGGCAACGATCTAGCCATATAGTAGCGGCCTGTTGCAAGTTTGGTTTCATAGAACGCAGCGTCACTGGTGCCTTCAAGCAGTTTTTCGCTGGCAACTTTGGCCATGCGCGCCCACATCAGGCCCAATGCAACATGGCCAAACAGATGCAAAAAATCGGTTGACCCAGCCAGCGCCGCGTTGGGGTTTTTCGGGGCTTCTGACATGAAATACATCGCTGCGGCTTGCATATCCTTGGATGCTGCCTTTAACGGATCAAGGAAATCTGCTTTCAACGCTGCGTCGCCTTCGTTTTCCTTGATGAAGGTTTTCACCAGATCAAAAAACGCCATGACATGTTTGCCACCACCGCTGGCCAGCTTACGTCCGACCAAATCCAATGCCTGAATGCCGTTTGCGCCTTCATAGATCATGGCAATACGTGCGTCGCGCACGAATTGCGAAGCACCCGTTTCCTCGATATAGCCATGCCCGCCGTAAAGCTGTTGAGCCTGCACCGTCATGTCGAAGCCTTTATCGGTCAGGAAGCCTTTGATGACAGGTGTCATCAAAGACAACAGCCCTTCGGCGTCATTGTCATCGGACAACTCACCTGCGTCCAGCAGGGTTGCGTTCCACAACACAAATGCACGAGCACCCTCGATAAAAGATTTTTGATCCATCAATGATCGGCGCACGTCGGGATGCACGATCAGCGGATCGGCAGGGCCGTCAGGGTTTTTCGCACCGGTCACATCCCGGCCTTGCAGACGTTCGCGGGTGTAATTAAGGGCGTTTTGATATGCGACAGAGGCTTGCGCCAACCCTTGCAGACCAACCCCCAGACGGGCAGCGTTCATCATGGTGAACATGGCGCGCAAACCTTTGTGTTCCTCGCCAACCAGATAACCCTCGGCCTCATCGTAGTTCATCACACAGGTGGAATTGCCGTGAATGCCCATTTTTTCTTCGAGGTTACCGCAAGCGACGCCGTTCCGCGCCCCCAGCGAGCCATCCTCGTTCACAAGGAACTTTGGCACGATAAACAGCGAAATACCCTTAACGCCCGCAGGCCCACCCGGAATTTTCGCCAGCACAAGGTGGATAATGTTTTCCACCATGTCATGCTCACCCGCCGAGATAAAAATCTTCTGGCCACTGATTTTATAGGTGCCGTCACTGACAAGGTCAGCCTTGGAACGCATCATGCCCAGATCGGTGCCGCAATGCGGCTCGGTCAGGTTCATGGTTCCGGTCCATTCGCATGTAACCATTTTCGGCAGGAATTTCGCCTTCAGCGCCTCCGACCCGTGGGTGTGGATCGCTTCATATGCGCCGGTAGTCAGGCTCGAATACATATTGAAAGACTGATTGGCGGATAAACTCATTTCGCTGACAGCGGTTCCCAGAACGAATGGCATGCCTTGTCCGCCATATTCGGGATCGGCGCTTAGGCCTGTCCAACCACCGTCTCGGATAATGTCGAAGGCTTCTTTGAAGCCGTCCGGCGTGCGCACAACGCCGTTTTCCAGCCTGCATCCTTGGGTGTCACCGATGGCGTTAAGGGGCATCAAAACATCACGTGCGATTTTTCCGGCTTCTTTTAGAATCGCACCACTGAATTCGGCGTCCAGATCGCTGTATCCCGGCGTGTCACTACTTTGCACTTGCAAAACGTCGTGCAGGATGAATTCGAAGTCTTTCAGGGGCGGGGTGTAGGTTTGCATTTTCGTGGTCCTTTATTCGGCAGCAAGTTTGATGCCGCGTTCAGCGAGAATATCCTCGCCCCATTTCAATTGTTCTTGCAGATCAGCGATAGCTTCGGTCAGCTCTTCGCGTTGCTCGACCATGTCGCGCAGCCGCTCAAGCCCCAGTTCGTAAGTTTTGGTAAGCTGCGTGGTTTGCTGGTCATCAAACGAATAGAGGTTCAGTAATTGCCGGATTTCCTCAAGGCTGAACCCGAAGCGTTTTCCTTGGAGGATCAGTTTCAAGCGCGCGCGGTCGCTTTTGGTAAAAAGGCGTTTCTGGCCTTCGCGGATCGGAAAGATCAGCTCTTTGGATTCGTAGAACCGCAAGGTGCGGGGTGTTACGTCATAGGACTCGCACATCTGGCCAATTGTCATCAAAGAATCTGTCATACTTCCCTCCGTTGGTTGACGTTAACGTAAGGCTAGTATTCTGCGAAATCAAGTAAAGTTGACGTTGACGTAAGGTGACGTAGCGTTAACCAGTGGAATTAAGGGAATCCAACGCCCGTTGCCGAAGGCGTTTCAGCTCAACTGTTATCTCGTCAAGCTCCAGGCGGCGTTCATCAAGCTGGGCGATCTGGTCGGTGGACATCTCGACCCAGCGTTCCAACTGGCTGCGGTTTTGGTTGGACTGATTGTAAAGCTCCAGCCATTGCCGCAGTTCTTCAAGCGGAAACCCGAAACGGCGGCCCTGCCGGATCAACTTGACGCGTGCCCTTTCGGTGGCACCATAATGTCGTGTTCGGCCTGTCTTCGCAGGGGAGATAAGCTCCAGATACTCATAATAACGCAAAGTGCGCGGTGTTACATCGAACATCGCGCACATCTCTTTCAGCGTTAAAGTCTTCTCGGCCATATCATCCTCTTTACCCTATTTGGGCAATAGCTGGATGTATTGCAATCACAAGAATGCGTTAGGGGCAAAGAAATAGAAGCCATAGGCCAGAATAACCGCCGGAACGGTGCTGTAGACGGTTGCCATAACTGCCGCTTTGGGGTTCAGGGCGATAGCAGGGAACAGCGCGTCCCCGTCATTCGAGATCGCGTTACCCATGAGTGCCGCAAAAGGAATAATGCCGTTGATATAGAGCGTCGTCACCAGAACCTGTGGTCCACAACCGGGGATCAGGCCAATCACAACGCCCATCAGCGGCAATAACGGCGCCACGGACGAGAACAACTCCTTTAAGTCCCAACCGGCGAATACCACGACGTAATCATAGGCCAGATACGCCCCGATCACCCAGATCGAGATGAAACTCGTTTCCTCGGCCACCCGCGTGAACGGCGCATCATTCACATTTGTCATGGCTTGCACAGGCGATGTAGACCAGATCCACAGGCCGATGGCGGTGCCCATCATCCCGATCAACAACATCCAGTCACCGTAAACCGCCACAAGATTTACTTGCGCCAGTTGCGAGATACCCATCACCAGCCCGGGCACAACAAGCGACACGTATATATAGTCTTTTGGCCGGATACGCCCGATCAACGGCGCCAGTTCGCAGGTCGCCGCCGCAACCCCACGATAGTCGATTTTGTTAAACCGATCCACGATAATGCCGGAAATAACCCCGACAACAAGCGAAGTCGGCAACACCACCATAGCCACATCGGGCCGCGTCGCGATTAAAAGGAACGCGGCGTCACCCATGGTTGCCGTCAGGGCAGCCACGACGGCTCCGAATCCTACGTTACCTGATGAATACGCCGCCACAACCACGACCGCGCCCCCGCAACCGGGTGTCGCGCCTAACACGGCCGACAGTGGAACCTGCCAGCCTTTGGAATTCTTCAACGCCGAACCGAGGTTGAATTTGAAGATCCGCTCTGCGCCGTAGAAAATCATCAAAGTCGTTGCTACAAATGCGCTAACTTGCACATAGGCGTCCGTCATCAGCCTGCGAGTCAGCTCTCCTAGTTCGCCCGGATAGGCGGCCAGCGCGATCATAATCAGAATAACTGGCAAGCGTTTTGCTTTGAACGGGCCAATTTTTTCGGGCCAGATCGAAGGGCCGGTCGGGGTGGCTACACTTGGGTGCATTTTCGGTATTTCCTGCAATTGCGAACTAATCTCAATCTCAATACATGAAATGGGGTGGCAATATCAAGTAAAATATGTCCAGAGTTCGAGAAACCCAAATCCGAGTCGTCAGGGGACATGATGATTGATGTAAGCATTGAAGATCGCATCGAGATGGCGAAAAAGTTTTTCGCAATATTACCTCATGCTCAAGCGCTCGGGATGGAGATGATTAACATGGGGGGCGGCAAGGCTGAAATGGCGATCAATTACGACGATCGTTTCATCGGCGATCCTGCCACGGGCGTCATCCACGGGGGCGTGATCAGCGCACTACTGGATACATGTTGCGGGGGCGCCGTCACCAGTCATCCCTCAATCATGGGGCCCACTGCAACCATAGACCTGCGCATCGACTATATGCGCTCCGCTACGCCGGGCCAGCGGATCACGGCTCGCGCCGAATGCTACCGGGTCACCAAATCCGTCGCTTTCGTGCGCGCCGAAGCCTTCGACGAAGACACCGACGTTCCCGTCGCGACTGCTGCTGGCGCCTTCACCGTTGGTGCTGCAAAAAAGGCAGGTGCCTAATGCCTCAAAAGAAAACGCAGGCATTGCAAGCTGCCAAGGAACGCCGCGACGCCGCTTTGCAGCAAATGGCCAGTAGCGTCCCCTATATCAACTTTCTGGGTGTTGAATTCGAGCGTCGAGGCGACGAGCTGACCACCACACTCCCTTTCACCGAGATGTTAATCGGAAACCCCTTTCTGCCAGCCCTCCACGGTGGCACAACTGCTGCATTCCTTGAAATCACCGCGGTGATGGAGCTGATGTGCGCGATTATCTGGCCGCAAATGGAAAAAGGCGGCCCAGTTGCCGATGCCATTGCGCGCGACGAATTCCCGTCGATGCCCAAAACCATCGACTTCACCGTCGATTACCTGCGCACTGGCCTGCCGCGCGACGCCTATGCTCGCGCCCGTGTAAACCGCTCGGGGAGGCGTTATGCTTCGGTGCACGTTGAAGCTTGGCAAGACGACAAAAACCAGATTTTTGCACAGGCAACGGGGCATTTCCTGATGCCCGAGCTGATAACCTAAATGGATTTGACCACCAAAGAAATCACCCACCGCCGCGTTCTGAACATCGCCATCCCCATCGTAATATCAAACGCCACTTATCCGATTCTCGGGCTGGTGGACACAGGCGTAGTCGGACAATTAGGCGATCCGGTGCCCATCGGTGCAGTAGGCATAGGTTCGGTCATTCTGGCGGCGATCTACTGGATATTCGGCTTTCTGCGGATGGGAACGTCGGGCCTTGTAGCGCAGGCCCGCGGGGTAGGGGACGTGCCCGAAACAGGCGCACTTTTGACGCGTGGACTGATGATCGGAGCATCCGCCGGCCTGCTTTTTATCATATTCCAGTCGGCCCTGTTCTGGGGCGCGTTCCAGATTTCGCCTGCCTCTGCCGAGGTCGAGGGCATGGCCCGCAGCTATATGTCCATCCGGATATGGGGCGCTCCGGCTGCAATATCGACCTACGCAATAACCGGCTGGCTGATCGCAATGGAACGCACCCGTGCCGTGTTGATCCTGCAACTTTGGGTGAACGGCCTGAACGTGGCGCTCGATCTGTGGTTTGTGCTGGGGCTGGAGATGGGCATCGAGGGCGTCGCCATCGCCACCCTCATCGCCGAATGGAGCGGAGTCTTGTTGGGTCTGTGGCTATGCCGCGCGGCATTTGGCGGGGATCAATGGCGCGACTGGGGCCGGATATTCGATCGTCTGAAAGTCAAACGGATGGCAATAGTTAACGGCGACATCATGCTGCGCTCGGTCATGCTGCAGATCAGCTTTTTGACCTTCCTGTTCATCGGCGCGGGTATGGGGGATATCACTTTGGCCTCAAATCAAATCCTGCTGCAGTTTGTGGGATTAACGGCCTATGCGCTGGATGGTTTCGCTTTCTCCGCCGAGGCGCTTGTCGGGCAGGCGCTGGGCGCAAAGAACCGTACCGCCCTACGCCGCGCGGCCATTCTCTCCAGCCAATGGGGATTAGCCGGGGCAGTTTTACTAACAGCCATCTTCTTTCTGTTCGGATCAACAATAATTGATATTATGACAACCTCCTCTGATGTTCGCATCGAGGCTCGCCAATACCTGTGGTGGATGATCCTGTTCCCGCTGGTCGGCCTGCCAAGCTGGATGTTCGACGGGTTCTTCATCGGGGCCACCCGCACCCGCGAGATGCGCATGGCGATGTTCCAGTCCGCCCTCGTTTATGCGATGATCCTGTTTATTCTGGTACCGACGATGGGCAATCACGGCCTGTGGCTTGCCCTTATAATCTTCGACATAGCCCGCGCGCTAACCCTGTGGCGCTATTATCCTGCGCTAGAGGCCGCAGCCGATCCTTAAAGAATGCTTAACACCGCGCGCGGTGGTCGCCCCAGCGAGGCTTTGCCGTTGTGAAATACGACTGGACGTTCGATCAGGATCGGATGCGCCGCCATGGCCGTGATCAAAGCTGTTTCGTCGGTACCCGCCAGATCCAGCTCTTTATATATGCTCTCGCCCGAACGAATAAGGTTACGTGCCGCGATCCCCAACAGAACCAGAGCATCACGAATTTCCTCAACACTCGGCGGGGACTCCAGATATTTCACAATGGCGGGCGTGAACCCTTCGACTTCCAGAATGGCCAACGTCTCACACGACTTAGAGCATCGAGGGTTGTGCCAGATAACAGGTTGAGTCACAGCCACGCCTCGCGTTTTGTTCCAACAGCATCTGCCACATTGTCAAACCCGTCACGGGCCAACAATTCATCCAGCCCCAGCGCAATTTCGCCCGCCAGCCCAATGCCATTGTAAACCATCGCCGTATAAAGCTGCACGGCGGATGCCCCTGCACATATTTTGGCATATGCCTGCTCGGGCGAACCGACGCCGCCAACTCCGATGATCGGCAGCTTGCCTTGGGTCAGTTCAGACAGTTGCGCCAGAACACGGGTGGATTTCTCGAACAACGGTTGGCCGGACAACCCACCAACCTCAGCCGCATGCGCACTGGCCAAACCATCACGCGAAAGTGTGGTGTTGGTGGCGACGATGCCCGCAATGCCAGACGAAACGGCCACATCCGCAATGTCACGTATTTCCGCAGGCTCAAGATCCGGTGCGATCTTCAGGAACACGGCAACGGGTTTGCTCAGGGCCGCATTCGCCTCCATCACCCCTGCCAACAGCTCTTCAAGCGCCGCCTTGCCTTGCAAATCCCGCAGTTTTTCGGTGTTGGGCGAGGAAACATTAACAGTGGCAAAATCCACATACGGGCCACAGACGGTCAGAACCGATGCGAAATCTTTGGATTTATCGGCACTGTCTTTGTTAGCCCCAAGATTAATCCCCAGAACTCCGCCTGCAGGTCGATCCGCAATGCGCGCTGCAATCACATCCATGCCTTGATTGTTAAATCCAAACCGGTTGATTGCCGCCGCATCTGGTGTCAGGCGAAATAAACGTGGCTTTGCATTTCCTGTCTGCGCACGCGGCGTCGCAGCGCCAACCTCGATAAACCCGAAACCTGCCTGCAACAGCGGCGCAATAGCCTCGGCGTTTTTGTCAAAACCTGCGGCCAAACCAACAGGGTTAGGCAAAGCCACCCCCGCCAGGGACGTTGCCAAACGGTCCGAGGTAACTGGCCCCGGCAAAGGCACTAATCCCGCCTTCAACGCTTTGATCGACAAGCCATGCGCTCGCTCCGGGTCCAGCAAGTGCATCAAAGGTAGGCCTAGCTTTTGGAGCGCCCGCTTCACAGCACACCTTGCGGAAATACATGCGCGTCCCCCTCAAGCGGTAAGGGCTTGCACCAGACCACATCGTCCATCCTCAACGCGCGATAAAGATGCGGGAACAAATCACCGCCGCGCGACGGCTCCCATTTCAAAGCCTCGCCCAGCGTATCAGCATCAAGCGCCAATATCCGCAGGCCTTCTTTTTTGCAAAAATACTTAAAAACTGTCTCGGCCACCTGCGCACCCGTCGAGATGTGCATATACCCGTCAGCCAGATCAATCGGCGCACCAAGCGTCTCGCCTGCGGCTTCAAGCGCGGACCATTCGTCCGCAAGGAATATCTTGTAAATCATCATGGTGTTTGAATGCGCCACGGGTGTTCAAACGTCAACCCGCTGGCGCGCAAGTTTACAGGAAGCCTTCGGCCTTCGCCCAATCCATTGTCGCATCCAGTGAGTCTTCCATCGGGGCGAACATTTCATCCAGTTCATCCGCGGTGATGATCATCGGAGGGCAGAAAACGATGCTGTCTACAACGGCCCGCACGATAACGCCGCGATCGACCAGTTCTGCCGCCATGCGAGCGCCGACCTTGCCGATGGTCGCAAAACCGTCAGAGGTTTTATCCGGAGACAACTCCAATGCCCCTAAAAGGCCAAGGCAGCGGTACTCGCCGACCAGCGGGTGCTCCGCCAATTGCGCCAAATGTGCCTCGAAAACAGGAGCAAGAGCTTTGACGTGGCCGACAATGTTACGTTTTTGATAAATCTCCAGCGCTTTCACCCCGACCGCGCATCCCACCGGATGTCCACCATATGTGAACCCGTGACCAAATGTACCCAGCTTGCCCGAGTGTGCTTCGATCACATCCGCCATATCCTGATTGATAGCCACCGCGGATAAAGGTGCGAAACCCGCAGTTAGCTGTTTGGCCATCGATATCGAAGTCGGTTTCATGCCCAGTGTTTGCGAACCGAACCACTCGCCAGTACGCCCAAAGCCGCAGATTACCTCGTCGGCGATTATCAGAATGTCGTATTTTTCCAGAACCGGCCCGATCGCCTCGAAATAGCCCTCCGGCGGTACCAATACGCCGCCAGCGCCCATCACAGGTTCGGCGATAAAGGCTGCGACTGTTTCTGGCCCCTCGGCAATTATCTGCGCTTCCAGCTCAGTGGCAAGGCGGTCCGAGAACTCCTGCTCGGTTTCGCCCGCCTTGGATTCTTTCCAGTGGTGTGGCGTTTCTGCGTGAAAAAACCGATCCACAGGCAGGTCGAAGTCCATGTGGTTGAACGGCAGCCCCGTCATAGACGCCGCCACAATCGTCACCCCGTGGTAACCTTTTTTGCGGCTGATGATCTTTTTCTTTTCGGGCCGCCCCAACGCATTGTTGTAATACCAGATCATCTTGATCTGCGTCTCGTTGGCCTCGGAACCCGAGGATTGATAGAACACCCGCGCCATGCCCGGTGCCAGCTCCTTGATCTTTTCGGCTAACTCCACCGCCGGTTCATGGGATTTGTTGCCGAACAGGTGATAATACGGCAGCTTGCCCATCTGTTCTTGTGCAGCCGCCACCAGCTCGGGATCACTAAAGCCAAGGCCTGCACACCACAGGCCTGACATGGCTTCGATATAGGGGCGTCCAGCGTCGTCAAACACCCGCACGCCCTCGCCGCGTGTAATGATTTGCAGGCCGGTTTCGCGCAGCATGGGCGAGTTGGCATAAGGGTGCAGCAGGGCTTCGAGATCGCGGGTTTGCGAGTTGGGCAGGGGGGTGTTCATGGTGTAACCTTGGCTAATAAAATTAGACTGACCGTAGGCAGCGTATTTTGCAACGTCAATTGGAATAATCACTGTTGAAAATTTTGTCTGGCGAGGGATTTTTGAGCATTTGGACAAAAAAGAGATGCAGGGAATTTGCGCGACTCGTTTAATTGTTGTTTACTCACTGCATTCAAGGGGGGATAAAATGAAAATATCTCGTATACTTATGGCCGCTTCGGCATTGGCAATGTCTGCCACTGGCGCGCTTGCCGATTACAGTCTGACAATTTTGCATACCAACGACTTTCACGCACGTTTCGAGCCGATCAGCAAATATGATTCTGGTTGTTCGTCGGAAGACAACACCGAAGGCAAATGCTTTGGTGGTTCAGCACGTCTGGTAACGGCCGTTGCGGCGGCACGTGCACGGGCCGAAAATTCGGTGCTTGTTTCGGGCGGTGACCAGTTCCAGGGCACGCTGTTCTATACTTACTATAAAGGTAAGCTGGCAGCCGAAATGATGAACAAGTTGGGTTACGATGCGATGACCGTGGGTAACCACGAATTCGACGATGGCCCCGAAGTTCTGCGCGGCTTTATGGATGCGCTTAACTTCCCGGTTATCATGTCCAACGCAGATTTCTCTGCCGAGCCGTTGCTAAGTGGCAAGTTGCAGAAATCGACTGTAATTAGCGTTGGTGGCACTCTGGTAGGCTTTATTGGCCTGACACCTGATGACACGGACGAGCTGGCAAGCCCCGGCAAGAACGTAACCTTCAGCGACCCATCTGCCGCCGTTCAGGCACAGGTTGACGCGCTGACGATTGCCGGAGTGAATGTTATCATCGTGCTGTCGCACTCGGGTTATCTGACAGACCAAGAGGTAGCTGCGAACACAACCGGTGTTGATATCATCGTCGGTGGCCACTCCAACACTTACCTGTCGAACACGTCAGATAGTGCAAAAGGTCCGTATCCAACAATGGTTGGCAACACCGCGATTGTTCAGGCATATGCTTACGGCAAATTCCTTGGTGAGCTTAACGCGACGTTTGATGACGCGGGCAATCTTATCTCGGCATCTGGTGAACCACTGGTCATGGATGGTGAAGTAGTCGAGGATGCCAGTACTGTTGCTCGCATCGCCGAAGCTGCTATGCCACTGGAAGAAATCCGCACTCGAGTTGTTGCGTCTTCTAGTGCATCCATCGACGGAGACCGCGGAAGCTGTCGTGCTGTAGAATGCGAAATGGGTAACCTGATCGCAGACGCTATGTTGGCCAAAGTTGCCGACCAGGGTGTCAGCATTGCAATCCAGAACGGTGGCGGTATTCGTGCCAGCATCGACGCTGGCGAAGTGACCATGGGCGAAGTGCTTACAGTGCTGCCGTTCCAGAACAGCCTTGCAACCATGCAGTTGACGGGTGCTGGCGTTATAGCCGCGCTTGAAAACGGTGTTAGCCAAGTTGAGGACGGCGCTGGCCGGTTCCCTCAGGTTTCTGGTATTCGCTTTACGTGGGATCCGTCTGTTGCTCCGAATGAAGGTCGTGTGACCGAAGTTCTGGTTAACGATGGCGGCAACTGGGTCGCGATTGATCCGGACGGAGTATATGGCGTTGTGACAAACAACTACATGCGTGGTGGTGGAGACGGATACAAAATCTTCTCGACCGACGGCATGAACGCCTATGACTATGGCCCAGGCCTCGAAGATGTTGTTGCCGAGTATATGGCAGCTGGTGGAGCGTATACGCCTTACACAGACGGGCGTATTTCCCGGAAATAGGGGGAATCACTGAACAATACGAAAGGCGCGCCGGACAACTGCGCGCCTTTTGCGTTTTGCGAATTTCACCCGTGGGTTTAATATTATTTTACCATTCGGTCTAATGTTCAGCTTTATTTATATTATTTTCCGATATTTTTCGTAATTTGTCGCCTAGTTGACAGGACGCCTAATTCGGGTTTAATAAATTTATATGTACCCGAAGTGGTTGGAATACCGGACAGACTATTACTAGTAGATGAGTAAATAGTAACTGATGTGATTAGGTGCGATACTTGTCAGCATGCACATGGCGGCATAGTTATTACACACTGAAAGCGTTTGAAACGTTCGACAGGGGGTACGGTGTTCATTTTTTTGAGCATTCCCAGTTTCGCCGGCGGCAATATTATACTATATGGCGTGTCCAACACCAATCGCTTCAGGAAACAAGAGGTTGCAGTGCATATGACTACCCGGAAGCTTGTATGATGGAAGTCAGCGAAAGATTCCCGCAAATGATGAAGGTCGATATTCTCGACGGCCTTTCCAAGGAGTTCCGCAAGGACTTCCTCGATGGTTGCACGGTGCTAACATATGACAAACCGACGTATATTCTGACACAAGGAGAGCAGTCTCCGGGGATGTATTTGATTGTCGGTGGCAGCGTGGAGATTCTGTATTTGGGCGAAGATGGCTAGCAGACGTTTTTTGCGCGCCCCGGTCCCGGCGCAATTGTTGGCGAGGTTGAAGCAATTACCGAGCAGATTTGCGCTGCGACAGCCGAAGCAAGTACTGACACTATCGTATTGTTCTGCTCAAAGCCCAAACTGTTAAAGGCACTTTCTTCGATTACGTTTGTCAAAAATATGATAAAAGTTTTCCATGGGCATTTGTTGCAACTGAACTATTTCAAGCTGGTCGATCGGAACTCGCCCGTGGATCACCGTCTGTGCGCCTATCTGCTTATGTTCTCCGAGAGGAACAGCAAAATTTATGATTCGTAGAGTTATCTTGCCGGCGTGCTCGGGTGTTCACGTCAGACGATCAACAAAGAATTGGGAATTTTGCGGGACAAAAAATTCATCTCGATGGGAAAAGGCGGAATCGAGATACTTGATCGCGAAAAGCTCGAAAGCTTCATGAAAGTTTAACGAGTTGTGAGTTTGAATTGTGGCGTAATTGCCACGTCGCGGCGCAATAACTTCTTCAAATAGTCTGATTTCGGCCCTTTGGTTGCCTTGATTGTTAGCAATAATGTCTGTGTTGAAGGTGCACAGTAACGACAATTTTTTGTAAACCGTAAGCACCTTACAACGTAAAACCTGCGCTCCGAGTATTTGTTACGGGTGCGCACACATACCGACATTAGGACCCGCTCTTTTGTTTGCTGTAACATGTTCACACGGGTACATGAACTGGCAGTCGTTGCGAATAATCGCAGCGGCTGTCTTTTTTCTGGCCACTTTGTTATCGCGCTGCATCGCGGGCGATAGCGGGCAATAACGGTGAGATTTCGTATCGCTCCATTCCAGCTTTTAGGCGCGGGTCATACAGCATGCGCAGCAGGATTTCGTCGTGGCGGGTCAGGAATGCGAATTCCTCGTCATCGTTAAAGATCGAGGGGCGCGCGTCGGGGCTGTCGTTGGTCAAACCCATCGCTTGCGCCATTTCTTCGTGAATGCAGGATTTTCGCATAAAATCGCTATGCTCGGATTTCACCAGTATCAACACGTTCCCGTAGACGCCTTTCTGCCCCGGTTTGGTGAAAGCAAAAGCGGCACAAAAGATGTTGCGCGGGCTGTTGCGAAAGGCATCAACCACTGCGGGGTTTATGTTTCGCAATAATGTCGGCAGCGTTTCGGCGAACTGGGATTGTTCGGTTTCGTTTAGAAACAGCACCAAAAAGTTCGCTTCGGCGGCGTCCGAAACCCGCATATCCAACCCCGTCAACTGCGACAGACGTTTGGTGTATTGGTCAACCTCGGTTGTATTCACACGTGCGGTGCGGCCGTCGGTGCTGGCCCCGAAGATTGTTCCAACGCGTACCGGTCCTTCCCAGCGGCGCAGAAATGTCTGGGATTGTCCGGCCACAAAACGTCCGTCAGTTATCAGGTATTCGTTGTGCAGGGCTATTCGTTCGAAATTTTGTGTCAGATCGTAATAGCTGAAGGGGGCGTCCTTTGGGCTGGTCTCGGTCCGCATCATGCCCTGACCTCGCATCGAGGCTTCGGCGGCGGCGTAAATTTGTTGTAGATCATTACCGTCAATTGGTGGGCTGGCAGGCGGCAAGCTGGCACAGGCGATGACAAAAATAACCGGCGCTATCCGTAATATGCGGCGTAGTTGGATCATACTTGCCTTTAAATAAATTTGGCCGGAAATACGGCTTGTTGACCCTAACACTTTCGCTGACTCCTGCGCTAGCGCCTGTTTTTGCCGATGTGCGAACGCGAGAATTCTCATTCTGGTAAGGGAATTTGCGCGTAGAATAACGATCGTAAGTCAAATTTTCTGTTTTATTTGCGCGAATTCGTCACATCTGGTATCGTCCGCGGTGTTACAAGCCCGGCATGCTCGTCAGGGTAAATACCAAGGAGGGAAAGTCAGAGATGGCAAAAGGAACTGTTAAGTGGTTTAACGCCGAAAAAGGTTTCGGTTTTATCCAGCCCGAAGATGGCGGCAAGGATGTGTTCGTTCACATTACTGCGCTTCAAGAAGCGGGATTACAAGGTTTGCAGGATGATCAGCCGATTGAATACGAAATGGTCGAGGGCCGTGATGGCCGACAGAGTGCGGGCGAACTTAAAGTTTAATACCTAAAATTTATTACCGATTGAAAAGCCCCGAAGTTCGGGGCTTTTTTCATCGCAAGGCGCGATAGTATTCAGGCGACCAGCTGCATGCAAAGCCATCCCCGTCAGGATCAAGGTTCAATGGATCTTGCACTGGCCCGTCATTAGCCAAGAAATACCGCTGGGCATCGTCAGGCGTTGCGAACTTGCCGCATTCAGTTACCGACAGGCGCAATTTCAAGAACGGGCGTTTGTAAAGCTTTTCGCCGATGGCGTTGGTGGTTTCACGGGCATAAAGCGCGATATTCACGCCAGCGACGATGTCGGGAAGGGCGCCCGGCTCGATAATCACGTATTGCGCGCGGGCGGCGGCAAGAAAGACTGCGGCCTTGTCGCGTTCGATCTTCTGTTGTTCTTGCGAGGTGACGTTCAAATCCAACGTGCCATCGTCGGTGCTGATCGTTGCCGGCGCAGGCGCTTCTTCAGCCTCTGTTTCGTCTTCGCCTAGAGTTGCTGTGTCGGTTCCGTCTGCTTCACCTTCGATGATGGCAGCTTCTACTGCTTCGGTAAGGGCTTCTGTATTATCTGGTTCTTCGGTCAGCACTGGGACCAGAACCACAGGTTTTTCGACTACGAATGTCGGGTCAACCGAGTCAAAATACCCGTTGCCGCCTGCTTGTTGCTGGCATCCAGCCAAGGCCAGTCCGGCGATCAACACGGCCGATTTCTTCAACATTGAAAACCCCTAGATATCAATTCACCACCACTTAGCAGGTTTTGCCGCGAATTCGCTAGCCTGTTCCAGAGCATAGGCGGTATTCAGCATATCTGCTTCGCCCCACGGTTGGCCGATAAGCTGTAATCCCAGCGGTAAGCCTTGTGAATCGAGGCCCGTTGGCACAGAAATCCCCGGCAATCCGGCGAGGTTGACGGTGACAGTAAACACATCGTTAAGATACATCTTGATCGGGTCGACGTTGGCCATTTCACCCAATCCGAATGCCGCGCTTGGCGTTGCTGGTGTCAGGATTTGGTCGATACCGTCTGCGAAGACTTTTTCGAAATCCTGTTTGATCAGGGTTCGAACTTTTTGGGCGCGGATGTAATAGGCGTCGTAAAACCCTGCCGACAGAACATAAGCGCCGATCATGACGCGGCGCTGAACTTCTTCGCCAAAACCTTCGGCGCGGGTGCGGGAATACATGTCGTCAATGCCTTCGCCAGCAACGATTTTTGCGCGGTGGCCGTATTTTACACCGTCATAACGGGACAAGTTCGACGATGCCTCGGCGGGGGCGATTACGTAATAGGCGGGCAGGGCGTATTTGGTGTGGGGCAGCGAGATATCTATGATCTCGGCACCCGCGGTTTTTAGTTTCGCCGCACCTTCCTGCCAAAGTGCTTCGATCTCGGCAGGCATTTCGTCAACGCGGTATTCTTTCGGAATGCCGATTTTCTTGCCGCGAATGTTTCCGGTCAACGCGACCTCGAAGTTGGGCACTGCCAGATCGGCGGATGTCGAATCCTTGGCGTCATGGCCGGACATAGCTTCCAGCATGATCGCCGAGTCGCGCACGGTTTTAACCATTGGGCCTGCTTGGTCCAGCGACGAGGCAAACGCCACCACGCCCCAGCGGGAGCAGCGGCCATATGTAGGTTTAACGCCAACGATGCCCGTAAAGGCCGCAGGCTGGCGGATGGAACCGCCCGTGTCAGTGCCAGTTGCGCCAAGGCAAAGGTCTGCGGAAACAGCGGATGCTGATCCGCCCGACGAACCACCCGGAGTCAGGGCTGTATCTTCATTGCCACGACGCCACGGGCTGGTGACCGGGCCGTAATAGGATGTCTCGTTCGAGGACCCCATCGCGAACTCGTCCATGTTCAACTTGCCGAGCATTACCGAACCTGCGTCCCAAAGCTGGGCTGTAATTGTGGATTCATACTTAGGCTTGAAGCCGTCAAGGATATGACTGCCGGCCTGTGTCTGGATATCTTCGGTGCAGAACAGGTCTTTGATCCCCAGCGGAATCCCGCACATGTCCGGCGCATCGCCGGCCTGAATGCGAACATCGGCGGCGGCGGCTTGCTTCAGAGCTTTCTCGGGCGTTTTGGTGGAAAACGCATTCAGCGTATCAGCCGCGTCAATCGCGTCCAGATAACTTTGCGTCAGTTCGACCGAAGTTAACGCGCCTGCGCGCATCGCGTCGCGGGCACTGGCAATAGTGATTTTGGATAGGTCGGTCATGGCTTACTCCACCACTTTGGGAACAGCGAAGAAACCTTCGCGGGTGTCAGGGGCGTTGGCCAGAATGCGTTCAGGATAGCCACCGTCAGTTACCACGTCTGCGCGCTTCTTCAGGTCCAGGGGGGTGACCGAGGTCATAGGCTCGATGCCTTCAATATCGACTTCGTTCAACTGCTCCATGAAATCAAGAATGTTGGAGAGCGCACCGGCGAGAGGTTCGAGGGCTTCTTCAGCGACTTCGATGCGGGCAAGATGCGCCACTTTTCGCGCGGTTTCTTTATCAATCGACATGGGGTCCATTCCTGACGGTATAACTTTGAAATGCGGTTTAGCGGGACGGGGCGTTGGGCGCAAGCGTTGCGGCACTTGCATGGTCACGATTCCGCGTTATCGTAGCGGGGAAATTAACAGGAGAAGACGTATGAACATCATCTGGCTCGGTCATTCCAGCTTTCGTATTGAAATTGGTGAACAGGTTTTACTGGTTGATCCCTGGTTAACGGGTAATCCGATGTTGCCGGAGTTGCTACATGACAAGGCGGTTGAAGGGGCGACGCATATTCTGGTTAGCCATGGGCACGGCGATCATTCTGGCGATGCGGTGGCCCTGTCCAAACGGTTGTCTATTCCAGTGGTTGGGATTTACGACCTGATGTCTTGGTGGGAGGGCGCACACGGGATCGACGTGATCGGGTTTAATAAGGGTGGCACGGTTAAGCTGGGCGATGTGGCGGTGACTATGGTTAACGCGGTGCATAGTTCGTCGATAGTATCGGACGACGGGCCGAAGTATGCGGGGCACGAGGCGGGGTTCATGATTTCGGGCGAGGCGAAGACGATTTATTTCTCGGGCGATACGGACGTTTGCATGGATATGCAGTTGATGCAGGAGTTACACGCGCCGGAAATCGGTATCCTGTGCGCGGGCGGGCATTTCACGATGGATATGACGCGGGCGGCTTTTGCGGCGAAACGGTTTTTTGAGTTCGAGACGGTGATCCCGTGCCATTATCGGACGTTTCCGTTGTTGGAACAAAGCGCCGAGGTTATGATTACGGAACTGGACGGGGTTAACGTGATTGAGCCAGAGGTGATGGAGGCGATCACGTTGTAGTGGACGCTTACGCTGTTTCCCATTTTCCGTTGACAATTCCGTCGATGGTCCAGTCGCCGACACGGTATCGGATAAGCCTTAGCGTCGGATGGCCCACAGCGGCGGTCATGCGGCGGACTTGTCGATTGCGGCCCTCGGTTATGGTAATCTCTAGCCAACTATCGGCGACAGTCTTGCGGAACCGGACGGGTGGGGTGCGGGGCCACAAGGTGGCGGGTTCATCCATGGCGCGAATTTTCGCGGGGGCGGTCATGCCGTCCTTTAACTTTACGCCTTTTTGCAGGGCAGTTAATGCCGCTACATCGGGGATGCCCTCGACCTGCACCCAATAGGTTTTCGCGGTCTTGTGTTTGGGATCGCTGATACGATTCTGCAAGCGGCCATCATCTGTTAGAACCAGCAACCCCTCGCTGTCCTTATCAAGACGCCCTGCCGCGTATACATCGGGCACGTCGATGAAATCCGATAAGGTCTGGCGGCTGGAACCCTCGGTGCCTTTGTCGGTAAATTGTGACAACACGTTGAAGGGTTTGTTGAAAAGGATGATTTTGGACATCCGGTATATTCATCACGCGTGGGGCGAGGGCGCAACGTCTATGTTGACAAGTCGTATTTTTGTTTATGTTAATTAACAATTACACGAAATGACAGATTTATGCCAGACCTGACCACCTCTTTCGCCGCACTAGGCAATTCAACGCGCTTCGCAATTGTCGAACGTCTGCTTCGAGAAGGGGAGCTGGCCGCAGGAGAGTTGCACGACGTCGAGGAAATCTCGCCACCCGCGTTGTCGCGCCATTTCAAAGTATTGTTGGAGGCCGGAATTATTAGCCAGCGCGTCGACAAGCAACGGCGGATGTATTCGGTGCGCCCCGAGGCGGTCAAAGCTATCAACGACTGGTCGATGAGCTATCGTCAGTTCTGGGATGGCAGCTTTGATCGTCTGGCCAGCGCCTTGCAACGCGAGGTACGCTGATGGCTACGTTGACCATGCAGCGGGTGTTCGACGCGCAGCCTGCCAAGGTGTTTGAATTTCTGACGCAAACCGAGAACCTACTGAACTGGTGGGGCCCGGAAGGTATGAAAATCCACAACCATAGTCTGGATTTTTCGAAAGTTGGCCCATGGTTCGCGGTGATGGTTGGCCCCGAAGGGGGTGCCGCCAAAGTTGGTGGGCAGGTGTTGGAAGTAAACGCCCCGCATGCGATTGAGCTAACGTTGAACTTTGTGATGGAAGATGGCCACGGGCCGGAATCCACCATTCGGTTCGAGGTAAGCGCCAGCGACACAGGCGGCACACACTTGTTATTAACGCAGACAGGGCTGGACCCGGAACATATCGAGGACATGATGAAAAAAGGCTGGAATGCGGCCTTGCTGAGACTAGAAATCCTAGTAACCAAAACCAATTAAGGGAGTTAATTAATGGCTAATTTTATTATCGTGTATCACGCACCAACCAAACAGCTTTCCAGCCCCGGGGAGGGTCAGGCTCATCGGGCGAAATGGGGAGAGTGGATCAAGGAATTGGGCGATAAAATGGTGAATCCCGGCACGCCAATGGGCAAATCCATGATTGTTAGTTCGGATGGGGTTTCGGAAACGGACTCTGGCCTGAATGGCTATACGATTGTCGAGGCGGCGGACCTTGATGAGGCTGTCGAGATATCGAAGGGGTGTCCATATCTGGATATGGGACCTGTTGAGGTTGCGGAACTGATGTCGATGGGCGGCTGAGACGCCTAGCGGCGCGTTTCGAAAAAATCGCGCAGTAATTCGCCGGATTCGGCCTCACTTATGCCACCGTAGACCTCGGGTTTATGGTGGCATTGTTTATGGCTGAAGATACGCGGGCCTTGCTCGATACCGCCGGACTTTGGATCGGATGCGCCGTAGTACACGCGCCGGATGCGCGCCGACGAAATCGCCATGGCGCACATGGGGCAGGGTTCCAACGTCACGTATAGGTCCAGACCGGGCAGGCGTTCCGAACCAATCGAGGCGCAAACTTCACGGATTACCATGATCTCGGCGTGGGCGGTTGGGTCGGATAGTTCGCGAGTGCGGTTGCCGTTTTTGGCTAGAACTTTGCCATCTGCACCCACAATCACGGCGCCCACAGGGGTTTCACCACGATCGGCGGCCATGCGGGCCTGATCCATAGCTTGGTCCATATATGTGGTAAATTCGCTCATTATCCCGTTTCGCCCCTAGGCAAATGCGTGTTGCATCTATATGCCCCGACCTATGACAGAAAAGAAACATGAAGGCGAGCGTATCGCCAAACGCCTTTCGCGCGCCGGGGTTGCCTCGCGTCGTGAAGTGGAACGTATGATTGCGGCTGGACGCGTAAGTGTTAATGGCAAGGTGCTGGAGTCACCGGCGTTTAATGTTGTGCCCGCTGACCGGATTCTTGTGGACAACAAGCCCGTAGCGGCGGCTGAACCAGCGCGATTGTGGAAATACTACAAGCCAAAAGGTTTGGTTTCGACCAACAAGGACGAAAAAGGCCGCGAGACGATCTTCGACCGTCTGCCATCGGATTTGCCAAGGGTGATGACGATTGGACGGCTGGATTTGAACTCGGAAGGGTTGTTGCTGTTGACCAACGACGGAGAGCTGAAGCGCAAGCTGGAGCTGCCCTCGACAGGTTGGGTTCGCAAATATCGGGTGCGGGTGAACGGATATCCTACAGACGAAACACTTGCCCCGTTGCGCAAAGGTATCACGGTTGAAGGCGAGCGTTTTCTGCCGATGCAGGTGGTTCTTGATCGCCAGCAAGGTGCGAACGCGTGGCTAACGATTGGCCTGCGCGAAGGCAAGAACCGCGAGATCCGACGCGCAATTGAAAGCATCAACATGACGGTGAACCGCCTGATTCGAGTGTCCTACGGCCCGTTCCAGTTGGGTGAAATGAAGCTAAGCGAAGTCGAAGAAATTCGGCCGAAAGTTTTGCGTGATCAGTTGGGCATCGAACGCACCGCCGAGGTAGAGCATAAGGTGGCAACGACGAAACCCAAGGCTCCACGGGTTCGGCAGGTCCGGCCTGGCTCGGCCAGTCCGGGAATTTCGCTGCGTGGTAAGAAACGCGCGGGGACAAAAGGCGGCGATAAGAGATGAATACGGTTTCGCTGAGGAAGATGGCCGAGGCGGAATTTGTGACATGGATGGCGTATTCGATTGACGAATACGCCAAAGACAAGATGAAAGCGTTGGGCATTGATAAGGCCGAGGCTTTGGTTTTGTCGAACGAGTCGTTCTCGCATTTGTTGTCGGACGGATTTGCCACGGCGGATAACTATTTCTTCATGATTTTGCAGGATGGTGCTGTTTGTGGCTGGCTTTGGTTTTCTATCAAGTCGGAATGGGGTGTGACCTCGGCGTTCGTTTATGATCTGGAAATCGTGCCGAAGTTTCGCCGTCATGGGATTGCATCCGTGGCGATGGGCTTGCTTGAGGCCGAGGTGAAGGTGCTTGGGGCCAGCAAAATCGCGCTGCATGTGTTTGGGCAAAACGAAGGTGCGCGGGATTTGTATGCCAAGGTCGGTTATCGGGTGACGGATTATTCGATGGCTAAGGATGTCGGATAGGGCGGGTCACCCGCAAATTTCGTACGAAAAAAGAGGCGTCCGGTTTTCACCGCGCCTTTGTGTCTTTTACATCTCGGAGAGGCCTTTTGGCCGTGATTTCGGGTTTTCCGGTTTAAAGATCGCCCTGTGTTGACCGAAGTCAGGTCAACCGCGCTAGATTATGTTGTGCCATTCCCATGCCTTGTTGCCTGTAGTTACTGCTTGTCACGCAGCGCAACGAATGGGTCAGTTGTTTAGGATTTTGCTGCGCGAAATATGCAGCAGTAAATTCAAATGCTCTAGCGCGATAAACCAGTGGAGTTTTAACCCCGCTTCGCTCAGTACGAATTGTTATACGTGAAATTGGTTAAGGAAGCGTTAAGTCGGCGGGCGTAACCTTAGGTTACGGCCAAATATTTTGTGGCGAGTTGCGCGGTTACCTTCGCGAAATCCGGCGCGAGGGCTTGGGGTTCCGTTGCCTCCATATGGCTGCCAATCCATGCCAGCAGCGCCATTCGGCGCAGGATTATCAGGGTATCAATAATCTGTTCATCCTCGGCGGTTAAGGTGCGGATCGAGCGATAGCCTGCCAGCCATGCGGTCCGTAGTGCTGGAATTTGGGAGCTGTCTTCGATGAAGCTGATGGCAGCAGCAAAGTCATACATGAACCAGCCGAAGCCACAGTCGTCAAAATCGATCAGGCAGGTGTTGTCGCCAAGCAGCAGAAGGTTGGCGAGGCGCATATCTGCATGGATCAAGCCGTAGCGCCCTGCATCTTGGCCATAGGCGGTCAGGCGGTGGGTCACGGTGCGCTGGGCCCGTTCAAGGATACGACGGAGGTCGGTTGTGACGTTTGGAGCATCCCGCCAGTCGCTCCATGTAGGGGTCTCGCCGAAAACGGCGTCGCGGTCCCATGTCAGGCGCTCGAACGGTTTTGGGCGTTGCCATGTGATGCTGTGCAGGTGAGTTTGTGCGGCGATCAGGCCGAGGTTGTGAAAGGCGGTGGCAAGGTCTTGAGACTCGTCTGGATGCGCGCCTTCGATGAATTCGAACAGCACTGCATGCTGCGATGGCAGGCCGTTTGGCGTTACCGTTTGCACCAACGCTGCGTTCCGGCCTGCGATTGCGCTGGGCGTTTCGATGCCTGTGTCGCGGGCAAGGGCGGAGGACCACGCCAGCTCGGACTCAATGGCACGTTTGGAGTGGTAGCCGATGCGGTGCAGGCGCAGGATCGCCTTATAGTCGGGGGCTTCTACCAGATAGGTTTCATTTTCCGCGACATTGATAAGACTCAGGGTGGCATCTAGAGGGATGTCCCACAGGGGCAGGGCGGATCGGGCGGTGGGGTTTGTCATTGGGCTTCCTGATATGGTGTTTAGCGTTACAGATACCATTGACCCCGTAGGCGCAACCCCCTACCTAGCGGGTATGCGGATGGCTGGATGGCTGCACCCTTACGGGTGAGGAAAGTCCGGACTCCATGGAGAAGTGACGCCGGCTAACAGCCGGCCGGGGCAACCCGAGGGAAAGTGCCACAGAGAATAGACCGCCTGCGCTTGCGTAGGTAAGGGTGAAACGGTGGAGTAAGAGACCACCGCGTTCTTGGTAACAAGGACGGCATGGTAAACCCCGTCAGGAGCAAGGCTAAATAGGGATCGCGTGTCGCAAGACAGGTCTTCAACCGAGCGATCCGGGTTGGCTGCAAGAGCTTGTTGGCGACAGCAGGCCCAGACGAATGGTCATCGAAGGGCGAAAGCCCGGAACAAAATCCGGCTTATAGGTCATCCGCATATTTCTGGAAAAAAGTGGGGCGAAGATGATTAATCTCCGCCCGACTGAATTTAAATAGATGCGTGAACAATTATCATCAGCACGACCATAGCGAGGGTAAATCCTGCATCTACGTGGCGTACATATGCACCTTTATTAGTGAACAAGGTGCTGGCGCCGTTAAGGACGACCATTGTAACGGCGATCAAGATGATCGTAAGGATGGCGTCGTTATTTGCCGTAACTCCGACAACTCACGCTAGCAAAAATGTGCCGGCGGCCTGTGTAATCATCGCGTTCATGGGCATTTTGTCTGGCCCATTCGGGTCAAGACCGTTGCCTTCCGCCCATTTCTTTCCAAACAACTTTGGTGAAAACCACAACCATCCGAGCCCAAACGCTAATACGAAGCCGACGACCACCGCCAGCCAGTTAACGCCTGTTACGATTTCTTCCATATTCAATTCCCTTTTTGTTTATGTCAAATAATTAACGGGCTTAAGTTACCACAGAATCCAGACTGGCGAGAATAA
Source organism: Paracoccaceae bacterium (assembly GCA_050256375.1). Lineage (GTDB taxonomy): Bacteria > Pseudomonadota > Alphaproteobacteria > Rhodobacterales > Rhodobacteraceae > NORP23. The sequence continues at coordinate 134,825 of JBBWVU010000039.1, read as the reverse complement.
AACCCCATCCGGCTTTGTGGTTGTCGCGCGGTTCCTCGGTTTCAAACTTGTTGTGATAAAGTTCTACGTCAGTTCCGGCACCGCTTGGTGTAAATGTCAGTTTTACGTCGCTTGGCGTTTCCCAAGTGAAAGATATTCGAGAGTGGCGTGAAATTTCAGTGTATGTGCCAGCATGCGGCATATCTTGGTCGCCTGCTCGCATGACAATTTCAAACCGGCCACCTTCAACGGAGTCAGTTTTTGCGGATGGTACGCTCATGCCTTCGCCCGGCAACATGAATTGGCTGAGCATCTCAGGGTCAAGCCACGCATTGAATACGATTTCGGGTGCAGCATTGAACTTACGTGAGACGGTTAGGGATATATCAGTCATTGGGTTTTCCTTTGTTGCTATCAATTCATCCAGAGCTTCGAGCCGAATGTCCCAAATCGAACGGAGTGATTTGAACCAGTCCTCGACTTCATTCACGGGGGCAAGATTGGCCTCGATTAAATGCACGCGACCCATGGTTCGGCGGTGCACGAGATTTGCTCTTTCCAGTACCTTGATGTGCTTTGAGACCGAATTGAGAGACATGTCATACATTGCCGCCACCTCTGTTACGCGGGTGGGGCCTTGCTGGATCAATGTCGTCAAAATCGAGCGTCGCGTAGGGTCACCTACAGCTTTAAGGGTTTCAGATAGGGTATTTGAATTATGTTCAACCATAAGGGTGAACAACTTGATAAAATCCGATTGTCAACCAATTGGGTGAATAATTAATATGTAAGGCTGGCGAGCTACCAGAGGTCTACTTCTATTCCCTCGGCTGCCAAGCGTTGGCCCTTTGCTTGCAAGAAGCGCTGGAAGCCTAGGTCTTTAAATGCACCGGATGCGACGTATTCCAGAGAAGAAACAAAGTGGAAGGGTTTAAAATACCCCGGCATGGTAAACGCTGCAGCTTCGCGTACGCTTTGAACGCCAGCAGCTTCAGCGGGGATAATAATCATTGTGGGGGTGAAGTTTACATACCACTTGGCAGCCAATTTTTTTTCTGACAAAGTTTCGCCGTCGAAATCTACGACTTCGCGATCCCCCCACAGGTTAAGCTGAACGATTTCGAAGCTTCCCGTTAGAAAATCAACGATCTCTGGTCGCTCGAAATTAACTTCGTGTAGCTCGCGACAGTAGGGGCAGCCGCGCTGTTCAAACAATATTATCAGACCTTTGCCTTCGGCGGCCGCCTCTTCCAGGTCGGGGCCCATTTCTAGAAAGCTGTCCAGAAAGAAGTCCTGCTTGTGGAGCCCGTCATCGCCGATTTTGACTTCGGCTTTGATCTGGCTTGCCACTGAAAGAGCCGAAAGAGCTGCTGTCATTGCTAGAAAACTACGCCTGCGAATCATCATTCACCTCCTATTGCTTAGGATGGATTGTAGCACAGCTTCGTCTTTTATGGGCATTGCTGCGCCGTAGAGGTAAAAAGTTGACCCTGAAATGAACTATTTTGGGAAATCATGGGCGTTTAACACTTGGGTCCACCACCATATGTAGTGATGTTCTGCTGGATGGACACAAAACCTGCTTAAAACTTGTGAAATCTACGAACTTTCGTCGATTTCACTCGGGTTCACCCATTAAAAATCCATTGATTTCCATAGTTTCCCATGTTACTCCAATTACACGGACGGAAGCGGGTATATTTTTTAGAGGGCTTAAGCCCCGGAAAACAAAAACCGAGCAGGTTTCATACAGGCACCGCATTCCTCCATAGGTGAAAGATTCGACGCGCATATGAGCAGCATAAAACGCGCAGTCGGCTTCCTTCCACGGGGCAAACGGCGGGTCGTACCTTAGGCAGTGCGATCCGCCGCACCCGTTTTAAGGGAGCACCAAACAGGAGAGAGACGTGGCTAGACGTTTCAGAGGCAAATCGGTCCACAAGGTGGACGCAAAGGGCAGGGTGTCGATACCCGCGTCCTTTCGGCGTGTGCTTGAGGAGGGTGACCCTGATTGGCGTTCGGGCGAAAATCCACAATTAGTGATTGTGCATGGCTCTAAAGAGGGGCGTTGTATCGAGGGGTATTCGATCAATTCCATGGACAAACTGGATAATCTGATCGAGGCCTTGCCGCATTTCTCAGACGAGCGGGAATATTTTGAGACAATATTGGGGGCGGATTCCGATTACGCCTCGGTTGATGAAAACGGGCGTATGGTATTGTCCGCAGCGTTGCGCAAGATGATTGGCGTGGCGAAAGATGCTGTGTTTGTTGGTAAAGGGAACCGTTTCCAGATTTGGGAGCCTTCCGCGTATGAAAACGAACTCAGACAGATAAAGGAGTGGGGGGCCGCACAGGAAAACCCTCATGCGAAATTGTATCGCACTACGGCGGAGGGCTAGACTATGACCGTTCCTCCGGTTGATCCAGAAAACACTGAAACTCCACATGTTCCTGTATTGCTTGATCCCATCATGGATAGAATCTCGCCCTTATCGGGTGTTTGGCTGGATGGTACCTTCGGAGCTGGCGGTTATGCGCGCGCTATTCTGGATGCCGGGGCCGAGCGTCTGATTGGTGTGGATCGTGACCCCGAAGCGTTGGAACGTGCCGCGGTTTGGGCTGGTGAATACGGCGAGCGTTTGCAGATTGTATCGGGATGTTTTGGCGATCTGGATAAGATTGCCGGTGCTGGAACGCTGGATGGGGTTGTGTTGGATATTGGCGTGTCTTCGATGCAGATAGATCAGGCCGAGCGCGGATTTTCGTTTATGAAAGACGGTCCGCTGGATATGCGGATGGGTCAAAGTGGGCCATCGGCGGCGGATATTGTGAACAAGGCGCCGGAAAAATTGTTGGCGGATATTCTGTTTCAGTTCGGCGAAGAACGTGCATCGCGCAAGATTGCCAAGGCGATTGTTATGGATCGCAAGATTAAGCCGTTTAAAACCACGCGACAGCTTGCGGGCATGCTGGAACGTATTATGCCGCGCCCGAAACCGGGGCAGCCACATGCCGCAACACGCAGTTTTCAAGCGTTACGGATTGTGGTCAATGATGAATTGGGTGAACTGGCGCGCGGCCTTGCCGCCGCCGAGGTTGCCTTGAAAGAGGGTGGGTTGTTGGTTGTTGTGACCTTCCATTCACTTGAAGATCGAATGGTTAAGCGTTTCATGCAGGAACGCTCGGGTGCCGGTCCCAAAGGCAGCAGATTTACCCCTATTGATGAGGTTATCGAGCCCGCATTTACAAGGATAACGCGCAAAGCGGTGGTGGGAGAGGAGGCCGAAATATCGGCCAATCCACGTGCGCGTTCCGCCAAGTTACGTATCAGTCGGCGCACCTCTTCAGCGGCTGATACACTTAACCCCAAAGACATTGGAATGCCGACTTTGGACATCACAAAGGGAGCTTGGATGTGAAAAGCCTCTTCTATCTAATCGGCATGATTATGGTGATGGTATTTGCCACTTGGGCTTACCGTGTGAACAATGAAACACGCGGCGCGATGAGCCGTGTGGCCAGCCTGCAACGTGAAATTCGCTCCGAGCGGGAAACGATTGCGGTGCTAGAGGCGGAATGGGCTTATCTGAACCGGCCCGACCGTCTGCTTGCCCTGTCCGAAGAACATTTCACCCAGCTGCGTTTGATGCCGTTGCATCCTGACCATTTCTCGGACCCTACCAAAGTGGCGTATCCTACAGCCGCCGATCCGTTGCTCGCGGCGTTGATCGAGGCGGCAATTATTGAAATCAAAGGGGGCGGATAATGATCCGCCGCCCTCTGCGCCCAATTGCCCGCGTATTGAAGGCCCGCGAAAGCGGAGTTGATCCCAGCATTATTGAAGCCGAGGAAAAGGCCGCACGGATGCGGGGTCAGCGCAATTCCGAAAGGTTTCGCGCGCAGTCCCGATTGTTCCTTCTGGCGTTTGTGTTTCTGATGGCTTTCGGGACAGTGGGTTGGAAGATGACCGTATTGGCGACCACTTCGCCAGTTGAACCAGTGGCGCGTGGACGCTCGATCCAGATTGTTAGCCAGCGGGCGAATATTGTGGATCGCAACGGGCAGATTTTGGCGACCAACCTTGCCACGACTTCGCTTTTTGCGCATCCACAGGACATGGTCGACGCGCGTGCGGCGGCTGATGGTTTGGTAGCGATTTTTGACGATCTGAATTCGGAAATACTGTTCGGATTGTTTTCCGGTGAACGCAAGTTCGTCTGGATAAAACATAAGCTATCGCCCGAGCAACGGCAGGCAGTACATGACATCGGCGAGCCGGGTTTACAATTCGGGCCCCGTGAAATTCGCCTATATCCAAACGGCAGTCTGGCAGCCCATATTCTGGGTGGTACGGCATTCGGGCGCGAGGGCGTGCAGTCTGCCGAGGTGATCGGAACTGCCGGAGTCGAGTTGCAATTCGACACATTCCTGCGCGATCCCGCCGAAGACGGCTCGCCGCTAGAGCTGTCGATTGATATTGCCGTACAAGCCGCAATGCGTCGCGTTTTGGCGGGTGGCATGATGATGATGAGCGCTCGCGGCGCTGCTGCTGTTCTGATGGAAGTCGATACGGGGCAAGTGATCGCAATGGTCTCGTTGCCCGATTTTGATCCAAACCATCGACCTGCTCCGCCGGCCAGCGGTGATCCCGCCGATAGCCCGTTGTTTAACCGTGTGGCGCAAGGAAGGTACGAGCTTGGCTCGACCTTCAAATTGTTCACTGCCGCTTTGGCAATGGAAACGGGGACGGCAACGCTGGACACAATGGTGCCGACGCGCGGCCCTTTGCGGTGGGGGAAATATACTATTCGAGACTTCCATAACTACGGTTCGGAACTTAGTTTGATGGATGTAATCGTGAAATCCTCGAATATCGGTGCGGCTAATCTTGCGGTGGAAATGGGACCAGAGGCGCAGAAAGATTTCTTGCGGGATTTGGGTTTCTTCGATCCTGTCGCGCTGGAAATCAAAGAGGCGCGACGAAGTAAGCCGTTGATTCCGTCGAATTGGTCCGAGCTGTCCACTATGACTATTTCCTATGGCCACGGTTTGGCCGCAACGCCGCTGCATTTGGCGGCAGCCTATGCGACGATTACAAATGGTGGGCTGAAAGTTACGCCGACGTTGTTGAAAGATGGCGAACTGCCGGACGGGGATGATCGGGTATTGTCCGAGGCGACCTCGGCCAATGTACGCGAAATGTTGCGGCAGGTGGTTGTGCGGGGGACGGCCTCGCTGGGCGAGGTGACCGGTTATCAGGTTGGCGGCAAGACGGGGACGGCAGATAAGCCAAACCCTCAGGGCGGGTATTACGAAGACAAAGTTATCGCGACATTCGCCAGTGTATTCCCGATGGGCGATCCAAAGTATGTGCTGGTGGTCAGTCTTGACGAACCCGTCGAGACCTCGGGCGACGAACCGCGCCGCACTGCTGGCTGGACGGCGGTGCCTGTAGGCGCAGAGATCATTCGCCGGATCGCGCCACTTATGGGGATGCGGCCAGAATATTTCGACGGCAAGGCAACGCCCGATGCGTTAACCTTGACGCGAAACTGACTAGGGGCCAAGAGTGGCGCCATGACAAAAACACTTAATATCGACTCGGTTGGGCTGGATATTCGCATTATTGGCGAAGTGCCAGCGATTACAGGCGTTTCCGTGGACAGCCGTTTGACCAAGCAGGGGCATTTGTTTGCCGCGATGCCAGGTGTGAACATGCACGGGGCAGAGTTTATCAAATACGCCGTGCGAATGGGGGCTGTTGCGGTTCTGACCAATCAGGCTGGCTATGAGCTGGCACTTTCCGAGGGTGGTTACGACGTTGCGTTTCTGATCTCCGACGACCCTCGCGCTGCGTTATCGAAAGTTGCAGCCGCGTGGTTTGATGGCCAGCCAGACGTGATGGTGGCGATCACGGGGACGAATGGGAAAACTTCGGTTGCCAGTTTTATCCGCCAAATATGGGAAGAACTGGGGCTGGCGGCAGTGAATTTCGGTACAGTCGGGGTTGAAGGGGCGGTGGCGGCTCCGCTATTGCATACGACGCCTGAACCGATCACTTTGCATGCTTTGTTGTTTGATCTGGCAGTGCAAGGTGTAACGCACGGCGCGATGGAGGCATCTTCGCATGGGTTGGCACAACGACGGCTAGACGGGGTTCGTTTAAGCGCAGCAGGTTTCACCAACCTCAGCCGTGATCATCTGGATTACCACGACAGTTTTGGGGACTATTTTGACGCCAAAGCAGGGCTTTTCCGGCGGGTATTACCGTCGGGCGCGACGGCGGTAATTAACGTTGATGATGAATATGGGGTTACGTTGGCCGCTGAGTTGGACAAGGCGTTGACCGTCGGGCATGGAGATGCAGATATTCGCATTCTAGATACGCGATTCAGAGCAGACGGGCTGGATGTGCTGGTGTCTTACGAGGGCGTTAACCATATGCTGCCGTTGGACTTGATCGGCGGATTTCAGGCAGACAATGTGCTGTTGGCGGCAGGTCTGGTGATTGCTTGCGGGGCCGAACCGGCGCAAGTGTTCGAGTGCATTCCGAAATTGCAAACCGTTCGTGGTCGTATGGAACTGGCCGCGACACGAGCGAACGGGGCAATGGTATTTGTCGATTACGCCCATACGCCGGATGCGCTGGCTACGGCGTTGCAAGCTATGCGTCCGCATGTGATGGGGCGGCTTTTGGTCGTGTTTGGTGCGGGCGGGGATCGCGATGTGGGTAAGCGACCCTTGATGGGCAAAGCGGCGGCGGAATTTGCAGATTTGATGTTTGTCACTGATGACAACCCAAGATCCGAAGACCCAGAAACTATCCGCGCGGCGATTATGGCGGCTTGTCCGGATGCGACGGAAATCGGCGACAGGGCAGAAGCGATTTTGACAGCGGTGGATGCCTTGCAACCCGGTGATGCTTTGCTGATTGCAGGCAAAGGCCATGAGACGGGGCAGATTGTCGGGACTGACGTTTTAGAGTTCAACGACGCAGAGCAGGCCAGCATTGCGGTCGCGGCGTTGGAGGAATTGCTATGAGCGCGGTGCTCTGGTCAAGGGATGCGGCTGTCGCGGCGACTGGCGGGCACTGCTCGGTCGACTGGAACGCAAACGGCGTTTCGATAGATACGCGCACGTTGCAGGCGGGCGATTTGTTCGTGGCATTGCAAGATCAGCGCGACGGGCATGATTTTGTGGCGCAGGCGTTGGAAAATGGTGCGGCGGCAGCGATGGTTTCGCGGGTGCCCGAAGGGGTGTCTTCGGACGCTCCACTGTTGATTGTTGATGATGTGCTGCGAGGGCTTGAGACGTTGGCGGTCGCTGCGCGAGCACGGACAGGGGCGAAGGTAGTCGCGGTTACTGGCTCGGTCGGAAAAACCGGCACGAAAGAGATGCTGCGTTCTGTTCTGGCCCCGCAAGGGCGGGTTCATGCTGCGGAAAAGAGCTATAACAACCATTGGGGTGTGCCGCTGACGTTAGCGCGGATGCCTGTGGGCACCGATTTTGCGGTGATCGAGATCGGTATGAACCATGCTGGCGAAGTTGCGCCTCTTTCACGGCTGGCGCGGCCCGATGTGGCGATAGTGACCAATGTTGCAGCGGTGCATATGGCGGCGTTCGACAGTGTTGAAGCGATTGCGTTTGAGAAGGCCTCGGTTATCGAGGGGCTGTCCGGCGGAGTCGCTGTGCTGAATGCGGATATGGAGACGTCAGCGGTGTTGGCCAAGGTCGCAGGTAAGACCGATGCGCTCTGGTTTGGTGAGACCGCCTCGGATTTCCGCCTGACGGGAGTCGAAGTTGGGGCGGACACGGCACGAGTTTCCGCACAGGTTCTTGGCGGGAACATCGAATTTACAATCGGCGCGACGGGACGGCATCTGGCGATGAATGCGCTGGCGGTTCTGGCGGCGGTGCATGCGATCGGGGCGGATGTCAAGATTGCAGCCGAGGCGCTTGCGGACTGGCGTCCCCCTGCTGGACGCGGTGAGCGTTGGGTTATTGGTGGGGTGAATTTGATTGACGATAGTTACAATGCTAATCCTCTGTCGATGGCTGCGGCGCTGAATGTGCTGGCGCATGGAACGGGTCGCAGGGTCGCGTTTCTGGGTGACATGCTGGAACTAGGGCCGAACGAGGTGGCCTTGCATTGCGCCATTTCGGATAGCGTGAGTTTGGGAAAAGTCGACAAAATTCATTGTGTCGGGCCGTTGATGAAACACCTTTTCGAGGCTTTGCCAGCGGAAAAACGCGGCGTCTGGGTGGAAAGCTCTGCCGATCTTGCCGCGCAGGTTAACGAATTGTTAACGGACGGCGATGTTGTGATGGTAAAAGGCTCGCTCGGGGCTAAAATGGGATTGATTGTTGACGCGATCAAAAATTTGGGCGATGCACGTCCTTTGACTGAAACCGGAGGCACGATTTAATGTTCTATCTGTTGAACGAACTTTCAGATGGCGGGGATTTTTTTAACCTTTTCCGGTATATCACCTTTCGAGCAGGCGGAGCGTTCTTTACGGCGTTGATTTTCGGATTCATGTTCGGTCAACCTCTCATTAATCTGTTGCGCCTTAAACAGGGCAAAGGGCAGCCAATCCGCGAGGATGGACCGGAGAGCCATATTCTGGCCAAAGCGGGCACGCCGACGATGGGCGGTGTGTTGATCTTGGGCGCGATTTTAGTATCGACATTACTTTGGGCGCGTTGGGATAACGGCTATGTCTGGATGGTGCTTTTCGTGACCTATAGTTTTGGCTTGATCGGATTTGCTGATGATTACCAAAAGGTTTCCAAGCAACACCATAACGGTATTTCCGGAAAAATTCGGCTGGGGATTGGTTTTATCATCGCAGCCATCGCTGGTGTTTGGGTGATGTCGATGCAAAACGCTGATTTGTCCGGTTATCTGGCGTTTCCGATCCTGAAAGACACGCTGTTGAACCTCGGCTTCCTCTATATTCCATTCGTTATGATCGTGATTGTCGGCACTGCGAATGCTGTGAATTTCACCGATGGTCTGGACGGTCTAGCTATTATGCCCGTGATGATCGCGGCGGGATCGTTCGGGATTATTTCCTATTTGGTTGGCCGCGTCGATTTCACCGAATATCTGGACGTGCACTACGTTGCTGGCACCGGAGAGTTGACGATTTTTGTTGCTGCATTGATTGGCGGCGGGCTTGGTTTCCTTTGGTATAACGCCCCCCCTGCGGCGGTGTTTATGGGCGACACGGGGTCGCTTGCTCTGGGCGGTGCGCTTGGCGCGATTGCGATTGCGACCAAGCATGAAATCGTTCTGTCGATCATCGGCGGACTGTTCGTGGTCGAGTTGCTAAGCGTCGTCATTCAAGTGTTGTATTACAAGAACACCGGTAAGCGGATTTTCCTGATGGCACCGATCCACCACCATTTTGAAAAAGCCGGATGGGGTGAAAGCCAGATTGTGATCCGGTTCTGGATTGTGTCGCTTATTCTTGCGTTGGTCGGCCTCGCGACCTTGAAAATCCGGTGATACCTGTTCGGGGATATGCCGGCGCTCGCGTCGGAGTTCTGGGACTTGGAGTCTCGGGTCTGGCGACGGCGGCGGCGTTGCAGGCGGGCGGGGCTGTGCCTGTTTGTTGGGACGACAACGAAGATGCCCGCGACAAGGCCGAAGCTGCGGGTCACGAGATCGCCGACCTGAGCAAGGATAGCGCGTGGGAAGGTTTGGCCGCACTGATCGTCTCGCCCGGGATACCGCATTTGTATCCGGCGCCGCATCCCGCCGTTACCAAAGCGTGGGAGCACGGGGTGATTGTGGACAACGACGTGGGCCTGTTTTTCCAGTCGTTTGCGACGCAGGATTGGGACGTTTTTGAAAAATACCCGAAGGTTGTGTGTATTACCGGATCGAACGGGAAATCGACGACTTCGGCATTGTTGCACCATATTTTGGAAGAATCCGGCCGCCCGACGCAATTGGGCGGCAATATCGGCGTTGGCGCGCTTGGGCTTGATCCCGCGCGTGATGGCGAGGTTGTGGTGCTGGAATTGTCTTCCTACCAGATTGAACTGGCGCGGGCGTTACAGCCCGATATTGCCGTGTTCCTGAACCTGTCGCCTGACCATCTTGAGCGCCACGGCGGGATTGGTGGGTATTTTGGGGCCAAGAAACGTCTGTTTACGCAAGGCGGGCCTGAGCGTTCGGTGATTGGTGTCGATCAGCCCGAGGGGCAGTATCTGGCCAACCTGATGCGCGAGGGTGCAGGGGCGGCTGATCCGGTGATCGCGGTTTCGACGCAACGCAAACTGAAGGGCAAAGGCTGGAGCGTCTTTGCGCGTAAAGGTTTCCTTAGTGAATGGCGCAAGGATCGGCAGGTGTTTTCGATTGATCTGCGCGACGTGGCGGGATTGCCTGGTGCGCATAATCATCAGAATGCGTGTGCGGCCTATGCGGTTTGCCGATCATTAGGCCTGGCTCCCAAACAGATTGAACCTGCCGTTCGTGATTACGCGGGCATGCGGCATCGGTGTCAAGCGGTTGCCAACGAGGGCGGCGTTAAGTTTGTGAATGACAGCAAGGCCACCAATGCGGATGCGGCGGGCAAGGCGCTTGGGGCGTTTCCGCGTATTCGCTGGATTGCTGGCGGGCAAGCGAAAGAAGGCGGAATATCAGCGCTGGAACCATTGTTTGGCAAGATAGCCAAAGCATATCTGATTGGTGAAGCCGCCGAGATGTTTGCGGAGCAGTTGGGAGATACCCCGCACGAGATATCCGGCACGCTGGAGGCGGCGGTGAAGGCTGCAAAGGCCGAAGCCGAGGCGGGCGACGTTGTTTTGTTGGCGCCAGCATGCGCGAGTTTCGATCAGTTCGAAAATTTTGCGAAACGCGGCGAGGCCTTTGAGGCGTTTATCGACGCGTAATCTGCCCTATGCAAGCCGAAGTTGGCCGATATTCGCTCACCTGAAGTTCAGGCATTGCGCACGTTGCTGATTCTGGGGGATTTTTTCTGGATTTTGACGCTGTAAACGTCTAGGCTTGCTGACAATATCGGCAAGACCCGTAAACGGGCGATAAGCCGGACTACAGGCACATACATGAAAGAGCAGTCTCTCATGACGGAAATGGTATTCGGAGCGGTCTCGACCACGACTGGCGAGCCGATTGTATCGCGTTGGTGGCGCACGGTTGACCGTGTCTCGCTGGCAGCGGTTTTTATCTTGTTCGCGATCGGAGTGTTGCTGGGCATGGCGTCGTCGCCGCCTTTGGCGGCACGCAACGGGTTTGGCGCGTTTCATTACGTGAACCGACAAATGATTTTCGGAACAGCGGCGCTGGGTGGAATGATTTACCTGTCTATGCAGACGCCGACGACCGTTCGCCGCCTTGCGGTGCTCGGCTTTATCGGCGCGTTTGCCGCGATTGTTCTGTTACCGTTTTTGGGCACGGATTACGGCAAAGGCGCTATGCGGTGGTATTCGCTGGGCTTTGTTTCGGTGCAACCCTCTGAATTCGTCAAACCTACATTCGTTCTGTTTTCCGCGTGGTTGATGTCCGCCAGCGTTGATCTTGACGGTCCCCCCGGACGGCTGATGTCGTTCTTTGTGGCGATCATGTTGACAGTGTTGCTGGCCTTGCAGCCCGATTTCGGGCAGGCGGCACTGGTGCTGGCAAGCTGGGGTCTGATGTATTTTATTGCGGGTGCTCCGATGCTGTTGTTGATCCTGTTGGCGGCGGGGGTCGTTGGTGCTGGGATATTTGCTTATGATAACTCCGAACATTTCGCGCGTCGGATTGACGGGTTTTTGAATTCCGAGATTGACCCTACCTCGCAGATCGGGTTTGCGAGCAATGCCATTCAGGAGGGCGGGGTCTTCGGGGTTGGAGTGGGCGAGGGCTCGATTAAGTGGTCGCTGCCCGACGCCCATACGGATTTCATAATTGCGGTTGCTGCCGAAGAATACGGGCTGGTTTTTTGTCTGTTCATCATTGGGCTGTTCATGCTGATTACCGTGCGCTCGTTGTTGCGGTTGGTGCGGGAACGTGACCCGTTTATTCGAGTGGCGGGCGTTGGCCTGTCGGTTCTGCTGGCGATGCAGGCGTTGATTAACCTTGGTGTGGCGGTCAGATTGTTGCCCTCGAAGGGGATGACTTTGCCGTTCGTCAGCTATGGTGGATCGTCGCTGATTGCGGCGGGGATTATGCTGGGGATGCTGCTGGCGTTGACGCGCCGCCGTCCTCAAGACGAGATGAGCGATATTCTGGTGAGGCATTCCGATGGTTAAACCTCTGGTAATCATTGCGGCAGGCGGTACCGGGGGCCATATGTTCCCCGCGCAGGCTTTGGCCGAAGAAATGTTGCAGCGCGGTTGGCGTGTGAAACTGTCCACGGATGCGCGCGGCAATCGATATTCCGACGGTTTTCCCGATGCGATAAAACGCGAGGTAGTGTCCTCGGCAACGCCTGCGCGTGGCGGGTTTTTGGCGAAACTTGCGATGCCGTTCCGGATTGCCAGCGGTGTTTTGTCGGCTTGGCGTAGTATGAAAGCGGATCGCCCGACAACGGTTGTCGGTTTCGGCGGGTATCCAGCGATTCCGGCGATGAGTGCCGCAATATTACTGGGTTTACCGCGCATGGTGCATGAACAAAATGGTGTGCTAGGGCGTGTAAATGCGCTGTTTGCGAAGCGCGTTAATGTGGTCGCTTGCAGCGTCTGGCCTACTGAATTGCCCGCGGGGGCGAAGGCTGAGCATACGGGTAATCCGGTGCGCGGCGTGGTTCTGGAGCATGCGGCGGCGTCTTATCATGTGCCCGGCGATTATCCGATGAACTTACTGGTGTTTGGTGGTTCGCAAGGGGCGAGCATCCTTTCTGACGTGGTGCCAAAGGCAATCGCGATGCTGCCGGAAGATATTAAAGAACATCTGAATGTCTCGCATCAGGCGCGTGCGGCGGATATGGATATGGTCGTTGCTGCTTACGCTGACATGGGCGTGAACGCCGACGTGCAACCTTTTTTCGATGATATTCCGGTGCGGATTGATGCTGCACAGCTTGTGGTGGCGCGGGCGGGGGCTAGCTCGATCGCTGATCTTACGGTTATTGGCCGCCCCTCGATCCTGATTCCGTTGGCAGCGGCCATTCGCGACGAACAGACGGCGAATGCTAAAGCGCTCGTTGATGCGGGTGGCGCGTTTCTAATACAAGAGGCCGATTTGACCGTGGATGGATTGTCCGACCATATCGAGGCTATACTGTCAGACAGCGAGGGTGCTATTGCCATGGCGCAAGCGGCGGCGGGCCAAGGTAAGCCGGACGCGACGCAAGATCTGGCTGATCTAGTTGAAAGCTTAAAGAAAGTTTTACGATGAATACTCAGACCCGTTTACCGCAGGACATCGGCCCGATCCATTTCGTTGGTATCGGCGGCATCGGCATGTCAGGCATTGCCGAGGTGTTATTAAGCCATGGTTATACGGTTCAAGGATCGGACCTGAAAGCCAGCAAGATCACCACACGGCTGGAAACCAAAGGGGCGAAAGTTTTCATTGGGCAGGCTGCGGAAAACCTTGAAGGGGCTGAAGTGATCGTGATCTCCAGCGCGATCAAGGCGGGAAATGCCGAGCTGAACGCGGCGCGGGCACAAGGCCTGCCGGTGGTGCGACGCGCCGAGATGCTGGCCGAACTGATGCGCCTGAAATCCAACATTGCGGTTGCGGGGACGCACGGTAAGACGACGACGACTTCGATGGTTGCGGCGTTGTTGGACGGTGGCGGGATTGATCCCACGGTTATTAATGGCGGGATTATTCATGCTTACGGATCTAACGCGCGGATGGGTAAGAGCGACTGGATGGTCGTCGAGGCAGACGAAAGTGACGGGACGTTTAACCGTTTGCCGGCTACGATCGCAATTGTCACTAACATCGACGCCGAGCATTTGGACCATTATGGCAGTTTCGACGCGTTGCGCGAGGCCTTCTTTACCTTTGTGTCAAACATCCCCTTCTACGGTGTGGCGGTGTGCTGCACCGATCATCCGGAGGTGCAAAGCCTTGTCGGAAAGGTTAACGACCGCCGCGTTGTGACCTATGGTTTCAATCCGCAAGCCGACGTTCGGGCCGAGAATCTGCGCTATGAAAACGGCGCAGCGTGTTTTGATGTCGAGCTGAAATCCGAGGACGCACGAATTGATGGGCTGTGCTTGCCAATGCCGGGCGATCATAATGTGATGAACATGCTGGCGGCGATCGCGGTTGCGCGGCATTTGGGGATTAGTGCGGACGATATTAAGACTTCGGTAACCGGTTTCAGGGGCGTTAACCGCCGCTTTACCCGTGTGGGCGTGTGGAACGGCGTGACTATTATTGATGATTACGCGCATCACCCTGTTGAAATTGCGGCAGTTCTGAAAGCAGCACGGCAGTCGAGCGAGGGGCGTGTGATTGCCATTCACCAACCGCACCGTTTTAGTCGTCTGCGCGATTTGTTCGACGAGTTTTGCGGATGTTTTAACGATGCGGATGTTGTCGGAATTACGGATGTTTATGCGGCTGGCGAAGATCATATCGAGGGGGCAGACGGGAACACGTTGGTTTCGGGGCTGGTTAACCATGGCCACCGCAACGCGATTGCGCTTGAGGATGAAACCGACCTGTCAGGTTTTGTGCGCGAGCACGCGGAGGCGGGTGATATTGTTATTTGTCTAGGTGCGGGCTCGATTTCCGCATGGGCGAATGATCTACCAGAGCAGTTGAAATGACCTCGCTGTTGGCGCGGCTTCCGCAGGTTGAGGGTAAGTATACCGAGAACCGAGCGATGGATAGCCTAAGCTGGTTGCGAACCGGCGGGCCTGCCGAGGTGCTTTTCCAGCCCTCGCATATGGCGGATTTGGCGACTTTCATGAAAGGCTTGCCTGCGGATATTCCGGTTTTGCCGATTGGTGTTTGTTCCAACATGATTATCCGCGATGGTGGCATTAAAGGCGTTGTGATCCGGCTGGGGCGTGGTTTTAACGGGTTTGAGGTTATGACCAACGGCAATTTGCGTGCAGGGGCGGCAGCGCTGGATGCACTGGTTTCAATAAAAGCGGCAGATGCGGGGTATGACCTGGCGTTCCTTCGGACCATTCCGGGCAGTATTGGTGGAGCGATAAAGATGAACGCTGGGTGTTACGGTGTGTATATGGCCGACGTTTTTGTTAGTGCGACGGTCGTTATGCGAGACGGGCAAATTAAAACGTTTCGGGCTGAAGATATGGGTTTCAACTATCGCAGCTCGGCGTTGCCAGAAGGCGCGATGGTTGTACAATGCGTGCTTAACGCGCCGAAGGGTGACCCATCTGCGATCCATCAAAAGATGGAAAATGCGCTAACGAGGCGTGCTGAAAGCCAACCGACGAAAGAGCGTTCATGTGGGTCTACGTTCCGCAATCCAGCTGGATTTTCGTCTACGGGACAGGCGGATGATGTGCATGACCTGAAAGCGTGGAAGGTAATTGACGACGCAGGGCTGCGCGGCGCGCGATTGGGCGGGGCGCAAATGTCTGAAATGCATCCGAATTTTCTGATTAACGCAGACAGCGCTACCTCGACCGATCTGGAAGAATTAGGCGAATTAGTTCGAAAAAAGGTTGCCCAAAACAGCGGTATAACGCTAGAGTGGGAAATTATGCGTGTAGGTGAAAAATCCTCCACGTAATTGACCCCAGAAAGCCATAAGGCACGGGGCAGAATTGAGGCGGTTATGTCGAGCAGGACAGTCAACCGCATCGCAGTGTTAATGGGTGGTCCGTCCGCCGAGCGGGAAGTCTCGCTTGTTTCGGGCCGTGAATGCGCAGTTGCGTTGCGGGAAGAAGGATTCGAGGTGGTCGAGATCGACGCAGGGCAAGACCTTGTGGCGCGGCTTCTCGATGTTCAGCCAGATGTTGTATTCAACGCGCTCCACGGTCGGTGGGGTGAAGACGGCTGTGTGCAGGGTCTGCTTGAATGGATGGGCCTGCCGTATACGCATTCCGGCGTTCTGGCGTCTTCACTTGCAATGGACAAAGAACGCAGCAAGCGGACGTTCGCGAACGCCAATCTCCCCTTAGCGAAAAGTATTTTAGTTGATAGGTTTGCCGCCAGCAAAGCACACCCGATGGACCCTCCTTATGTTGTTAAACCTAACAACGAAGGATCGTCCGTCGGGGTGTACCTTGTTACCGAAGGGGCCAACGGGCCTGCGAAATTGTCAGATGATATGCCAGATATTGTGATGGTCGAGGAGTTCATACGTGGACGCGAACTGACCGTTGCAGTGATGGACGACAAGGCAATGACCGTCACAGATATTCTGACCAGTGGATGGTATGATTACGATGCGAAATATGTCGAGGGTGGCTCTACGCATGTGGTGCCCGCCGATCTGCCTGCGGATGTTTTCGCGGCATGTCTGGACATTGCCGAACGTGCCCACAAAGCATTGGGGTGTAAAGGCGTTAGCCGCGCCGATTTCCGCTGGGATGACGAGCGCGGCATCGACGGTTTGATATTGCTAGAGGTTAACACCCAACCCGGAATGACTCCGACGTCCTTGGCCCCTGAACAGGCCGCGCATTGCGGGATGACGTTTTGCGCATTTTGCCTATGGCTGGTGGAGGATGCGTCATGCGCGCGCTAGTTCGTCATAATGACCCATCGCCCTCGCGGTTCAGGTATCGGGTTGAGCGGTTGTGGCTGAAGCCCTCGGTTCGGCGAACTTTCCGGCTGTGGTTGCCCCTTGGTGTGACCAGCATGTTGATCTGGGTGATTTCGAGCGATCCGGTTGTGCGCCACACTGCGCAAATGAAATGGGTCGAGATTTTCGAAATCGCGGCAGCAAGGCCAGAGTTTCAGGTGGAAACCGTCGAATTCCCTGACGTGTCAGATGATTTACAGCAACAGATATTAACGGTCACAGGGCTGACCTTACCGGTCAGCTCGATAGTACTGGAAGTTGCCGAGCTGAAACGGCTGGTAGAAACACTGGACGCCGTGGAAACCGCACAAGTGCGGGTTTTGGGTGGCGGGGTTTTGCAAATAACAACGGTTGAGCGGACACCGGTTCTGGTTTGGCGCGATGCTGAAACACTGCGTTTGATTGATGCTGAGGGAAATCGCGTGGCTGATATCGCGCGCCGTTCAGCGCGACGGGATCTGCCGCTTATTGTGGGGTTGGGCGGCGACAAGTACGTACCCGAGGCGTTGGCCTTGCTGGATGTCCTTAACCCGATTGTTGAACGTTTTCGCGGATTTGTGCGCGTGGGCGAGCGTCGCTGGGATGTCGTTCTGGACCGTGATCAGACAATATTGCTGCCAGAATACGGTGCTGTAACGGCATTACGCCGTGTTATGGCCTTGCACATGACCGAAGATTTGCTGAATCGCGACATCGTCGTCGTAGATATACGAAATGGCGCACGTCCCGTTCTACGCCTTACTGATGAAGCCATTGCCGAGTTGCGTCGATTACGCGCAGAAGTTCGAGGAGAGCACGAATGACCCCAAGTCTTTTTGAAATGCAACGCGACATGCGCAGCCGCCGAGAGGCCGCGGTGAAGCGCGGGGTGGTGGCTATTCTGGACATTGGCACTTCGAAGATCGCCTGTCTGGTGTTGCAATTTGCACCAAATGTGAATGCGGAACCCAGCGGGGCGGGTGATGTGACCGTCCCATCGATGGGCGCTTTTCGCGTGATCGGTGTGGGTGCCCCGCAATCGCGAGGTGTGCGTTTTGGCGAGATTGCGGTGATGGAAGAAACTATCAAAGCCATTAGGACCTCGGTTCAGAGGGCGCAAAAAATGGCTGGGGTTCGAATTGACGACGTGATCGTCACCTTTTCCGGTGGGCGGCCGCGGTCATATGGTCTTAGCGGTGAAATCAATGTTGAAAACGGCGAAGTTACCGAACGCGATATTGGCCACGCCATGGCAGCCTGTGATGTGCCGCCTTATGGGGCTAATCGTCAGCCGATTCATGCGATGCCTGTTAGCTTTACGCTTGATCACACGCCGGGACTGACGGACCCGCGCGGACAGGTCGGCACCAAACTTGCCGTTGATATGCACATGTTGACGGTCAATGATACGGTTGTGCAGAACGTTTTACACTGTGTGAAACAATGCGATCTAGAGGTTGCGGGCCTGTCGATTTCCTCGTTTGCCAGCGGGCTGTCCAGCCTGGTAGAGAACGAACAAGAACTGGGTGCCGCTTGTATTGATTTGGGTGCTGGAACTACAGGCATATCGGTATTTATCAAGAAGCAGTTAATTTATGCGGACGCGGTGCGACTTGGCGGGGATCATATTACCAACGATATCCGGCAGGGGCTACAGGTTGACCAAGCGGTGGCCGAGCGAATCAAAACCCTGCATGGCGGGGTAGTTGCGACTGGTTTGGATGATCGCGAAATGATCGAAGTTCCTAATCCGATGGCGCAGTGGGAAAATGACCGACGGCACATCTCGCGATCCGAATTGATCGGAGTAATGCGGCCCAGAGTCGAAGAAATACTGGAAGAGGTGCGTGAACGTCTGGATGCCTCGGGATTCGAGTATTTGCCGAGCCAGCAAATCGTTTTGACGGGTGGTTCAAGCCAAATTTCCGGCATTGATGAATTGGCAACGCGGATATTGGGACGACACTGCCGGATCGGCAAACCACTGCGTGTAATGGGTTTGCCGCAAGCTGCGACCGGATCAGGTTTTGCTGCGGCAGTCGGACTGGCATTACACGCCAGCCATCCGCAGGACGAATGTTGGGATTTCGAAATGCCGGCCGACCGTATAGGAACCCGACGGGTGCGCCGGGCGATGCGGTGGTTCAAAAATAACTGGTAAACGAGGCTTTTGGGGTAATCTACGTTGGGAATACTACATACAGCAGTGTTTACAGCATCTTGTGGTATTAAGTCACAAAAATTGGTGACTAACGGTTAAGTATAAGGTATCGTTAGGAATCAGCAGGCGTATATCTTCAATCCTCGAAACAGGGGAAACATTACAGGCGGACTTATTATGGCTTTGAATCTTAGTATGCCGGACCAACCCGATCTGAGACCTCGTATTACAGTATTTGGTGTTGGCGGCGCGGGCGGAAACGCAGTAAATAATATGATTGAAAAATCGCTGGAGGGCGCGGATTTCGTGGTGGCAAACACCGACGCGCAAGCCCTTCAGCAAAGCAACGCTACCACGAAACTGCAAATCGGCGCTAAAGTGACCGAAGGTCTGGGTGCGGGTGCGCGCCCCGAAGTCGGCGCAGCAGCAGCCGAAGAAAACCTTGAAGAGATCGTAGATTTGCTGGCGGGCGCGCATATGTGCTTTATTACCGCCGGAATGGGTGGTGGCACCGGAACAGGTGCTGCACCGATCATCGCGGCTGCGGCACGCGAGCTTGGTGTTCTGACCGTTGGCGTTGTAACCAAACCCTTCCAGTTTGAAGGTGCTCGCCGAATGCGGCAAGCCGAAGAAGGTGTTGAGGCTTTGCAAAAAGTTGTCGATACGCTGATCATCATTCCAAATCAGAACCTTTTCCGGTTAGCGAACGAGAAAACCACATTCACCGAAGCTTTCGCAATGGCGGACGACGTTCTGTATCAGGGCGTCAAAGGTGTGACGGATCTGATGATCCGGCCTGGGATTATCAATTTGGATTTCGCAGATGTTCGATCCGTAATGGACGAAATGGGTAAGGCGATGATGGGTACCGGCGAAGCTTCGGGTGAAGACCGCGCTATTCAGGCGGCGGAAAAAGCAATCGCCAATCCGCTGTTGGACGAGATTTCCTTGCGCGGGGCGCGGGGCGTTCTGATCAACATTACCGGCAGCCATGATCTGACGTTGTTTGAACTGGACGAAGCTGCGAACCGTATCCGCGAAGAAGTGGATGCCGATGCGCATATCATCGTTGGTTCGACTCTTGATCCATCCTTGGAAGGGATCATGCGGGTATCAGTCGTTGCGACAGGTATCGACATCGCCGAAGGTGTGAACCCGGTACATGCGCCGCGGCGCAGTATGGCCGAACCGCTAATTATTGATCCGGCACCAGATGTGGATGAACCCGAGGCGATTGTGGAACCTGCTTTTGCAGATACGCAACAAGGAAGCCTAGGCACTTTGTTTGACGATGCACCTGTTGACGCAACGGTTGAAATCGCTGTTGCGGGTGGCCCATCGGAGGATGCTCTGCGTCGTCTGCGGGCCGCTGTTGCCAAGGTTCCAGTGGTCGAGGAAGAACAAGAAACAGAAGTTACTCCCGCAACGCAGGGACGCTTTGCTATTAACAACCTGATTAATCGCATGACAGGCCATGGGCCAAGCACTTTGGCGCCTGCTGTTCGTCGTCAGCCACCGCTGAACGAACAGGATGAACAGACGTTCGAGGACATCAACGAGGAAGAGCAAGATCGCGTTGAAATCCCGGCATTTTTGCGGCGTCAAGCGAACTAGCATAAACATATACAACGCTGCGGGCGGCTTATTTTCAGGCGTAATTTCTCTGAAGATTACCGATGTTGCAAAACGTCACAAAGAGTGAGTTGCCCGAATCTGTAATCAGCATTAATCCGGCATTAACCTTTTCTACGCAGGAATTACGGGTGCAGACTACTTTAAACACGGCGTTCACATTAGTTGGTGCAGGATTACATTCCGGTCGTCCAGCACGGATGCGCGTATTACCTGCGCCTGCCGATTTTGGGGTCGAGTTTCGCCGCGTAGATATCAATGATAGAAACCACCGCATTCCTGCACGCTTTGATCTGGTGAATGACACCCAGCTTTGCACACGGCTTTGTAACGAGGCCGGTGTCGAAATCGCAACAGTCGAGCACTTGATGGCGGCACTATCTGGTTGTGGTGTGCATAACGTGATTATTGAAATTGACGGACCGGAAATTCCGATCATGGACGGCAGCTCGGATCTTTTCGTGCGCGAAATACTGTCAGCAGAAGTTGTCGGTTTGGACCGTCCAGCGAAGGTTTTGCGGATACTCAAGACAGTTTCCGTAGTGGATGGCAAAGCTCTCGCAGAGATTTCATCAAGCGGCGCGTTCGAGATTGATTTCGATATTTCATTTACGGATCAAGCAATTGGACAGCAACATCACAATATTAACATGCAGAATGGCAGCTTTGTGCGCGAACTAAGCGATTGTCGCACGTTCTGTATGCACTCGGATGTCGAGTATATGCGCTCGATCGGGTTGGCGCGCGGGGGATCGCTTGCGAATGCGGTTGTCATTGATGACGGCAAGGTAATGAATCCTGAAGGGTTTCGTCGTAGCGACGAGTGTGTCCGGCACAAAATGCTTGATGTCGTGGGCGATTTAGCGCTTGCCGGAGTACCGATTCTGGGTTGCTATCGTGGCGTTCGCGCTGGACACAAAATGACAAACCAGCTGTTGCGCGCTGTTTTCGCTGATCCGGATTCTTACGAAATTGTCGAAGCTAACGCTGAACAATCGGCGCGTTTGCCGGGTGTTGGCTTGTGTATCGGTGACCTCGAAGTGGCGGTTTAAGGTTGTTCAGACAGTTTCCGCGCTAAGAATCCTTTTTCCGACCAAATTCCTGTGATAACGCTGTTTATAAGAAAATGGTTTCAAGTCTGGGGCCGGATTATTCGAGGGATAGTATGTCAGGTGCATTTCAAAGTATCCGCGGTTTAGCACTCTTTTCGGTTTTGCTTGTTGCCGCATGTTCTAGCAAGAGCCCTGAGCAGGTAAGCGAAGGCACCCCTGTGAACCAGATCATGGCATTGGCCGCAGCCGAAGTTGCCCGAGGCGACTATGAGGATGCCGCGGATTACTTTAATGAGGTTGAACGCCTGCACCCTTATTCTGTCGAAGCCAAACTGGCGATTATCGGCTCGGCAAAAGCGTATCACGAAGAACAGATGTATCCCGAAAGTCGGGCGGCTGCTGCGCGATATCTGGATTTTTATCCAACGACCGCCGATGCGCCTTTAGCGATGTATCTGATTGCGTTGTCCTATTATGACCAAATCGTTGATGTGAAACATGATCAACGGAACACTTTCCGATCGTTACAAATATTTAGCGAGTTGATTGAGACATATCCGGGCACAGAATATGCTCGCCTGTCCGAGGGAAAATTTGGTGTTGCCTTGAACCAACTTGCGGGCAAGGAAATGGACATCGGGCGCTATTACTTGAAACGTGGTCATTATGTTGCGGCGATTGAACGCTTCCGTGTGGTGATTACGGATTACGGGAATATGGCACAAACACCCGAAGCGATGTTCCGTTTGATAGAAGCGTCCCTGTCACTTGGTTTAACGGGCGAGGCTGCCAAGGCTGCTGCAATGCTGGCGGAGCAGTATCCTGGCAACGTTTGGCAAATTGACGCTGCTGCCTTGATGTCTGGCGGTTAGTGCTGACGGGTCAGGGCCGATAAACACATGCTGCACACGCTATCCATCCGTAATATCCTTTTAATTGAATCCCTTGATCTGGATTTCCAGTCCGGCTTGAACGTTCTGACGGGCGAGACCGGTGCGGGTAAATCTATTTTGCTGGACTCGTTAGGGTTCGTGTTGGGGTGGCGTGGCCGTTCGGATATTGTGCGGCAAGGCGCTGCGCAGGGCGAGGTTATGGCCGAGTTCTCTCTGACCGATAACCACCCCGCACGCGCGATATTGGACAGGGCAGGATATTTGGCTGACGATGACTTAATCCTGCGTCGCACCAACAGCCCTGACGGACGCAAGCGGGCATATGTGAACGACAAGGTTTGTTCAGGGGAACTGTTGCGCGCATTGTCCGAAACGCTGGTGGAAATTCACGGTCAGAATGACGACAAGGGATTGTTGGACCCAAAAGGCCATCGGGCACATCTGGATGATTTCGCTGGGGCAGGCGACCAAGTGAAGGCGGTTCGTGTTGCTTGGCGAGATATGGCGACGGCGCGCAAAACGCTGGCCGAGGCACAGGCCGCCCTCGAAGAAGCCTCGCGCGATGCGGATTTCCTGCGCCATTCAGTAGAGGAGCTGGACGAGCTTTCCCCTGAGGTTGGCGAAGATGCGAAACTGGACACGCAGCGCCGCCTTATGCAGGCTGCTGCGCGTATTCGTGAAGGTATTTCAAAGGCATATAGTGCAGTTTCGATGGACGGAGCCGAAGGCTCGATGTCGGATGCGATCCGTTGGCTAGAGGATGCAGCCCCGCAAGCTGGCGGTCATCTGGAAGAACCGGTGGAGGCATTGGGGCGCTCGTTGTCGGAATTGGCCGATGCACAGCGCGGGATCGAGGAAGCGCTTACGGCATTAGATTTCAATCCCTCCGATCTGGAATACCTTGAGGAGCGGCTTTTCGCGATACGGGCTTTGGCGCGTAAACATAATGTGCAATCCGACGATTTGCCGGAATTGACCGAGACATTTCGCGCGCGACTTCTGGAGATCGACACCGGAGCCGACCACATATTGGTACTACAAAGCGCTGTGACCGAGGCTGAGGCGACATACGACACCAGTGCAACCTCTCTGTCGCAAACCCGACGCGAGGCTGGTGGGCGGCTGGATGCAGCCATGGGGGCCGAGCTTGCGCCGTTGAAGATGGAGCGCGCTGAGTTTACCACCGAGATCACAGATGCCGATCAAGCGGGCCCAGAGGGCAGGGACCGTGTTATCTTTACAGTTGCCACAAACCCCGGGGCACCTTCGGGACCGATCAACAAAATCGCATCGGGTGGCGAGCTGTCACGATTTCTATTGGCGTTGAAGGTCTGTCTGACTTCGCGCGCGTCAGGCTTAACTATGATATTCGACGAAATCGACCGAGGAGTCGGTGGCGCAACCGCCGATGCGGTCGGACGCAGATTGGCAAATTTGGCTGAGGGCGGGCAATTGCTGGTGGTGACACATTCACCACAAGTCGCCGCACTTGGCGGGCATCACTGGCAAGTTTCGAAGTCTGATGATGGCCAGAATACATTGACCGACGTACGACCGTTGGATGCGGACGCGCGCGTTGATGAGATCGCTCGGATGCTGGCGGGGGATTCCGTAACTGCCGAGGCACGCTCGGCAGCCGTGGTGTTGTTGGCAGGCTAGATCGGCATCGGGTGTTCGCGGTAAACGGCCTGAATATCCGTCAAAACCTCGACCGAAAGATTCAAATCAACCGTTTTGAGTATGTTTTCAAGCTGCGGCGTAGTGGTTGCACCGAAGATTACCGACGTCATAAACGGGCGCGTCATGCAGAATGCCAATGCCATTTGCGCAGGGTCCAGCGCGTGTTTTTTGGCAACGGTAAGATAGTCTTCCACCGCCGGAAACACATTCTTGGTCAGGCGTCCCCCCAGATTATTCGAAAAATTCCGACGCGAACCTGCGGGGATTACATCTCCCTGATACTTGCCCGTCAGAATACCCGCTGAAAGCGGCGAGAAGGCCAGTAAGCCTACGTCTTCGTTAATGCTCAGTTCAGCAAGGTCGAGGTCGAACAGGCGGCAGAGCATGCTGTATTCATTCTGAATCGAGGCCATGCGTGGCAAACCTTCGGCCTCGGCTATCTCAAGAAATTGCGACACGCCCCAGCAAGATTCATTCGACGTTCCAAAGGCACGAATTTTACCTTCGGAAACTAATTCTCCCAAGGTTCGCAGACACTCGGTCATGTGATCGCGGGTTTTGTTGCGATCCTGACCGCTGGGATCAAACGACCAGCGCTTGCGAAAGTGATAGGAGCCACGATTGGGCCAGTGGAATTGGTAAAGGTCGATGTAATCGGTCTGCAACCGTTTCAAACTGCTCTCCACCGCTTCGCGAATTGTGGCGGGGGAAATCTCGGTACTGGGTCCGCTACGCATCGCAGCACTGCCTTCGCCGACGATTTTTGTGGCGATCACAACATCGTCCCGACGACCAGTTTTGGTGATCCAACTTCCGATGATTTCCTCGGTCGCGCCCTGCGTTTCTTGTGAAAGCGGCGTTGTGGGGTACATCTCGGCGGTATCAATGAAGTTGATCCCGTGATCCAGCGATAGGTCGATTTGCTTGTGACCGTCTGCCTCGGGGGTTTGTGTGCCCCACGTCATGGACCCAAGACAAAGAGTACTAACTTCGATGTCCGTGCGGCCTAGCTTTTTGTATTGCATGGTTTTTCCTGTTTTGAGTGGTGGAATACTGCAAGTTAAATGGAGGTGGTCAAGCTAAATGCTTGAATAAAGGGCGCCATCCGAAACAAAGCTGCGTAGTTTGGCTTGTGTCGGAGGCCTTGGCTGCATACATCTGCGCGTATGAAACAAATTATTAAACGATTTAAATCCAAGCCCACGGTTTCCGTTATTCGCCTAAACGGCGTGATTGGTGGCGGCAGCCGTCTTGGCGGGGCCGGCTTGAACGATGCAGCCATGGCCCCTGTGATTGAAAGGGCATTTCGCAAAGGCAAGCCAAAGGCATTGGCGCTGGCTATCAATTCGCCCGGTGGTTCGCCTGTGCAATCTGCCCTGATTGCGGCCCGTATCAGGCGTTTGGCTGACGAGAAGGACATCAAGGTTTATGCGTTTTGCGAGGATGTCGCGGCGTCTGGCGGTTACTGGCTGGCGACTTGTGCTGACGAGATATATGTGGACGGCAGTTCGATCATCGGTTCCATCGGGGTGATTTCAGCCTCGTTCGGGTTCGCCGAATTGATGGAGCGCCAAGGCGTTGAGCGGCGGGTTTATACGGCAGGTGAAGACAAATCTATGCTCGACCCGTTCCGACCCGCCAAAGACGAAGACATCGAGCGGGTAAAAACGTTGCAGAAAGTCATCCACGATAACTTTATTCACCAAGTAACTTCGCGGCGTGGCGGACGCTTGGCCGATGAAAACCTGTTTACAGGTGACATCTGGGTGGGCGCGCAAGCGGTCGAAAACGGTTTGGTTGATGGCATTGGCCATCTGGTTCCAAAGATGAAAGAGCTGTTTGGTGACGATGTTCGTTTGTCGGTCCACGGGCCTAAACGTTCAATTTTCGCCAAGTTCGGCGCGGCCAGTGTAATCTCGGATGTAGAGGACCGCTTGAGCTGGTCCCGCTTCGGATTGTAGAACTGTGCCATGATAAAAGCTGTTTCGTTATTTTTGATCGCAATTCTGGTGCTGGGAATATTTGGTAAGCTTCGGATGCCGAAATTCCGCAAACCTCGCGATCTGCCGCGCGCAAAGAAGTGCAAGACCTGTGGCAATTACCTGATTGGCATCGAGCCATGTAAATGCAAGAAATGACCCCGCTGCTTTACGAACAAGGACGGCTATAAATACATGGATATGCTTCTAGTCTTTGCTGGCCTTGTAATCCTGCTTGTCGCCGGAGATTTTCTGGTAAAGGGCGCGGTATCGTTAAGCCTGCGTCTGGGCATTCCAGCATTGATCGTCAGTTTCACAATCGTTGGTTTTGGTACTTCTGCTCCCGAAATGCTGATCGCGGTGCAATCCGCGCTTGAGGGTGCACCGGGGATCGCATTGGGAAATGTAGTCGGCTCCAACATCGCCAATGTGTTGATGGTATTGGGGATCCCTGCCGTCATGGTCACGCTCGATATGGGGCAGTGTGATACGCGGCGCACATATATCCAGATGATTGCCGCTACGCTTGTATTTATGGCGCTGGCGTATCTCGGGCCGCTGTATATCTGGCACGGTGTTGTGCTGTTGCTGCTGTTGGCGGGGATGCTGGGCGATGCAGTTTGGTCCGTTCGTCGGGCACGAAAATGCTCGCCGTCTGACAACCCCTTTGCCGAGAAATTGCCCGATCTGGAAGATGCCGACCCCAATATGCCTATCTGGAAGATCGCGGCCTTTATGATTGCGGGCATCATTGGCCTGCCGTTTGGTGCGGATATCCTGATCAAGGGTGCGTTGGGAATCGCTACCGATTATAACGTGTCTGAAGAGATTGTTGGCCTGACGATCATCGCCATTGGCACCTCGTTACCCGAACTGGCGACAACGGTGGTCGCCGCATTACGCCGTCAAGCAGAGGTGGCGTTGGGGAACGTAATCGGGTCGAATATGTTCAACCTGTTGGCCATCATGGGTGTCGCAAGTTTCTTTGGCCCGCTTGAGGTCGCACCTCGGTTCCTGAGCAATGATTTGTGGATCATGTTGGCCTCTTCGACAGCACTCGCCTTGTTCGTGTTTACGCGCTTGAAACTTACACGCATATGGGGAATGCTGTTCTTAGCTGCCTATGCGGCGTATATTTTGGCGATGTTACGCTAACCGGAGGTTCAGATGGCGAAGACCGCGTTAATTACCGGAGGCGCAAAGCGCTTGGGAAAAGCTATTGTTTTGCATCTTGCGGCAAAGGGTGTGAACGTCGTTATTCACTATTCCAGCAGCGCCAAAGAAGCCGAGCAAACGGCGCAGCAGGCCATTGCGTTCGGGGTTGAGGCCGCTATTGTCCACGGTGATTTGCTAGACGAAAGTGACACAAAAGCGTTGATTGACCGCGCTGTCGATGCCATCGGCGGTCCGTTGGACGTCCTGATCAATAACGCTTCGATTTTTGAGTATGACAATCTGGAAACCGCCAGTTTTGAAAGCTGGGATCGACACATCAATTCCAACCTGCGCGCCCCTGTTTTTCTGACGCAGGCCTTCGCAAGGCAGGCCCCGCAAGCCGTTAACGACGAGAATGGCGAACCCGTGGCGCAAGCCTGTGTCATTAACATGGTCGACATGCGTGTGAAAAAGCTGACACCGGAATTTGCCACGTATACCCTCGCCAAAAGTGGATTGTGGACGTTTACACAGACGGCGGCGCAGTTCCTTGCCCCTCACATTCGGGTCAATGGAATCGGACCGGGACCAACGCTGATCGGCACACGACAATCCGAAACGCATTTTGCCCGGCAACGCGCGGCAACGATACTTGAACGTGGCTCAAATCCAGAAGAAATTTGTAAAGCTATGGACTTCATTCTGGATATCGACGGCCTTACAGGGCAGTTGATCTGCATGGATGGCGGGCAACATTTGAGTTGGAAAACACAGGATGTCCTTGGAGTAGAGTAAATTTCGTTACTTTTCAGCACACTAAAAATAATTCGAAATTTTATGCATGTATTCAGACTTTTCCACTTGACTGCTATTTTATTAACTTTCGGTAACGATTCTGTTTACTTTTCCAATATAATAAAGGTGCAATAATAATTATCGTTATATTACAAAGCCTTACAGAAGTGCCTAAAATTTAACCATTCAGTAATATTTTCAAGTATTGTTGGATTTTTCGCCTTAATCCGGATTTTACCAACAGACTTATCCACAGGATCGGTGGACATGTTTTCTCTTGAAATGTAGTTGTAAATCGTAACCAAACAGAGAATCGCTAAGAACCGCGCGACAGGAATTCCGTGACAGATACAGAACAAAATCAGAGTTTTGAGGAAGAAGGCGTAGCGCTTGCGGGCGGGCCATCTGAAACTGGCTTCAGAGTCATCCAGAAGTATCTGAATTCTCTGGACAACAGTCCGGGCGTCTATCGCATGCTAGATGCAAGCGGCGAGGTTTTGTATGTTGGCAAGGCGCGTAACCTTAAGAAACGAGTGTCGAGTTACGCAAGATTGACTGGTCACACTGCGCGGATTGGTCGAATGATTTCTGGCACAGCGCAGATGATGTTTTTAACCACCAAGACGGAAACCGAGGCGCTGCTGCTGGAGCAAAACCTCATCAAACAGCTAAAGCCCCGTTACAATGTGCTGCTGCGCGACGACAAGAGCTTTCCGAATATTCTGGTGACAACCGATCACGATTTTCCGCAGGCTAAAAAGCATCGCGGATCGAAGAAGGGCAAGGGCATGTATTTTGGCCCTTTTGCTTCGGCTGGATCGGTGAACCGGACACTGCATCATCTGCAAAAAGTGTTTTTGCTTCGGAATTGCACCGATTCGATTTTTAACGCGCGGACGCGGCCCTGTTTGCAATACCAGATCAAGCGGTGTTCAGCACCATGTGTAGACCGGATCAGCAAACAGGAATACGCCGAAACCGTACAAGATGCGGTTCGCTTTCTATCAGGCAAATCGACGGCGGTTCAGGAAAACCTCGCCAAACAGATGGCAGCGGCGAGTCAGGCGATGGAATACGAAAAGGCCGGCTCGTTGCGGGACCGGATCGGAGCGCTGACGGCGGTACAGTCGTCGCAAGGGATCAACCCGCAGGGGGTTTCCGAGGCGGATATCATCGGTCTGCACCAAGACGGCGGGCAGGCGTGTGTGCAGGTGTTTTTCATCCGTGCCAACCAAAACTGGGGCAATCGTGCGTATTACCCCCGCACAGGCGCAGGTGCCGAGCCTGCCGAAATTCTAGAGGCGTTTATTGGTCAGTTTTACGGCAACAAAACCCCTCCGCGTCTGTTGCTTTTAAGCCATGAGGTCGAAAACGCTGACCTGTTGGAAGATGCGCTGACTACTCAACTTGGTCGCAAGGTCGAGCTGTTGGTTCCGCAACGTGGCGAGAAGCGCGAGTTGGTCGAGGGGGCTGAACGGAACGCTCGCGAGGCCTTGGCCCGCAAGATGTCGGAAACCGCAACACAGGCGAAACTGCTGGCAGGGCTGGCCGAGGCGTTCGATCTGGACGCGCCGCCACAGCGGATCGAGATATACGATAACAGCCATATTTCCGGCACGAACGCTGTTGGTGGGATGGTTGTTGCCGGCCCCGAAGGCTGGATGAAATCCAGTTACCGCAAGTTCAACATCAAAAACGAAGACCTGTCACCGGGCGATGATTTTGCCATGATGAGTGAGGTTCTGGATCGCCGTTTTAAGCGCCTGATCAAGGAAGACCCCGACAAGAAAACCGACCTGTGGCCTGATCTTCTGCTGATCGACGGGGGTAAGGGCCAGCTGTCGGCTACGGTTTCGACACTGAA
This sequence comes from Paracoccaceae bacterium, assembly GCA_050256375.1. Lineage (GTDB taxonomy): Bacteria > Pseudomonadota > Alphaproteobacteria > Rhodobacterales > Rhodobacteraceae > NORP23. The sequence continues at coordinate 104,956 of JBBWVU010000039.1, read as the reverse complement.
GGTGTTGGGGGTAGAAGGGGTTGCAATCATTGGCGTGGCCAAGGGCGAAGATCGTGACGCGGGCAAGGAAGAATTCCATCAACCCGGCAAACGCCCCATGATGCTGCCACATCGTGACCCCGTTCTCTATTTTGTCCAGCGTATGCGCGACGAGGCCCACCGCTTTGCCATCGGGGCGCATCGCACGCGGCGTGCCAAGGCTGTCGGAGCGACTCCACTGGACGAGGTGCCTGGTGTCGGCGCAGCGCGTAAGCGGGCATTACTGGCGCATTTCGGTTCGGCCAAAGCGGCGACGCGGGCGGGCTTGGCGGATTTGAAAGCCGTCGACGGAATTTCCGATGCGATGGCAGAAACTATTTATGGCTTCTTTCACAGCGGCGAATAACCCGTTAAGAGTGGCTTAACCACTAGGAGTTACCATGCGCTGGAACATACCCAACATTCTGACCGTTTTCCGGTTACTGGCAGCCTTGATCCTGCCTATCCCCTACATCCTGTTCTCCAGCCCGATGGCGGATGTTATTGTTATTACGTTGTTCGTTGGTGCTGCGATCACCGATTTCCTTGACGGATACATCGCCCGAAAATTCAACATGATGAGTAACTTCGGCCGGATGCTGGATCCAATCGCGGATAAAGTGATGGTTGTAATTGCGTTGCTACTGGTCGTCAGCTTGTCAGCCAGCAATCTGATGAACGTGTGGGCTTGGCAAGACGTTCTGATCCTTTTGGCCGCGACGCTGATACTGTTTCGCGAAATCTTCGTGTCGGGATTGCGGGAATTCCTTGGGGCGGATGCGGGTAAGTTGCAGGTTACCAAGCTGGCCAAATGGAAAACAACCGTACAAATGCTGGCGATCATCGCGATTTTGATTAGTCATATGATGCAATTTTACACGGCCGCCGCGATGTTCGGAATGGAGAGCGACTATGCCCGTGCCGTCGTCTTTGGCGAGATCGAAGGAGATGGCAACCTTTACGCCCTTTACCAGTCGTTCAAGTTTGCGACTTACACGGGCTTGGTGCTGATCACATTGGCTGCCGCACTGACCTTGGTGACGGGTTTTGATTATTTTCGCAAATCGCTGCCGTATTTACGTGAGGAAAACTGATGCAAGTTTTGTATTTTGCGTGGGTCCGTGAGCGTATCGGACTGCCGCGCGAAGATATCGAGACCAACGCCGCAACCGTGGCAGAACTGGTGACGGAATTGCGCGCACGCGAGGAACGCTACGATTTGGCTTTCAGCGATATGGATGCGGTGCGAGTTGCGCTGGATCAGGAATTGTCCGAACTCGGCGCATCGCTGGTTGGCGTTCGCGAAGTGGCCTTCTTTCCGCCAATGACAGGCGGCTGATATGTCCGTAAACGTGCAACTCGAGGATTTTGACGTTGGTGCAGAGATCACCGCATTGTCGGCTGGTCGTACGGGCATCGGGGCTGTTGTGACCTTCACGGGGCTTGTGCGCGGCACCGCAGGCGGTCAGGATATTTCGGATATGGAGCTGGAGTATTACCCGGGCATGACCGAAAAAGCCCTCGCCAAAATCGAGGCTGAGGCGAGTACTCGTTGGTCTTTGCAAGCCAGTCGGATAATTCACCGGTACGGCAAGTTGGTACCGGGGGCGCAAATTGTGATGGTGGCGACCGCCTCACCCCACCGTGGAGACGCGTTTGAAGCGGCGGAATTCATTATGGATTATCTGAAATCCCGCGCGCCCTTCTGGAAGAAAGAGGGCACCGCGGATGGCGGTAAATGGGTAGACGCCCGCGATGTCGACGAGGACGCGTTAGACCGCTGGGATTAGGCGCAAGGGCTTAATGCCCGCGTAATTCATCCACCTCTGTGCGCCATGCTTCGGCCTCGGACCGCCATTGCTCCGCCTCGCGGCGTGCAGCACCCAGACCCGTCATTGCTGCCTCTAGTTCTGCCTGAAGCTGTGCCTCAGTGCGTCGGGCTGATGTTTCAGCCTCGTCAGAACGCAATTCTGCAGCGGCCTGTGCTGCCTCGGCTTCGCGCATACGGGCGACGACTTCGTCTGCGGCCATAGGGCCGTGCGTGTTCATCCTGTCGAACAACCACCGCAAGCTCCATCCGATGATAACGGCGACGACAAGTGCCGAACCGATAATCAGGGTCAAATCAGTTCTGTCCATCTGTTGTCTCCTCGATCAGTTTGAATTCAATGCGCCGATTTTCCTGACGACCGTCTTCGGTATCGTTATCTGCAATCGGTTGTGTTTCGCCGTAGCCGATGGCCGACAGATCCCCCAAAAGCATATTGCGTGCCAACAGAGAATCCCAAACCGCATCGGCGCGGCTTTGGCTTAGGTTCAGGTTCATTTCTTCGCGGCCCTGACTGTCTGTATGTCCGCCGATTTCGAAAACGGCAGTGTCACACCGATGCAGGATCGTGACGATCTTGTTGATGGTCTTCACCGAAGCTGAGTCGATTACAGCCGATGACGGCGCGAAGATAATCTGTTTTTCACCTAGCAGCGTAGAGATTTCCGCCTCGCACTCTTTGGGGTCTGGAACATCTTCTGCGACAGGTTCCGGTATTATCTCTTCGACGACGATAGTGAACCGCGCGTCAGCCCCGAAACCGACTTCGAGCTTACCGAGGATTGCGCTATATAATCCTGTAGTTTCGCCAGTGCCCGTCACCGCTACGGTGTCCTCCGTGACTTTGATATTTCCTTCGATCAGCAAAGATAAAACATCCAAGGCAACTAACTGGCGCGAGGTCCAGCCATGCGGCGCGAATTGCGCAATATTGGTAGTGTCACTGACAGCAGCGTGCCCGAATTTAGCCATAGCGTATGTCAGCAGCGTGCGCTTCGAGATGTCGTCAATCGTGACGCCTTCCAAAAGTGCTGACCCGTCCAAGGACAGCCGTGCGTGAAAATAGGGATGGGCTTCGTCTTCAGCAACGACTTTGGCTTCGGGCAGGATCGCTTTCAGTGAATAGGCTTCGGGTAAGGCATCCTGCAACGCCGCTACGATCGAGTTGAACACACCGGCATCAAATCCTTCCACAGCATTCAAAGTAATACTGGAATCCCGTATTTCCAGTGAGCCGCTACCCATATTTGCCACGGCATTAATCCCTGCGATGGCAGCATCGGCCCAATCATCGGTGGGTGCGCCCAACCCGATCTCGCAAGCAGGCGAGGTCAGAGCACCAATTCGGCCCGCAGCCGCTACAATACGGTCGGCTCCTCCACGTGTTAGCGCATAGCACATCAGCGTGGTTTCGGACTCCGCGGCGAAAAGCGTCAGCGTATAAGGTGCGATAATGGGTCGAGGGGCGGTAATATCGATTTTCAGAGCAACCCCGTCGGGTTTGATTGCGAGCAGTTCTCGTTGCAACAAACGCTTTTCGGCGTCACTTTTTACAACAGCGGTCAAATCGACTTCGCCGGGTATGATGCTGATCTTCGCCCGTTCGACTCGCGACATGATTTCAGCACCAAACGCTAACGCAGCGTGCCACCCATCGGGGGCATCCCACTGCGTCGATTCCTTCATATCAATCAGTGATACACCGTCGATGTTTGCAATTGCTTGGCGAATAGTGTCGGTCTGGCCCTCGTTCGGGGACAATCCGATCAGCGAGACATCTGTGCCACTGCGCAGGATTTCCAAGGCGAAGTTCGGGGCGATGGCGGGGATGCGTTCCTCGACCGTCATGGTTTCGCGAATACGACCGATTGACACTACGCTTGATATCGCATCGAACGCCTGAATACGTTTTTGGCTGTCCGGCGCCATGCCTGTCACAAACACAAGAGTTCCGTCCGTATCAACCTGCGCCCAGTTTTGGCCGGATGCTACAAGTGAGGACTTGGTGTTTCGCTGTGTGGTTTCTTCGAGCACGCCAACCGCAAAATCGGCAACAACAGCAGCCGCGAGGACGCTTACCAGAAAACCGGCGGTGGCAGTAGCTATGGCGGCAAAACGCATGGAACCTCGGAGTCGTTAGATATTTGTTTTTAGGGGATGAATTTCAACAGGGCAACAGCTGTATCACTCCAATTACAGTATTGCCGCGATTCCCAAGAATGCGGCGGCAATCAGGCCGGTATCGCGGTTGGATCGGAACAGCTTTAGGCATACCTCGGGGTCGTCGATATTCAAATGCCGCATTTGCCAGAACATGTGCATCCCGAACGCCCAAGCAGCGATTATGCCAAACATAAGCGGAAGCGGAGGGCCGATGGACAACGCCAAGATCGCGGCGAATGCCATCAGGCAAATTGACAGGATCATGAATCCCAGCAGAAAACGCGGGGTTGCGTCTCCAAACAACCGTGCCGTCGATTTCACTCCGATCAACGCGTCGTCGTCTTTGTCTTGATGGGCGTAAATCGTATCATAGAACAACGTCCACGCGATGCCCGACAGATACAGCAAAACTGCAGGCCAACCCAGACTGCCGTTATGCGCCGACCAAGCCAGCAAGGCACCCCAGTTGAACGCGATACCGAGGAACACCTGCGGCCACCACGTGAACCTCTTGGCGAAAGGATAAATCATCACTGGAAGCAGGGCAGCGATGCCCAACCCGATGGTAAACAGGTTGAAAGTTAACAAAATGCCAAAGGCGATCAGCATTTGCACGATTAGCCAGACCGCCGCCTGCCTTTTGGTTACTTGCCTCGATGGCAGAGGGCGTGATCTTGTGCGGGCGACCTCGGCGTCGAATTTCACATCCGAAATGTCGTTCCATGTGCAGCCAGCGCCGCGCATCAGGAAAGCCCCGATGGCACAACCCAAAGCGATCCATATATCCGTCAGGCTGCCGCCAGCAGAGTCCGCTGCGACCGCCAATCCCAATCCCCACCAGCATGGGATCAGCAACAACCAAGTGCCCGCAGGGCGATCAGCACGCGACAGACGTAGGTATGGTCGCGACCAGCGCGGCGCAAAGCGGTCCACCCAATTTAGCAAAGTTGCATCGGCAACTCTTCCATCTTGGTCCGGTTCAGGCATATGATCATCTGAATTCATAAAGGGCACCCACATGGCTAAGATACGCACGAAAATCAGGCTCTTTGTAGAGGGTACTTTGGGGGATGGGCAAGGGATTGTCGTCACCAAAGAACAGGCGAACTATCTGTTCAACGTGATGCGCCTGAAAATCGGCGATAATGTGCTGCTTTTCAATGGCCGTGACGGGGAATGGCAGGCCGAGGTGGTCGAAGCTGGCAAGCGCGCAGGAAAACTGGCCTGCCGCGTGCAAACCGCGCCACTGAAAATGCCGCCTGATGTGTGGCTGTTGTTCGCGTCAATCAAAAAAGCCCGCACTGTTTTTATTGTAGAGAAGGCAACGGAGCTGGGCGCGGCGCGGATTATGCCTGTGGTTACTGATTTTACGAATATGGACCGTATTCAAATCGACCGCCTACGCGCATATGCGATGGAGGCGACCGAGCAGTGCGGCGGCACGTTCATCCCCGAAGTTACCGATTTGCAAAAACTGTCTGACCTTCTGGACGATTGGCCGAAAGACCGCCGTATTATGTTCTGCGACGAAGGGCGCGACGCGTTGCCTGTGGCGCAGGCTCTGGCGGGTCAGGCGGGGGGCAAATGGGCGATTGTGATTGGCCCCGAAGGCGGGTTCTCGCCTGACGAAGGCGAACGGTTGCGGGGGATGGATCAGGTAACCTCCGCAACCCTCGGTCCACGAATATTGCGGGCGGATACGGCGGCGGTGGCGGCGTTGACCGCGTGGCAAAGTGCGTTAGGGGATTGGGTGTGACGATAACTATCCGCGAGGCGACGCAAGACGATGCGGTGCGCCTCGAAGCGTTTTTGAAGCGCCGGATGGAGACTTCGATGTTTTTACGCAGCAATTTGCGTGAATTCGGGATCGGAAACAAAACCGCGGACTACGCAATGCGGTATTTTCTGCGTGAGTCGGACGGTGAAACTCAGGGTGTCGGGGCGATTGCGAACAGTGGCTCGTTGATGATGCAAGCGGCCGAAGGATTAATCGAGATCTCGGAATTCATGCAAAGCGTGTTGCCCGACGATACGGCTTACAACTTCATCATTGGCGAATCTGCTCAAGCTGTAGTCATGCGTAAGGCGTTTGGGTTAACAAATACAGCGACCGCGATGGATGACGTTGAACCACTGTTTGCGCTGGATTTACAAAAGTTGGTCGCCCCCCCAAACAACGGCGCTATTTTGCGCAACTCGGTGCAGCAGGACATCCCGTTGCTGATTGAATGGGGATATGACTACTTGATTGAAACGGGTCTTCGCAAGGCGGGCGCCTCTGCGCGCGAAACAGTTGAGGATGACGTTGCTCGCAGGGTCGACTCTGGAAAACTTCGTTTATTAACGATTGGCGATAAGCCTGTTGCCCAAACTGGCTTCAATGCCGTTCATCCATACAGTGTGCAAATCGGCGGTGTCTATACTCCGCCTGAAAATCGCCGCCAAGGGTATGGAGGACTCGCTGTTGCGCTCCATCTGCAAGAGGTCCGCGCCCAAGGTGTGCAAAAAGCCATTCTATTTTCCGCAAATGAATACGCTTCGCGGGCGTATCGGGGCATTGGCTTTGAACAAATTGGCCACTACACTCTGACCATATTCGCACCACCCGAAACCGAGGACTGACGATGGCCCTTTTCCGACCCGAAGCCATGCAAACCCTGCGCCGCTGGCGCGAGCCTGCCATAATATCAATATTATTCGCGTTCGCGATCTGGCTGTTTTGGCGGGCCATTATTCAGTCAAGCTGGATTTCCGGCGCAATTGGACTGGGATTTGTGGTGATGGTTGGCAGCATTCTTTATGCGTCCTACATGCGCGCGCGCATCACCTCCACTGCGAACGGGCCTGGAATTGTGGAAATCCGCGAACGGGAAATCACCTATTTTGCACCTGAAAACGGTGGCTCTGTCGATCTTGATAATTTGTTAAGAATTCAACTTTCAACTTTGCCCAGCAATACCGGAGACCGTAACTGGATATTGTGGTTCCCGGGTGGATCGCTGGTCATTCCAGTCTCGGCTGACGGGGCAGGTGCATTGGTCGAGACTTTCGCGGCGCTGCCCAAGATCGGGTACGATAAAATCCTGAGGGCGATGGAGGCCGATACGCTAGAAATATTCACGATTTGGCAACGTGGCAAATAAAATTCTAATAGCCGCTTGTGGTCGCCAATTTTGGACCCTAAGTCGATAAATAGATAGAACGGGAGTCCAAGCAATGTCGATACCTCAATCCGGTGGCGGGCCAATCGAGAACCACGCACAACTTGCGGAGTATATGTCCTCGGGGTGCAAACCCAAAAGCGAATGGCGCATCGGGACCGAGCATGAAAAATTCGGTTATACCAAAGGCGAACTACTGCCTATCCCTTACGAAGGTGACCGCTCCGTCAAGGCCATACTGGAAGGTCTACGCAACCAGTTTGGGTGGTCTCCGGTTGAGGAAGCTGGCCATCTAATCGGACTGACCAAGAACGGGGCCAACGTATCCCTTGAACCGGGTGGACAGCTCGAATTGTCAGGCGCACCATTGGAGAGCATCCACCAGACCTGCGACGAAGCGAACACGCACTTGAAAGAGGTAAAAGCCGTAGCCGACGCCGTTGGTGTAGGTTTCTTTGGAATGGGTGCCGCGCCGGACTGGATGCACGAGCAGATGCCCTTGATGCCCAAAGGCCGTTACAAGTTGATGGACCGCTACATGGGCGAAGTGGGCACGCATGGAACGCAGATGATGCGGCGCACGACGACCATTCAGGTTAACCTCGACTTTTCGTCAGAGCCGGACATGGTACAAAAACTGCGCACCAGCTTGGCGTTGCAACCGGTTGCGACGGCTTTATTTGCGAACTCGCCGTTTTTTGAGGGCAAATTGACGGGCTACCAATCGTGGCGGGCACGGGTTTGGCAAAATACGGATAACGCACGAACCGGAATGTTACCGTTTGTGTTCGAAGACGGCTTCGGGTTTGACGCATGGGTGGACTACGCCCTCGATGTACCGATGTATTTTGTTTACCGCGACGGTAAGTATATCGACGCTTTGGGCATGTCGTTTCGCGATTTTCTGGTCGGAAAATTGCCCGCCTTATCCGGTGAAATCGCTACGCTGTCGGATTGGGCCGATCATTTAACTACGGCTTTCCCTGAAGCTCGGATCAAGAAATATATGGAAATGCGCGGTGCCGACGGTGGCCCATGGCGCAAGATTTGCGCCTTGCCAGCGTTCTGGGTGGGGTTGATGTATGACCAAAACGCGCTTGATGCGGCATGGGATGTTTGCAAAGATTGGACGGCGGATCAGCGCGACCAGTTGCGGACTGATGTGGCCAAGGACGCGCTGCAGGCCAGCATTAACGGTCGCGAAGTTTTGGATGTGGCTAAGGATCTGCTGACGATTTCCGAAGCGGGACTTAAGGCACGCGCTATACCGGGAGCAGGTGGTATGATCCCGGACGAGACACATTTCCTGAACTCGCTGCAAGAGATTGTCGATCGCGGACACTCACCAGCCAAGAAACTGCAACGTTTGTTCGAGTGCGAATGGGCGGGCGACATCAAGCGGGTTTATCAGGAATATTCGTATTAAAAACCAGAGAATCTACGCTACTTAAAACGGCGTTTGCGATCAACATGAACGGCACGAACCACCAATACTTGGATCGTGGAGCGCGGCCTGAAAAGGTGATGTAATTCGAAAAGCAACTGGCAACGGATTCTATGAAACTCATGTAATAAACCCTTTGTTAATATTTACTTCTTGCCGATTTTCGGTTCTTGCCCCTTCAGCAATCGCCCAATATTGGCGTGATGCCGAGCCCACACCAGAACCGCCAGAACGGCACCCAGCCATATCGCAGCGGGCATGTCGAACACCGAAAGCCAGACAGGTATGCTGGCTGATGCTGTCAGCGCCGACAGCGATGAAATGCGGAAGATCAGTGAAGTCGCCAGCCAAACCATACAGGCCGCCAGTCCCGCCCAGAAATTCAAGGCCAGCATGATGCCAAGGAATACGGCAACGCCTTTGCCTCCTTTGAACATCAGGTACAGCGGGAATAAATGGCCAAGGAACGCGCCCAGTGCCGCAACTTGTGCTGCGTCTTCGCCCAGATACATCCGAGCGATCAGAACTGCGACGGCTCCTTTACCGGAATCCAGTACCAAAGTCGCGAATGCCGCCTTTTTGGAACCGGTTCGAAGCACGTTGGTCGCCCCGATATTACCAGAACCTATGTCGCGCAGATTCCCCAGCCCCATAACTTTGGCAACAATCATCCCGAACGGAACAGAGCCGAGCAGATACGCGGCCAGAAAAATCCCAAGCAGCCATGGCCATTGGTTATCAAATGCGGGATTGGCACCCCAGAAACGTAGGAAATCGGGTAGCATTACGGCTCCTTAAAAGACTTGTTTGCCAGCGACAAAGGTTTTCAGAACCTTACCCTGCATGCGCCGTCCGTCAAAGGGGGTGTTCTTGGATTTGGACAGCAGCTTGAAGCGGTCCATCACAAACGGCGCGTCGGCGTCGAATAAAATCAGATCAGCAGGAGCACCGACCGCCATACGGCCTGCGTCTAGCCCCAGCAACTTCGCAGGGTTCAGGCTTATTGCGCGGAACAACGTTGGCAAGTCCATATGCCCACCGTGTACCAGTTGCATCAACGCGGGCAGCATGGTTTGCAGGCCAACCGCGCCGCTGGCGGCTTCCTCGTAAGGCAAGCGTTTTGATTCCTCGTCCTGCGGCGTATGCATCGAGCTGATGACGTCGATCAGCCCATCCGCAACCGCTTGCACAACGGCCATGCGGTCGTCCTCGGAACGCAGCGGGGGTTTGACTTTGAAGAAGGTGCGGTAATCTTCGACGTCGAATTCGTTCAGCGTCAGATGGTGTATCGATACGCCCGCAGTGACCTTCAATCCCATCGCCTTGGCGCGTTCCAGCACGGGCAGGGCGATGGCACTGGTGATCTGGTCCGCGTGGTATCTGGCGCCTGTCATTTCAACCAACGCCATGTCTCGTTCAAGCTGGATACGCTCGGCCATGGGGGAAACGGCGGGCAAGCCCTGCTTGGACGCAAAGGGACCCGAAGTCACGGTCGCGCCTTTGGAAAGGACGGGTTCTTGCACATGGGCGATCACCAGCGCGTCGGTGGCGCTTGCGTACGTCAAAATGCGCTGCAGGATTTTAGCGTTTTCAACGGGGCGATCAGCGTCAGTAAATGCCACCGCGCCAGAGTCTTGTAGAAACCCGATCTCGGCCATCTCGGTGCCATTACGACCTTTGGTTAATGCGGCCATAGGCAGGACGTTGATAGGGGTAGCATCTGCAGCGCGACGGCGGAAGAAATCGAGGATTTCGGGGGTGTCAATCGCGGGCGTCGTATCGGGGCGGGTGACCATGGTCGTAACACCACCAGCCGCCGCAGCGAGGCCCGCGGTGCGGAAACTTTCTTTATGGCGCTCACCCGGCTCGCCAATTTTCACGCCGATGTCGATAATGCCGGGGGCAAGGTATTTGCCGTCACAATCAATAACCTTCCCCGCGGGAAAGCTCTTGATTTCATTCGTTAATATTTGGATAATGCGACCATCTTTGACATGCACAGCCCCGAGGGTCTCGGTTCCCGCTTCGGGATCAATGATACGGGCGTTGGTCAGGATCGTCATGTTGCGCCCTCCGCTTTGCTGTTTCGCAGGTTCCGCGCCAGCAATTCCATCACGGCCATTCGTACCGCGACGCCCATTTCGACCTGCTCCTGAATGACCGAACGGTTAATGTCGTCGGCCAATGTTCCGTCAATCTCGACACCGCGATTCATCGGGCCGGGGTGCATGACAATGGCGTCAGGTTTGGCGTTGGCCAGCTTGGCAGGGTCGAGGCCCCAGCGGTGATAATATTCGCGCTCGGACGGGATGAAACCGCCGTCCATACGTTCTTTTTGCAGGCGCAGCATCATGACGACGTCAACGTCCTTAAGCCCCTCGTGCATGTTGTCGGTGACTTCGACGCCTAGTTTATCAATTCCCGACGGCATTAGGGTTTTGGGGCCAATCAAACGAAGCCGGTTTTCCATTTTTCCCAGCAGGAAGATGTTGGATCGGGCCACTCGCGAGTGGGTAATGTCGCCACAAATCGCGATGGTCAGCCGGTGTAAGCGCCCCTTGGATCGGCGGATAGTCAACGCGTCTAGAAGGGCTTGGGTAGGGTGCTCGTGACGGCCGTCACCGGCGTTCAACACGGCGCAATTAACCTTTTCCGCCAAAAGCTTAACGGCGCCGGAATGCGGGTGACGTACAACTAGAAGATCGGGGTGCATGGCGTTCAAAGTCAGGGCGGTGTCGATCAGCGTCTCGCCCTTTTTTATGCTACTGGCCTGCATCGACATGTTCATAACATCCGCGCCCAGACGCTTGCCGGCGATCTCGAAACTGGATTGTGTGCGCGTGGAATTCTCGAAGAACATGTTGATCTGGGTCAGTCCGGCCAAGACATCCAAATGCTTATTCTGTTTGAGGTTGTGTTGGGCGTAACGTTCCGCTAGATCGAGAATTTCAGTTATGTCTTGTGGGGATAACGACTCGATCCCGAGAAGATGGCGCTGGGTGAACATTCTGGCGACTCCTTTCGGTGATTTGGGTGCTTATAACAGGGATTTTCGGTAGAACAAGCGGTTGGATTTGCTTAAGGTGGTGACATGAGTTTGGAACCGCATGAATATTACGAGGCATTGGCGCAGCTTGCTTGGCAGGTGGAGTTGGGCGTCGACGAGGCCATTGGTGCGGTTGGTGTTGATCGGTACGCGGAAAATCTCATACCTAAATCGCAAAAGAAAACTGTTCAAAAGCAATCTGATACAGTGACCGTGGCTGCCCGAACCGCAAGTGGCGAAACGAAGCGTTTGGCTGCGGCTTGCAACGATCTGGAAGGTTTGCGTGAAACGATTGAGGCGTTCGACGGATGTGAGCTAAAACGTGGTGCGCGGACGACGGTTTTTGCGGATGGAAATCCGGCGGCGCGGGTGATGGTAATCGGCGAAGCACCGGGGCGTGACGAGGATCGGGAAGGGAAGCCTTTCATTGGAAAATCCGGCCAACTACTGGATAAAATGCTTGCTGCCATTGGACTTAACCGAAACGCGGAGGACGCCGAGCAGGCGGTTTATATCACCAATGTGCTGCCTTGGAGGCCGCCGCAGAATCGCGATCCGTTGGACGAAGAAATGGCCATGATGAAGCCGTTTTTGATGCGGCATATTGAATTGGCCAAACCGGATGTTCTGCTACTGGTCGGGAATCCGTCAAATCAAACATTACTGAATACAGAACAAGGGGTTACGCGGTTGCGTGGAAAATGGCACTCGATTGCTGGAATCCCCGCGTTGCCGATTTTCCACCCGGCGTATTTACTGCGAGTCCCCGCACAAAAACGATTGGCGTGGGCGGATTTATTGATGCTTAAAGCGAAGCTGGAAGAGAGTTGAATGTCCCATATTTCTGCGAGTGAGAAACGCGAATTTATTCCGGTGCGTATTGCGGTTTTGACCGTGTCTGACAGCCGATCTTTGGCGGATGACAGGTCCGGTGATACGTTAGAAAATCGGATCAAAGCGGCGGGTCATGTGCTGGCTGCGCGTGACATCGTTCGCGATGAACGTGCTGATATTGCAGATAAATTACGCGCGTGGGCGGCGGATAACGACGTTGATGTTGTGATTTCGACAGGGGGCACCGGGCTGACCGGACGAGATATTACGGTCGAGGCGCATAGGGATGTTTACGAAAAAGAAATTGACGCTTTCTCGACACTGTTCACCATGGTTTCGGTCGATAAAATCGGCACGTCAGCGGTGCAATCACGCGCTTGTGGAGGTGTCGCGGGCGGGACGTATATGTTCGCGCTACCCGGGTCTCCGGGGGCGTGCAAAGATGGTTGGGATCTAATTTTGAAGGACCAACTGGATTATCGGCATTTCCCCTGCAATTTCGTCGAAATCATGCCGCGTCTGGAAGAGCATAAATTGCGCTCGAAAAGCTGACACACTGGCGTTAACCTTTGGCCGAAATCGCGTGTTTTTCATGTGCACAATGCGTACACAACCCGTGCACAACGCGTATGTACGATTTACGCTAACCTTTTGACGCTACGAGGCGGGGCAACCGTTGAACTCAACCGCGCGGCCATCCTCGAATACCGTGATGAGGATGTTGCTACGATCAATTGTTAACATTCCGTTACCGTAGTATTCCAACGTCGCGTTGGCGGTCAGGTCGCGCCCGTTGACCGAAGTTTCGGCGATGTCAATCCAGATATCGGGGTCGGCATATTCGATTACCGTGACTGGCTGGCCAGTTTGAGGCTTCGCGAAACGTAAACTTGCCTGAATGTCAAAGCTGTTTCCGTTCGGGGTCAGGGCGCAGGTAGCTGTGCCGAGACCAGCAGATTCCGCACTGACGGGGCCGTCTTTAAGTGCTGCGCGGATTTCGGCGACGCCATCGTCAGTGTGATTCCCTAATATTGTGTTAAAGCGCGCTTCGGCGGGCACGCATATGTCCGAGCAGACTCCGAATTCTATGTTCAGCTCGACCTTGACTGGCGCATCCGAATTGAAGGGCGTGATCCGCACGGGAATCGTCAGGCGTCCCGTATAACCTATGGACAGAAGGCCATAGGATTCGGAGACGTGCGGGGTCGGCCACTGAATATCTACGTCAGCAATATTGGTCGAGCCGCCCCAGTCGAAGAACGGCGGAATTCCGGCGGGGCCGGGGGTGCGCCAATAGGTTTTCCAACCCTCGGAAAGGTCGAAATCTATGGCGGTTTGATAGGTGCCGTCGGGCAGACGCCAGCCGTCAAGGAACGTGACTTCGCCGTATGGCTCGGCTGCTTGTGCCATTACGGGCAAAAAGATTGCGGCTGTTAATAAAGTTTTTATCATTTGGCCTAACATAGTGAGGAAAACGGAAAGGAAAAGTCACAATCTAGCGATTGGTCGCCTTGTAAAATTGGATCTATAGGGGCATCTTTACAGTATGAAAGAAGCGACGACCGAAGAACTGCCATTTTTAGACGGAAAATTTCTGCTTGCAATGCCGGGAATGGGAGACCCGCGTTTTGAACGCGCGGTGATTTTCATGTGCGCGCATACGCCTGAAGGCGCGATGGGGTTGATGATTAACCGTCCTGCGCACCAGCTGGACTTCAAACACCTGATGGAACAGTTGGGGATTGAAGGTGAGGATGCCGAAAACGGACCCGAGGTTCTGTTTGGCGGGCCTGTCGAGCATGGTCGCGGGTTTGTGCTGCACTCGATCGATTATCACGTCAAGGGCGGGACCATGGCGATAAGTGACGATTTCGGCATGACTGCAACTATGGATGTGTTGCAGGATATGGCGGATGGCAAAGGGCCGACTAAACGTTTGTTATCGCTTGGGTACTCAGGCTGGGGGCCTGGGCAATTGGAGGCCGAAATCAAGGATAACGGCTGGCTGATCTGCGATGCGGATGCGGCAATCGTGTTTGACACGCCGTGGAAGGAAAAGTGGACCGCCGCGATGCGTAGTTTGGGGATTGATCCGTCGATGCTTTCTGCCGAGGGCGGTAGCGCCTAGCTGGCCGCGCGCTCTAACCTGTCATTTATAGCGAGGCCGAGGCCTGTAGTCGGGATCGGCGCCACCGCGATTCGGGCCGATATTTTATCGAGAGCATGCATATGGGCGAAAAGGTTCGCCGCGGCCTCGGTAAGGTCTGTCGACACGGACAAGTTCAGAGATGGCGCGTTGAAATTATGCGGGCCAAAGCCAAGCCATGCTTCATTCGGTTCCGGCGCCTCGGCGTTCAGTCGTAACATGGCGCGCGGAGCGTAATGGGATTTCAGCTGGCCGGGGGCAGTGATGGCGTCATCAGTGTTTCGGGCGATTTCACGGCCCAAAACGGCGTTAAGCAATTCCAGTGGCAGACCGCCCGACCGCAGCAGGACGGGGCTGTTATGAAACCCGACAATGGTAGATTCAACGCCAACATCGCAGTGGCCACCGTCAATCACAGCGGCAATTTTACCGGACAGACCGTCCAATACGTGACCAGCCGTAGTTGGGCTGATTTTACCTGACGGGTTAGCGGAGGGGGCGGCGAGTGGACCGCCGAATTCGTACAGCAACGCTTGTGCGATTGGGTTAAGCGGGATGCGAACGGCAACCGTGTCGAGGCCGGCTGTGACCAGATCGGATAGACCAGAGTCCTCTCGCGTGGGCAGGACCAACGTTAACGGGCCGGGCCAGAAGGCGGCGGCGAGGGCGCGGGCCTCGGGTGGGATGACCGCGATTTCTTCGACGGCGGCGATGTCTGCGACATGCACGATTAAAGGGTTGAATTGCGGGCGGGACTTGGCGGCAAAAATGCCCGCGACTGCGCGATTATTGCGGGCGTCAGCGCCAAGGCCATAGACCGTTTCGGTCGGAAATCCGACCAGCCCGCCGCTATGCAAGATGGCGGCGGCGGCGGGGATGTCGCGCGGGGCAAGTCTTTGTGTGGAGATGATCATAATGACGCTGCGTAGTCCGTGTTAGGTGTTTGCAGCGCACCAATAAACCAACTATCGTCGCTTGGCAAAGAACAAACGAGGGTTTCACATGACATATCGCGCGCCCGTAAAGGAAATGCTGTTTTATTTGACAGAAGTTCTGGATGCCGGGCGAATTTCACAGACTGAACGGTTTGCTGAGGCAACGGGTGAAATGATCGAAGCCATCCTAGGTGAGGCTGCGCGCATGTCCGAAGAAGTTTTGGCGCCTCTGAATGTGCCGGGTGATCTGCATTCGGCAAAGTTGGTGGATGGATCCGTGCAGTGTTCACCCGGGTATGATGTTGGTTATAAAGTGATTTCCGAGGGCGGTTGGGCCGGTATGTCAGGCGATCCGGAATTTGGCGGCATGGGTTTGCCACTGACGTTGACGTCATGTGTTGGCGAGATGATGAGTAGTGCGTGTTTGTCACTGGCGTTGAATCCGCTGATGACTCAGGGCCAGATCGAGGCGTTGGAACACCACGCGAGTGACGAGATCAAGTCGCTGTATCTGCCTAAACTGATTTCAGGGCAGTGGACGGGCACGATGAACTTGACCGAGGCGGGCGCAGGCTCCGATGTTGGTGCGCTGCGCACCAAGGCCGAGGATAATGGCGACGGGACGTATTCGGTGACCGGCCAAAAGATATTTATCAGTTGGGGCGATCACGATTTGGCCGAGAATATCTGTCATCTGGTTTTGGCTCGCCTACCCGACGCTGTGGCTGGAACTAAGGGGATTAGCCTGTTTCTGGTGCCCAAGTTTTTGCCTGATGCTGCCGGAAACCCCAGTGTGGCGAACAATGCACAGGCGATCAGCCTGGAGCATAAGTTAGGGCTGCATGGTTCCCCGACCGCGATTATGGAATTCGCGGGCGCAACCGGCTGGATGGTCGGGGCCGAGGGCGGCGGAATGGCAGCTATGTTTACGATGATGAACAACGCGCGGATTGGTGTCGGCGTTCAAGGGCTTAGTCAGGCTGAAGCGGCGACTCAAAAGGCGCTGGAATATGCGATGAATCGCAAGCAAGGGCGCAGTCCGATTGAGGGTGGGACGGGGACTATTCTGGACCACGCGGATGTGCGGCGAAACATTATGACGATGAAAACTCTTACTGCGTCAGCGCGGGCGATCATACTGGATGCGGCAATCAGCGTTGATTTGTCGCGTGCGCTGAGTGGCGATGGCGCGCAAGTACAAGCCGCGCGTGGGGCGTTTCTGACACCTATTGCCAAAGCGTTCGGCACGGATATCGGCTGTGAAGTGGCGGACATCGGCGTGCAGGTGCATGGTGGCATGGGCTACATCGAGGAAACCGGTGCGGCGCAGTATTACCGCGATGTGCGGGTCACTGCGATTTACGAGGGCACAAACGGTATTCAGGCGATGGATTTGGTGGGCCGCAAGTTGATGGATGGTGGTGGAGCTGCCTTTGGTCTGCTGGCTGAAATTAGGCATACCGTCGCTATTGCCGAAGAAACCGCGCCGGATTTGGCGGCGTTTCTTGCGGGGGCCGAGGCGAGCCTGAGCGCTACGGTTCAATGGATGCTGGAAGCAGAAATCAATGACCGGTTTGCAGGGGCTGCGCCGTTCCTGCGGGCGTTTGGTTTGACGTTGGGCGGGCACTATCTGTTGAAGGCGGCGATGGTCGACCCGGCGCGAATGCCTTTGGCCCAGTTCCATATCCGCCAAACGATGCAACAGGTTGATGGGCTTTGCCACGCGGCACGCGAAGGTGCGAGCACACTTTATGCGCTGGACGCGGATGCACTGAGCGCTTAACGAAAGATCACTATGATACATTTCCCCCATACCGAACCGCCCGCAGAGGGCGAAGCGATCGAAATTGCCGAAGGCGTGCTGTGGATGCGCTTGCCGCTGCCCATGCGTCTTGATCATGTGAACGTCTACGCGCTGGATGATGGCGACAGCTGGACGGTGGTGGACACCGGGTTCAACTCTAAACGCGGGCGCGCGTTGTGGGGAACGCTGATGGCGGGGCCGCTTAAGGGCAAGCCGATCGCGCGGATTTTGGTGACGCACCATCACCCTGACCATGTAGGTATGGCGGGGTGGTTGCAATCCAAACACGGTGCAGAGTTGTGGACCACCCGCACTGCATGGCTGTTCGCGCGCATGTTGACGCTGGACGTGCAGACGGTGTGGCCCGAGGAAACGTTGGCGTATTACCGCTCGGCCGGGATGGACGCCGAAATATATGAAAAGCGCAAGGCGGATAGGCCGTTTAACTTTGCCGATGTGGTCGCGCCGATGCCTCTGGGATTCCAACGTATCAAGCAGGACGACGTGCTGACCATCGGGGGGCGTCGCTGGGTCGTGCACATCGGTAATGGCCACGCGCCCGAGCATGCGACGCTTTGGAGTCTTGATGATGATCTGGTGCTGGCAGGCGATCAAATTATCGCGGGGATTTCGTCGAATTTGGGAGTCTATGCCACCGAACCCGGGGCCGATCCTGTTGGCGACTGGCTGGAAAGTTGTAAGCGTTTGGGGGCGTTGGCCCATGAAAAGCACTATGTTTTGCCAGGACACAAGTTGCCCTTTACAGGGCTGCCACGGCGTATGGAGCAGTTTATTGAAAATCACCACTCGGCGTTGAACCGATTACAGAAGCATCTCGAAACACCTCAAACGGCCGCTGAATGTTTTACGCCGCTTTTCAAACGCGCTATCGGCGAGGGCGAATATGGTCTGGCCTTGGTCGAGGCTTATGGCCATCTGAACCATCTGCACCAGAATGGCGTGATAGGGCGCGAACGTCGCGCAGACGGTGCGTGGCTTTGGCAGAAAAAAGGATGACGACGAAGGGCCGCAGGTAATCGGGCTTTCATTCCATTCGATTTCATGGCAAAGCTTGGAAAATCTAAATGAGGGAGCTTATCATGTCTGATCACGAACACGGTTCCATGGACGTTCAAGTCCAGGAGAAAACCTACGAAGGGTTTTTGAAACTCGGCACTTGGACCGGAATTATTTGCATCGGTGTCTTGGTGTTTCTGGCGATTACCAGCACCTAATACGATAAAATATACGTGATGATTTGGCGCCTTCGGGGCGCCTTTTCTTTTTGTGCTTTTCATAACCGTATTTTTCTCTAATCTGCGCCGATAATATTAGCTGGAGCTGGCAGTGTCCAAATTATATACATGCTTTTCAATTCTGGCATTGGTTGTCCTTATGGGCTGCGAAGGACCAGAGCAGTATGCGCCGGTTGCCTCGTCGATGGAAATCACTGCGGCGGCATATACGAGCCCGTTGCCCGCGTCGATCACGTTGCTGACCATGGTCAAGGAAGACGGTGATTTTGGCGAGCATACAGGAATACTAATCAACGCATCGCAGCAGGTTTTGTATGATCCGGCGGGGACGTTCCGGCATTCGACCAGTCCGAATGCACGGGATGTTAACTATGGGATGCATCCGTCAATGGTGGAGTATTACAAATCCTACCACGCACGGCGCGGCTATTATGTTGTAGTGCAGACAGTCGAAGTTTCCCCCGAGATTGCCGAGCTGGTTTTTCAAAGGTCGGTCGCGCAAGGGCAGACCGAAAAGCTGCGCTGCGGGATATCCGCTTCGTCGGTATTGAACGGCCTGCCGATGTTTTCCGATATTCCCACGACCTACTTCCCCGGTAAGATTATGACCCGTTTCGGTGAGATACTCGGAGTGACCACGACCTATGTTTATGAGGAAGATGAAGGTCAAAATCTTGATGGGTGACTGAAAAGCTTGCTTTTGTTAACCATTTTACGGCAATCGTGGGTTTTTTGATCCGCGAGTCACCCATGCGATTCTCTCTTTTAACGTTTATGTTGATTGTTTTGGCTGCCTGTTCCTCGGCCGGAAGCAGCTATCGCCACGTCAATCCAATGCGGGTCGAAGTCGAAGGATCTGTGTTTGATGTATGCATTTCAGAGGATCACGCGCGAGCTATCCGGTTGAATTTTGCGCTGTTGCCGAAATTGGAAAGCATTGTTACAGGCGCGGTTTGGGCAATTGAAAAGGCCAGCGGATACAGCGTCGTTTCTGGGTCGGTTAGCGGAGATCAAGCGGTGAGTGATGCGCGGGTTTCATGTTCCGTGCAGGCATAAAAAAACGGGCCTAATAAAGCCCGTTTCTTTAAATTATGTATAAAAATCAAGCCGCTGCGGCTTGACGTTCACTTTCTTCGCGTGACAGAGCAACCGATGTACGAACACCGCGGCCGACAAAATCCATCATGCCTTTGACACAGCGTTCGTTCGGGTCGATGCCAGCGCACATAAGCACCTCGCGACCGTCGCGGGAACGTGCCCAGCGGGCGATGACTTCGGAGCCATTGCCATATTTCTTATCATCGGCGATTGCATCGTCAAGGGCCGCCAGAACAACTGCTGCGAACAGTTTCTGGGCGCGAGCGCCTTGGTCGTTGGCAAAAGCCGTTGAGTCAACGTAATCGAACATACGCCGTCCTTCTCTTCTCGTTATTGAGTGTGCAGTGCAATATGCCACTTTTTCTATGTACCAGAAGTGCATTTAATGCATACCTGCCATGCATCAAGGGTATATCTCAAAATAGCTACATTTTGTCACACCCTTGATTTACCCTAAATTTCTAAAAAACACACTTTATCTTTCCTGTTTCGAACGTATAGTGCAGCCCATGAGTATGAACGCACATAATTTTATGAAATCGACTGCTGCACCTGCGGCGGGTCTTATTGCGCTCCTCCTACTTAGCAGCCTCTGAGCGAGCCGGGATAACGGCGCGCGCGCTCAGAGGAGAACTAACGCGCCATATCATACGACATGCTAAGGAACTCTTAAAATGACTGATAAAACGAATATGCCCTCAGAGAAGAACCGCGTTCTTATCTTTGACACAACTCTGCGCGACGGCGAGCAAAGCCCGGGTGCAACAATGACGTTAAGCGAAAAAATCGAGATTGCCTCGCTTCTGGATGATATGGGCGTCGATATTATCGAGGCCGGTTTTCCGATAGCTTCGGAAGGGGACTTCGAGGCGGTGACCGAGATCGCCAAAGCCGCCCCCAATACCGTGATCTGCGGTCTGGCGCGCGCAAGTATCGGCGATATTGATCGCTGCTGGGAAGCTGTGAAAAATGCCAAACGACCACGTATTCACACGTTTATTGGCACATCCCCGCTACACCGTGAATTTCAAGTGCAGATGGATATGGACACCATGGCGCAAAAAATCCACGACACAGTCACCTATGCGCGCAATTTTTGCGACAACGTGCAGTGGTCGCCGATGGATGCAACCCGCACCGAGGACGACTATCTGGCGCGGGTTTGCGAAATTGCGATCAAGGCGGGTGCGACGACTATTAATATCCCGGACACGGTAGGTTACACCGCCCCGCGCGAAAGTGCGGACATCA
Source organism: Paracoccaceae bacterium (assembly GCA_050256375.1). Lineage (GTDB taxonomy): Bacteria > Pseudomonadota > Alphaproteobacteria > Rhodobacterales > Rhodobacteraceae > NORP23. Next base: position 83,972 of record JBBWVU010000039.1, on the reverse strand, counting down.
TCCGTATGTTATTGGAACGTGTGCCGGGCATGGACGAGATCATAATTGCCACGCATTGTCACAATGATCTGGGTATGGCGACGGCGAATTCGCTTGCGGCGGTCGAAGCAGGGGCGCGTCAGATCGAATGCACAATCAACGGCCTGGGCGAGCGCGCGGGCAATACCGCGCTGGAAGAAGTAGTAATGGCGATGAAAGTGCGCCATGACATTATGCCGTATCATAATAATATAGATACGACGAAAATCATGCAGGCCTCGCGTCTGGTGGCAACGGTTTCCGGTTTTCCTGTGCAGTTCAACAAGGCCATCGTCGGCAAGAACGCATTCGCGCATGAAAGCGGTATCCATCAGGACGGGATGCTGAAGCATTCCGGTACGTTCGAGATCATGCGCCCCGAGGACATTGGCCTAAGCGAAACTGCGATCGTAATGGGCAAGCATTCGGGACGGGCGGCGCTACGCTCGAAGCTGGAAAATCTGGGGTATTCGCTGGGCGACAACCAGTTGAAAGATGTATTCGTGCGGTTTAAAGAACTTGCGGATCGCAAGAAAGAAGTCTTCGATGACGATCTGATTGCGCTAATGACGGATACTGACGCGAAATCGGTGGACGATCATATTCAGGTGAAATCCCTGCGTGTGGTTTGTGGAACCGAAGGGCCACAGACGGCGGATATGACGTTAGAAGTCGGTGGTGCAAGCCATTCGGTTACGGCAACTGGCGACGGGCCTGTGGATGCTACATTTAATGCCATCAAACAGGTGTTTCCGCATGATGCAACGCTAGCACTTTATCAGGTGCAAGCTGTTACCGAAGGCACAGATGCACAGGCCACGGTGGTTGTCCGAATGGAGGAGGACGGCAAGATTGTGACCGGTCAATCCGCCGATACGGACACGGTTGTTGCGTCGGCGAAGGCTTATGTGAACGCCCTGAATAAGCTAATCGTGCGGCGGGCAAAAACCGCTCCGGCTAAGTTGGAATAAAATGCGGGTTGGCGAGAAGTTGCACTAAACATGAGCGACATCTCGCTAGATCGCCTAAAATTTGCACAAATCGAACCAACTATACACATCGCCCCCCTTTACCGCGATTGCTTAGAAATCGTATAAAGGAAAAAAGCGCGGCCCCGACGGGAGGGCCGTTTTCGACTCGAGGGCAGGAAATGTTTGATAAACTGAGCAGTTGGTTATCCGCTGACATGGCAATTGATTTGGGCACAGCGAATACGCTGGTCTATGTGAAGGGCAAGGGCATTATTCTGGATGAGCCCTCGGTAGTGGCCTACCATTATAGGGACGGCAAAAAACATGTGCTGGCCGTTGGCGAAGACGCCAAATTGATGCTGGGCCGCACGCCTGGTTCTATCGAGGCAATCCGCCCGATGCGCGACGGAGTAATTGCGGATTTCGATGTCGCCGAAGAGATGATCAAACATTTCATCAAGAAGGTTCACAAGCGCGGCAGTTTCGCCAAGCCAAAGATAATCATCTGTGTGCCGTTTGGCGCTACTCCGGTGGAAAAACGTGCCATTCGGGAATCGGTTTTGCAGGCAGGGGCGCGCAAGGCGGGCCTGATTGCGGAACCTATTGCGGCGGCAATCGGGGCAGGAATGCCAATCACTGACCCTACAGGAAACATGGTCGTGGACATCGGCGGTGGTACGACCGAAGTGGCCGTTTTGTCACTGGGCGACATCGTATATGCGCGCTCGGTGCGTGTTGGTGGTGACCGTATGGACGACGCGATCGTGTCGTATCTGCGCCGTCAGCATAACTTACTGGTCGGGGAATCCACGGCAGAGCGCATCAAGACGTCAATCGGAACCGCTCGGATGCCAGAAGATGGTCGAGGGCTTAGCATGGAAATTCGCGGGCGCGACCTGTTGAACGGTGTTCCCAAGGAAATCGAAGTAACACAAGCACAAGTGGCTGAAGCTTTGGCCGAACCAGTGCAGCAGATTTGCGAGGCGGTCCTGACAGCGCTGGAATCCACACCGCCCGATCTGGGTGCCGATATTGTCGACCGCGGCGTGATGCTGACCGGTGGCGGAGCGCTGCTTGGTGATCTTGATCTGTCATTGCGTGAGCAGACCGGGCTGTCGATCTCGGTTGCGGATCAGCCGCTTAACTGTGTGGCGCTTGGCACTGGTAAATCTCTGGAATTTGAATCGCAGCTTTTGCATGTGATCGACTACGGCAATTAAATTCGGTGAGGGGGTAACCGGAACGTGGCGCAGGATACATCTTTATCCAAGTCGTGGAAGGTTCTGCGTCGGTTTCTAGTCGGAATCCTTTTAGTCCTTCTGGTAGCCCTGTTTTTGCTGTCCCGCATCGATAATCCGCGCGCAGAACGCATCCGTATGGCGATGGTTGACCGCTTTTTCCCAAGTTTTGAATGGGCGTTGGTGCCGGTTACATCCATGACACGGATGGTTACTGACTTTCAATCCTACACACGAGTATACGAGCAAAATCAAGAGCTTCGTCGCGAATTGCAACGTATGAAAGGTTGGCGCGAGGCTGCCTTGCAACTGGAACAAAAGAACGCGCAATTGTTGGCGTTGAATAACGTAAAGCTGAATCCAAGGCTTGCGTTTATTACGGGCGAGGTGATGACGGATTCCGGTGGACCATTCAGCCAATCGGCGTTGGTTAACATTGGGCGGCAAGACGGTGTTCAGGACGGTTCGGCCGCAGTTGACGGGTTGGGGCTGGTAGGGCGGATTGCAGGCGTTGGCGAGAAAACCTCGCGTATACTGTTCCTGTCAGATGTAAGCTCTAACGTGCCGGTGATTATCATCCCGTCCGGTCGTCGCGCGATCCTGCGCGGTGATAACAGCATAGTGCCGCCACTTGATTTTCTAGATTCCGAAACCGGAGTGCAGGCAGGCAGCAGGGTCATGACCTCGGGAGATGGTGGCGTATTTCCGTCGGATATCTTGATTGGACAAGTGGCGATTGATCCGGAGGGGCGGTTTAGGGTGCGATTGGCGGCAGATTATGAAAGCCTCGAATTCATACGGGTGCTGAAAGTATCGCCGCAGGAAAAAATCGACGGCCCGGGAGATCTTATCGGCATAGCGCAAGGCGCATCCGAATGAGCGTGCCCTCAATACCCCGTCACTGGCTGGAACTGGTGTTGTTCGTCTTGGCTGGTTTCGTATCCATCGGGCTACCGCTGGCGCCGATGGGATTGGCAGCCAACAGCATCGCCTTTCCAGACGTTATGTTTGCCCTTTTTGCAGCGTGGGTCATCCGGCGACCAGCTTCGGCCCCGATTATATTGATTGCGTTTCTGGCAGTTTTGGCGGACGCGTTAATGATGCGCCCGATGGGCTTGTGGGCCTTAGTTCTATTTGTCGGTATGGAGGGGCTACGTTTCAGCGAGCGTGCCTTTCGCGATATACCGTTTGTGTTGGAATGGCTGTATGTCAGCATATTATTCGCATTGTTGCTGATTCTGCAAAATCTTTTGCTGATTGTATCTTTTGACACTGTCTACGGACAATCCAGTGTGATTTGGCACTGGGTTCGGACCGTGGCCGCGTATCCACTTGTCGTGATGGTGCTGCATTGGGCGTTGCACGTTAGGGCTGATAAAAAAAATATTAACTCCAACAGGTTAGGATATGTCCTGTAATGCAACCAACCCGCACCAGCAGGATACGTCAACGCCGGATTACGCGGCGGGGCTTGCTGTGGATGGGTGTCCAGCTTGGCGTTGTTGGTGTGCTGGGCTGGCGGTTGCGTCAGTTGCAAATCGATCAGTCGGAAGAGTTCCGTTTTCTGGCAGAAGAGAACCGCATTAATATCCGCCTTCTGGCACCTGAACGTGGGTTGATATACGACCGAAACGGCGTATTGATCGCGTTGAACGAACAGAATTTTCGTATCGTTATGATCCGCGAACAAGCTGGTAACGCGGCCGAGGTTCTGGATCGATTGGCCGAGCTGATCCCTATAAGTGAAACCCGTCGTGCCCGCATTGACAAGGATATGCTCCAACGCAGCGCTTTTGTGCCAGTGACCGTTGCCGAGCATCTGACATGGGAAGAATTCTCGTTGGTGTCGTCTAACGCGCCCGCCTTGCCCGGGATCATTCCAGAGGTCGGATTGACGCGGAATTATCCGTTTAACCAGACTTTCGCCCATATTGTCGGCTATGTGGGACCAGTCAGCGAGAGCGATTTGGAGCGCATGGAAGATCCTGTCCCGCTGTTTCAAATCCCGCGCTATCCCATCGGCAAGACGGGTGTGGAGCGTAACATCGAAGAAACATTGCGCGGGGCAGCAGGCACCAGCCGGATCGAAGTAAACGCGATTGGACGTGTGATGCGAGAGCTGGGGCGTGATGACGGGATCGCAGGGCAGAATGTGCAGTTAACGCTGGATACCAACTTGCAAGAATATGCAATGGAACGGCTGGGAGAGCAAAGCGCCTCGGCCATTGTTATGGATGTTCAGAATGGTGATATTATGGCGATGGCATCTGCCCCCAGCTTTAATCCGAACCTTTTTGTATTGGGGATTACGACAGCGGATTGGGATGGGTTGCGTGACAACGAATTTAGACCATTGTCGAATAAATCCGTTTCGGGGGCCTATCCGCCCGGTTCTACTTTTAAAATGGTTGTAGCCCTTGCTGCACGCGAGGCAGGCGTGATTGAGCCTAACGAGACAATACATTGTCCGGGATATTACGAGTTGGGCGGACGTCGATTTCATTGCTGGAAGCGGGGCGGGCATGGCAAGATTGATATGCTTAACAGCCTTAAGCAGTCCTGCGACGTGTATTATTACGAAGTTTCCAAGCGTGTGGGGATCGAAGCAATTGCAGCCAAGGCCAACCAATTTGGATTGGGCGAAAAGTTTGAAATCCCGCTACCGGCGATTTCACGCGGTTTGGTACCAAACAAGGCGTATAAACAGCGTGTATTCGATCAGGGATGGTTACAAGGAGACACGTTGAACTCGGGGATCGGGCAGGGGTTCGTATTGACCTCGCCCTTACAGCTAGCGGTAATGACGTCACGAATTGCTTCGGGAAAAGCGGTTTCTCCACGACTTGTGAGAACCGTTGACGGAACTTTTCAACCTCGTGAAACGCCTGCCACTCTGGACATACAGACTGTTGATATTGAACTGGTTCGCAAAGGCATGTTTGCTGTCATGAACGAAAAGAAGGGCACGGCATATGCCTCGCGTATTGCCGATAAGACCAAACTGATGGCAGGAAAAACCGGAACATCGCAGGTGCGACAGATCACGACCGAGGAACGCGCGTCGGGCATTATAAAAAACGAGGATCTACCCTGGGATCGCCGCGATCATGCACTGTTCGTTGGATATGCGCCCCACGACAACCCGCGCTATGCGGTGGCGGTCGTCGTGGAACATGGTGGCGGTGGCTCTTCAGTCGCGGCACCAATCGCCCGCGATATTATAATGCGGGCACTTTACGGCGACGTGCCGCCCCTGTCGGCGTATCCAGCCGCTGAACGGAACCGCATTCGGGGCGAGCGTGAACGTGCCCGCGAGGCCGCGCGCACAGACGTTAGCGCCCCGGCGCCACGGGGGGATAATCTATGAGCGTATATGACTCGGGATACGACAAGACCCCCACTGGATTTTCGAAAATATTCTTTTTCCACTGGCCATTATTTTTGTTGATGTTGGCGGTTTCCGCCATAGGTTTTCTGATGCTGTATTCCGTGGCTGGTGGTAGTTTCGAGCCGTGGGCAAGGGCCCAAATGGAGCGTTTCGGGATTGGCGTATTCGGAATGTTTGTTATTGCGTTCATTCACATTCGGTTTTGGCGGAGAATTGCACCACTGGCCTATATCGGGTCTCTGGTCTTGCTGGTGGCTGTGTATTTTTTCGGTGAATCCGGCATGGGTGCGCAACGATGGATTGATATTGGATTCATGCAACTTCAGCCCTCGGAAGTGATGAAAGTATCTCTTATCTTGGCGTTGGCAATGTATTATGATTGGTTGGACCCCGAAAAAGTATCACACCCTATCTGGGTGATAACCCCGATGATTATAACGATCATTCCCTTACTCATGGTCATGCAGCAACCGGATTTAGGTACTGCAATTTTGCTGATGCTGGGCACAGGCGTTGTGATGTTCCTTGCGGGCGTCAGCCTGTGGTATTTTGCCGTTGCGCTGGCTGCTGGCGGCGGTTTTGTGACTTTCGTGATGATGTCGCGCGGCCAGAGTTGGCAAATACTGAAAGACTACCAATACCGCCGGATCGAGACATTTATTAATCCGGCACTTGATCCGTTGGGATCGGGCTATCACATCACCCAGTCGAAAATCGCACTCGGCTCGGGCGGGCTGTCGGGACGGGGTTATATGCAAGGCACACAAAGTCGCCTTAACTTTTTACCTGAAAAACACACCGACTTCATTTTCACGACACTGGCAGAAGAGTTCGGCTTTATCGGCTCGATTTCGTTGCTGCTGCTCTACACGACGATCATAATGTTTATCGTTCTGTCCGCCATCAGTACCCGTGATCGTTTTGCCGGCTTGGTAACGGGTGGTTTGGGCGCTGTGTTTTTCTTCTATTTCACCGTCAATATGGCGATGGTGATGGGGCTGGTCCCCGTGGTTGGCGTGCCGTTGCCGCTTGTGTCTTACGGCGGGACAGCTATGCTGGTTTTGCTGGGGGCTTTTGGCCTGATCCAGTCCGCCCACATCCATCGACCGAGGTAATTATGATAACAGCTATGTTCGCTGACCGCGCCGAAAATTGGACAATATACGAGCCAGCGTTGCACAAAGCATTTGCCGAAAAAGGGCTGGAAGTTAACCTTGTCACCAGTACGGACGAGCCTAATAATGTGGATTACATGATCTACGCACCTGCCGGACCAATCAGAGATTTCACCCCGTTTACCGATCTAAAAGCCGTTCTCAGTTTGTGGGCCGGCGTCGAAGGGATCGAGGGGAACAAAACCATCACAGTGCCGCTTTGCCGGATGGTTGATCCGGGACTGTCCGAAGGGATGATTGAGTGGGTAACGGGACATGTTTTGCGGCACCATCTTGGTATGGATAAACATATTCTTGGTCAGAACGGCGAGTGGAACAATGATGTTGTCCCACCTTTAGCGCGCGATCGCCGCGTTGGTTTTCTGGGGATAGGTGAATTGGGGCTGTCTTGTGCCGTGGCTGTTGCCACACTGGGTTTTGACGTAAAAGGCTGGAGCCGGACGCTTAAAACAATCGAGGGAATTGACACATTTGCAGGTGAGGATGGCCTGCGTAAAATCTTATCAGAATCAGATATTATAGTGTTGCTATTGCCTGACACGGCAGCAACGAAGAACGTACTTGATCGAGAGGCCTTGAACCTGTTGCCAGACGGTGCGTTCATTATCAATCCGGGCCGAGGGACGTTGATAGACGGCGACGCGCTGCTCGGTGCTCTGAATTCCGGCAAGGTTGCACACGCCACGCTGGATGTTTTCAGGGTCGAGCCTTTGCCGCAGGACCACCCGTTCTGGGCGCATCCTAATATAACGGTAACACCGCACATCGCGTCCGCGACACGGGCCGAGAGTGCCTCGCGGGCCATTGCAGAAAACGTACGTCGGGGCGAAGCCGGAGAGCCGTATCTGTTCACCGTAGACCGTGCCGCCGGATATTAAACACCTGATTTCGCAAGCGTAAGCATCGCATCAATACCCAGATATTTTTCCAGATGATCGGCCAACGCATCCAGTGTGTTCTCGATTTCCGCTGAATAGGTCGTGTTGGATCGGGGCGCACCAAGGGTCTCCAGAAACGCTGCTCTAAAGCTGTCGCTGGCGAAAAGTCCGTGGATATAACAACCCGTTATCAGGCCGCTGGCACTGCTCGCACCCGCGTCCATGCCGTTGATTTTCAAAACAGGGCTAAGGCAATCGGGCCCGTCCGTATGGCCAATATGGATTTCATAACCCGAGATATTAGTGCCGCTGGCGATATCTGTGCCCGTCACCCTTGCCAGCCGTTTTTCCGGAGTCATCACCGTTTCAACATTCAACACCCCAAGCCCGTCAAACCTGCCTGTCGAGCCTTCAATCCCTTCGGCGTCGTCGATGCTATTACCCAACATCTGATACCCACCACAAATTCCCAGCACACGACCGCCACGGCGAATGTGGGCTTGCAGGTCTATATCCCAACCTTGCTCGCGCAGGTATTTCAAGTCTCCGATAGTGGACTTTGTGCCTGGCAGGATGATCAGGGCCGCATCTCCCGGCAAGGCTTCGCCCGGTTTAACCATTATTAACGTTACTGAGGGTTCCAGCTTCAGCGGGTCGAGATCATCAAAATTCGCGATCCTCGAAAGCATTGGTACGGCGATCTTGATCGGTCCATCACCCGCGCTACGGATATCAAGCGCATCCTCGGCAGGCAGGCGGTTTGCAGTCGTGAACCAAGGCGCAACACCGAAGTTGTGCCAACCAGTGCGGTTCTCGATTTCGCGCAGGCCATCATCAAACAGGCTTGGATCACCCCGAAATTTATTCACCAAGAACCCTTTGATCAGGGCGCGATCCGCATCCGGCAACACCGCGTGTGACCCGACGAGTTGTGCGATAACGCCACCACGATCAATGTCACCAGCCAGAATAACGGGAACACGCGCCGCTTCGGCAAAACCCATGTTGGCGATGTCTCCGGTGCGCAAATTAATCTCGGCGGGGCTTCCTGCGCCCTCGACCAGAACAATATCGCATTCGGATTTCAAGCGCTCGAAACTTTCCAGAACGGCAGTCATCAGCTTTGGCTTCAACGCAGCATATTCCCGCGCCGCGACGGTGGTCAGCCGTTTGCCCTGAACGATAACTTGCGAGCCAACCTCGGATTCAGGTTTCAGCAGAACCGGATTCATATCGACGCGCGGGGCTACCCCGCAGGCCAACGCCTGTAATGCCTGCGCCCGTCCTATTTCGCCGCCGTCTTCGGTCACGGCGGCGTTGTTCGACATATTTTGCGGCTTGAATGGCAAAACACGTAATCCACGCCGTTTCATGGCCCGACATAATCCAGCGACCAACATGGACTTGCCCACGTTGGAACCAGTCCCCTGAATCATCAATGAATCGCCCATGCCACCTCCGGTTTCGCGTGGCGACGCTAGCCTGTGTAGCATCTATGCGCAATCAGCCGTTAAGGCTTTTCGGTTCGCAAATAATCGCTTTGGGCTGGTAATCCTCCAGTGCCATCTGTCGCGCGGCAACGCTGGGATGTAGCTTGTCAAACGGGGTGTCACATGCTCTGCGCGGCGCGCGGTTCAAAAAGAATTTCGACATCCCCGCATAAGCCCCGACCATTTCGGCAGCTGGGTCCGTGGGAAAACGGGATTGCCAGCCTTCGGGCAATGGCAGGCCACAGGTGGTCGCATTTTCAAGCATCCAGACGAAGGGGATGTTCGACAACGGACGCGCAGCCGCGAACCCTTCGAGGTTACCACCAATGTCGGAATGCGTACCGGGGAACCACAATTGCTCAACACGGACATGCCAGTCTGGAAGGCAATCCCACAGGATCGGGCGAAAAGCGTGGCGAGTCTCGTCCAGCGCGAGCGCTTGGTACGCGTTGGCGATCGTTGGCCCAAGCCGGTGATCGTGAAACTCGGTCGCTGCGGGTGCAAATCTTGTCAGAACGGGGAATGGCAATCCCAGTGCCTTGACCGTGTCCCAAACCCCGACCAGCTCGATCTTTACGTCAGAATGACAATAGGCACGGGTGAAACTGGCTGCTCGGGGACCGTTGTTATTTCTTTCATAATGGCGGAATGCGCGCTGAACACGTTGATTGGTCACATGTTCGGATTTCAGCAGCCCTATCCTGCCAATCATTCCGGAGAGCGATCGCACCGCATACGCACCGCGACTAAAACCAAACAGCAGAATTTTGTCACCCGGCGTATATTTCCGGGACAGCGCCGTATAGCCCGAGCAAATGGCCTGATTAATGCCGATTCCTGCAGCGATATTAAACCATTTTTGCAATCCCTCGCCGCGAATGCCCGGATGGTAATGCACCAACAGGTCAGTGCGGGGCAGCATTTCCGACAGCAGTTTATACAGAAGTCCGGCGTTGGTTTCTTCACCGCTTCCAAGGCGGCTTAAAGTGCCGTCGATGATGACAACATGTGTGCGCGCCAAAATTATGCCCCTGATTTCAGAATGATATAGCTGCGTAAGTCCGGCTTGGGAAAGACAAGTTCTGCTTATTACGGTGTCAGTTCCAGCACCGCTGCGACAACATCCTGCTCTTCTATTGCCATAGCGTCACGGGCGATACGGATCTTATGCGCGCGCCCCAGAACCTGCGCGTGGGTGACACCTTCGGGTGGCTCGAATTTATACGCGGCCAACTCGACCAAAAGACCCAGCGGGTCGCGGAAATAGAGGGAATCCATGAATTCCCTATCCTTGATGCCAGTGCTTGCAATGCCCGCATCATTTAGATCACTTACTGCATCCAGCAACGTTGGTTTGTCGACCCAAAGCGCGAGATGATGAAGTGACCCTTCGGGTTGCGGTAACGGCGCATCAGGTGCTTCCCGAGCCTCGTCCGTGAACACAGTGATCGTGCTGCCACCACCGCAGTCGAAATACAGGTGGTTAATGTGCAGCGCATCCAGATTCGGTTGCTCGAACACCAACGGCATTCCCAGAATGCCCTGCCAAAAGTCTATACTGGTCTGCCGGTCCGCCCCGTTAAGTGTAATATGGTGGACGCCTTGCGTTTGAAAATCATTCATCGTATTGCTCCATCGTAATTTGGAAACACTACGATACGAGCGTTTATCAGTCGGGGCAATGCTGGAGTCAGACCTTACAAGGTAAGCACCGTCACCGTTTCCAACTGTCCATAACCGTTGAAATCGGTTGTCACACCTTTGACGTATGCACCCATGTTTGCAAAAACGATGTAATCATCATCGGCAATGTCACGCGGCAGCATTATCCGCCCGGGTAACACATCAAGCGAGTCGCAAGTCGGGCCGAACACCAGAGTAGGGGCCGAGACACAGCTGCGGGTTTCGCCCATCGGTGAAAAAACAGAGTGCTGTCGCTCGACATTCAAAACAGGAAACTCGGACAGGCCGCCATAGATGCCGTCGTTCAAAAACACACCCCCGTTGTCGTTAACACTTTTTACGCGGGTAGCATGGCTGAATGCGCTGGCAACCATCGCGCGGCCCGGTTCACAAACCAGTGCGGGCGGGGTTGCGCCGAACTCGGCCGTTACAGTTTCGTTAATCAGTGTGAAGAAATTGTTAAGGTCAGGGGCGGTGTTGGCAGTATTGGCAGGAAACCCTCCACCGACGTTCAGACGCTTTAGGGTAACTCCAGCAGCGCGGGCAACGGCTGCCGCCTCGATGATGTACGCCCGCCAAGCTTGCGGGTCCTCGCACTGCGTGCCGGGATGAAAGGTTATCGACGGGATGAAGCCAGCGATTGTCACTTGTTGCAACAGCTCGATCGCTATTTCGGGCGTCGCGCCGAATTTTGCACCAAAATCATAGGCAGCACCCGACACAGGCAGTTTGATGCGGACGGAAATCTCGACGCCTTCTGGGCGAATGATTTCGATGATCTTTAACAGTTCGTTAAACCCGTCCACAGAATAGGACTTTACCCCCGCAGCTTTCGCAAAACGCAATTCGGCGCGTGAGCGTACTGGATTGTTGTAATGCAACGCCGCATTTGGCGCCATTTCTCGCAACAACCGAATTTCATTGGGCGAGGCGACGTCAAACGCCGTCAGACCAGCCGCCAACAGGTTAGATATAACCGCCGGATCAGGGTTCGCCTTCACCGCATAGGTTACCAAACCGTTAAACCCGTCAAGGAATCGCTTGGCCGACGCATGCAAAGCTGACGGCGCAAAGAAATGCACTGGATGATCGGGGGATCGTGCCAGCAGGTAATCGATTGGGGAATTCCAGATTTTTGAGTTAATATTCATCGGTGCCCTCCGGTGTTTCCACGATTTTGCAGCACAAACCTGACATTTTCTCTCGTTATTACGGTCTAATTGTGCAATTTTATCGTCAATATGACGAACAAACGGGTAAAATGACGTGGACAAGATAGATATTGCATTGTTACGGGGGCTGACCAACGACGCCAGAACCTCGGTTTCGACCCTCGCCAAGCGACTGGAAATTGCACGAACGACTGTTCAGGCACGGATCGCCAAGATGGAATCTCGCGGGGTTATAGCCGGATATACCGTCAAACTGGGCGAGGCGACACGCGCCAACCGCATACGCGCCACCGTACTGATCCAGTTCGAACCGCGCACAGGGCCAGCCATCATCCAGCGCCTCAACAGCATGGTCGAGGTCGAGGTGGCGCACACATCTTCGGGACGGTTCGATCTGGTTCTGCAAGTGGCCACTCCGAACACCGCGCGGCTTGACGAAGTCCTCGATGTGATAGGGGCGATAAAGGGCGTGCTAAGCTCGGAATCTCTGATCCATCTGTCCACCAAAATAGATCGCGCCATCTGAGGGGTTTTCCTTGGCTCAAAGCCTCTGTATGTAGGGGCGAAACGAATTACAGGATACGCCCCATGTCTATGGAAAAGACCTTCGATGCCGCCTCTGCCGAGGCCGAAATTTTCGCCAAATGGGAGGCGATCGACGCCTTCAAAGCGGGCGCGAATGCAAACCCCGAGCTTGATAAAACCTTCAGCATCATGATCCCTCCGCCCAACGTTACGGGCGTCTTGCACATGGGCCATGCGTTCAACAACACGTTGCAAGACATTCTGGTGCGCTGGCACCGTATGCGCGGCTTTGATACGCTTTGGCAACCGGGGCAGGACCACGCAGGTATCGCCACGCAGATGGTTGTGGAGCGTAAGTTGGCCGAAGCTGGCAACGAGGGTCGCAAAGAAATGGGCCGCGAGAAGTTTCTGGAAAAGGTCTGGGAATGGAAAGAAGAATCCGGTGGTCAGATCGTTAACCAACTTAAACGGCTGGGGGCCTCGTGTGACTGGTCGCGCAACCGCTTTACAATGGACCCCGGTTTTCATGAGGCCGTTCTGAAGGTCTTCGTGGAAATGTATAACAAAGGGTTAATCTACAAAGGTAACCGTTTGGTTAACTGGGACCCGAAGTTCGAAACCGCGATTTCCGATCTTGAGGTCGAGAATATCGAAGTTGACGGCCACATGTGGCACTTTAAGTACCCGCTGGCCGATGGTGAAACTTATACCTACGTCGAAAAAGACGAAGACGATAACGTTATCTTAACCGAAGAGCGCGACTATATCGCGATTGCCACTACGCGGCCGGAAACCATGCTGGGCGACGGGGCCGTTGCGGTGCATCCCTCCGACGGGCGCTATGCGTCGATTGTTGGGAAAATGGTGCATCTGCCGCTGTGTGATCGCCTTATCCCGATCATTACGGATGAATACCCTGATCCGAATTTCGGTTCTGGTGCGGTGAAAATTACTGGCGCGCATGATTTTAACGATTATGCCGTGGCCAAGCGGAATAACATTCCGATGTATCCGCTGATGGACGTGAGCGGGCATATGGTCGAAGGCTCGATCGTTCCCGAGAAATATCGCGGGATGGAGCGGTTTTTGGCGCGTAAGGCGATTGTTGCTGACATAGACGCGTTGGGTTTGATGACGCACGTCGAAGACAAGAAAATCATGCAGCCGTTTGGGGACCGTTCAAAGGTCGTAATCGAGCCGATGCTGACGGACCAGTGGTTCGTTGACACCAAGCAGATTGTGCAGCCTGCGATTGACGCCGTGCGCTCGGGCGAGACGAAGATTTTGCCGGAGCAGGACTCGAAGGTTTATTTCCACTGGCTAGAGAACATCGAGCCGTGGTGTATTTCGCGGCAACTCTGGTGGGGGCACCAGATTCCGGTTTGGTATGATATGGAGAATAATGCGTATTGCGCTTCTTCCGAGGAAGAAGCTATCGCTGACGTCACCGCACATTACGCAAAGCGCTACCCAGACCTAAGAATTGAGGTTGCGGTTGGTAATGCTGGAAGCATGTCATTTAGAGATGAAGCCGGACGTGATATTCCGTTTGTATCAAACGTGGAAGCGGGTTGGGTCTCTGCGGACAACGAAAAAAATCCTAGTACTCTGTTTGTTGAAATTTTTCGCGACCCCGACGTCCTAGACACATGGTTCTCCTCCGGCCTCTGGCCCATCGGCACGCTCGGCTGGCCTGAAAACACCGAGGAACTGCAAAAGTATTTCCCAACAGACGTCCTGATCACCGGCTTCGACATCATCTTCTTCTGGGTCGCCCGCATGATGATGATGCAGCTCGCCGTGGTCGACCAAGTTCCGTTCCGCACCGTCTATGTTCACGCGTTGGTGCGCGACGAGAAGGGCAAGAAGATGTCCAAGTCTACGGGCAACGTTCTGGACCCGCTGGAGCTGATCGACCAATACGGTACCGACGCTGTACGCTTTACGCTAACGGCGATGGCGGCGATGGGGCGTGACCTTAAGTTGTCAACGCAACGCATTGAAGGGTACCGTAATTTCGGAACCAAACTCTGGAATGCCGCGCGTTTTGCTGAGATGAACGAATGCATTCCGAGCGCCAATTTCGATCCCTCAAAAGTTAAACAAACCGTTAATCAATGGATCGTCGGAGAGACTGCGCGTGCCTTGGAGGGGTTCAACACCGCCCTTGACGCTTACCGTTTCAACGACGCAGCGAACGGGCTTTATGCCTTTGTTCGCGGGCTGGTTTGCGACTGGTATATTGAGTTCGCCAAGCCTCTGTTCCAGTCTGACGATGCTGCCGTGGTCGCCGAAACCCGTGCGACGATGGCTTGGGCGATTGACCAAAGCCTGATCCTGCTGCATCCGATCATGCCTTATATGACCGAGCAGCTTTGGGGCGATATCGCGCCGCGCGAAAAGATGTTGGTGCATGCTGACTGGCCGGAATACAGCAGTGCCGATCTGGTAATCCCTGCGGCGGACACGGAAATGCGCTGGGTGATTGGCTTGATCGAAAGCATCCGCTCGGTGCGCTCGGAAATGCGGGTGCCTGCGGGTGCAAAAATTCCGATGGTTCAGTTGGAGCTTGACGAGGCTGGCACCGCAGCGTTGCAAAGTAACGCCGTGCTGATCCAGAAACTGGCGCGGATCGCGGAAATCACCGTTGCAAGTGTGGGCCCCAAGGGTGCGATTACGATTGCGGTTGCAGGTGGCACTTTCTGTCTGCCGCTGGCCGATATCATTGACATCGACGCGGAAAACGCCCGTCTTTCCAAGGCTATCGAAAAGCTGGGCAAGGAAATCGGCGGGATCAAAGGCAAGCTGTCGAACGAAAAGTTCACCGCCAAAGCCCCTGCCGCCGTGATCGAGGAAAATCGCCAACGCCTTAGCGCCGCCGAGGCCGAAGTCGAGAAACTTCAAGCCGCAATGCAACGTTTGGCTGATTTGGGGTGACGTAGCCGTTAAAGGGCTGTTAACTGAAAGGGACGCCGTCGAGCGGCCCTTTTTAGTGGAGCGTACCGTGACCAAACCCCTCGTTGAACGTTATGGTTTCATTATGCTTTTGGGGGGGTTATCAGCCCTGACAGCCCTGACAATCGACATCACCGCCCCTGCAACAGGTGTGATCGCGCGCGATCTTTCCGTGGACGAAAGCCTCGGCTCGATGATCGTTGGTATCTATTTTCTGGCCTACGGTGTGGGCCAGTTATTCTGGGGCCTGCTATCGGACGCATATGGCCGCAAAAAGGTGCTGCTGGTCAGTTTGGCGCTGTTTGCGGCGGCTTCGATCGGGACGGCGATGGCTACGGATTTCTGGACGTTGATAGCGTTTCGTGCGGCCCAAGGCCTGTTCGCAGGCGCACCGGTGATTGCCCGCGCGATGGTTCGCGATGTGGGCAGCGGTATTGTTGCGGCCAAGTTGCTGGCCGTGTTGATGGCCGTGACCGCGATTGCCCCAATGCTTGCGCCGATCATGGGCGCGGGCTTGATGGTGCTGTTCTCGTGGCGTGCGATTTTCGTGTTTCTGGCCTTGTTCGGACTTGTCCTGTTGCTGCTGTCCGGTTTCAACGTGCCCGAAACCCTCAAAGAAACCCGACCTGAGCGGTTTAGTATTCGTTTTCTGGTCAAAGCCTTCAACTATCTGTTCCGGCAACGGGATTTCCTTGTAGGCATGGGCGTTTCCAGCCTGACATTCGGCGGTTACGCCAGCATCCTGTCGCTGGGCGCGGTGGTGGTCGAGGAAACTTACGACCTGCCCCCCTCGGCTTTCGGGGCAATATTTGCCATTGGCGCGATCTTTATTCTTGGCGGAACCATAACAGTGCGGGTGCTGGTCGGGCGGATAGGGTTGCGCAATATTGGCGTACTGGCCGTATCTATTCTAGGCGTGGCCACGATCACGCACGGCGTGTTGTTCTTTATGGAGCCGTCGCTGGGCGTCTTCTGGGGTGCGGTTTGCATTTATATGCTGGCCTTCGGGCTGATCCTTCCTTCCGCACAGGCCGTCGCGATGGAGCCTGCGGGCGACATGCCGGGCTTTGCCTCGTCGGTGCTTGGTTCTATGCTGATGCTTGCCGGCGCTTTGGGCGCGGTGCTGGCGGGGGCGTTATTGAACGACAGCCACACCGCTGTAAGCGGCACGATGGCGATTTTTGGAACTGGCGCTGTGGCGGTTTTCATTGCCGCGCGTATTTATGATCGACGGAAAGGGTAGGGCGATGGCTCCTCGGTATACAAAATTGGTTGAAAGCCTGCCCTCGACGGTTCCGTTCGTCGGACCAGAAACGCAGGAGCGCGCCAAGGGCTCAGGCTTTGCAACCCGTCTGGGTGCCAACGAGAACGTGTTTGGCCCATCCCCCAAAGCCATCGCTGCAATGCAGGATGTTGTGCCGGAAGTGTGGATGTACGGCGACCCCGAGAACTACGATTTGAAACAGGCGCTTGCCGCGTTTCATGGCATTCCACCTGAAAATATTGTTGTCGGGGCAGGGATCGACGGACTTCTTGGCTATCTCTGCCGGATGCTGGTTGGCGAGGGCACGCCAGTCGTCACGTCGCTTGGCGCGTATCCGACGTTCAATTTTCATGTGGCGGGGTATGGCGGAACGCTGCACACGGTGCCGTATGTGGATGATGCCGAAGACCCCCTCGCGCTGCTGGACAAGGCCAATGAGGTCGACGCCGCGCTGATGTACTTCGCCAATCCCGACAACCCGATGGGTACGTGGCACGGCGCCGAAACCGTGCAGGACATGATCGACAATGTACCAGCGGGTGCCGTTCTGTGTCTGGACGAAGCTTATGTTGAATTCGCGCCCTCGGGCACGGCCCCCGCGCTGGACGTGGAAAACCCTAATGTGATCCGTATGCGGACGTTTTCCAAAGGCTACGGCATGGCAGGGGCGCGGGTCGGTTATGCGATTGGGCATGCGGGACTGATTGACGCTTTCAACAAGGTGCGCAACCATTTCGAGATGAACCGCGCCTCGCAAGCTGGTGCACTGGCTGCCCTTGGAGATCAGCAATATCTGGCGCAAACTGTGGCCGATGTTAACGAGGCCAAGGTGCGGATCGGCAAGATCGTGGTGCAATACGGCTTCACGCCAATCCCCTCGGCCACCAACTTCTTAACCATAGATTGTGGCCATGACGGAGATTACGCGCATTCGCTTGTCGCCGCCCTGATCGCCCAAAACATTTTCGTCCGCATGCCTTTTGTTGCCCCACAAGATAGGTGTATCCGTGTTTCAGCAGGCCGGCCGCAGGATATCGGCCTGTTCGAGGCGGCACTGCCGTTGGCATTGGAGGCATTGAAATGACAGACTACCCCCGCGACATGATCGGCTACGGCGCGGCCGTTCCAAAGGCCAACTGGCCCGATGGCGCACGCGTGGCCGTGCAATTCGTTATCAACTATGAAGAGGGTGGCGAGAATAATATCCTACACGGAGACGCAGCTTCCGAGGCATTCTTGTCCGAAATCGTCGGTGCCGCCGCGTGGCCCGATCAGCGTCATCCCAATATGGAATCGATTTATGAATACGGCTCTCGTGCTGGCTTTTGGCGTCTGCACCGAATGTTCACGGGCCGCAACATTCCGGTAACTGTTTTCGGTGTCGCCATGGCACTAGAGCGGAATCCGGATGTGGTCGCGGCCATGAACGCGGCTGGTTGGGAAATCGCCAGCCACGGCTATAAATGGATTGATTACAAAGACGTAGACGTCAAAGTCGAACGTAAGGACATCGCCGAGGCGATCCGTATTCACACGGAAGTTACAGGTCAGAAACCTGCGGGCATGTATCAAGGTCGGTCTTCTGAAAACACGATAGCACTGACGATGGAGGCAGGGTTTGACTATTCCGCCGATACCTATGCCGACGACGTGCCGTATTATGTCGACGGGCCGGATGGTCCGTTCCTGATGGTGCCTTATACGCTGGACGCCAACGACATGCGCTTCGCCTCGCCGCAGGGTTTTAACTCGGGCGACCAGTTCTTTTCCTATCTCAAAGACAGCTTCGATGTGCTGTATTCCGAGGGCGGACGAATGATGTCCATCGGCCTGCATTGCCGCCTTGTTGGGCGTCCGGGCAGGGCCGCCTCGTTGATGCGGTTCCTCGATTATGTGCAGGGGCACAAAGATGTCTGGCTGACCACACGGGGCGAAATTGCGCAGCATTGGCGCTCGGAACACCCTCCGGTTTAGATAAACTGTTTCAATGGAAACAATAAGGGTCATTCGGTGCGTTCCATTGTATGGTCGCATAAATCAAGAAATTTACGGTGACTATTGTGACGAAACACACTTATTACGCTCCCAAAGGCGGGCTTCCTTCGCAGTCAGAAATGCTGACTGGACAGGCGACTTTCACGGATGCATACGCCGTGATCCCCAAAGGAGTGATGACCGATATCGTCACCAGCAACCTGCCGTTCTGGCATAAGACACGAGCATGGATCATAGCGCGCCCTATGTCTGGCTTCGCCGAAACGTTCGCCCAATACATCGTCGAGGTTTCACCGGGTGGCGGTAGTGATCTGCCAGAGCCTGATGCCGACGCCGAAGCGGTTCTGTTTGTGGTGTCGGGCACGCTGGAACTGCAACTCGACGGCACAACACATACGTTGGACAAAGGGGGGTATGCTTTCATCCCGCCCCGCGCGAAATGGAGTGTCAAGAACACGTCGACCGCCGTGACAACCTTCCACTGGATCCGGAAATCCTATGAAGCAGCCGAGGGGATAAACCTGCCAGAGGCTTTCGTGGCGAACGATAACGACCTGACTCCAACCGCCATGCCCGACACCAACGGCGCGTGGTTAACAACGCGGTTCGCCGACCCTGCGGACATGCGCCACGACATGCACGTCAACATTGTGACCTTCAAACCGGGTGGCCTGATCCCGTTCATGGAAACCCATGTGATGGAACACGGGCTGTACGTTTTGCAAGGCAAGGCGGCGTATAAACTGAACAACGACTGGGTCGAGGTCGAAGCAGGCGACTTCATGTGGCTGCGCGCGTTTTGCCCACAGGCTTGTTACGCGGCAGGCACCGAGGACTTCCGCTATTTGCTGTATAAAGACGTTAATCGACACCCAAAGTTGAAATTGTAATGGGTATCCGCGTTGAACCTCTAACCCCGCAAGCCTTCGCCCCATTTGGAACAGTGATCGAGACAGATCCCTCGACTGCGATCGAGATCAACACAGGATACACCACCCGTTTCCACGCGCTGGCTGAGGCCGCAGTCGGGGATGGGCATGCGATCATCTCGATTTTTCGGGGTCGCCCACGTGATTTGACCGTTGGAATGTTGGAACGCCACCCGCTCGGCTCGCAGGCATTCATACCGCTGAACGGCCAGCCTTGGTTGGCGGTGGTCTCTGATACGCCCGATCTGACGTACTGCCGCGCCTTTCACTGTCATGGCAACCAAGGCCTGCAATACGACGTGAACGTATGGCACCACCCATTGCTGGTGCTGGGCGATGCACAGGATTTCCTGATCGTGGATCGCGCCGGAGAGGGTGAAAACCTTGAAGAAATATTCTTCGACGCCCCGCGCGGGTTGGACTTTAGATAGACAAAACTGCCCCTGCCGCCGCAATACCACCTTCACCGATGGGAATTTGCAGCGCCCGCAGCCCTGTCTCAATCGTGGTTAACGCCCCTAAAAGCATTACCGGATTCATATGCCCCATGTGCCCGATACGGAATATCTGGTCCGACGTAGAAGGTCCGAAACTGATGCCGACACCCAAGGTCAGCCCTGCGGTGTCTTGACACCACTGATGCAGCGGCTCCATGTTATGGCCGTCTGAAATCACAGTGGTAACCGCTGTGGATCGATGCGCGTGGTCCGGCACATTAGCCCGAATGGCACCCGCTTGCGCCCAGATATCCACCGCCGCCCAAACCGCTTGCGCTTGTTTCGCATGTCGCGCCCAGACGTTTTCAATGCCTTCTTCGTCGACCAGCATGGTCAAGGCTTCGCTTAGGCCGAACAAATGATGTGTCGGCGGTGTGCCGTTGAACCTGTAGTAAAACCGTTCGGGATTTACGCGCGGCTCCCAATTCCAATAGGGCGAGGTTTTGGGGATGCTCCGCGAAACTTCAGCCGCCTTTGCATTATGAAACGTGAAGGCTACCCCGGGAGGGGTCATGATGCCCTTTTGGCACCCCGCTACCATCACATCGACGCCCCAAGCGTCCATCTCAAAGGGTTCACACGCCAGCGAGGCAATGCAATCCACCATCAACAACGCATGATGCCCCGTCGAATCTATCACCTTGCGTAGCGCCGCGATATCGTTGCGAACAGATGATGACGTGTCCGTATGCGTCACCAGAACCGCGTTGATCGTGCGATCAGCTCGCAGCGCGTCGGCAACCCGATCAACATCAAGCCCGCCGGAAACGCCGAAATCCAGCAACTTGACCGTCATGCCCATCTGCCTTGCAACCGCCGCCCAACCGTGGCCAAAGACACCTGCCGCAAGGCACAAAACCTTGTCGCCCGGTTGCAGAACGTTGTTTAACGCCGCCTCCCAGACTCCATGCCCGTTGCTGATATAGATTGTTGGATCACCCGCGGTGCGCGCAACTTTGCGTAGGCTGTCGAGGATACCGTCGGTCATATCAAGCAGATCGCCCTCATAGATATTCGGCGCCGCACGGTGCATTGCATTCAAGACGCGGTCAGGAACAACCGAGGGTCCCGGGGTCATAAACAAATCGCGACCGTGTGACAGACTCATAGCAGATATCCTTAGAATGGTTTGTGGCAGAATAACCGCAAGATTTAGAATGGGAACTGGCAATTTCGATATTTTGACATTAAATTCCATTCACGAATTGAACCGAGCGATATTGAGTGCAAAACTGGCCAACAAGCACAGGCTAACGTCACGGAGAGCTACGCATGCAGGCCGACGAAAACTACTCGAACACCGGATATCGCCGCTTGTGGCGCGACTGGATACGCCCGTTCCGTGGTCAGATTTTGTTAAGTTTCGTCTTTATGGTCGTCGCGGCGCTGGCTTCCGCCGGTTATTCCAAAAGCATCCAGCTTATTTTGAACGCTTACGAGACCTCGGATAACACCGTGATCTACTGGGGGCCAATCGCGATTGTGATGATCGCTGTGATCAAAGGATTTAGCGCGTATATTCATACAGTTGCCAGCAACTCGGCACTAATAAAGTTCGCGGCGAAATTGCAAAATGCGATGTACAAAAGTCTGGTCAAAGCAGATATGTCGCGCCTGCAACAGGAAACTCCGGCAGAGCTTGCTTCGCGGTTCATGACTGACACAACGTTGTTGCAACAATCGGTGCAATCCATCCTCGCCGGCGTTTCAGCCGTGTTGATCATAGTTGCAACCATAGGTGTGATGCTAACGATCGACTGGAAAATTACACTGATATTGATCGCGATTTTCCTGCTGTCAGTTGCGCCAGTGAACGCAGTTGGCTCAAAAATCAGGGAGATCACCAAGCACACACAGGCGCAGATGTCCGGTATGAATTCCGAGATTATCGAAGGGCTGACCAATATTCGCATGGTGCGGACTTATCAACTTGAGTCACACCTCAACAAAACAGCCAAGAGCGTGTTTGACACCCTTCGCTTCCTTCGGATCAAGGATATTAATTGGCGCAGCCGCCTCTCGCCGATCATGGAGATTATTAGCGGATCTGCCGTTGCGGCCCTGATGGTCGTTGTTTCTTGGCGCATCGCGGCGGGAACCACCACGGTGGCTGATTTCATGGGGCTGTTGACGGGTGTGGCCGTGGTTTCGCAGCCCGCACGCAAGCTCGGGGATACATTTGCCTTGATAATGCAGGGTCGCGCCGTGATGGACCGTGTTTTCCCGATCCTCGATGCCAAAAACGAAATCGCGGACAAGCCGAACGCCAAAGTTTTGGAAACCGTCACCGGACATGTGCAATTCAAGCAGGTCGAATTCGCGTATCCGAACGGTTTCAAAGCGCTCAAAGACTTTACCCTGGACGTTCCGGCGGGAAGCAGAGTGGCTCTGGTTGGACCCTCCGGTGCCGGTAAATCTACAGTTTTCAACCTGTTACCACGTTTATTCGATGCGACAGGCGGGCAGGTGTTGATCGACGGGCAAGACGTAAAAGATGTGACCGTTGCGTCGCTTCGCAAGCAGATTGCGGTCGTTAGTCAGGAATCCGTTTTGCTTTCCGGCACGGTTAAAGAGAACATCGGTTTCGGGCGTGTCGGTGCCTCGGACGCCGATATCACAAGCGCGGCGACGGCAGCGGCATCACATGGTTTCATTGATGCGTTGGCCGAAGGGTACGACACCAAAGTGACCTCCGGCGGTAATCACTTTTCGGGTGGCGAAAAACAACGCTTGTCTATCGCACGGGCAATTCTGCGGGATGCGCCGATCTTGCTTCTGGATGAGCCTACCTCGGCCCTTGACGCGGAATCCGAGACGGCGATCAAGGCGGCACTCGACAGACTGGCGAAAGGGCGCACTACATTTATTATCGCGCATCGGCTTTCAACAATTCTGGATGCTGATATGATTGTGGTCATGGACAAGGGGCGTGTAGTGGAAACCGGCACCCATTCCGAACTTCTAGACAATAACGGCCTGTACGCCGAGCTTTACCGCCTACAATTCACCCATTTCTAACGGTAGTATTTATCCGCCAAACGTGTAGGATCAACCCCCGCCAAATATTGCGCCAATATTCCGCCATTTATTAACGAACGTTTAACCCAACCATCGCGCCGATACTTTTCGGCACTTGTTTCGATGCTCGCGGGTAGGGCCGTTAACTTTCCCTTAAGTTTCTTCGCCATAGCCACGTCTTCCATCAACGGGATCGCAGAGAAGCCGCCGACGGAATAGTAAAGCCTCTGACTGATCAGTAAACCTTGATCCCCGTATGGCAAGCTGAAAGCGCGGGCGCGAAAATTTGCCCAACCTGCAACGGTGTGTGCCGCCCTGCTGGCCTCGTCAAATTGTAACCGGAAATACGCGGCCTTGTCTTTGTTGGGCAGATGCCGCATCACGGCTTCCTGCCAGTCGCGCCCCAAAACGCTATCAGAGTGCAGGAACAACAGCCATTCCCCACGTGCCACCGCTGCCGCGGCTGCCATTTGATTGCCACGACCTTTGGGGGAGGACAGAAACTCGGCACCGACACCCTCGGCGATCTGCGCGGTATCATCAGTTGATCCACCATCGGCAAAGATCACTTCGGTCAGCAAACCCTCGCTAATTGCCTCGCCCAAGGCACCAAGGCAGCGTTGCAATTGCGCAGCAGAATTCAGGGTAGGGATGATAACGCTAATGGGAGCGGGCATGAATTTGAGGCCAAATACGGGTGTAAACGGGATTTCGATACCTATATACAACCTCAAAGGGGATAATAACATGACTAACGTTTTTCATAACGCAGATCGAACTGTGCTGAGGGTTTCGGGCGCTGATCGGGTAAGTTTTCTTGAGGGGCTGGTCAGTAATTCAGTCGACCGGATCAAGAATGGGCCGGTTTACGCCGCGATGCTAAGCCCGCAAGGAAAGTATCTGTTCGACTTTATCATGTCGCAGGATGGCGAAACCATTTTGCTGGACGTAAAGGCCGATCGTGCGCAACAATTGGCTATGCGACTAACCATGTATCGCCTGCGCGCCGATGTGCAAATCGAAGATGCAGACCTGAACGTCATTCAAGGTTTTGATACCCTCCCGAACGGAGCTTTCAGCGACCCACGTAATCCGGCCCTTGGCTGGCGGATGTATACGATGGATACACCTCCACCGATGGATATCGCTGCGTGGGATGCCTTGCGCGTCGAACACCAGATCCCCGAAACCGGAGCCGAGCTGCTGGAGAACGACACATATATTCTTGAGGCTGGTTTCGAAGCGCTAAACGGAGTGGATTTCCGCAAGGGCTGTTATGTGGGTCAAGAGGTCACCGCCCGTATGAAGCACAAGACTGAGCTGAAAAAAGGCTTGGCGCGGGTTTCGCTTAGCGGCGATGCAGATGCCGGCACGCCGATCACAACAGACGGTAAGCCTGCTGGAACATTGTTTACGGTTTCCGGCGATCAGGCGTTGGCGTATTTACGATTTGAACGTGCCAAAGGCGATATGCAGGCAGGCAATGCCACGCTGCGTCGGATTTAGACCCTTAAAACCTTAGTCTTTGCCCCGAACGAGCTTGGCAAAACGGTTGAACAGAGGCTCGTTGGCCACAAGAATATCACCGGTAACTATGGGGCTATCGTCGGAATCAATGCTCTCGACGATCCCGCCTGCTTCTTTTACCAACAATATACCGGCAGCGATATCCCAAGCGTGCAAACGGCGTTCCCAGTACCCGTCATAGCGGCCAGCGGCCACATACGCCAAATCCAGCGAGGCAGCGCCCCAACGGCGCACGCCCGCACAAACCGGCATGATGCGTGCCAGATCCTGCAATGTTTCAGGCAAGTCTGAACGACCGCCAAAGGGTACGCCAGTTGCGAACACCGTCTCGATCAGTTCACTGCGCCCAGACACGCGCAAACGCTTGCCGTTCACCCAAGCACCTTCGCCTTTTTCAGCCGTAAACAGCTCGTCCTTTAGCGGATCATAAATCACGGCGGCAACAATCTGACCGCGGTGTTCCAAAGCAATGGAAACAGCCCAATGCGGCATGCCGTGCAAGAAGTTCGTCGTGCCATCCAGCGGATCAACAATCCAACGGCGCGTCGGGTCTTCGCCGAAAATTTCGTCCGATTCTTCGCCCAGGAAACCATAGTTGGGACGCGCCTCGGTCAATTGCTCGCGGATTGTCTCTTCAGCCATCGTATCTGCCTTGGAAACGAAATCCCCCGGACCTTTCGTGGAAACCTGAAGGTTCTCGACCTCGTTAAAATCGCGTAACAGTTTACGGCCCGCAATACGGGCAGCTTTAACCATAATGTTAAGATTAGCAGAGGCGTTTGACATGTTTAGAACCTTTGGATTGAGCAGGCACACCCTATAGGTCGTTTATTCGAAAAGGCCAAGGCCAATTTCGTTAACAACAATAGGGTCGGATATTGCAACGCATCAAGCGCGTTCGACGTATTCCATAGTCTCGGTCAAAACCACAATCGCTTCGCCTTCACCAACGAAGGGCGGGATCATAACGCGCACGCCATTGTCTAGAACGGCAGGCTTGAAACTGTTGGTCGCAGTCTGGCCTTTAACCGCTGGCTCGGTTTCTGCAACGGTGCAGGTTACACGCTGGGGCAGGGCGGCGCTAAGGGCTTCGTCATCGAAATACTCGATCTGGATGGTCATGCTGTCTTGCAAGAACGGGCGACGCTCGCCCAGAATATCGGCTGGCAGTTCGATCTGCTCGTAGGTTTCGGTATCCATGAACACCAGCATGCCGTCATTTTCATACAAGAACTGTTGTTTTTTCTGCTCAAGGCGAACTTTTTCAACCTTGTCATTCGCACGGAACCGTTCATTCAATTTAGAGCCGTTTCGCAGGTTCTTCATCTCCACCTGCGCAAACGCGCCGCCTTTGCCGGGTTTTACGTGGCTAACTTTAACGGCGACCCAAAGACCTTCGTTATGTTCCAGAATGTTGCCGGGGCGAATTTCGTTACCGTGGATTTTAGGCATGGGGCGTTCTCGCATAATATTTCATGTAGCGCGTTCTATAATTCACCAATGAGGGGCTTGCAAGGTGATGGTTTTGGACTAGCGTATCCGGAGGTTGGCAATATAGATTCGTGCGAAAACACAAGGAACTACAACGTGCATTATTCAGCACTCCAAATTCTGAAGCATGGCTTGACGGGAAATAAGGGTTGGAAGCCTGTTTGGCGCAATCCAGAACCTAAAAAATCTTATGACATTGTTATAATTGGCGGTGGCGGGCACGGGCTGTCTACGGCCTACTATCTAGCCAAGACCCATGGTATCCGAAATATAGCAGTGCTTGAAAAAGGTTATCTGGGTGGGGGTAATGTCGGACGCAATACCACGATTGTGCGGGCGAATTACCTGCTGGACGGGAACTTGGAATTCTATTCCCACTCCCTCAAGCTCTGGGAAAACCTTGAACAAGAGCTGAATTATAACGTCATGCTATCGCAACGCGGTTGTTTGGTATTGGCGCATAATGACGCTCAATATGATGCTTTGGCGCGGCGCGGCAATGCGAATCTGGCCACAGGTGATGACGCAGTGTTAATGAGCACCGACGACGTGCGCAAATACACCCCTTATCTGAATTTCGACAACGCCCGTTTCCCAATTCGCGGCGGTTTGTTGCAACGAACGGGCGGAACGGCGCGCCACGATGCGGTGGCTTGGGGCTATGCAAGGGGCGCGGATATGCGCGGCGTCGATCTGATTCAGAATTGCGAAGTCACGGGTTTTCGCATTGAAGGTGGCAAAGTCAAAGGTGTGGAAACTTCGCGCGGGTATATCGGCGCGGGCAAGGTGGGCATGTCGGTGGCGGGGCGCACCTCGCAATTGGCTGAAATGGCAGGAATGCGATTGCCGATAGAAAGCCATGTTTTGCAGGCTTTTGTGACTGAGGCAATCAAACCTGTGATTGACTCTGTGATTTCCTTTGGCATGGGGCATTTTTATATCAGCCAGTCGGACAAGGGCGGGTTGGTGTTCGGTGGCGATCTCGACGGCTATAACAGCTATTCCCAACGGGGTAATCTGCCCATCGTCGAGCATTTGGCCGAGGCTGCGATGACGTTGATGCCCATGCTCGGCAAATCGCGGGTGTTACGCGGTTGGGGCGGGATCATGGATATGTCGATGGATGGTTCGCCGATCATCGACCTGACTCCGATTGACGGGTTATTCCTGAACGGTGGCTGGTGTTACGGCGGCTTCAAGGCCGTTCCCGCAGCAGGGGCTGCGTTTGCGCATCTGATGGCAACGGGCGAAAAGGCGGCTTGGGCCAGCAAATACAATCTGAACCGGTTCGAAATCGGAAATCTTATTGATGACGAGGGCACTGGCGCTCGTCCGAACCTGCATTGAGGGTCGCGCGATGAGAATACCTTGCCCCCACTGCGGTGAACGCGACAGCCGCGAGTTTGAATACCTCGGTTCAGCCAAACTGCTAGAGCGTCCCAAAGGCGGCGACGCCACAGCGTTTCACGACTATGTTTACATTCGCGAGAATCCGACGGGCGAAAACGCCGAGCTGTGGCAGCACATCACAGGATGCCGCGCGTGGCTGCGTGTTTTGCGAAACGTCACCACGCACGAGATATTAAAGGCCGAATGCGTCGCCGATCTGTCAGGGGCATCGAAATGAGCCGCCTTCCCACGGGCGGGCTGATCGACCGCGACCTCTCGATTCCGTTTGCTTTCGACGGGCAAGATTACACCGCCCACCCCGGCGATACTGTCGCCTCGGCGCTGCTGGCCAACGGTGTGCGCCTTATGGGGCGTAGTTTCAAATACCACCGCCCGCGCGGCGTGATTAGTGCTGGCTCCGAAGAACCGAACGCTTTGTTAGAGGTCGGGACAGGTGCAAACCGCACCCCGAACACCCGCGCCACCACGCAAGAGGTCTATGCTGGACTTGAAACCCGAAGCCAGAACCGTTTTCCAAGCCTCAAGTCGGATTTTCTGGCCGTAAACGACCTGCTGTCGCCGTTCCTTGGCGCAGGTTTCTATTACAAAACCTTCATGTGGCCCAAGAAATTCTGGGAGGCGGTATACGAGCCAATCATCCGCCGCGCCGCAGGTCTTGGCCACCTGTCTGGCCAACCAGACGAGTCGGTCTACGAGAAAGCATGGGCGCATTGCGATGTTCTGATTGTCGGTGCTGGCCCCGCGGGTCTGATGGCGGCACTAACGGCCACCAAAGGTGGTGCAAAAGTTATCCTTGCAGACGAAGATTTCATGATCGGTGGCCGTCTGAACGGCGAAAACACGGAAATCGACGGGAAACCAGCGCATCTTTGGGCCGCCAGCATAACCAAACAACTTTCGGCAATGCCCAACGTCCGCGTTATGCCTCGCACCACCATCACGGGTGCATACGACGGCGGCACCTACGGCGCACTGGAGCGCGTCGCTGACCATATCGAGGACAGCAAAGCCCCTCGCCAGATATTCTGGCGCATCGTTGCAAAACACACCATCCTGGCCAGCGGCGCAACCGAACGCTCCATCGCGTTCCCCAACAACGACCGTCCGGGTATCATGCTCGCCTCGGCAGTCCGCACATATGCGCATAGATACGGCGTAACACCCGGACAGTGCGTTGCCGTTTTCACCAACAACGACGACGGCTGGCGCACAGCGCGCGATCTTCAATGGCTCGGGGTGACCGTAGCCGCCCTGATTGACACCAGAACCGACGTAACCCCCGATCTGGAGTGCCCCGTTTTCACAGGAGCCACGGTCACGAACACGGCGGGCCGCCTCGGGGTTGAGCGTATAACCATTCGTACTTCGGACGGATCAACCCAGAAAATCAGCGTGGACTGTTTGGCCGTATCTGGGGGCTGGAACCCAGCGTTACACCTGACGGGGCATATGGGCGGAAAACCCACATGGCGCGAAGACATCGCCGCCTTCGTTCCAACCCCCGACGCAATCCCCGATCTGACAACTGCCGGAGCAGCGAACGGAACGTTTTCCACCCGCGGCGCGTTAAGCGAAGGCGTGGCCGCCGCCAAATCAACCCTGAAAACGCTCGGCCTAAAACAGGTCCGCCCGACGATCCCGCCCGCCGATGACTCCGAGACCGCGATCACTCCGTTCTGGCACGTCCCTGACACGAAATCCCGCGCTTGGCTGGATTTCCAGAACGACGTAACAGTGAAGGACATCCAGCAAGCACACCGCGAGAATTTCCAGTCGGTCGAACACATGAAACGCTATACGACGCTGGGCATGGCGACGGATCAGGGCAAGCTTTCGAACATGGGTGCACTGGCGGTGATGGCCGAATTAACAGGCCAGACGATCCCGCAAACCGGCACCACGATTTTCCGCCCACCCTACACCCCCGTTCAACTTGGCGCGCTCGGCGCAGGCGGGGCAGGCAAAGGTTTTGCGCCCGAACGGTTCACGGCCAGCCACGACTGGGCCGTCGCCAAGGGCGCAAGCATGATCGAAGTCGGCTTATGGCACCGCCCTGCATGGTACGCCCAAGAAAACGAATCCCATTGGCGCGCATCTTGTGATCGCGAGGTCAAACTGGTCCGCGAGGCCGTCGGTATTTGCGACGTCTCCACCCTTGGCAAAATCGACATACAGGGGCCAGACGCGGGCGCATTCCTTGATCGTGTTTATACCAACACCTTCTCAACCCTCAAAATTGGCAAAGTCCGATACGGGCTGATGCTGCGCGAGGACGGAATCGTGCTGGATGACGGTACAACCGCGAGACTTGGCGAAAACCATTATATAATGACAACCACGACAGGCGCGGCTGGGGCAGTGCTCTCGCACCTCGAATTCTGCGCCCAGTGCTTGTGGCCCAACCTTGATGTAACGCTGATTTCCATCACTGATCAATGGTCCCAAATCGCCATCGCTGGCCCTAAATCCCGCGAGTTGCTCGAAACGATGATCGAGGATGTGTCCGACGAAACATTCCCCTTCATGGCGTGCGGCGCGATCACCGTTGGCGGCATCAATGCGCGCCTGTTCCGCATCTCGTTTTCAGGCGAGCTGGCCTACGAAATCGCCATTTCCGCCAGTTACGGCGAGGCACTGATAGCCGAGCTGACCAAACGCGCCGAAACCATTGGCGGTGGCGTCTACGGCATGGAGGCACTCAACGTTCTGCGCATCGAAAAAGGGTTCCTGACCCACGCTGAAATGGACGGTCGAACCACGCTGGGCGATCTTGGCATGGCAGGCATGGCTGCAAAGTTCGACTTTATCGGTAAGGTTTCCAGCCAACGCGCTGGCCTAACCGATCCCATGCGCGAACAGCTTGTCGGGATCAGACCTGCTGGCGCGATCCAGCAAATCTTTGCGGGCGCGATTATGGTTAATGTGGCCGACGAACCTATCCGCGAGAACATGCAGGGCCATGTAACCTCGGTCTGCTATTCGCCGACGTTGGACGGAATGATCGGGCTGGCCTTCGTCAAAAACGGCCATGCACGGATTGGCGATGAAATCCGTGCTGTCGATCTGCTGCGCAATGTCGATACGCTTTGCGAAATCGTCTCGCCACAATTCCATGACCCTAAAGGGGAGAAGCTCCGTGACTGATTTCACCCTCAATCCAAGCCCCCCGATGATCGACCAACCCATCGAGATCGGTGCCGCGACGCTGGCCAAGCCGCAGCCGAAAACTATCCTGTCTATCACCCCATTCCATGCGCAGAGCACAGCGGTTAACAAAGCGCTAAGCAGCGCGATCCAGCTTGAGTTGCCGGAAGCCGGAATGGTTAACGCCAACGATTCGTTACGCGTGATGTGGGCGGGGCAGGGGCAGTGGTTTGTCATTGGCACAGTTCACGCTGCCGACCTTAGCAAATCGTTAACGGGTAAAGCTGCGATCACCGACCAGACCGACGGATGGACCGTTTTCACCCTGACCGGACTCGACGCAGCCGAAGTTATGTCGCGCTTGACGCCTCTCGATCTCTCAAGTTTGAACGATGGCCAAACCGCCCGTGCCGAGTTCGCGCATATGCTTGCCAGTATTTCCTCGTTGCCGAACGGTTTCGAGGTCATGGTAATGCGTTCGTTTGCCCAAACCGCCAAGCATCATTTCTGCGAGGCGATGGCCAAATTGGCAGCGCAA
The DNA here is from genome assembly GCA_050256375.1 of Paracoccaceae bacterium. Classification (GTDB taxonomy): domain Bacteria; phylum Pseudomonadota; class Alphaproteobacteria; order Rhodobacterales; family Rhodobacteraceae; genus NORP23. Next base: position 52,666 of record JBBWVU010000039.1, on the reverse strand, counting down.
AGGGCACTGACATCTTAACGCTTGTTAAGAATAGTTAACGCTCGGGCGACAAATTTTGTACATACGCGTTGTGCACGCATTGTGTACAGGTTGTGCACACGTGCTTTAGACGAAATCGGGCAAAGGTTAACGCTCGCCATTATTCCGGGGTGACGTCCTTGCCGCTAGCATATTTGGTGATTTCAACCGAAGATTTACATTTCGACATGCAAGCATCGGTGAAAAACGGGTACTCCGTGGTCTCACGATCATCATCATAGAAGTTCACCTCGTTTCCGAGTGGTATTTCGAGGAAATTATCGCGGGATAATTCAAACCCTTCGTCGTCAACCAGATCGTTCAAGAACATGATGTAGGCCGTCAACGCATAGACCTGGTCAGGGCTTAATGATTGCGCGTACCCAAACGGCATCGCGCGACTTATATAGTCCCAAACCGTTGATAAATAGGGCCAAAAAGAACCTACAGTTTTAATTGGGCGCTCGCTTGTCAACGTGTCAAACCCGCCAGATAGTGTCGGCCAACGGCCCACGCCCTCGCCAAAATCACCATGACAGGCGGCGCATTGTTCCTCAAAAATCACCTCGCCTTCCGCCACCGTTCCAGCACCTTCAGGCAGCCCCAGTCCATCGGGCCGCACGTCGATATCCCAAGCGGCAACCTCGAGCGGCGACGCAATCCGCCCAACGTTCAGTGCGGCAAGTGGTGTCGATAACATTATGAAAACGCTAAGATATTTCCACATTCTCAACCTCCCCGCTATTGTCTACCGCCCAAGTCTGAATCCCGTTGTTATGGTAATTCGATACCTCTCCCCGAATCACTCGCAACGCATCCTTCGTCGGTTGTACGTATCCAGTGTTGTCATGTGCCCGCGATTGCAGCAATAACGGCGACTCGTCCCAGTCAAATTCATAGTAAAAACAGTGCAGGGATTTGTCCAAGCTAGGCCCGTCAACCCGGGCCTTATGCCAGTGAATCCCACCGTCCAGCGTTACATCTACACGCGGGATAACACCCTGACCGGACCATGCCAGTCCGGTGATGACCAGCGGGCCTTTTCCATGTGAAACAGGGGCTTGCGGGGATGGCTCAGTGATAACCGACTTGGCGTCCATCACCCAAGTGAAGCGTCTCGAAGCCCCGTTGGCCAGCAAATCAGTATAGCGCGCGGTTTCTTCGCGGTGGTGCCAAGGCTGGTCCCCGACCTCTAACCGTCGCAGCCATTTGATCCACATATTGCCTTCCCAACCGGGCACGACCAACCGCGCGGGATAGCCCTGTTCGGGCCGTAGCGCCTCGCCATTCATTTTGAACGCGATCATACAATCATCAAGCGCTTTTTCCAAAGGAATTGAACGACTTAGCCCCGCCGCATCCGCTCCTTCGGCAAGCAACCACTTGCCTTCGGTCTTGATCCCTGCCGCGGCCAGCACGTCGCGTAGCATCACGCCAGTGTACATCACGTTGTGGATCATCCCGTGCGTAAACTGCACCCCGTTAAGCTGCGGCCCACGCCATTCCATGCCGGAATTCGCAGTGCATTCAAGGAAGTAGACCTTGTTGTGACGTGGGAAACGCATCAAATCCTGCAAGGTGAAAACCATCGGACGATCAACCAAGCCATTGATCATCAAGCGATATTCTGCGGGATCAATTTCTGCCACACCGCTGTGATGTCGTTCAAACGCTAGACCGTTCGGGGTGATGATCCCGTCTAGCTGATGTAGCGGCGTGAAATTAATAGAGGATTTGGTTTCAGCCATCAGCCAAGGCACACTTTTACGCAAAACATGCGATTCATGTGGCGAGGGCATCCCGTATCCACGTTCGTCTACCCCTTTGCCAAGCCCTTGCGCCCACGGTTGCACATCGGTGATCGGGTCAGCTTTGGCAGTTGTTGCCGCGACGCCTGCGACCAACCCTGTCGTCAGGAAGCGGCGGCGGGAAGGGCCGGATTTCGTAGGCATCTGCCTCTCCTGCGTTATTTTAGGCCCCGGTAACTTTTACCGACTGGTTCGGGTCAAGAGAGACTGTACCTTTGCGTCTTATATAGTTTTCGACCACATCCCAAATCGCCGGACCTTCGGTAGCCTCGTTAACTGAAGCCCAACCCGCAACGACGTAAGTTTTTGATGGTCCGATCTTTTCTCCGGTTTTCAGCATCGTCATATCGGTGATCCGGTCGCCTTGTTTTTTGGACACATCAATAGAATAACCCATCCCGCCCATCCGCACCATATCGCCGCCTTGCTGGTAATACGGGTCGGGGTTGAACAGGTTGTCGGCCACGTCTTCCATAATCGTGTGGATCAACTCGCCTGTCATTTCGGACCGATACGCGGCCGGATAGCTCATGCCTGTGCAGTTGAAAATATCTTCGCGCGTGATGTCTCCACCTGGCAGCAACGATGGACCCCAGCGGAAGCCGGGCGAAAGGGCGATGTCTGCTTCGCGTTCTTCAATCAGGGCATTACAAATCAAATCGTCCCATGTTCCGTTGAAATTGCCGCGGCGATACAGAAGGCTGTCGGTCTTGCCTATAACTTCGGTTAACTGATCCTCAAACGGGGCGCGCTGCTCGTCGATCAGTTTGGCGACCAAAGGATCCTGCTGGATTACGTCCGAGAAGATCGGGATCAGTTTGTGGCGGAAGCCTTTGACCTCGCCGTCGCGCACGTCCAGATCGAGACGGGTAACGAATTTGCCGTTCGAACCAGAGGCGATCAGCATGGTGTTGTTGACCTGCACAGGCTCGGGCAGGGCGTCGTGGGTGTGGCCTGTCAGGATCACGTCGATTCCGTCAACGCGGCCCGCCAGCTTGCGGTCAACGTCAAAGCCGTTATGGGACAGCAGGACGACCAGCTCAGCGCCTAGGCCACGCACTTCGGTAACCAACTCCGCTATGTTGTCCTCACGAACGCCAAACGACAGGCCGGGGAACATCCAGCCGGGGTTGGCGATTGGCATATATGGGAACGCTTGTCCGATGACGGCGATCTTGACGCCGCCGCGCTCGAACATTTTGTAAGGCTCATAGGCGCGCTCGTCCCATTCAGTGTCGAAGATATTCGCACCAAGGAAAGGGAAGTCCAGATCATTGTCTACGATTTCGGTCACCCGATCGATGCCCAGCGTGAATTCCCAATGCGAGGTCATCGCGTCAGGTTTCAATGCGTTCATCACGTTAACCATATCTTGACCGTTGGTCATTTGCGCGGTGTAGGAACCCTGCCAAGTGTCGCCGCCGTCCAGTAGTAACGCATCAGGGCGGGCAGCGCGGATGGAGTTGATTACCGTTGCAACACGGTCGATCCCACCCATCTTGCCATACCCTTTGGCCAGCGAGGTGAAATCGTCATACGTCATGGCGTAGGCTTCGGGAGTGCCGGCTGTCATGTTGAACAGGTTAAGAAAGTCTTTACCGGTTACATGCGGAGGCAGGCCGTCAACCGCGCCGACGCCTATGTTGATTTCAGGTTCGCGAAAATAGACAGGTTTGAGCTGCGCATGGATATCAGTGATATGGATGATCGTGACATTGCCAAGAGTGTCAAAATCCAGAAGCTGGTCCTGTGTCAGGCCTTGTTGCGCGGCCACGCGGGACCAGTTGCCAACGCCCGATGCGCCTACGATTGCAGATGCGGCCACGGATGCTTGAAGGAAATCGCGACGGGAAATCATGGTTGTCTCCAATATATTACTAAAGGGTAAAGGCGAGCAGGCTTAACATAAAAGCGTGCTGGCGCTAACCCCTATGAGATTTCGAGAGATTGGTGGGGGTAGGGGTTCGGCTCCGATTTTTAAACCGGAGCCGAATATTCTTAGTTTCGAACCGAAGTACCTTCGACCGATAGGCCGTTACCGCGTGAGGCTACGTATAGCTCCAGCGCCCGGAACTCGTCGGAACCCTCGGCGAAAGGTGTTGCACGGATATTTTTCATGCAGCCCTTAAAGCGAGCGTGGATCGAATTCAGTTTGGCGTTCTTCAGACGATAGGCCGGGAAGCCGTTAGTCTGGCCCTGCGACAGGTGATCCGCACGGATCATAGTGTCGTAGTTATCCTCGTGGCAATTTGCACAGCCCATATCCAGCTGACCAACTCGGGTGTAGTAAAGTTCTTTACCCAATTCCCAAGCTTCGGTGGCTGGACCATCAATAACAACGGCTACCGGCATTCCGCGCGATTCCAAGCCAATCAGGGCGGTCATGGCAGTCATTTTAGACTCGCTCCATTTCCACGCATCGGCCTCCATCCGTTCGGTGCGGCATTCGTTGATGTAGTCTTCCATCGACTGGATGCCACCGGCATCTTCATCCCAGCGCGGAAGCACTGCGCGAAGGCCAGCAAATTCAGACGGGCCACCTTCGTGACAAGACGCACATGACTTGCCTGCTTCGCCGTCAACGGTGCTCCACTGATCGATAGCCTGATCCACAAAGATCATGCCCGGGTTGTCAAAATCATCAAGTTGAAGCGATTGAGTTTCTGTAGTACGGTAATTCCAACCCGAATACACCGTATCGATATTTTCCAGATGCGCAGCCGCCGGAGCTTCGTTAATTAAGGTGACTTCACCATTAATCACGAGGCCTTGTGCATTGGCAGCAGTCGTTCCAAAAGCAAGCGTTGCTATCGTCGCGATTGAGGCCACACGCAGTAGGTTTGATCCTATCATTATATTTATCCTCCCTTTACTTTCTGCCTGAGGTTACCCGACGGAAATGGATTTTGATTCAGTATAAATCGATCCATCATCGTCGTTCCAAGTAAAGGAAAAGTCGCCTGATTCAGGAACTGTCGCCTCGAACTGGAAGTATGGGTTTGTGGAAATTGCGCCGTGAAGCTCAACATTGATCACGTTTTGACCGTTAAAGTCGCAAGTGAACGTGTTGATAATCGACTGTGGAATTTTGTTCCCGTCGCTGTCTTTACGTTGGCCCGATTCCATTTTATGGCTGATCAGCGTTTTGATGACAATTACATCACCAGCTGAAGCCGTCTTTGGAACTTTAACACGGGGTTTTACACCAGATGCCATTATATTTCTCCTAGATTAGCTTAGCCGCCGCAGCCGCCAATTGTTACTTTTACGATGCTGGAAGTTTGTACAAAGCTACCGTCAGCCATTTTCGCAATCGCAATCACTTCTTGCGTACCAGCTAGGCGGATACGGGTAGAAGCAGACTGCGAGCCGGAAAGTGGACCGAAGTTGAATGTACAGACATCCGGATTAGGGTTGCCCGCAGCTAAAAGAATGATCGACACAGCGCCCGGTGCCGAAACGGCCACTGGAACTGTATTACCGTTCTCGGCGATTTCGGGTGCGGTAAGATCGATACCACCCTCCGAAGTAGCCGCGCCACCTGTGAATGCAGCAATAGCTTCGCTATCACCCGAGGCAAAAGCCTGAACTGGCAGTAGAGCAACAGTTGCTGCACCAGCGCCAAGGATCAGAGCGTCACGTCTCGTAAAATCCATAGTTTTCTCCTGATATTGATCGGCAAGCTATTCGCTTACTCTGTGAGTGTAAGAAGATAAGCGACAATATCTTCGACATCCTGTGCCGACAGAATTGATTTACCCTCAAATTTTTCCAGGTTCCGATAGAAACCATCGGTGCGATAGAACGCCGGCATGATTGTGCCCTCGAATGTATTTTTCGCGTTTGCAACAATCCCGCGCAGTTCTTCTTCGCTCCAGCGATCGCCAACACCGTCAAGAGACGGACCAACTTCACCATGGAATGATTGCTCGGGTATTTCGCTATTCACGTGACATGCGAGACAGTTGCCTAGCTTGCGGTTTGTAGACAACTTACGGCCGTTGGCCGCGTCGCCTGCAACACCAGTCAATGACATGGCAACCGCGCCGTAATCATCAAACACAACATCGTTCGCAGTTTGAGTTCCAGCGGTAGCCATTGCTGCAAATGCTGCGGTGGCCCCAATAATAAGAAACGCTTTGCGCTTCATGCAGTATCCTCCCTTTAATTACCGTTTGTCACTTGATTCCTGACTTTGGTAAGAAAAAGATACCCGCTGGAGAAACGTTACGCAACAATAAATTCAAATAACTGAATTTTAGATAATAATGATTTCCTAATATAAGCAAATACTTATATAAAATTAGTCTTTAGTTATCACGCCGTTCCGAGACTTTTCGGGCAACATACTTCTGGAAATGTTCATCCGTTTCATAGCCCTTTTCAAGGATATATTGGAACATTGTCAGGGTCGTGAACTTTCCAAACGCCCCAGGCATGATCATTACGGCCGCCTGTGCGCCAGTCACTCCATCCGCCGGAAGCAGATCATCAACGAACATCATCGTCGGTGTGAAAACGATATTCCATTTCCGGATCATTTCCTTCTCGGACAGAACTTCACCGTCGAAATCCGTCATTTCCAGGTCGCCAAACATATTCATCTGCACAACAAAGTAGTTTTCCTCGATCATGGCTCTTATTTTGGGATCGGGGAACACTTCTTCGTGCATCTTGCGGCAATAGATGCAACCCCGCTGCTCGACGAGGATCAATAAGCGCTTGCCCTCGGCGGTGGCTTCTTCCAGATCTTCGGCCATGTCACGGAACGTGTCGCGCATCCAGTCGGTCTTGTGCAGTCCGTCGTCGCCCATCGTTGTCTCGGCTGCAAGGACGGGGGTGGCGGCGAGCGCGATGATAACCGCGAGTGTCTTAAACATAAGGTAACCTTTTCATATCAACCGAACGAGAACACTGCGGGGAATGTTTCGAGCATGAACTGTGCGATGTAGGAGATGCTGCCTGTTACGATTAGAACGGCGAACAGGATCAGGAACCCTCCCATGATTTTTTCCATGTGACCCATGTATTTGCGATTGCGTTGCACAAATCGCAGGAACGGGCCCGAGAAGACGGCGGCCAGTATGAATGGCACAGTCATGAACGCGCCATACACAAACAGCAGTCCAGCCCCATGCTGCAAGCTGCCGCTCTGCGAGGCCATATAAAGGATAGCGGCCAGTGCCGGACCAACGCAGGGTGTCCAGCCAAATCCGAAAGCCAAACCGATCAGATAAGAGCCGGCATAACTGGCCGGCTTGATACCCGAGGAGTCGATGCGAGCCTCGCGATACAGGAACGATATTTTGAATATTCCCAGAAAATGCAACCCGAAAACGATCAGAACTGTGGCGGCAACCCACGACAGTTGGTCTTGGTAGGCGCGGAAGGCTTGACCCAGCGACGTGGCGATCATGCCAAGCAGCACGAAGATCGTAACAACTCCTGCGGAAAAGAATACAGACGAGAAAATCAATCGGCGCTTGGCGCCTGCGGCGATTTCCTGTTCCTCATTCAGTTCTTGAATTGACAGTCCGGCCATATAGCATAGATAAAACGGAACAATGGGCAAAACGCAGGGCGAAAAGAACGACAGAATTCCCGCAACTGCGGCACCCCAATAGCTGACGTCAAACTCCATAACCTTGCATCCTTGCGTTTCGTGACAATATTTGCATAATCATATTGTTATATTGTAATGTGTAAAGAAAAATATTTACAGGAATTTCCATGCGATACGCCAGTTTGATAATTGTGACGCTGATCTCTATGCTTGCTTTGCCAGCCGTGGCCGAGGTTCGCCTGATGATGGTTGAAGAGGAAGGGTGCCCTTGGTGTGAACGCTGGAATCGCGATGTAGGCGGAGTTTACGACATTACCGAGGAGGGTAAATTCGCCCCTTTGTGGCGGTATCACATAAGTGACCCTGTGCCCGAGGGTATAACATTTGCGAGTGCACCCCATTATACACCGACATTTATTTTACTTGTCGACGGGACCGAAGTGAATCGTATAGAAGGGTATCCAGGGGAGGCATTCTTTTGGGGCCTTCTTGATATGATGTTAACTAGTTTGAAAGAAACCGAAGTAGAGCCTTCGGAGACTTGATTTTAAAAAAAGGAGAGGGCGATGGCGCTGCCCCAGATGACACCGGATATGACGGACGAGGCGATCGACGCAGTGTTGAAAAACGTTAAGTCGGCGACTGATTTTATGAAAGCTTTGGCCCACGAAGGTCGATTAATGATTTTATGCCATTTGGTTGCCGGAGAGAAATCCGTGACCGAGCTGGAAAACCTGCTTTCTTCGCGCCAAGCAGCGGTAAGCCAACAATTGGCACGGCTGCGTCTAGAGGGTCTGGTGAATTCCCGCCGAGACGGCAAAACGATTTACTATTCCTTGGGGGATCGAAAGGTAGCACAGATGATCGAACTGGTCTATGATATGTTCTGCACATTTGACCCGGAAGTTGAAGAAGCCAGATAATGGAATTCATGGGCGATAATCACTGGGCAGCGTTGGCCGGATTGTTTGCCGGTGGAGCCTTGGGGTTATCCTCGTCCATAGGCCGTTTTTGCACGCTTGGTGCTATTGAGGACGCCCTTTACGGCGATGACTATTCCCGAATGCGGATGTGGGCCTTGGCATTGGCCGTTGGTATCGCAGGGATGTTTTGCCTCGAGGGCTTGGGGTTTGTGGATTACTCCGGCTCTATTTATTACACTTTAAAATGGAACCCGATCGCCAGCATCGTTGGTGGTTTAATGTTCGGCTGGGGCATGGCTTGGGCCGGGAACTGCGGGTTCGGGGCTTTGTCCAGAATGGCGGGCGGGGATTTGCGCAGTTTCGTGGTCGCCGTTATCATGGCGATATCTGCCTACATGGCAATCGGGGGGCCGACAGCCGTCGTTCGCGACTGGCTTTTCGCGACGCAGAATTTTAGTGGTAACGCACAAGGCATCGCCCACATGGCCGGTCGCTGGTTTGACGCGGGGCCGCTGGTTCCAGCGCTGATAATAGCAGCAGCCTGTGCCGCTTGGGCATTTTCGGGCGAGAAATTCCGCACTTCGCGTACGCACATCGTCTGGTCTGTCGTTGTCGGATTGGCTGTGATTTTCGGGTTCTGGGCAACCAGCTTGATTTCGATCAGCGGTTTTGATGAAATCACCGCCGAGTCCGTTTCCTACTCTGCGCCGCTTGGGGAAACGTTGATTTACCTTATGACATGGTCAGGGGCTACGATGAACTTCGGGATCGGTTCGGTCACGGGCGTTCTGGTTGGCTCCGCTATCGGCACACGCATCAAGGGTCGCTTCCGCTGGGAGGCCTGTGACGACCCGCGAGAGCTGGGTCGCTCAGTTTTCGGGGCGTTCGTTATGGGCACAGGCGGCGTGATCGCGTTGGGGTGTTCGGTCGGTCAGGGGCTTTCCGGCTTTTCGGTTCTGGCTTACAGCGCGCCTGTGGTTCTGGTGTCCATTTTTGTCGGCGCCAGTTTGGGTTTACGTCAGCTAATTCACGGATTTCACAAGGTGTGACTTTTTGTGCAGTAGTGTTTTCAAAGTTTCTCTACGATATCTTTGAATTCTTCGGCATAAGCGTGTAGAGATACGCCGACTAAACCCTTCCTCCCATCTGGACTAAGGAATTACACTATGAAAATCGGAGCTCCTAAAGAGATCTTCGAGGGCGAAAATCGGGTTGCCCTTACCCCGCAATCAGCGCTTCAGTTGCAAAAGCTGGGCTATGAATGCGTTATCGAAACCGGAGCAGGCGCTGCCGCGCGGTTTTCCGATCAGGACTACAAAGACGCAGGTGTTACAGTCGTAAAGACAGGAGCTGCGCTTTGGAAAGCCTGTGATTTCATCATCAAAGTCCGCGCACCAGAAGAGGTTGAAGTTAAACGCTTTACCGAGGGTCAAACGTTGATCTCCTTCATCTGGCCTGCGCAAAGCGAAGCCCTGCTGGAAACACTACGCACCAAAGGCGTGACGGCAATTGCGATGGATATGGTTCCTCGTATTTCCCGCGCCCAGAAGATGGATGCGCTGTCGTCCATGGCTAACATCGGTGGTTACCGTGCGGTTATCGAGGCATCGAACAACTTTGGCCGTTTCTTTACGGGTCAAATTACAGCGGCGGGCAAGGTTCCGCCTGCAACGGTTCTGGTCATTGGTGCTGGTGTTGCAGGATTGGCCGCGATTGGTGCTGCACATTCAATGGGCGCGATTGTTCGTGCCTTCGACGTGCGCCCCGAAGTGGCAGAGCAAATCGAATCTATGGGCGGGGAATTCCTGTTTCTTGATTTCGACGATAACCAAGACGGTGCCGCAACGGGTGGCTACGCTGCCGTTTCCTCGCCAGAGTTCCGCGAAAAGCAACTTGAGTTGTTCCGCGCGCAAGCCTCAGAGGTGGACATCGTAATCACGACCGCTCTGATCCCGGGCCGTGACGCGCCGAAGTTGTGGCTGGAAGATATGGTTATGTCCATGAAGGCCGGCTCGGTCATTGTCGACCTTGCGGCTGAACGTGGTGGCAACTGTGATCTGACCGTCCCTGACGAAAAGATCGAGACAGCGAACGGCGTAACCGTCATCGGCTACACCGACCTGCCAAGCCGCATGGCAACGCAATCCTCGACACTGTATTCCACCAACATCCGTCACATGATGGACGACCTGACACCCGAAAAAGACGGTGTGCCAGTTCACAACATGGAAGACGATGTGATCCGTGGCGCAACCGTGACGCATGGTGGCGAAATAACCTTCCCGCCGCCTCCACCCAAAGTGCAGGCGATCGCGGCTGCGAAACCAAAAGCGCCCGAGAAGACCCCCGAAGAAATCAAAGCCGAAGAAGTAGCCGCAACGAAGGCAGCCGGTCGCAAACAAACAGGTATGTTGATTATCGGTGGTTTGATAATGCTGCTGATTGGCCAATACGCGCCAGCCAGCTTCATGCAGCACTTCATCGTGTTCGTGCTGTCGATTTTCATTGGATTTCAGGTTATCTGGAACGTCAGTCACGCACTGCACACACCGCTCATGGCGATCACCAATGCGATCTCATCGGTGGTGATCCTTGGGGCGCTGCTTCAAATTAGTGTCGGCGGAGGGTTCCTCGTGACACTCCTCGCCGCAATTTCCGTTCTTATTGCATCGATCAACATCGTGGGTGGCTTCGTCGTTACCCGTCGCATGTTGGCCATGTTCCAGAAAAGCTAAGGGAGGCTGATTATGAGTATTGGTCTAGTAACTGCTGGATATATCGCAGCTTCCGTTCTGTTCATTCTGGCCCTTGGTGGCCTGTCCGATCAGGAAAAAGCCAAACGTGCCGTGTGGTTCGGCATCATCGGGATGGCCATTGCCGTTATCGTAACGGTGTTCGGTCCGGGTGTGGATTCGATCTGGCTGCTGTCTGCAATGATCGCCATCGGTGCCATAATTGGTACAGTCGTAGCCCAACGTGTCGAGATGGTAGGCATGCCGCAACTGGTCGCCGCCCTGCACAGCTTCGTTGGATTGGCTGCGGTGTTCATCGGTATTAACTCCGTTCTGCATTCGCCCGAGAACTTGACCCACGCCGAGGAAGTTATCCACAAAGTCGAAGTGTTCCTTGGTGTTTTCATTGGCGCGATTACCTTCACGGGCTCGATCATCGCCTATGGCAAATTGGCGGGTAAAATCGACGGTAAAGCCTTGATCCTGCCTGGTCGTCATCTGATGAACATCGCAGGCTTGGCCCTGTCGATCACGCTAATGATGATGTTCCTGAACGGTGCTGGCATCTGGACGCTGTTGCTGATGATGCTGATAGCCTTCGCAATAGGTGCGCATCTGGTTATGGCCATCGGTGGCGCGGATATGCCGGTCGTGGTCTCCATGCTGAACAGCTATTCCGGTTGGGCTGCTGCTGCGACGGGATTTATGCTTGGCAACGATCTGCTGATCGTGGTTGGTGCGCTTGTGGGTTCTTCCGGCGCGATCCTGTCCTACATCATGTGTGTGGCGATGAATCGTAAGTTCTTGGCCGTGATCTTGGGCGGATTTGGCGGCCCATCTGGACCCGCGATGGAAATCGAAGGCGAGCAGATCGCCATTGACGCTGACGGTGTTGCCACAGCACTTGGCGAAGCCGATAGCGTTATCATCGTTCCAGGCTACGGCATGGCGGTTGCACAAGCGCAGCACCCGATCTCGGAACTAGTGAAACGTCTTCGTGCCAAAGGTAAAACTGTTCGTTTCGGCATCCACCCCGTTGCGGGTCGCCTACCAGGCCATATGAACGTGCTTCTGGCCGAGGCCAAAGTGCCGTACGACATCGTGATGGAAATGGACGAAATCAACGACGACTTCCCTGAAACCGACGTAGTTATCGTTGTTGGATCAAACGACATCGTGAACCCTGCGGCGCAGGAAGACCCTAATTCTCCAATCGCCGGCATGCCGGTTCTGGAAGTCTGGAAAGCCAAACACGTGTTCGTTTCCAAGCGCGGGCAGGGGACAGGGTATTCGGGTATCGAGAACCCGCTATTCTTCAAAGAGAACACGCGCATGTTCTACGGGGACGCGAAAGCTTCGGTGGATAATCTGCTGAAATTAATCGACTAGGGTCTTGACCCAAATAAAAAAAGGCCGGAGATGATCCGGCCTTTATTCGTTTATATCGTTTGAAATTTATGGACGGAGAATAATCCAACCAGCCTCGGCAAGATCGATGAGTTCGCGAACGCCGCCCGGGACGACTTCGGCATAGTCAACGATTGGTGGCGGTGTGCCTTCTTTCTTCGTCATACCTTTAATAGTGTTTCCACACGCAAGAAAGGTAACATTTGGCATGCTCTCGTTAAACGAACTAAGCCGCTCGAAAACCGGTGAAGTGTCTTCACGTAGTAAGTGCAAACCTGCATTATACGCGATGATACGGATTTCAATTTCAAGGCCCTCAGCCTGATAGCTTTTTGTGATATTCAGGGCATTGTTCAAGACTTTCGTCATCGTACCCGGATTGTTGTCGCTGACTTGCAGTGCGAGGTAATGGATGCCATCGGCACCACTTACGACATGTTCTCTGTGATCAGCATTTGCGGGCGCGACCGATAGTAACATCATTGTTAGTATTGCGGCGCCGAATTTTATTATTGATTTCATTTTCAACTCCCTTTTGGAGTCGGCATGCTAACAAGCGAATATGTATATGTGAAGTGTTTTGTTACAGATCGAAATACGTGAATAATAACGCGCGGGCAATAATCTGAAATTACACTAGTTATATATGAAATTATATTGCTATTCGTCAGAGAAAATCGCCAGTTTATAGAGGTGCCAAGTCGCATGCCCCAAAATCGGAAGCACGATGATCAGCCCCAAAAACATCGGAATCATTGCAATCAGCAACAGCACAGTGACGATCACGCCCCATGACAACATCACCACCATATTGTTCAAAACCAGACTGAAACTGGTGATCATTGCGGTCACGACATCTATCTCGCGATCAACAAGCAGCGGGATGCCGACCACTGTCACCGAAAACAATACAAATGACAGCCCGCCGCCCGTGATGCTTCCCAACAGCAACATCGTTAACCCTTCTTTGGTTAACAGAATATCGGTTGAAGTCATCACATTTGTAAGCGACTTTAACCCGAATGAAAGCGCGAAAACCAGATGCGCCATGTAGACCCAGATCAGAAAGATAAACAAAACTACAAACGCAATCGAGGGGATTTGCTGTTTCCGCTCGGCGTAGATGGCTTGTAGAACCGACGTCCAGTTCACCGGCTCTCCGCGCTCGATAAGGCGGCTGACCTCGTACATGCCTACGGCGACGAATGGTCCGACCAGTGGAAAGCCAGCGGCCAGTGGCACGATGGATATATCGGATTGCCAAACAACGAATTGAAGATACAGAACTATGCCAAATGTCGCAAAGATAGCGCCGAAAACCATGCCATAAACAGGCGCGCGCTTGAAATCGGATCAGCCTTTTTGAGGGCAACCGTCAGGTCGGATAAGTCCAGTTCGGCAATCTGCGGGGCAGGGTTTAGGTCTGTTGTGTCACTCATTCATTTCACCTGTTTTACGCAGTTCGTAAAATCTTGCGATATAAGGCGTTGGTTTTCAGGAGTAAGTTCGATCTCCAAAAGACCATACCCAGCATATTTCAAATGCGGATTGCTGTGACAATAGATACAGATACTGGGACTCGATAACCATCGCCCTTTTCAAACTTGTCAACAACTGTCGATGTGGTTTCGGATCGCATCAATCACTTCAGGCACTTGGCCCTTAATGAGCATCGCAGCGCCGACGGTTGCTTTCAGAAAAATATCGAATAGTTCCTCCGGTTTGGATAAGTCCCAAGCCAGTGACACTGTGTCATGTGCGACCATTATTAGATCAGCTGCGGACATCATCGATGCTGCTTCATCATGTCTGGCGAAAGTGAACAAGTCAGGTTGTGATGGTGCAGTAGAGAAATCGGCATGGTCGTTTATCGCTCCAAATACAGTACCAATTGCAGGTGAATTTTCTGGTAGCGCCTATGTTGCCATCATGAACTTTCCATCAGCACGTAAAACGCGGCGAATTTCGGCAAGCGCCTTCTGCTGATCTGGCAAATGCATCATACCGAAGTTGCAGATGACAAATTCGAAACTGCCATCATCAAACGGAAGTGCAGCGGCATCTCCGTAATGAAGATTAGCTTCGGGCGCGCCGGTTTGGGCGATTGCAAGCATTTCATGCGAGAAATCAATTCCAGTAGCATTCGCCCCTGTTTTAATCAGCACCGCGGTCAACGCACCCTGACCGCAGCAAAGGCCCAGCACATCTTTACCCGATGTTGGTGCCCGTTCTAAAATAGATTTAGCAGCTTGATCTGTTATCGGTCCGAATTTTTCCACATAAGAAGCGACAATGTCGGTATCCGTCCAACCCGCACGTTCCCGTTCTGCGAAAACTTTAAAGTCGTTCACATTCTTTCCTTCGATGTGCCTTGCTTGCTGCCTTCCTCAAGCCAACGTCTAGCCTCGGGTGAAAGAAGTTGCGCCATTTTTCGATCATAGGCTGTCATATCCTGATTATTCAGTCTCCCCGCCCATTTGTGCGACGAGGTTGTGTCGAAGAAAGCCGCATCATCTTTCCAAACCCCTGTACCTGCATTGGGTGTGAAACGATGTGCATTGGCCTTCATGCTATCAAAGGACGTAGCTGCGAGGACGGCAGCGATAATCTCGGGGGGATGCATGGTTCCGATATGGGCGTCAATTTGCAAATCTGCCTTTTCCGGATTTTGCAGCATGTCCGCATAGTGCAAAACCAGCACATTCTCTCGTTTTGTTGCAATGCTCTGTTCATAATGCCGGACGATGGCACTCAAGCTGGGCATATCGAGGTCCTCTCCGTCCAATCCTCCATCCAAAAACCGTTGGAAGTCCGCGCTCACATCCTCGCCATAATAGACTTTTAATTTGGACTGGATAGCGATCGATATGAATTTCCGCATTGAGAAGTGCACATCAATCGGATGACGGTAAACCGTGATGTAGCGAACGCCACCATCCAAAGGCAGTCCATCCAGAGGCGTATGAGTTTTAATGCACCGACGAGTGGTCTGTGCATCTAATTCCGCAATAACCTGATCAATTGGCTGTATCGTATGATCAAGCCACGGCGAAGTTGTACCGTTGATAAGATCAACCGCGTCATGCCCTGCAAGTAACATCGTAATGATGGCCTGTGCTCATATCGTTCCAGACTTCGGAGGAGTGCAAATGACGACATCTCCGGGACGATGCGGAAAAAAATCGCCATCGTGCGGAATCCGAAATAAGCCTACGATACGCACAGGGGTGTCGAGAATCAGTTTCCGTCATGATATCTCCAGATCGCGCCAGTTCGCAATAATTTAGGGCTTAAATAATCACCACTAAATTGGTGACAGCGGTAACTGCTTATATATTTAAAACTGGCGCAAAAGTTGGGTCGCCATGAGCTGTCGATTAATCATAACCCACTAAGCGCACCGAGACAAACTTTCGGAAAATTCAGACTTTTTAAAGGAACGGAGGCCTACTTTACGCCGATGGCCGTCCGCGAGATTTATTGCGATTTGGGCGACGACGTTTAGGGTTGGTGCGCCCTGCCGGACTTCCACCTGGCTTTCCACCACCTGAACGGTCTTGAGGTTTTCCACCTCGGGGTTTCCCCTGCCATCCTTTGGATTTGGCTTTCGGCTTTGGATCAGGTCCTTCGCGCTCAATCAACTTGCGCTTCAGAATTTTCTCGACGGCGGCCAATTTCTTTAGCTCGTCTGGCGAACACAGTGTGATTGACACACCCGATGCACCGTTACGGCCTGTGCGACCTATCCGGTGAACATAGTTTTCGGCCTCGTCGGGCAGATCAAAGTTGATGACGTGGGTGATCCCCGGAACGTCGATACCGCGGGCCACAATGTCGGTGGCGACCAGCACGTCAACAAACCCGCTTTTGAATTTACCAAGCGCCTTTTGGCGTGCGTTCTGTGCTTTGTTGCCATGAATAACCTCGGCTTCGATCCCGTCCGTGCCAAGATTTTTCGCAACCTTATCCGCTCCACGTTTGGTACGTGCGAAAACGATCGTGCGTTTTACTTCTGGGTCCGACAGGATTTCCACTAGACGGCCACGTTTATACGGCCCAGTAATCAACTCGGCTCGCTGCTCAACCTTGGGGGCTGCCGCAACCGTCGGGGCGACCTCGACCTTTACCGGATCCTTCAGGAAACTTTCAGCAAGACCGCGAACCTCTTTAGGCATGGTGGCCGAGAATAGCGCAGATTGGCGACGCGGGTGCAACCGTGACAGAATACGTTTTACTGGTTGTACGAACCCCATGTCCAACATCCGGTCGGCCTCGTCGAGAACCACAAACCGCACTTCATCGAGGCGGATTTTCTTGTCGTTCATCAAATCTTCCAGCCGACCCGGAGTCGCAATAACCACGTCCACGCCACGGCTAATTTTCTTGATCTGGCCTGCGCGTGATACGCCGCCAAGTACCAGACAAGTCGTCAAACCCGCACCGCCGGAGAACTGTTTAAAGTTATCCTCGATTTGCACCGCAAGCTCGCGGGTAGGGGCCAGCACCAGTGCGCGGCAGCTTTTGGGTGCAGGGCGGCCCTGCATGTTCAGGATGTGGTGCAAAATCGGCAGGCCGAAAGCAGCAGTTTTGCCGGTGCCGGTTTGGGCAACGCCAAGAATATCGCGGCCTTCAAGCTGGGCTTTGATGGACTGCTGTTGAATAGGTGTAGGAGTGGTGAAGCCGTTACGTTCAAGCGAGTTCAACAGGCTTTGGTCCAGGCCGAAGCTCTGGAAAGTAGTGTTCGTCAAAATATGTCCCTCAGGGCTGTGTCAATGCCTCAAGACGCTGATTGCTTCGGGGGGACTGACGTGAAGATGTGCATATGAGGGGTGCGGGCGCAGAAATCAACCACTAATACGCAATCAGGGGCGCGCAGCGGGGTGATCCCTGCCTAAAAGGCGGCGTATATAGTTTTCGCGGTCACGCAGTGTCATCGCCTCTATTTGCTTGATAACCGCATCATGGCCCGTTGCGATTAACCCGTCCAGCATCCGGCGCTGCGAAGTAAATACGCGATTTACCGCGTTAATCTCGAAAGGTTCAATTCTCAACGCTTTAACAAAATGGTCGCGTAGGCGTGCTAGTTCACGGCGGTCAGGGTGCAGGTCAGCGCGGCTGTCACGCAAAGACCGGCGCATCGCACGCTGGAATTCTGGCGGCATGGCGCGGGCCAGCATTGCAACCCCGTCTGGCGCTTCGACGTTATTACGCATGGCTTCGGGCGCACGTAGGGCTGCGCCACCGACGATGCCGACAATACCAAGATTTGCCGCGACCGAAACGATTAACACAATCTTAACCCAGCGCGGGGTGCCATTCCTTTGCGGTTTATCCTGCTCATTCATATCCTAACCCTCCGCCAGAAAATCGCTGAAATTAGCAATTCCGTCATAGCTGAAATCGTCCAGCGGGTCGCCGCTGATGCTTGCCACAATATCACCAACTCCGGGAATGGATTGCAAGCTGTCCGTGCCTGCATAGCCCACCGTCACCCCCAAAACTATACTAACCCCGACCGCGACCATTCCGCCGGTGCCACCGATAGATTCCA
This sequence comes from Paracoccaceae bacterium, assembly GCA_050256375.1. Lineage (GTDB taxonomy): Bacteria > Pseudomonadota > Alphaproteobacteria > Rhodobacterales > Rhodobacteraceae > NORP23. The sequence continues at coordinate 34,664 of JBBWVU010000039.1, read as the reverse complement.
TTAGACGCACCAACCAATGCCTTCGTTTAACAATGGGTACTTGAGAGGCAGGGCGCGCAGCCGCAACCTCTCCGGCATCCGCCAGTATGTTGGACATCAACGCGGCACTTAAATCCGGCGCAGGTTGTTTTGCATCTTCGAAGAAAACATCCAGATCAATTTTGTTATCGGTCATGTTCCTCTCCTTTCCTAATCCATTGCCAGCCCGAGGGCTGACCTTTTACTTGATAAATCGGCTGCCAATGCCCGCCTCGCACGTGACAAAAGGCTTTCAACCGCTTCAACGCTCGTCTCTAAAATCTCGGCTATCTCGGGGTTCGACTGCTCCTCGAAATGCCGCAATGTCACGGCCAGTTTTTGGCGTTCAGGCAAACGGTCCATCGCAGCCCTTAACGCCCGCCCACGATCCGCCGCGATCATCCGATCTTCGACATTGGGCGCCTCGTCTTCGACTTCGGGTGTCTGATCCAGACCAACACCGCGTTTCTTACGCAGACGGTCCGTGCAAAGGTTCGAGGCGACCCGATACAACCATGTGGAAACTTTCGCGTCGCCGCTACGCCAGTCCGGTGCGATCTTCCATAGGCGCAACATGGCCTCTTGGGTCACATCCTCGGCCTCGGCGCCATCTTTCAGTGACCGTTTGGCCAGCGACAACACACGCGGAGCATGACGCAGCATCAACGCACGTGCAGCGGCCTGATCGCCGCTTGCATAAAGCCGGAGCAAGCCCTCGTCGCTGGTATCGCTCATTACATCAAATGCCATGGTCATTTTGCATGTATAACGTGGTTCCACTAACTATGCATCGGGGTTTCCGCAGGCCGGTAGATCACCTGCCTGCGGAGTGTGTTTAGTTGCTGCGACGTCTATGTCCGCCACGTTTGGCTTTGGCCGCATCCCACTCTTCTTGCGTGATTTCACCGTTACCGTCCACATCAACATGCTCGAACAATTTGCCGGCTTGTGGCGACTTGACCTCGTCCGCACTCAGCTTACCGTCACCATTGGTATCGGCACGTTCGATCATATGCTTAATAGCCAGATCCATGCGTTCACCCATCTGCGTTTGGCGCAGTTCGGTATTGCCTTCATCGCGTTTCGACCCACGGTCGCCTTTGCCATCACGCTTTGCGCGACGTTCCGCACCCTTGGCCAGCATCTGCGCCTTAAGCTCGTCCGCATCCAGATATCCGTCACCGTTGGCGTCGGATTCAGCAAATCTGCCCGCACCGATCGCGTTAATCTCGGTCTGTGTAATCACGCCGTCACCATTGGTGTCCAGCATTTCAAAGCTTGGCATCTGCCCGCCACGCATGCTGCCCGGCTTGGCCATAACTGCGGTCGAAAACCCCATGCCGCCAACTGCGATCGAAATTGCAAGTGCTGTAAGTGTTATTTTTTTCATTTCTGCTCTCCAGGTTATATTCACGAGGCCTCGTTATTGCGACCTTCATATATACAAACGCAGCACCCACGCGTTTCCGTCGGAAATAGTTTTTGCGACATCCCGCCGCAAGTCAGCTTGTCCCACTCACAAATCGACGCGACTGCATTAGATAGGCTCTATGACTAATGAATCATTCAATTTTGATATCACCGAAAAGCGTGAACTGAAAACTGCCGTACTGCGAGGCTGGCGTAAATGTTGCCCATCGTGTGGCAGCGGACCCTTGATGTGCGACTATTTGACCGTGCGAGACATCTGTTCCGTTTGTAGCGAGGAATTGCACCATCACCGTGCCGACGACGGCCCTGCATGGGCGACGATCCTCATTTCCGGACACTTGCTGGCCCCGCTTATGCTGGTGGTCCATGAATTATTTCGACCCGAGGGTTGGATGATGGCCATCGGCTTTTCCATTGCATTCCTTATGCTGGCTCTATTCCTGTTGCCACGCATGAAAGGTGTGTTTGTTGCAATCCAGTGGGCCAAAAGTATGCACGGGTTTGGCGACGATCCCAAATCGCCTTAACGGCGCGCTGGACATTCGGACGGGTTGCTTCATAAAGACTTTATGAATGATGCCGAAAAAAGATTAATAATTCGCGACGCCTCTACCGTTATCCTACTGCGGAAACGCGCGGGTCAGGATCAGGTTTTGATGGGTCAACGTGGCGCCAAAGCCGTGTTTATGCCCAATAAATACGTCTTCCCCGGTGGTGCGGTCGATATGCAGGATTACGATATAACCCCCGCGACCCCGATTGCCTCGCCCGAGGCTGCCAAACTTGCAAAAGACGCCCCTGACGGGATTGTTTCAGCACTGGCTATGGCCGCTGTGCGCGAGCTGTGGGAAGAAACTGGTTTGATGCTAGGGCAATCCGGAGTGGCCTCTGGTGCGGTTCCCGCCGACTGGCAGGGCTTTTACGACAAAGGTTTGGCACCCTGCGCCGATGCCCTACGTTTCATTTTCCGCGCCGTGACCCCGCCGGGTCGCCCCCGCCGTTTTGACGCACGGTTTTTCATTGCTGACAGCGCTGCGGTACATGGGGCTGATGATGACTTCTCCGAGGCATCGGATGAACTAAGCCATCTGCACTGGATCGGCCTATCCGAGGCAAAATCGCTGGACCTTCCATTTATCACCGAGGTCGTCTTATCCGAAGTCATGGCCATCCTTGACGTTCCGCATATCACCAGAAAAACACCGTATTTTAACCATGACGACGAACGATCCCATTTCAGCTTGCTATAAGTCGATTTGTTGCGCTTTCGGGGGGCTTGGCACTTGACTCCGGCCCTGACGGGTGTAGAAGGCCAATTCGAGATTTAGGGGAAGATCCCCGCTTAACAGATATACGCGGACGACCCGCGAGGAGATGGACACATGGCGAAGCCAACAACTATCAAGATCCGCCTGAATTCCACCGCGGATACCGGCCACTTTTACGTGACCAAGAAAAATGCACGCACGATGACCGAGAAAATGGTCAAAATGAAATATGATCCGGTTGTGCGCAAACACGTTGAATACAAAGAAGGCAAAATCAAGTAAACTTGCTTTAGCCTAATGATTTTTTAAAGGTCGCTGGATTGCCAGCGACCTTTTTCGTTTGTGTAAACACGTTAATAGGGCATTAATACTTCCAGTGTACTAAATCGGAGGACTCATGCGTCCCGACACCCTGAAAATTGCTTTGTGGTCGGTTAACTTCAACCGCCAGATTTCGAACCTCGGCAACTGGTTAGAGCTGGTCGAGCAGCAGATCACCAATGCCAAATCCCAAGGCGCGGAACTGCTGATCCTGCCCGAGTACGCCAGCGAACACTGGCTGGCCTTCGCCCCCGAAACCCTTGCTCCAACCGACGAAATCGCATGGATGGCGGGCCATAGCAAAGTGGTGCTAACCGTCCTGCAAGCCCTTTCCCAACAGCACGACATCGCAATCCTTGCAGGCACATTCCCTGTTGCCTGCGCCGAAGGGTTCAACAATCGCGCGCATTTCGTAACGCCCGACGGGGCCATGATCGCGCAGGACAAACTCAGCCTTACACCGAACGAGACCAACCCCGATGCTTGGAACCTGCAACCCGGAACGGATATCAATCTATTCACATGGCAGGGACTGAATCTTGCGATCTTGACGTGTCTTGATATTGAGATGCCGGCCCTTTCGATCTTGTTGGCCCCACACAATATCGATCTGGTCCTTGTTCCATCTATGACCCGCCGGCTCGCCGGATACCACCGCGTGTTCGGATGCGCCAAGGCGCGCGCCATTGAACTGCAAACCGCAGTGGCTGTGGTCGGGCCTGTAGGTAATGTCCAGCAAGGCGAACTAACGCGCGGCGATAACACCTCGGGCGCTGCGCTATACGTGCCCTGCGAAGAAAGCCTCGACCATCAAGGAATAGCTGCCTTTACCGAAGTTAACCAAGGTGTCGAGCCTGCGGCTTTAATCGACGAAATGCTGTTCGCAACAGTCCCCTGTCGCCAAATCCGCGAACTACGCGAAGGCCTCGCCGAAGTCTGGCCGGGCGGCTGGAGCAGCGATCATGTCACGGTTAACAAACCTTAAAGAAAAAGGCCGGAGGTTCGCTCCGGCCTTTCAAATTCTGTAATGTTAACCGTTTATCAATTCCGGTTGCCCATAAAGCGCAGCAGGAACAAGAACAGGTTGATGAAGTCCAGATACAGACGCAGCGCGCCCGATATGGCCATCTTTCCTGCAATGGCTTCGCCGTCCGGCATGCCGCGAACCTGTAGGTATTGGTTTTTGATTTTCTGCGTGTCATACGCTGTCAAACCCGCAAAGATCAGCACACCAAGTCCCGAAATTGCAAACTCAATCGCAGGGCTGTCAAGGAATAAATTCACTACCATCGCGATAATCAGGCCAATCACGCCCATAATTAGGAAGCTACCCCAAGCAGAAATATCTTTCTTCGTGGTGTACCCGTAAAGGCTGAGGCTGGCAAAAGCGATCGAGGTCACAAAGAACGTCTGTGCAATCGAATACCCTGTGTACATAGCGAAAATCGAGCTGATCGACAGCCCCATCAAGCCCGCAAACACATAGAAGAACATCTGCGCGCCGGACTGTGACATGCTGTTAACGGCTTTCCCAAAGAAAAGAACCATGCCAAGTGGTGCAAACATAATGACGTAGGACAACGGCGCGGTGAACATCGCTTCGAGCATACCATTTGACAGAAACCGTGTTTCCTGACCGTTAATCGCTGCATTCAAATCCGAGCCAACCAGCCAGGAAATAATCCCCGTTACAATCATCGCTACAGACATGAGGCCATAAACTTTGTTCATATGCGCCCGTAGGCCAGCATCAATCGCCGCAGAGTGTGCGCCTACACCAACGCGGCGGATAGTTTCGTTTTCGGCCATTAGACCCTCCATTAGTAAACCGTGACGCAGCCCGTCTGAGCTGCACGTTACCCGTTAGATATTGCCATTTAGTTGACGTTTTTCAAGGTAAAACAGCAATATTGCCACATTTATTCGCGTGATCTCAACACTTGAGCAGGACGTGCGTTCAAAGGGCGCAGTGCAAAGGCCAACCCTGCCAGCAGACTGGCTGCCGCACCGCCAAACACGATCCCCGCAGCCGAGGCTACTTCGAACGTGAAATCCACCTCCATCACTACCGTCAGCACTGTATAGCCCACTGCTGCCCCGAAACCGATGGCAATCAACCCCGCCGTGCCGCCCAGGATTGCTGCGCGCAAAGCGAAACTGGTCAGTATTAGCCCTCTCGTCGCCCCTAAAGTTTTCAGAATAGCAGCTTCGTATACCCGCCGTCGCTCGCCTGCGGCTGCTGCGCCGATTAGCACGACAAATCCGGTAAGCAAGGTCGCCGCAGCGCCCCAGCGTATGGCCGAAGCAATCCCGTTCAGGGCCTCGGACACTTTGTCTATCGCATCGCCTATACGGATCGCGGTGATATTCGGGAACGCATCGGAGACACGATTCAGCAACAGCGCTTCGGCCTCCTCATCGGCATAAACCGTCGCAATATGTGAATGTGGCGCATCCTGCAGGGCCGTCGGGTTCAGTACCATCAGGAAGTTTATCCCCATGCCAGACCATTCCACATCGCGGAAATTAACGATGGTCGAAGTGATATCCCGCCCCAAAAGGTTGAACGTAATCTGGTCGCCCAGAACCAACCCCAGCTCGGCGGCATCATCGGCGGTAAAGCTCAGCAAGGGCGGGCCGTCGTAGTCCTCGGGCCACCATTCGCCCTCGGTCAAGGCAACGCCGTTGGGCGGAATCGCTGAATACGTGATGCCCCGATCCCCATGTGTGGCCCAGTGATCCCCGAAGACTTCACTTGCGGGGCGGCCGTTAACCTTGGTGATTCTGCCCTGCATCATCGGCGCCGTCTCGATCTTCGAAACTCCGTCATCTGCTTCGACAATTGCAACAAACGCATCACGCTGATCGTTCAGAACATCCAGAAAGAAATAGGCGGGAGCGACATTGGGCAGCTCTTCGGTGATGGCATTTTGCATGTTCGCATCAATCTGCCCAACCGTCGCCAACACTGACAAGCCAAGCCCCAACGACAGAATAACCGAGGCGGTCTCGCCTCCCGGTCCACCAACCGCGCCAAAAGCCAGTCGCAGGGCAGGGCGGCCCCGCACGATCCGCGTACGCGACAACCAGCCAGCGCCGCGCTTTGTTATGCGCGCCGCCAAGGCCAGCGTTCCTAATGCAACAATCACTGCAAAGGCTGATCCTAGCGCCAAATTTGGAACCGCCGCAAACCAAGCCGCCAACGCGATTAGCAGCACCACGAGGGCCAGGACAACCGCCACGTAATACCAACGCGGGAACCGCTGCGTGTCGTCAATCCCGTCGCGGAATAACACTGTCGCACGAATATCAATCACACGCGTCAAAGGCCAAAGCGTGAAAATCAGCGCGGTCAGCAGTCCATATATTGCGGCCTCGATCACGGGCTGCCAATAGATTGTAAAGTTGGCAGGCACAGGCAGTTCCGCGGCCAGCAGTGGCCCGAAGACTATCGGCACACCAGCACCAAGGATCACTCCCAGCAACACGCCCAGCACGGCTAGAACTCCGATTTGGGTCAGATAGACCCCCAGAATGACGCGACTACTTGCACCAAGTGTTTTTAATATCCCAATGGTTTCGTTTTTTGAGCCCAGATAGGCCCGTACCGCAGCCGAGACTCCAACGCCTCCGACCATCAGCCCCGCCAATCCGATAATAATAAGGAACGACCCGATCCGCTCGATAAACTGTCCCAACATAGGATTGGCATTGCTGGCGTCGGTCCAGCTCATCCCCGATTGCGCGAATAATGTATCAGCCTCTTGCGCCAGCACGTCGAAATCTGCGCCGTAAGGGAAAACCAGCCGATAATGGGCGTTGAATAACGTTCCGGCGGTCATCAAACCGCTGCCTTTCAGTGCGTCCATCTCGACAATCACGCGTGGCCCCAGATTAAACCCTAACGATGCCCCGTCCGGTTCGCCCGTTAACACAGCCCGCAACTGGAACGTCTTTGTTCCAAGGCGCAAAAGATCACCAGTTTCCAACACCAGACGGTCAAACAACGCCTGCTCAGCCACCAATCCGGGTAACCCGTCACGCAGGGCCAAAGCCTCGGACAAGGGTTCGTCGATGCTTAACTCGACCTCTCCATACAGTGGATATTTCCCGTCGATTCCCTTGATTTGTACCAAACTACGCTCGCGCTCAAACACCACCACGGACAGGAAATCCACAATCTGCGAGGTCAGCTCGGCGTTCTGATCCATCCACGCCAGCTCGGCATCATTCGCCATCCGGTAGGTGAACTGCATCGAGGCGTCACCACCCAGAAGCGCGCCGGACTCCGCCGCCAGACCCTCCTCGATGGCCATGCGAACAGACCCGACCATCGTGATCGCGGCAACGCCTAAAGCCAGACACAGCAGGAATATGCGAAACCCTGCCAAACCTCCGCGAAGCTCGCGAAAGGCGATGCGGAATATGATGTTCATTCTTCGACCTTTCCGTCACGAAGGCTGACAATCCGGTCGCACCGCGCAGCCAATTCGCTGTCATGCGTCACCAGAATCAACGTCGATCCGTGACGGTCGCGTAAATTAAACAACATCTCCATAATCGCAGTGCCATTGGTGCTGTCCAGATTGCCGGTCGGCTCATCCGCCAGCAATATCTCTGGCCGAGGGGCCGCCGCCCGAGCCAGCGCAACCCGTTGTTGTTCGCCGCCCGACATCTGCGCCGGATAATGATGCAGCCGATCCCCCAAGCCAACCGCCCGCAATTCCGCCTCGGCCTTCTCGAACGCTCCACGGTCACCTGCCAGCTCCAGCGGAGTCGCCACGTTTTCCAATGCGGTCATCGTTGGAATAAGGTGGAACGACTGGAAAACCACGCCCATATGATCGCGCCGGAACCGCGCCATCTTATCTTCGTTCATCACAGTCAAGTCATTGCCCAGCACGTTAACCGATCCGCTAGTCGCGCTTTCCAGTCCCGCCATGATCATAAGTAGCGAACTTTTGCCGGAACCACTGGGTCCAATCAATCCTAATGTCTCACCCGTCTGGACAGTCAGGGAAATACCCTTCAAAATATCGACAGAGCCCGCATTGCCCGAAAGCGTTAAATTCATATCGTTCAGGGAAATCACTGGAGACGTCATTTGTTTAATACCTTTTTCCGAAAAAACCGTATCTTTTCATATGGGCTGCATTCCGCCGCACGCAAGTTGCTGGCAGCTGTATTTCTGACAATACTAAGCACACATCCGGCGCAGGCAGAAGACACATTTGCGATATTGGCCTTTGGCGATTCACTTACACGTGGATATGGCCTGCCCGAAGATCAGGGGCTAGTGCCGCAACTGCAGAACTGGCTGCTTGCTAACGGCGGCGAACACATCTCCGTCATTAACGCTGGCTTAAGCGGCGACACCACCGCGGGCGGCCTAGCCCGTATCGACTGGAGCCTGACTTTCGACATTGATGCAGTGATTGTCGCGCTTGGCGGTAATGACATGCTGCGCGGGATTTATCCTGCCTCTTCACACCAGAACCTCGACGGGATCGTTTCAATCCTGAAAGACCGTGGCTTGCCTGTCCTGCTTGTCGGCCTACCCGCCCCCACCAACTTCGGCGTCCAGTTCAAAACCGAATTCGACGCCATGTATGGTGCCGTCGCGCTTAAGCACGAAACATTGCTGTACCCGTTCTTTTTTCAAGGTTTTGGCGTGGATCAATCTACTGCTGCAATGGCACCATGGATGCAGCACGACGGTCTGCACCCAACAGCACAAGGAGTGTCATTGATTGTCACCGACATGGGCCCGATGGTGTTGCAACTAGCCCGCGACTTCTGACAAAATCGCCAAAGCCTCCGCGTGCAGTCCGATGTTCGCTGCCGCCAACAGACGTCCACCATTGTGCGCAGGACCACCTTGCCAATCGGTGACAGCACCACCTGCCGCCAAGATTACGCCAATTGGCCCTTGCACGTCGTAGGGGTTCAATCCGGCCTCGATTATCAAATCAATCTGCCCCATCGCCAATAGGGCGTATGCATAGGAATCCAGCCCATAGCGGGTCAGTTTTACTTTGTCGCGAACCACCTCGAAACCCAGCTTCTCGGCATTGGTGCCAATCTCGGGGAAGGTGCTCATCAGGGTAGCGTCTGCAAGCGTGGTGCGTTTGCTGGTTTGGATGGGCGTCGTTCCGTCTCGCGTCGTCAGGCTGGCCTGCCCGAACGCGCCGATAAAACGTTCGCCGATATACGGTTGATCTATCACTCCCAAGACAGGGCCGTTGCCGTCATCCAGCCCGATCAACACCCCCCATGAGGGGATACCGCTGATAAACGCCCGCGTGCCATCAATCGGGTCAATCACCCATGTCAGACCACTGGAGCCTTCCGTGTTACCAAACTCCTCGCCCACAATCGCGTCGTTCGGGCGTCGCTCGGCCAGAATGTCACGGATTGCCAGCTCGGCGTTGCGATCCGCCTCGGTCACTGGGTCGAATCCCGTTTCCAGCTTATTGTCGGTTTGAAGCGAGATATTTCGGAAATAAGGTAACGTCACCACACGCGCCGCATCCGCCAGCGCATTGGCCACTTCCAATAGTTCCGTTTGTTCTTCATTAAGCATAAAAAATTCCCGTGTATCAGCCGGAAGGCCGTTACTCGGGAATTTCATAACTTTATACGCCAGTCAATCAGTTGACACCAAATCCGCCAATATCAGGGCAACAGTTTTAGGCGGCGGGTACACTCAGCACACGAGCCAGATCGAATAACCGGCGGCGCTGTGGTTCAGGAATGGCATAATACGAGCGCACCAATTCCAGTGCTTCCTTATCCGCCAGCAAATCACCCTTCAGCTTATCTGCCGAAGTTGCTGCATGAACGATATCCTCGTCGCTGGCATCCAACCCCTCGAAGAAGAAACTGATTTGCACATCAACCGCAGCCGCAATATCCCAAAGGCGGGACGCGCTGACGCGATTCATGCCGGTTTCGTATTTCTGGATCTGTTGAAATTTAATGCCGACGATCTCGCCAAGCTGTTGTTGAGTCATACCCACCATCCATCGACGGTGGCGAATGCGTTTTCCTACGTGTACATCTACAGGATGTTTCATTGATTGCTCCATTAATTACGTACTCTACGTATGGTAGTGCATAGAGCATGCCAAATTATAAAACTATTTTGGAAAATTGGCAATAAATTATGAAATATCCAATATTTTCCAGGCAATGCATTGATTATAAGCAATAAAAATTGTCACTTTTATGTGATGATATTAACCAAAATGGCAATATTATAGCTCAACCCTAAAAATTCCCATTTTGCAATAATTGCAACCACAGGGTTTGTGGCGTTTTGCATGGCATGTTGAAAAACGCCGAATTCAATATCAGCCTTCCAGCTTTTTAGCTTCGCGCTTGCGTTCGTGCGTATCGAGATGACGCTTGCGCAAACGAATGTTTTTCGGTGTAACCTCTACCAGCTCGTCATTGTCGATATATGCGATGGCCTCCTCTAGGCTGAATCGCGTCGGTGTTGTCAGCACAACGGCCTCGTCCTTACCGGATGCCCGAACGTTCGAGTGCTTCTTACCTTTGACCGGGTTCACTTCAAGGTCATTACCGCGCGAGTGCTCGCCGATAATCATACCCCTATAAAGTTTTTCCTGAACGCCGATGAAGAACTTACCGCGATCCTCAAGATTGAACAGCGCATAAGCCACCGACTCGCCGTCTTCCATCGAAATCAGAACGCCAGCGCGCCTGCCTTCGATCTTGCCTTTGAACGGGGCCCAGTCGTGGAAGATACGGTTGATAACGCCTGTGCCGCGCGTGTCGGTCAGGAATTCACCGTGATACCCGATCAAGCCGCGCGAGGGCACGTGCGCCACAATGCGAGTTTTGCCAACACCGCCGGGACGCATCTCGGTCAGTTCGCCTTTACGCATGGTCAGTTTTTCGATCACTGTGCCGGAATATTCATCATCCACGTCAACCGTAACTTCTTCGATTGGCTCGTTGCGAACGCCGTCGATGGTGCGAAACAGAACCTGTGGGCGCGAGATCGAAAGCTCGAACCCTTCGCGGCGCATGTTTTCAATCAAAACACCCATCTGCAATTCGCCACGACCGTGAACCTCGAACGCTTCGCCGGATTCGGTATCGTTCACACGGATGGCGACGTTAGACTCTGCTTCTTTCATCAAACGGTCACGGATAACGCGCGATTGCACCTTACTTCCGTCACGACCCGCCAGCGGCGAAGTGTTGATGCCAAAAGTAACTGTAATGGTCGGCGGATCAATCGGCTGCGCTTCAATCGCTTCGGTAACGTCTTTATCGGACAGCGTGTCAGCAACCGTCGCGGTTTTCATACCGGCAATCGCTACGATGTCGCCAGCTTCACCAGCCTCAATCGGGTTTTGATCCAGACCGCGATAGGCCAGAACCTTGGTCACGCGGAAGTTTTCAATCAGGCTGCCGTCACGAGACATCGCCTTGATGTTATCGCCAGCCTTAACCGAACCGGATTCAACGCGACCCGTCAGAAGGCGGCCAAGAAACGCATCGCCACCCAATGTTGTCGCCAACATGCGGAACGGCTCGTTAATCTGCGCGATCTGCGCAGGCGCAGGCACGTGCTTGATAACCAGCTCCATCATCGCATTCAGATTTTCGCGTGGCCCGTCCAACTCGTCATCCGCCCAGCCGGAACGACCGGACGCGTAAAGCACAGGGAAGTCGAGTTGATCATCATCGGCACCCAAATTGGCGAACATATCGAATACTTCGTCCAGCGCGCGGTCAGGTTCAGCGTCGTGCTTGTCAACTTTGTTCAGAACCACGATAGGGCGCAGACCAAGCGCCAAAGCCTTGGCAGTTACGAATTTTGTCTGAGGCATCGGACCTTCAGCGGCATCAACCAGCAGGATAACGCCGTCAACCATCGACAGAATACGCTCCACCTCGCCACCGAAATCGGCGTGGCCCGGAGTGTCAACAATGTTGATGCGAATGTCGTTCCACTTCACCGAAGTAGCCTTGGCCAGAATTGTAATTCCGCGTTCTTGCTCCAGATCACTAGAATCCATCGCACGTTCTTGCTGGGCTTCGTTGTCGCGGTAAAGACCGGATTGCTTGAGTATTTCGTCCACAAGCGTGGTTTTACCGTGGTCAACGTGAGCGATGATAGCGACGTTACGCATATCCATGGGACAGATCCTTAAAACAGAAGAAATGCGGGGTTGCCCATTGGACAACCCCGTTCGAGACACGCCATAAGCCCTTCTGATACGTTTGGCAAGAAGTTGCTTGCATGTGCGCTGTTTGTCACGCTTATTCCTTTCGAGTATTTTTGCAAAAGAGAACGGATGAATGCACAGATCTTTATATTGATGACCTGCATTGCTTTGATAGGCACAAATAGCCTGTTGTTGTCACCTGTTTTAACTGACATTGCCGCCGGATTTGAAGTAAACGTCGGCGTCACCGGACGTGCGATTGCAGGCTATAGTGCAGGGACGGCGATAACAGCGATTTGGCTAGGGCGGTCATTAGACGGATTCGGACTGGCCCGCGCGTTGGTGATGGCGATGGTAGTGATAGGACTGGCACAATTCGCCTCGGCGTTTTCAACGGGATGGGTAAGCCTGACCTTTGCCCAGACGATTGCCGGCGCAGGGGCAGGCGTTGCCTTTCCGGCAATCTATGGTTTGACGGCCGAGATTTCCCCCAAAGGGCAGGAATCCCGTTATATGTCCCGCGTCATTTTTGGCTGGTCCATTGCAATGGTTGCTGCCGTTCCCATCGGGGCGTTCCTGTCGGATCTATTCGGCTGGAGACAAATGCTGATGATATTCGGTGGGGCAACATTCTTAACTCTCGCATTGGCAGCCCGCAAACTACCCGCACCGCAACCTCACATTGCCCGCGTTCGTTTGGGACGGTTTGCACCGCTTAAGATGAAGGGGGGCATGGGGCAATATGCGTTGACCCTGTTCTTTATGATGGCATTTTACGGCAGCTACGCCTATTTCGGCGACCACACCCGCGCGACCTTTGACATTACGGCCACGGCTGCGGGGGTGACCTCATTATTTTACGGCATCGGATTCGGTGTCGCCGTGTTTGCCGCCAACCTGATCGACCGCGTTGGTCGCAGGATTGTCCTGCCAACGGGCCTATGCCTAGCGGTGGCGTTGTTGCTTACCCTTGCCTACGCACCGTCATTCCCGATTTTCCTCGCCGTTGTTTTTGTCTGGGGTTTCGCCAACCACTTCATTCTGAATATGATTGTCGTCGGACTGAATGCTTTGGCACCGAACAATCGCGGGGCGGTTATGGGCCTGTATAGCGGAACGACCTACGCAGGGGCGGCCATCGGCGTATTGTTGATGGGGCAGGTATACGAGAGCAGCGGTTTCGTCGCCGTCGCCCTAACCGCCGCCGTTTTGAACCTTACCGCGATGCGGCTGGCATTGCGACGCGCATAAATCAGGAGAGACACTATGCAGGCGATGCGATTACATGAACTGGGCAAGCCCATGATCCTCGATACCGTACCGACGCCGGAACCGGCAGCGGGCAACGTTCGGTTGCGCGTCCATGCTTGCGGAATCAATTTCGCCGACACTTTGATCGTACAGGGGAAGTATCAAGAAAAGTTCGACCTACCATTCACCCCGGGCATGGAAATCTGCGCCACCGTCGAAGCGTTGGGTGACGGGGTTACAGGCCTCGCAGTTGGTGATCGTGTAGCCTCGATGTGCGGCTCGAACGGTTTGGCGCAATATGTCTGTGTGCCAGCACAAACCTGTGTGTCTGTGCCCGAAAACATGCCGGATGCCGAGGCCGCGGCCTTTTTGGTTGCTTATGGCACCAGCCACGTGGCGCTAGGCTATAAAGCGGGCCTGAAGCAGGGCGAGACCTTGCTGGTTCTGGGTGCCTCCGGCGGCATCGGCCTGACAGCGGTTGAACTGGGCAAGCAGATGGGCGCGACCGTAATCGCCTGTGCGCGGGGTGTAGATAAATTGGCGGTGGCCAAGGCGGCGGGGGCGGATCATCTGATTGACAGCTCCACGCAGGATATTCGCGAAGTGGTGAAATCGCTGGGTGGCGCGGATGTGGTTTACGACCCGATCGGCGGCGACCAGTTCAAAGCAGCCTTGCGCGCCTGCAACCCCGAAGCGCGGATTATTCCACTGGGGTTCGCCAGCGGTGAAATCCCGCAGATTCCGGCGAATATTTTGTTGGTGAAAAACCTGACGGTGATCGGGCTGTATTGGGGGGCTTACGCCAAAATCAAACCTTCGGTCCTGACGGACAGCTTTAACGAATTGTTTGTGATGTATTCAGAGGGCCACTTGAAGCCCCACGTTAGCCATGTGCTGCCGCTGGAACAGGCAAACGAGGCGCTGCAATTGCTAATAGATCGTAAAGCTACGGGTAAAGTTGTCGTTAAGGTTTCCTAACGGCGGTTAACCGTTTGCGAAATAGTTAACGCGGCGTAAGTTCAAATCGTACATACGCGTTGTGCACACGAAAAATACGCGATTCCGGTAAAGGTTAACGTCGATCCCTATGCCTATGTCGTGGGCGCGCCATACGCCCCTCGAACCAGATTCGCCAGCCTCTCGACCAAGGCGCTTCGTGGGCCGCTGCTGACATACATGTTTATGTTGAACAGCGGCAGTTCGGGCAGCACGCCATTGTGGGGAATGACTTCAAGATGATGATCTACAGTGCCCTCAAGCGCCGCATGGATCGCCAGATCGGCTGATACGGACGCTTCGATGGTGCGGACCGAATCCGATTCCACCGCCATTTCCCATGCGATTCCCGCGTTGTCCATTGCACGCTGGGCATACTGACGAAACAGGCTGCCTTGCTCGAACGCCAGACGGGCCGGACGGGATTTCCAGATGGTCCCTTCCGGTGCGCCGACCCACAACATCTGGGCGCGTTGCAACACTTCGCCACTGGTTTTTACCTCGGCTTCAGTCGTCAGGATCACGTCAATTTCACCATTAACCCATTGATGCATAAGCTTATTTGTATACGAGGAAATCAAGTTAACCTTGATGCGAGGATATTTCGCCGTCATCTGTTGCAGGACCGTCGGGATATAGGGGTAAACGATATCCCCCGGCACGCCCAGCGTGATTTCACCCTCGTAAGCCTGATCGGTCATTCGCGACCATACCTCGTCATTCAAAGCCAGAATTCGGCGGCCGTATCCCAGCATCTGTTCGCCGTGGGCCGTAAGGGCGACACCACGCCCGACACGCTCTAGCAGGGGCTGGTTGATGGATTCTTCAAGCCGTTTTATCTGCATGGAAACAGTAGGTTGCGTCAGATGCAACTGCGCGGCAGCACGCGAGATTCCGCCCGTGTCAGCGACAGCTACGAAAGCGCGAAGGGCGGTCATATCGAGGTTTCTGTACATATCAATTTTCGCAATGAGTTACATTAAAAACATTCATTTTACTTATTAGTCATACGTTGGCATATATATCAACATCCTTAATAGGAACAAGCCAACTCATAAGAAAACCCAATGGAGGGCAACATGCACACAGCAACTTTCAAAACATTCTCGGCAGCACGTAATTTTTCGGCAGTGAGCGTCCTAAATTGGGTCGCCGAATGCGCTCGCGCATCCAAGCAGCGCCGCGTTCTGGCATCGCTAAGCCTTGGTGCATTGGATGATATCGGTGTAACCGAAGCCCAAGCCGTTCGCGAAGCACACAAGCCTTTCTGGGCTTAAGCCCGCTAACAGATTGTTGAGAACGCCTGTCGCATCTCTTGCGGCGGGCGTTTTTGTTAGAGGATGTCGGTTAAGAAGTCGTCAATCATTTGCCAGACGTGGTCTTGAATATCTGGAGTCTCCATCCAGACTTCGTGTTTGCTGTTCACCACTTCCAAACGTCCGTTCGGCATTTTTGCGGCCATTGCACTGATGGCTTCGGGGTCCACTACCAGTTCTTGTTCCACCTTGAATATCAGGGTTGGAATGTCAGGGAACGGGGTCTTGAAAAGCTGTGCCATTTCGCGTTCAGTCTGCACCGCCCAGTGGATCGTCGGGCCGCCCAGGCCCAGCGAAGGGGTTGTCTCCAGATGGTCGCGGAACATCGCATAATGGTCGGGATCATTGGTCATTTCGTTACCCTCGAACGGGTCGTCCAGCACGTAAAATCCGGGTTTCATGCCGGGAGCTAACGATTTACCTAATCCAATGAAATCAAGGGTTTTTACTAACAACACGGTTGCCAAGGGCGCCGTAAATCCCCACATCGGGCTGGAAAAAATCGCGGCCTTGATATCCAGACCATCCACCATCGCCCGCAGACCAATACAGCCACCCATCGAGTGCGAAAACAGCAGGCGCGGGCCTTTCAGCGCGGCGATTTCAGGTGCCGCAAGCGCTGCGGCTATATCCTGTTGATAGTCAAGGAAATTAGCCACATATCCACGATCCAATCGCCCGTCCGTCCGATCCGACAGCCCTTGGCCGCGCCAGTCAATTACCACAACGTTAAGATTGCGCTCCTGCAAACGGGAAATCACCCGCCCATATTTTTCGATATATTCAGTGCGCCCGGGGAAAAGCAAAACTGTCCCGCGATCTCCGCCTTTCCAAAAGGCGACACGAATCTGTGTTCCGTCAGCGGCAGCAACGAACAAGGCATTACCGCCAGCAGGCACATCCCTCAGATCATAAAGCGGTGCGGCAGGCATCAGGCCAACAAACCGGCCAGCTTCATAGCGATACCCATGCTGCCGTCAATCTTCAACTTGCCGGTCATAAATGCGGATGTCGGGTTAGTGTCGCCGTCAATAATCGCCTGAAACACATCGGGATCGGCGGTCAGGGTGCAATCGGCGTCGGCATCATCAATGGTAACGCCGTTTTCGTCGATCCGGACCGCGCCAACGCCATCCAATTCAAATTTAACAGAACCGTCAAACGATTGCCCGTCAAGCTTGTTGGTAAGGGCTGCGACTGCTGCTTCAAGAATATCACTCATAATTGTCTCCAGAACGCTGATGTTTGATGTAACTTATGGTGGGGATGTAAATAATGGAAGCCTATGTTACGCATGTCGTTGCGTTAGGCATGTTTTAAGAACTTTGAGCAGGTGTTAAGGTGCGATTAATCTTTATTGCTATGGTGATGAGTATTTTGTCGTGGGCAAGTGTGGGCAATGCCGGCGTTGGCCCCGGAGATACCGATGCCCAGTTAGACGAACTGTTCCGTTTGTTGAAGGAATCGGACCTTGAAGATTTTTTGGATATCGAGCGGGATATCGTTGATATCTGGACCGACTCCGGCTCGGCAGCGATGAATTTGTTGCTGGAACGTGGCCGACTGGCAACTGCGACCGAAGATTACCCCAAAGCGCTGGAGCATCTGTCCGCCCTGATAGACCATGCACCCGAATTTTCTGCTGGCTGGAATGCACGGGCAACGGTTTATTATTTTATTGACGAATACGCTTTGGCAATTGCTGACATCCGGCAAGCGTTAATTCTGAACCCTCGGCATTTTGGGGCCTTGAACGGGTTGGCTTTGATACTCGAGGATATTGGCAAGCCTGAGGCAGCCTATAAGGCCTATATAATGGCGCAGGAACTGCATCCACACCTGCACATGGTTAACGAAGCTATTCTGGCCTTGCGTCGGGATATTGACGGTGTGGCACTCTAGGCTTAAGTCCTGATGATGCAGTCTAATATCACCGCCGTTCTCGGCCCGACCAACACGGGTAAAACCCACTACGCGATCGAACGTATGCTGGCACATAAGTCTGGCGTGATCGGCTTGCCATTGCGCCTGCTTGCCCGCGAGGTTTACGACCGGATCGTTGCCCTGCGTGGCCCGTCTGTCGTGGCGCTGGTTACGGGCGAGGAACGGATCGTGCCTGTGCGGACGAAGTATTGGGTGTGCACAGTCGAGGCGATGCCAGTGGGGATTGGGGCCGACTTTCTGGCGATTGACGAGATCCAGCTATGCGCCGACCCTGATCGCGGGTACGCCTTTACGGATCGTTTACTAAATGCACGCGGGCAGTCCGAGACACTGTTTCTGGGTGCGGATTCCATGCGTGGGAGGATCGCCTCGCTGGTGCCCGAGGCGCAGTTTATGCGGCGGGACCGTTTGTCCAAACTGACCTATGTTGGCGAGAAAAAGATCAGCCGGATGCCACCACGATCGGCCATCGTGGCGTTCTCGGTGGAAAATGTTTATGCGATTGCGGAATTGTTGCGCCGCCAAAAGGGCGGGGCTGCCGTGGTGATGGGGGCGTTAAGCCCGCGCACAAGGAATGCTCAGGTCGAGCTGTATCAGAACGGAGATGTTGATTATCTGGTGGCGACCGATGCGATTGGCATGGGGTTGAACCTTGATATTAATCACGTAGCCCTCGCGGGTACTTCCAAGTTCGACGGTCGGCGGCATCGATATTTGCACCCCAACGAGCTGGCACAGATTGCAGGGCGGGCTGGACGCTTTACCACGAACGGGACGTTTGGTGTGACGGGTGAGGCCTCGGGTCTGGAGCCAGAGTGGGTTGATGCGATTGAAAACCACCGTTTTGCTTCCATTAAGAAGTTGCAATGGCGTAGTTCGCGGTTGGAATTCGGCACGCCGGATGCGTTAATCCGCTCGCTAGAGCAGGTCTCGGGACATGAAGATTTGGTTAAGGCGCGTGAAGCCGACGATCTGGCCACACTGAAACTGTTGTGGGGCTTGCCCGAAATCAAGGACAAGATTGATGCCGGACCAGACGTGCGCCGCCTATGGGAGGTCTGCCAAGTGCCGGATTTCCGCAAGATATCGGCTTCGGAACATGCGGGTATTTGTCAGAAACTGTTTGATTTTATCCATGACGGGGGCCGAATTTCGACCGATTGGCTGGCAGGGCAGGTCAAAAAGATAGATAAAACGACCGGAGACATAGATGCGCTGTCAAAACGACTAGCGTTTATCCGCACTTGGACCTATGTTGCCCAGCGTAAAGACTGGGTTGCCGAGGCAGCCCATTGGCGTGATGAAACCCGCGCTGTAGAGGATAGACTGTCGGATGCCTTGCACGAGGCTCTGACCCAACGATTTGTCGATCGGCGCACCAGTGTTTTGCTGCGCCGCTTGAAACAGAAGGAGACCCTAGTGGCAGACGTAAACGAAAACGGTGAAGTCACCGTCGAGGGCCATTTCATCGGTAAGCTTGAGGGCTTCCGTTTCCAGCTCGATCCATCTGCTTCTGCGGATGAGGCAAAGACCCTGCGAGCAACCGCAATTGCGGCACTTACCCCTGCGTTCAATCTGCGTTCAGACAAGTTCTATAACGCGCCGGACACAGAGATGGACGTGACCGAACAGGGCGGCCTGATGTGGGGCGAATATGCAGTGGGTAAGCTGGTTGCAGGAGCGGACGCACTGTCGCCGGCCGTACAGCCGTTTGTAGACGATGAAGCAGGGCCGGAGGTGGCCGAAAAGGTGCGCCGTCGCCTGTCGCATTTCATTGACCGCCGGATCACCGCGCAGTTCGAGCCGTTGTTGGCCCTAAAGAACGACGACACGCTAACCGGCATAGCGCGCGGTGTCGCGTTTCGTATTGTTGAGGCGATGGGCGTGTTGCCCCGCGCCGAGATTGCCGCCGACATTAAAGGCCTAGATCAGGATCAACGTGGCTTATTGCGCAAGTACGGCGTTAGGTTCGGCCAGTTCACGATTTTTCAACAGCTGATGCTAAAACCCGCCCCGACGCGCCTGCGCCTGGTGTTGTGGTCCTTGAATGCTGATTTGCAGGAGTTTCCCGAAGCACCGCCCCCCGGATTGGTAACGGTTCCGGCCGTGGTTGGTGCGCCTGCAGGATATTACGCCCATGCGGGCTATCGTCTGTCGGGGGATCGTTCGATCCGTATCGATATGCTGGAACGTCTGGCGGATATGATCCGTGGGCAGAACACGCGGGCCGGCTTTGAGGCTAACCCCGATATGTTGTCGATCACCGGCTTGACTCTGGAACAGTTCGCCAACTTGATGGAAGGGCTGGGATATACGGCCGAGAAGGGCGAGCGGTCGAAGGTTAAAGTTGTCGTTGCTGCCGACACGTCTGACAAGGCTGACGGAACCACCGAAGAAGCGCCTGTTATTGAAACGGCGCCTGAAGCAAAGGCCGAGACTGAAGCTGAAGTTGTAACTGAGGTTGCTGTAGAGGCGGAAACTACCGAACCAGCAGAGGTTACCGACGAAGCTGAACCCGAAGTCGAAGTTTTCTACACCTTCACATGGGTTCCGAAACGTCGACCATCGGCACCTCGCAACGAGAACCGTGGCAAAGGCAAGCCGAAGGGGAAACCTAAAGGGAAAGGTAAGCCTGATAACCGCCGCCAGAATTTCTCGGCCAAACCTGCCAAAAAGGAAAAACCGATTGATCCTGACAATCCGTTCGCAGCGTTAATGGCGCTGAAAGGTAAATAGAACGTTAATGATTGAACCGCGCCAAAGCATTCGCCTCGACAAATGGCTGTGGCAGGCGCGGTTTTTTAAGGCACGCTCGATTTCCGCCAAAGTGGTTAATGCCGGGCATGTGCGGTTGAACGGCGTAAAGGTTAAGAAAACCTCGACACCGATCAAGGTTGGCGACACGCTGGAATTTCTGCAAGCCGAGACGATAAGAATCGTTAAACTTCAGGCGTTGGGCATTAGGCGAGGTCCAGCGGTCGAAGCGCAAACCCTTTACGAAGACTTAACGCCTGTGCCGGAAATCCCCGAAGCCACACCGGAAATTGAACGAAAAGGCCGCCCGACCAAGCGCGATCGCCGTGCGATTGATAAAATCAAACGTGGTGGGCCTTGATCCCGTGACAAAGCGGCTCTAAATAGCGACTTGAGAAGTGTGACAGGCTTCGCCCATACCAACGACCGGAAAACCCGATGACCTATATCGTTAACGATGCCTGTATAGCCTGCAAATACACCGATTGCGTAGAAGTTTGCCCCGTGGATTGTTTCTACGAGGGGGAAAACATGCTGGTGATTCACCCCGATGAATGTATCGACTGTGGTGTTTGTGAACCCGAATGCCCCGCGGACGCTATCCGCCCCGACACCGAGCCTGATGCTGAGAAATGGGTTGAATTTAACCGTAAATATTCAGAATTATGGCCCGTAATTATCAGCCAGAAAGAGCCCCTGCCAGACGCCGAAGCGCGTGATGGAGAGGAAGGTAAGCTGGATAAATACTTCAGCGAAAAACCGGGTGAAGGCGGTTAAACACCTAAAATCGTTGCCCTCTTTTTAATACGTTAATTTTGTGTTATACTGAGAGGTAACTCGCACGGCTTCGAGGAAACATTCCGGTGTTCGGAATCTGGAATGGTAGGCCGTTAGCTGGACAGAAAATCGATCCCAGACTGCATCTGATGCGGCCTTGGTTTTTTGTTCGCCAAAAAAGGAATGGAATGTAGATGAGCAAGAATAAGTCAGACTTGATGTTCAGCCCGAACGATTATGTAGTTTACCCCTCGCACGGGGTTGGCAAAGTTGTTTCGATTGAGGAACAGGAAATCGCCGGATTGATGCTGGAAATGTTTGTGATCAGTTTTGAAAAAGATAAAATGACGTTGCGCGTGCCAACTGACAAGGCCGAATCTGTGGGTATGCGGCCGCTGTCCAGCCCGGATGTTGTTGAGCATGCGATGAGAACTCTGAAGGGCCGTGCGCGTGTGAAACGTGCAATGTGGTCGCGTCGGGCGCAAGAATATGAACAAAAGATTAACTCAGGTGATCTGATCATGATTGCTGAAGTCGTGCGCGACTTGCACCGCAGCGATGACCAGCGCGAACAGTCGTATTCCGAGCGTCAACTGTACGAAGCGGCGCTGGAACGTCTGACCCGCGAAGTCACGGCTGTTGATGGCGGTGACGAGGATGCCGCGCAGAAGAAAATTAACGATGTGCTGGAAAGCCGCGTGGCTCCTGTCGTAGCCTAAAAGTTAACGTTAACGAAATCTTAAACCGCGCGGGCCCAGCCTGCGCGGTTTTTTCATGCCAGCAGGGCGATTGCGGTGGCGATGCCTGTGGCCTCGGAAAATTGTTGTGCGGCGCCAAGCACGTCGCCGGTTTGACCGCCCAAAGTGCGGTTCGCGACCCAGTAGACGGGCAAAGCCCCGGCGAAGATCAGGGTGAACAAGAGCACACTGCCGCTTGTCAGGAACACACACGCTAGCAGGGCGATTGATGCAGCGACTAGAACCGGAAACAGATTGGGTTTTCCAACACCTGCGGATAGCCCGTCTTTTCTGGCAGGTTGCATGGTAAACATTAACAAAACCATAACAGCGCGCGAGGTGGCCCCGATAGCGGCCAGAATGCTGACCAGACTCCAGCCAGACATCTCGGCTATGCCGGACCAGCGGGCCAGTAAAAAAATGGTTAACGCGATTATGCCATATGCGCCAATGCGGCTGTCTTTCATAATATCCAGACGCCGTTCAACCGTCATGCCACCCATACAGTCGGCGAAATCGGCCAGACCGTCTTCGTGCATTCCGCCAGTGATGATGGCCATAAATGCCAAGGC
Organism: Paracoccaceae bacterium; assembly: GCA_050256375.1. GTDB lineage: Bacteria > Pseudomonadota > Alphaproteobacteria > Rhodobacterales > Rhodobacteraceae > NORP23. Next base: position 12,076 of record JBBWVU010000039.1, on the reverse strand, counting down.
GGTTGCGGCGGCCAGTCCGGCGGGCAAACCTAACCATTCCGCCAGAATCGCCGTAAAACCAGCCCCTCCGCCAACGATCAGACCGACAATGGGAAAAGCCCAAGCCGCAGCCGCGCCACGTTCACCGGCGCGGACATGATCTACGGGAACCGGCAGGCGGGTAAGCAGGCTGAACGCGGCCCAAATGTCGTGCACTTGCAAACTCTGTTTTGATTGGGTCTTTGTCATTACGTCCCTTGTCGTTTTTGGTCTCTACATAGAAATTCAAAACCGTTAAGCATTGGTTAACAGAACTCTGAAGGATAGAACATGCCAGCTAAACAGTTTTCCAACCTTGCCGAATTTGCCAATATTATCGCGGATTTTCCTGCGAGTGACACAGCCGCTTCGGCCGGCGCGTCCGAGCGGAATGGAATGTTAACCAAACCCCCCGGTGCGCTTGGGCGGCTAGAGGATTTGGCGATCTGGTATGCGGGTTGGCGTGGGCAAGCAGCGCCGGTTCTCGAAAACCCTCAGGTGATTGTTTTCGCTGGCAATCACGGCGTTACTGCGCAAGGTGTCTCGGCGTTTCCTGCCGAAGTTACAGCGCAGATGGTGTTTAACTTTCAGGCGGGCGGAGCCGCGATTAACCAGTTGTCCAAGGCGTTCGGGGCAAGTATGTCGGTTCATGCAATTGATCTGGATAACCCTACTGCGGATTTCACAACGGCCCCCGCCATGAGTGAATCCGAGGTGCTGGCCGCGTTGAAAGTTGGTTGGGAATCGATTGATACTTCGGCAGATCTTTTGGTGGCAGGCGAGATGGGAATCGGGAATACAACGTCGGCAGCGGCGATTGCTTCGGCGCTGTTTGGTGGTGATGGTGGCGACTGGGTTGGTCGTGGAACCGGCGTGGACGACGAAGGATTGGCCCGTAAGGCCGATGTAGTTGATCGCGGGGTTGCGTTGCACAAGGGTGGCTCGGCATTGGAAACATTGCGATGCCTCGGCGGGCGAGAGCTGGCGGCGATTGTTGGTGCGATTGCACGCGCGCGGGCCGAAAGTATTCCTGTGATCCTCGACGGTTTCATCTGCACAGCGGCAGCGTCTGTATTGGAGGCCACATCCAAAGGTGCATTGGATCACTGCGTGGCGGGGCACGTTTCAGCCGAGCAGGCACATAAGAGATTGTTGGCCCAACTGGACAAAGAACCATTATTGTCGCTGGGCTTACGTTTGGGCGAGGGCTCCGGAGCCGCGTTGGCGATCGGAGTACTGCAGGGTGCAATCGCTTGTCACTCGGGCATGGCAACATTCTCCGAAGCTGGCGTTTCCGACGGATAATATACGGGTGTTAATGGAGGCGAGTGCCGCTAAAATCAAGCTGTTTAAATTCGTGTTATTTAGTATTATTTACATATACTTAAAAGAAATACCTTGTGTGCTCTCGTCGCATGAAATAGCAATAAATTGCACCCCTTTGGGAGGATAGAAGAAGGATGGGATTTTAGGGTGCCAGTTCGATTCCCAAATTGAACAACAGGGGGTGTCATGCCTAAACGTGCCAAAGAACTTGGCCTCTCCAGGTTAAGCGATTGAACCGAAAAGGTGTGCATGCCGTGGGGGGGCGTTGCAGGGCTTGCGCTTCAAGTCACTAAAACCGGGGCAAGGTCCTGGGTCTTCCGTTACCGACACAATGGTCGGCGCCGAGAGGCCGGGCTAGGACCTTATCCCGATGTGCTACTCGCTAAAGCGCGCGAATACGCCCGCGAGGCGCGTGACTTGCTGCGGAAAGGAACGGATCTGCTTGAAGAGCGTCATGCTGCAAAAAGGCAACTCCTCTCTTTCCGGCAAGCCGTCGATAAATACGATTGTCTGACGTCAGCACTTATGAGACAGAATTGCGTATTTGATTACCGGAGAATTGATGCGTGCCTTCATAGCTATAAATCTACCTGGGTGCGTGAATGATGCACTTTTGGAGCTTCAAAACTTCATGCCAACTAGCAAACCTACCAGCCCTGAAAATTTTCATCTGACCCTTGTTTTTATGGATGAACAACCGGATGAATTGATCGAGGAGGTGCATCACGCACTTGATCAACTTCATGTGCCGAAGTTCGAGATTGCACTCAATGGACTTGATGCTTTCGGAGGCAGGGAGCCCAATATCCTTTATGTCGGGGTTGAAAAGGTCGAAGCGCTTAAATTCTTGCAAAAGAAGGTGATTGGGGTGTTGCGTAGCGCGGGCGTATCGCTCGACCGAAAACGGTTTAGACCGCATGTGACGATTGCGAGGTTCGGGCGCAGATTGTCGAAAGAAGAATTGGAGAGTTTGCGAAATTATATGTCAGGGCATGCAGATTTCGGACCAGTTTCATTCACGGTAGGCAGTTTTTCCATCTATCGATCAACGCTTAGTCATAAGGGGGCAGTCCACGACGAGTTAGCCCAGTATGAACTTGTTTGATCACAATATTATGTGAGCAGAAAAACGGCAGGGTTTTACGGTGAACTTCTATGAAAACTGTAATTAGGGGTATGAAGCAGGCGAAGTTGCTGCAGTTGCCGCAACTGCCGCAGCCTTTTCAACATCCACAAATTTGGTGGGAGAACATTCACGAACCCACAAGAATAATATGATGAGGCAAAACTCCATTGCGACAGTTCCAAGTTGAAAAAAATAGTGAAAACCTTTCGCTACGATTAAATAACGATCAATTCTTGAAATTTGCGGCTAATTGTCTGACATCAGTCACGATTTTCGGGGACGTTGACTTGAAGTAAAAATTCATAAACTCATCGAAAACGCAATCATACATGCTCTAGGAAAGCTTTAAGCCCGCTGCGGTTGTCAGAGCAATTGAAGCTTACTATGCTCCGTATCATCTAGCTGCCATCAGTGTACTGAGGTGGTGGCAGAAAGTGCAAGCTAACATGTTGCAAACAAGCATTTTTTACGAAATTTTAATAAAGAAATTAGGAAATATATTGCCATTCGCTTTCTACTAATTCGAGACAACAGGCACATCTCCGGCATTTGATCAGTCGCTGCAATTTGCGGCAATTCTTACCGATGATGATTTTAACGAAATTGAGCGTGTAAATTTGAGATGCCGCCTTGCTCCCCATTGTCTGACGTCAGCGCCAATGGGTCCAAATAGGGTGAATTGATAAGAGAGTGTTTTTGGCTCATCGTAACCACTGAGGAGTGGAACATGAGACAGACAACGAGAACTGGCGCAAGTCGTCGGAGGAGATCGTTAAGACACTTGGCGTCGAGTTGCTAAAAGTAAATTGGTTTCCGATTCAGAAATTCCTTCAATCTCGCGCATCGTACCGAGTACAGCGTCAAAATCGACGAGCGTTTCGCTGGCTAGTTCGACGATCAAATCCCATTTACCATTGGTGGAGTGGATTTCCTGAATCGCAGTAATACGTTGCAATTGGGCCGTGATCCGCTTGGTGCGATGACCTGCAATCTTGATTAAGGTGATACCACGAACGGGTTGTCTAAGGTCGTCTTCGCGTAGGCGTACCGTGAATCCAGTGATTACTCCTCGACTCTGAAGCTTTTCCAATCTTGCGCGTACTGTGGCACGGGATATGCCAATAGATGCCGCAAGGTTGACGATCGGTTCACGACCGTTGCGTCGAAGATGTGCAATAAGGGTTGAGTCAATTTTGTCCATAATGGAAGTTATAGCAAACAATTCGCATAATTTATAGACCATAATGGCCAGTATTTGGGGTTATTATTGCCATAAATTCATTCATGTTGCTAACACTTCATGTTGCTGACAAATCAATGAACAGGAAATATATGGCACATTGCATACTTATTGGCGCACCGGTTCAAGAAGGTGCAAGCCAGCGCGGATGCGCAATGGGGCCAGAGGCATTGCGTACTGCAGGGTTGGCTGAACAATTAGCCGATTTGGGGCATTCCGTTGATGATCGCGGTAACGTAACACCCGACATTCAACCATTGCCGCCACATGAAAATCGAGCGGTCCATGATTTGGAAGAGGTCGCCGCCTGGGTTACGGCGCTATCAAAAAGCGCTTATCAGGCTGCATCAGATGGCGCCCCGATCTTTTTGGGCGGCGATCATAGCCTAGCGGCAGGAACCGTGACTGGCGTCGCGCGGGCAGCGGCGGAACAAAATAAACCTTTGTTCGTCTTGTGGCTTGATGCGCATCCTGATTACCACGACCTTGCCACGACCGAGAGCGGCAACCTGCACGGAACACCCGTTGCATACTTCACTGGACAGCCCGGCTTTGACAGGCATTTCCCGCCTGTAGATCATCCTGTTGCACCGGAAAATATCTGTATGATGGGATTAAGGTCCGTGGATAAAGACGAGGCTAAAGCAATTCAGGCCGCCGGTATCCAACTGAATGATATGCGCACGATTGACGAATTCGGGATAGTCGCGCCCTTACGCAAATTCCTTAAACGTGTGAAGGCTCTGGATGGGTGGCTTCACATCAGTTTGGACGTTGATTTCCTTGACCCCTCAATTGCTCCAGCGGTAGGCACTACTGTTCCTGGCGGCGCGACCTTTCGCGAGGCCCATCTGATCATGGAAATGGTCGAGGAAAGTGGTCTGGTTCATTCGCTGGATCTGGTAGAATTGAATCCATTTCTAGACGAACGTGGACGTACCGCAAAATTGTTGGTTGAATTGACTGCCAGCCTTTTTGGACGCCGTGTTCTCGATCGCAAAACAGGTAGCTTCCAATGAAGCATCTTCGTTTATCTCGCTAATTACACCACTCACAATCAATCTGAAGAAACGAGCACCCACCCATGAAAGATAATCTTAACATCGTTCCATTTGTCAGCGTCGAAAACATGATGCGTTTGGTTCTGGATATTGGTGTGGAAACGGCAATTGCCGAGATAGCCGAATATATCGAGGCCGACTTTCGCCGCTGGCCATTGTTCGACAAAACTCCACGCGTGGCATCGCATTCACAAGAGGGTGTAATCGAACTGATGCCGACCTCGGACGGGATTGATTACGGATTCAAATATGTGAACGGCCACCCCAAGAATATGAAAGAGGGGCTTCAGACGGTAACGGCATTCGGACTACTAGCCTCGGTTGATACCGGTTATCCGGTCTTATTGTCAGAGATGACAATTCTAACTGCGTTGCGCACGGCAGCCACTTCGGCTGTGGCGACAAAGTATCTGGCCCGAAAGGACGCGCGCACATTGGCTTTGATCGGAAATGGTGCGCAATCTGAATTTCAGGCACTGGGTTTAAAACGGATCTGCGGTATCGAAACAGTACGGCTTTACGATATTGATCCGGCAGCCACCCGGAAATGCGCGGAAAACCTTGCTGGCACCGGGATCAACGTCATATCCTGCACTACACCTGAAGAAGCGATTGAAGGTGCTGACGTGGTGACCACATGTACCGCCGACAAGCAATATGCCACGATCTTGACCGATAACATGGTTGGGGCCGGACTGCATATCAACGGGATAGGTGGTGACTGCCCGGGCAAAACCGAGATTCACCGCGATATCCTTCTGCGCTCGGACATCTTCGTCGAATATCCGCCTCAGACCCGGATTGAAGGTGACATTCAACAGCTGGACGATGATTACCCTGTCAAAGAGTTGTGGCAGGTCATGACTGGTGAAATTGCCGGACGCGAAAATGACCGCGCGATCACTCTGTTCGATGGCGTTGGTTTTGCGATCGAGGATTTCTCCGCCCTTAGATGGTTGAGAGATGTGCTTAAAAGTTCGGACCGGTTTGCTGAACTTGACATGATCGCAGACCCAGATGATCCGCGCGATCTATTTGGCATGATACAACGTGAAAAAGAGCGGATGTGACTGATCTCACAAACGTTGAATAGACAATAGGCGTCACCTAAAAAGGTGGCGCCTATTGTCTCTATACTGATAACATGGCCCGCGTTGAGCCAGAGTAGTCATGGGCGCGACAGTTTGAACGACGCAAGGCGAATTTCCACAAATAACACATCGCAAAGCATGGGTAAAACTACCGTAAAGTCACATGTTGTTGGGTCGAACCAGTCTATTGACGATCTATTAGCTCAGGCCGGAAATGATCGATATTCTCGAATAGAATTAGGAACAACCAAGATTAAGTTACGTCATGATTTGAACATCCAGTTCACGCTTTGAAAGCAACTAAGCTTAGTGCTAAAGTTTTTCCTTACTGCTCACATAAAAATACGAAAATCGTCCAATGACGAGCAAATAAGCCTGCCAGTTATTGTTCACTTGGGTGTTTATGTATTCCTAAGTCGCTAATAAGGCGGTCTCATTTCTGAAACGACTTAATTGTCCCGAAAGGCAACTACGACGGGCACGGCAAGCCTCCGAAAGACTGCAAACGTGGCTTAAAGGTATGCCCACTCTGATTAGGTTTAGCAGCCTTCTGAGCTTACGTAGATGGCCACACATGGCCAGTTCTCGATAAGAGGAAACGCCGGAGCCCTAAGGTGTGCGCTCCTTAAATAATCTTTAAGCGGCGCTCAGTTCTCAATGAGAGATTACTCTTTTAAAACCAAGTCAATACACATGACAGCCGCCAAAATAAGTTTTCTTACATCATCATTTTGGGGGACATCATTGGAGATTTCTAAAATATAATTATCTGCACTGGTAAACATTTCCTTGCCTAATCCAGCCCATTTTTTTGACACATGGGCTAACTCTTTAGAATTTTTTTTAAAATAAAAATCCCAACCGGTCCACTTTCCCTCAAGTTGACAAATCATTTGATCACTTTTGTCAAGTACATCGAATTTCCCACCAATTGAAAATATCTTTTGAACAAACCCACCAATAGGGTTGTTATTATCATCACTCACAGTAACTTTTGATAAAAAAAGTGAAACCCCTCTCTGAATTCGAACAATACGTTGGCCATCTGGAGTTCGAATTTGAACATCGAACGGTGTCATTCTTTTAATATCAGTAAATCGTAGTAATCTTGTGAAAAAACCAAGTGTAGGCTCCCTACACTCCATAACAACCTCACCAGTGGATGGGTCATAGACATCAAAGTTATTTGCAGCCTTGAATAGGCCCACATGCTCTTTAATCAAAAACAGATTATTGTTAATTACATCAGTCACTCAATTTTCTCCCTTCATGAGATGCTATTTCCAACATTTTTCAAGTTGCACATGTTTATTTGTGATCTTTAAGCTATTTTGTCTTGGGATTAAACATCTATACGGCTCTCCCTCCAAAGCCCGAAAGTCCTATTGCATCATAATTCGGAAATTGTCAGCAACTTGCTTCCGGAATTTTTGCCAGTTTTGGGGGGTAGTTTCACGAAAAAAGCCTTTGTCATATCCTTACGCCTCAGTCTTCAACCACCACACCGAAGCTGAAGTATTATCATTCCTTGAAACTGGCTGGGGGATAGGCAACATCTCAGACCTAAAACTAACATTCTTGTACGGGCCATAGGATGATTAGCATTAAGTTTTCGGGTTAGAGAAGCCACTAATGTAACAGGTTGCTATAATACTCTATAGCACTTCGTTACAAAAAGGATCAGATAGCGGACAGTTAACCCCGAAACAGATCTCATAGCTGAAGCAGGATGGCAGCCGCAGCCGCTAGACAGTCTGACATGCATACAGCCGCCACACCCCGCTTCAGCCATAAACCGTCAACAGTGGCTAGTAGCTTCTCTAAGCATGGTCAGGGTGATTGACGATCACCAATACCCAAGATTGGGTCAGAGCCATACACGGTATCCCCTAGGGTGGCATGGGCACTCGCCCCCTGTCATGCCAGAGCCTCACAGGAGTCCTCAGAGAGAACTATGCAGGGGCATCCCTCGCCAACAGCCCCCTGACACCAGCAGCTAAGCACAAGCCGTAAAGGTTACATCCTGCCTCAACCGTAGACCAAACCGTAGACCAAATTGCGCCTGTTGCAGGAGGTTAAGGGAGGCGATAGTCTTGTTTCGTGAGTTTAATGCGTTGGGTCATCTCCTATGGGCGGAACCAGTCTCCGTGTGGGGACACCAGCAAAATCAATAACTTAGCTAACATTTTCATTACCATTCGTTTTCTGTGGGTTACAAATGGGTTACATATAGTTTGCACTGCAGCCCTATAATTGTTTGAGTCGTGCAGCGGGTCCCTGGACCGTTTTCCCAGCTTCACATGAAGACCCCCCGGGAGGGGCCTATTCTGCGCACCCTCGCTACGCGCGCCCTTGAACTTAGTTTCAGAAAGAACGCGTGGTATATTTGCGTTTGACGTTTCAAAAAATTTTGCGCGGGTATTTTCGCAAGGCAGCTCTTTCGAATTAGAAATGCGGAGGAGCTAGCGCACGATGCACAGGAAAACCTCGCTTTTTCGCGAGCCCGCAGTTGCGTTACAAACAGACCGAGCTCGTTCAGGTCGGCAACTGCCAGGATTGCTGGTGGGATACGATCACAAACTAGTGCATCTGAAAAAGTCGATGCGGTCGAAAAGGACGGGAAGTTGCCATTCGCTGCAGGTGCGAAGCTAACAACTGATTTCCACAAAGCGGACGTTCGCATCAAGTGCGTGCCTTACAAATGACAACCGAGTGTCGACTTTGCCTCGTCATGGTTAGGTTGATTTGGGTTTCATCGACACAAAGCAAACCATGGCAAACATGGCCAGAAATGCAAATGGCAGGCTGCCGGTGAAAATGGTGCGGGCAACCGTTTGGGCGGCGTCTACTGATCCGTCTATTGTGAAACCGGCAGAGTTGGCCAATAACCCGCAAATAGAAGCCCCAACCGCAAACCCAAGGCGCCCAGTCGTCGGGAGGGCACCAGACAGGCGCTCCACATCATCGGCGGCTGCCAGCCGTTTTGAGCGTCTGACAATAAACGTCCAAGCCGTGCCGTAACCAACTCCTTCGACCGTTGCCAAAGCCGACACCAATAAGATCGGGCCATTTGCGACGGCATATATCATGCCCATCACACTAACACATACAAGGATCATGCCGACTGCGATGTATATGGGGTCATGTTTTTCGGGGGCGCCGGACACGATAAGGGCGGCAAAACTCCAACCGATGGCAACACAGGCCAGTACATAACCGGCAACAATTGTCGGTGTATCATGGATAATCACCATTAAAAGTGGCCCATATGCGCTGAGACCCATTGTCGATATGTTCAGTGCGAACGTCATTAACAGGGCCGCGCCCACGGGACTGCGCGGATTGAAGGGTTGTTTGGGTAGAATGCGGTTTCCGGCACTTTTACCGTCAATGACCAAAAATGCTGCCAATGTGCCAAGCCCACAGACCAGAAAAATCGGCGTTCGCAGCACAGTCACCTCGATGCCCGCATAGGCGATGAACAACACCCCCAATGACAGGAGCAAAAGGCGCTCCAGCGGAATCGGCCTGCTACTGTCTTGATCGTCCGAAGATTCGCTGACGCGGCTGCCGAACAACAAGAATGCGGCTAGAAACAGTGCCTGAACGGCAAAAAACACAAAACCCATCCGCCAATTGGAATATGTGGTGAAAAACCCGCCAATCAGAGGCCCCAAAAACGCCGAAGCCCCCCACAGCACCGAGATTGCGCCCATAACGCGCGCGATCAGGCGGCCAGGAAACAGTCGCGCGGTGCCGATGAAGGCTAGCGCCGTCAAACCGCCACCACCCATGCCTTGAAACAAGCGCCCAGCCAGCAATCCCTGCATGTTGAACGCGGCGGCGCTAATCAGACAGCCGAGGGCAAAAGTTACGGCCGCAATAAACATCGGTTTGCGAATGCCCATTTTTAGAACCAGAACAGCCCCCGAAGCGCCTGCAACGATTGAGCCGATTTCATAGAGGGCAATGGACCAGGCAACATATGCTTCACCGCCAAGGTCTGCGACAATGTTTGGCATCATCGTGGCCACGAGCAAACTGTCGGCGGCGTGTAGCCAGACCCCAAGGCACACAAGCAACAATGGCGCTGCATATTCTCGGTTCAGTATCTCATGCCACCCGACAGCAGCAGTTTCTTGAAAGTCCGTCATTCCTGGGCACTCCGTTGGTTTTGGAACATTGACGAAGGCTTTCTAATTCCTCAAGTGTACTTTAGGTCAAGAAATATTTTTCATGAGCGGTTTTTCAGAGGCATTTAAGTGGAACGAAAGTCGGTCGTTGGAACAGCTTATCTCTTAGGTCGACTTCGGCACCCGTCCTCGACGTGGTTGTGCAGAGCAGCATCCGGCACGAAGGGCGGGAAGCGGAAGTTCACTACGAATGCGCACATACAAGTTAAATTCGCAATGCGGACATTCAAACTGAATGCGCCGATGGTAAGAGCGGCAAGCCCACGGTTGGAAAGCCCGCCTCGCTCTGTGGCTTAGGTTATATAATGTTAAGTTTGATTGCTAATTCAGAACTTAGGCTGATTTGTTTGCTGATTTTTTCCCACCGAACTTGGAAGACTTAATGCGACTCTTCCCGCCTTTTTTATCCAATGCCTGATACCAAGTTGGTTTTTGTACTACACCTTTTTCGGCTTTCGCTGGCTTAGCTTTGGGGGATTTCATTTTATACTCCTTTATTCGGGCTAATGAGAAACATGCCCGAGCGGTTATTATGGCCAACCTTACAGATAAGCAATTAAAGTTTGCAGCGTAGATTCATTTATCGCGATGAGCCCGAAGTCTACGATACGGTTTGTTATGCGAACTTCAGCTCATCCAACGCCTTGATCCGCGTTAGTGCGACCGTGAGTTGGCTGTCCGATATTCCGCGCAATTGACGACCAATCGCTGTCATAAATCAATTTTTCCCTTGTAAGTTCGGCGTTTCAATCCTAATTGACGTCGGTGAAGTATTCTTTCACCGAAATTTCCGACTCCTTAAGCAGATCGTCGATTTCTAGTTTAAGATCGCACTGCACCAAGGCCGCAGCGTTTTGCGAGTGGCAATTATTAGGAGATAAACGGATGGCTAACGGCACCGTAAAATGGTTTAATTCATCTAAAGGCTTCGGCTTTATCGCACCAGACAACGGCGGCAGCGACGTGTTTGTACACATTTCTGCAGTCGAGCAGGCTGGTCTTTCCGGTTTGGAAGACAACCAGAAAGTCACTTACGAATTAGAAGCTGGCCGCAATGGTAAAGAATCTGCGACTGCTCTTGCACTAGCATAAGCTGAATTTGACAGGAATTCCTGTCACCCACTAATATTGAAGTGGCGGTTTGAACCATGTTCAGATCGCCCTTTTTTATGCACACTCATGCAAAGTATACTTAGAAACATAGGTTAACAGCACCGCCAAATCGTCGAAATATTTGGGATTATTAGCAATAGAGGATATTGGAGGCGAGTACCGGAGTCGGCATGTGTTATTTCACACGCTTATAAGTTGTTGATTATAATGATTAAACTGATGTCGGTGGATTTGAGTATCCCCCAAAAACCTCTAAATATCCCCCTAAATATCCCCAATCCCTCACAGCTTAACCGCTGGGCGGTCTCTGCTGAAGATAGACATGTATGAAGAAGCCAGACATTATGCAGCAGGATAGGATATAAGGATACTGGAAGCAGAATGGCGAGATTGGGTGAACCGTAAGAAGCTAAAAGTACGCAATCACGACGCTAATTTCATTAAGTTCTGTAAGAAGCGTAGACCTTATCAACAGGAGGTATTGCAATGAAGCAGCACCTAACAGCAGTTACAGTAGCCCTAGCCATGTTTGCCAGTAGCGCATCCGCTTTTGATCCTGCTTATTTGCAGAGGCTGAAGGATACTAACGAATGTGCGTACTGTGAGCTGTCATCGGCGGACCTTGCACGGGCAAACCTAACAGGGGCGAACCTAGAAGGGGCGAGCCTAACAGGGGCGGACCTAAAAGGGGCAAACCTAGAAAAGGCGGTCCTAGCAAGGGCGGTCCTAGCAAGGGCGGACCTAACTGGGGCGGACCTAGAAGGGGCTAACCTAGAAGGGGCTTTTCTAGCAGGGGCTAACCTAGAAGGGGCTAACCTAACCGGGGCTAACCTAAAAGGAGCGAACTTATCATGGGCTAACCTAAAAGGAGCGAACTTATCATGGGCTAAGATGAGGGGCGTTATTCT
>JBBWVU010000038.1:0-1589 GCA_050256375.1 Paracoccaceae bacterium | reverse complement strand
GTAAGCGTCCGGTGTCCCCCGCCTAACGGCTGCAATTTTGGTGCGTTAGTGTCCACTATCGATGGTGGACACCAAGGGGCACTCTATGGCTGTGAAACAGAAGAAACGGCGTTGGCCGGATGAAGAGAAGCGTTCGATCTGTTTTCAAACGACGGCGGTTGGTGTTTCGGTTGCGCAGGTTGCACGCCGTTATGCGATGAATGCCAATCTGATTTTCAAATGGCTGCGGGATGAACGGTATACGCCGGAGCCGGATGCCACCGCGGAAGAAGCTGAACCGGTATTTTTGCCGGTCGAGATTGAAGCGGCGAACAGCCCAGTTTCGGCTTTGGCACCCGTTCCGTCAGGGCGGATCGAGATTGAATTTCCCGACGGGTGCCGCGTATTGGCCGAGGGCGGTTTTGATGTTGATGTGCTGGCGCGATTGCTGAAGGGATTGTCATCATGATCCCGGTGCCGAGCAATACGCGGGTCTGGCTTGCGGCTGGCGTGACGGATATGCGGCGTGGCTTTAACACGTTGGCGGCACAGGCTGAGAAGACACTGGAGCAGGATCCGTTTTCCGGTCATCTGTTTGTGTTTCGGGGACGGCGTGGCGATCTGCTCAAGATCATCTGGTGGGACAGCCAAGGAGCCTGCCTGTTTTCCAAACGACTTGAACATGGCCGGTTTGTTTGGCCTGCGTCAAAAGACGGCAAGATCAGCCTGACCTCGGCGCAACTGGCGATGCTGCTGGAAGGTATCGACTGGCGCATTCCAAAGCGGACATGGCGACCTTTGCAAGCGGGATAATCAAGTGCAATTATCAAGTAATGCGGGCGATTATGATTCCCATTTCGGGCGCGTTTCTGTATAGAATAGCCATGCTGAACGCTCTTGATAAATTGCCTGAAGACCCCGCCGAACTGCGGCTGGTGAGTGAACTTCTGGCCACCGAAGTAAAGGCGTTGACTCTGAAGGTTGAACAGCTTCAGCACCAGTTACATGGAGCCAACCGGCACCGCTTTGGGTCCAAATCCGAGGGTATGGACCAACTGCAACTGTTCACCGAGAATGAAGAGATCGCAGAAGCGGCGATTAAGGCGGTACAAACTCCGGCCACTGAGCCCGTCGAGCCAAAGGCCAAGCCAAAACGCAAGCCGTTGCCCGAGCATCTGGAGCGTATCGAGCAGGTTTTATCCATTGGCGAGGATTGCCCTGAATGCGGCGGTGACCTTTCAAAGCTGGGCGAGGATGTCACCGAAGAACTGGAATACATTCCGGGCCGCTTTGTTGTGAACAAGATTATCCGGCCGCGCATGTCGTGCCGCCGTTGCGAGGCCATATCGCGGGCACCATTGCCATCACGCCCGATCGAACGGGGCAGACCTGGTCCCGGCTTGCTGGCGCATGTTCTGGTCAGCAAGTTTGCCGATCATCTACCGCTCTATCGTCAAAGCCAGATTTATGCCCGCGAGGGTGTCGATCTGGATCGCTCGACTATGGCAGATTGGGTAGGTAAATCCACGGCTCTGCTGGAACCACTGGCAGAGGCCATCGCAAAGCGTGTCAAGGATGGTGCTGCCTTGTTTGCAGATGACACCCCACTG
>JBBWVU010000037.1:0-78939 GCA_050256375.1 Paracoccaceae bacterium | reverse complement strand
CATAGGAAAAGTTACGGGTAACACTCGATCCGGTTAAGCCACGTTCAATCAACCAATTTCTAAAGCTCAAGGCATCCTGGCGAGTATAGGAAGGCAATGGCTTGTTGCCACACAGATCAATCACATACTTGCAGGATCGTTCAGCAGCAGCACGGAAGGTTTTAGGGCGTCCCTCACCTTTTTGCTCAAGGTATATCTGCAGAGCATCCAGAAGAGTTGGAGTATCAGATAGCTCCGGGCTGGAAGCTGCAATTACAGCAGTATATTGATTGGTGTCCTGCAGTCTTACCAGTGACAGCCCAATGACATCAGATTTAGCTAGGCGCATTTGGCTCCAAAAGGCGTCAAGCTTAGCTGCAGCAATGTTAGCTCGGACTTTGGCCTCCCTTGGGGAAGCCGTTAATAGCCCTTGGACTACTCTGGGGTATCTATAATGCCTCTGCAGGTCACTGGGAACACGCCTGGAGAAGTAGAAGTAGCCACCACGAATGAAGGTGTATGGGATAGATTTGGTCTGCATATTGGTCAGTACTCAGATGTGACGACACAAGCGCCTGGTTGAAATAACTGAGTATTATCTGATGCTTACCGGGTGTTTACACTCCATGTGAGGGGTGTATGTGGCGGAGAGACAGGGATTCGAACCCTGGGAACCCGCAAAGGCTCAACGGTTTTCGAGACCGCCCCATTCGACCACTCTGGCACCTCTCCGCAGGGGTGTTTCTGATCCTTAAGTGGCGCGATAAGTAAGGCGGGATGGGGCGGGGTGCAAGAGGAAAAATTCAACCTACCTGGGTAAGCGAATAATATAGGCTTTGATGTTGACATATCTTAATAACTAAAGGATAACGCGCGCTTGTTGCAGGGAGAGGTTCCTGTGGCTTGTTTATGCAATTGTCCCAAACGGGGCACGCTGTCCGAGGTGCGGATGATCCGCGAAACACTGCGAAAGCAGGACCACAAGACGCGAATGATGAAGGAATGCGCGTATGTTCGCGGTTATAAAAACTGGTGGCAAGCAGTATAAAGTTGCTACAGGCGATATTTTTAAAGTTGAAAAACTGGCAGCCGACGCTGGCGAGACAGTTCAGTTCAACGAAGTCCTTATGCTGGGCGGTGACAACGTCACAGTTGGTTCGCCAATGGTTGCAGGCGCTGGTGTTCAGGCTGAAGTTCTGGACCAGATGAAAGGCAAGAAGACAATTCACTTTGTGAAACGTCGTCGTAAGCATTCGTCCCAGCGTAAGAAGGGCCACCGTCAACAACTGACAGTGATCAAGATTACAGAAATTCTGGCCAAAGGCGCAGAAAAATCGGGTATCAAAGCTGCTATCGGCGCTGGTTCGGTTAGCGCGGCTGTTGCTGCGGTTGCAAAACCTGCTGCCAAAGCTGCTGCGAAACCTAAAGCAGCCCCTAAAGCTGCAACCAAGCCTAAAGCAGCCCCGGTTGCCGCTGCTGGTTCCGATGACCTGAAAAAGCTGACTGGTGTTGGCCCCGCACTTGAGAAAAAGCTGATCGCCGGTGGCGTTACTAGCTTTGCTCAAATTGCTGGCTGGTCCGACGCCGATGTTGCAACATTTGACGAAGCTATTTCGCTCAAAGGCAAGATCGAAAAAGAAGGCTGGATCGAACAGGCGAAAACTCTCGCCGCAGACGCTTAAGTTTAAGGAGAATACGACATGGCACATAAAAAAGCAGGCGGCTCAACCCGCAATGGTCGCGACTCCGCTGGGCGTCGTCTTGGTATCAAGAAATACGGCGGCGAGCTGGTAATTCCGGGTAACATCATCTGTCGTCAGCGCGGAACCAAATGGTATCCGGGCACTGGCGTTGGAATGGGCAAAGATCACACGATTTTTGCAGTGCTTGAAGGCAACGTGACCTTCAAAAAAGGCTTCAAGGGTCGCACATTCATTTCCGTCCTTCCGGCAGCAGAGGCCGCAGAATAAGCCGAACCCTCGGCATGAAACAATTTATGAGGGGCTCGGTGGAAACACCGGGCCCTTTTTCTATTTATAATGGTGATCTTTATGGGCGTTGAAATACTGGGTTATGCAATTTTCGCAGCAGCGATGGTAGGAACCCCCGGTCCTGCAAATATGGTCCTGCTGTCCGCAGGGGCGCGTTATGGCTTTCGCCGAGCGCTACCCTTTGTTGCGGGCGTCCTGCTGGGTAAACAGTTGATCATCTGGCCCATCGGATTTGGCTTGATGGAGGTCGCGGATCGTTATCCGCTGGCCTTCGATGTCCTCAAGTGGGTTTCGGTCGCCTATATATTCTGGCTGGCGTGGCGCATCGCGGGCAGCCGGATTAACCAGACGTCGCAAACCAGCGCCCCCGGCTTCGCCACTGGCCTGATCGTCCATCCTTTGAACCCCAAAGCGTGGGCAATGGTGATGGTGGGTTTCACCAGTTTCGTCAGCGTGGGCACGCCCACCTTGGTGGCAACGACGACTATCGCGCTGACGCTGATGTCGGTCCAACTGGTGCTGCATCCGTTATGGACGCTCGGCGGGCAGGCAATCGCTGCACGGATGGCGGGGCGGAAATCCGAGAGATACCTGATGTGGGTGCTGGCGGGTTTGACCGTCGCGAGCGTACTGCTCGTCATATTGAAGGAGGTGTGAGATGGAAAAACGCACAACAGAAGTGATCAAAACCGAACGCCTGACCCTGCGCCCGTTGCAAGACTGCGACGCAGGCCTGATCAAGCTGTACGTGAGTGACGAGCGCGTCGCGTTGAACCTCGCCGTCGTACCGCATCCATATCCTGATGGCGCCGCCGAGACGTACATCGAATACGCGCACAAGGCCGACACGGATGAAATCATCTGGGCCATAGTGCTTAACCATGAATTAATAGGTGTGATCTCGATTTCGCCCAAGGACACGGGGCGTGGCAATATTGGATATTGGCTGGCCCCCCAATTCTGGGGTGCGGGATTTACGCCCGAGGCGCTTGAGGTCGTGGTCACTTACGCCCGCGCGAACGGCTTTAAAGGGCTGGATGCAGGAGTGCACCAAGGTAATCAAGGCTCGGCCCGCGTGTTGATCAAAGAAGGGTTCGAGTATTGCGGAGATAGCGAAACCCATTCGATTCCTCGCGGTGGCATGGTGCAGTCGTGGAATTATAAACTGGATTTTAGTGATGGTTAATTTGCGGTTGAGAGATTTTCGCGAAGATGATTTTGACGCGTTTCATGCACTGTGCTCGGATTACGACGTAGTGAAGATGGTCTGCAGTTGGCCATACCCCGCGGATTCCGAGTTCTCGCGGATGCGGATGAACACACCCGAGGCAAAGGCTGGGCTGGTTTCAGTAATCGAATGTGGCGGGAAATTCGCCGGAAGCATCGGCGGCATTCAGGGAGGGCTTGGCTATATGCTGGCAAAACGGTTTTGGGGTTGTGGAATTGCGACTTGGGCCGTGCGTGCAAAGGTTAACGAATGCTTTCGACGTATTGATTGGGACAAAATCGAAGCGGGGGCGTGGGTGGATCACCCAGCGTCAATTCGAGTGTTGGAAAAATGCGGATTCAAATTCGTTAACGAAATTACACAATTTTGCAAGGCGCGCGATTGCGAAGTGGACGGAGTCGACTTTGTGTTAACCCGCAAGGATTTGGCTAAATCGAACTTGGGCGAAGAGCTTGGGTTGAGGATGAGCGACTTATGATATACGCCATGCATAGCGTCAATTTGCGCAATCTTAGGACAATACAATGAAATTTCTCGATCTCACCAAAGTTCAAATTCGCTCGGGCACGGGTGGTAACGGTTGTGCCAGTTTCCGGCGTGAGGCCTATGTCGAATTCGGTGGTCCCGACGGCGGTGACGGCGGCAAAGGCGGCGATGTCTGGGTCGAAGCAGTGACCGGCCTAAACACCCTGATCGATTTCCGCTATCAACAGCATTATTTCGCGCAAAACGGTAGGGGCGGGCAGGGACGTCAGATGACGGGCGCGGATGGTAACGACATTATCCTCAAAGTTCCGGTTGGCACTGAAATTCTGGACGAAGAACAAGAAGTAGTTCTGGCCGACCTAACGGTTGTTGGTCAACGCGTGCGTCTTGCCGCTGGCGGAAACGGCGGGTGGGGGAACCTGCGGTTCAAGACCTCGGTTAACCGTGCTCCCCGCAAAGCAAATCCTGGGCAAGAGGGCATCATCCGTGATGTCTGGTTACAGCTTAAATTGATCGCCGATGTGGGATTGCTGGGTATGCCAAACGCCGGAAAGTCGACGTTTCTGGCGGCGACTTCGAATGCGCGGCCAAAGATTGCGGATTATCCGTTCACTACGCTGCACCCCAATCTAGGCGTCGTCGGCATTGACGAAACCGAGTTCGTGGTTGCAGACATCCCCGGCCTGATCGCTGGTGCGCACGAAGGCACAGGGCTTGGAGATCGCTTCCTTGGCCATGTCGAACGCTGCGCAGTGCTATTGCATCTGGTTGATGCAACGTCTGAAGATCCCGTTAACGATTATAAAGTAATCATTAACGAACTGGAAATGTATGGCGGTGATTTGGCGGACAAACAACGCGTTACGGCCCTTAACAAGATCGATGCGTTAACCGATGATGAACGGGATGACATCGCCAAAGCACTCGAAGACGCCACTGGTGCGCCTGTGTTGCGGCAATCGGGCGTAAGCCATGAAGGTCTACAAGACACATTGCGTGTTCTGCGCGGTATCATTGATGCGAACGCAGCCGCTGAAATCGCACCAGACGAGGAACCCGAGGCATGGAGACCGTAACCTCAGCCTCGCTTATCGGCGCGGCGAACCGGATAGTCATCAAGATCGGCTCCGCCCTGTTAGTTGATGCAGGGACTGGGGCGTTGCGGCGCGAATGGTTGGCGGATCTGGCACGTGATGTGGCGATGCTAAAGGCCAAAGGTAAAGAAATCCTTATCGTTTCGTCTGGTTCCATCGCTTTGGGGCGCAAAGTGCTGGATTTTTCCAATGGCGCGCTCAGCCTAGAACGCGCACAAGCTGCCGCTGCCGTCGGCCAAATTCGTCTGGCGCAGGCGTATCAAGAAGTACTCGGCACGCATAATATCGAAGCCGCACAGATTTTGTTAACGCTTGAAGATACCGAAAACCGTCGCCGTTATTTGAATTCCCGCGCTACAATCGGAACCCTGCTTGAACTGGGAACCGTGCCAATTGTTAACGAGAACGATACGGTTGCAACGGATGAAATCCGATACGGCGACAACGATCGTCTTGCGGCGCAAGTGGCCTCTATGACGGGCGCGGATGTGTTGGTGTTGCTGTCGGACGTAGACGGGCTTTACGCCGCCGATCCGCGTTTTAACGCTAGTGCAAGGTTCCTGGCGCTGGTTCAAACTATCACCCCCGAAATCGAGGCGATGGCTGGCGAGGCGGGTACCGAGGGTGCTAGCGGCGGCATGAAAACCAAGGTTATGGCAGCCAAGGTTGCAATGCACGCAGGCTGCGCGATGGCAATCACCAAGGGGCACGTTTCACGGCCGATTCAGGCGTTACTCGATGGCGCGACGGCGACATGGTTTGTTGGCACGGCTTTGCCTGGGGTCGCGCGTAAACGCTGGATCACCGGCATGAAAATCAAAGGTAAACTAGTGCTCGATGCCGGCGCGGTAGCGGCTTTGTCGCGTGGAAAATCCCTACTACCTGCAGGTGTGACAGATATCGAGGGCAATTTTGATCGAGGCGAAGCTGTCGAGATCGTAGGGCCGGACGGCGCAACGGTGGCAAAGGCTCTGGCGGGGTATGACGCGACCGAGGCCCGATTGATTATGGGCTGTCAGTCGAGTGAGATAGAAGGCAAGTTAGGTCACACCGGACGGGCAGCGATGGTCCACCGTGATGATATGGCGATGTGAGGGATTATGGGCGTTAAAGAAATCATGAACGAGATCGGCACAAAAGCCAAGGCTGCCAGCGCGTTGCTGGCGTTCGCCTCGTCGGAAAGCAAGCACACGGCCTTGAATGCAGCGGCGGATGCTGTCTGGGCACGTCACGCCGAGATTATCGCGGCCAATGCCAAGGATATGGAATTCGGCCGCAATAAAGGCCTGTCTGACGCGATGATGGACCGCCTTATGTTGGACGAAGACCGCGTTAAAGGAATTGTTAACGGTTTGCGCTCGGTTGCGGATTTGCCTGATCCTGTTGGTACCGTGACCGCCGATTGGGATATGCCCTCGGGCCTGAATATTCGCCGAGTGCGCACGCCGCTTGGTGTGATAGGCGTGATTTATGAAAGTCGCCCGAATGTCACCGCGGACGCTGGTGGTCTGTGTCTAAAGGCGGGAAATGCATCAATCTTGCGCTGTGGTTCCGAGAGTTTCTACAGCTCTACCGTCATCCATTCTTGTCTGGTGGACGGACTGAAAGCGGCTGGCTTGCCTGAGGCCTCCATCCAGCTTGTCCCGACTCGTGACCGCGAGGCCGTTAGCGACATGTTAACTATGACCGATTATATCGACGTGATCGTACCGCGCGGTGGTAAAGGTCTTGTTGGTCTTGTGCAGCGCGAGGCCCGCGTGCCCGTGTTCGCGCATCTTGAAGGCATCGTGCATGTTTACGTGGACGCAGACGCGGACTTGGAAAAGGCGCGTGCGGTGGTGCTGAACGCCAAGACACGGCGCACAGGGATTTGCGGCTCGGCGGAATGTTTGCTGATTGATCGGGCATTTTATGCCAAACACGGCGCGCCATTCGTTAACGATTTGGTGACGGCTGGCGTCGAAGTTCGCGTGGGTGAGGGGCTTGCGGATATTTCTGGAACCACTCCTGCGACGGATGCGGATTGGGGGAATGAGTATCTCGATATGGTTATCGCGGTGAAATTGGTCGACGGTGTTGACGGGGCGATTAACCATATCGGTACGTATAGCTCCAACCACACGGATGCGATCCTGACGGAAAACGATGCAGCCGCCGAGCGTTTCTTTCAGCGAGTGGACAGCGCGATCCTGATGCGAAATGCATCGACGCAATTCGCCGATGGTGGAGAGTTCGGAATGGGTGCCGAGATCGGTATCGCCACCGGAAAGATGCACGCGCGCGGGCCTGTTGGAGCGGAACAATTAACCAGTTTCAAATATCTGGTGGTTGGCGACGGAACCACGCGACCTTAACAAAGCGCAAAAAACAATAAAACCCGGCACAAGGCGGGTTTCTGTCTTCGGGTTAATAGAAAATTAACCTCTCCAGCTACGTACCGGACCACAATCCATATGTACGAAGTTCGAACCGTTGTATCTTCCGATACCGCCGGATTTACAGGCTTTTCCCGCCGCCGTCATCTGCGAAACACTGCGCGATTTCAGGCGAACATCGGCAGCCATGCCTTTGATATGATATGAATTTGATGCAACACCACGGTTACTGGTTCGCAGCAGCGCATTAGTTTTCGCGCTGCGATAGCCTGACAACAGAGTGTAAGGCTCGGTTGTTTCCATAAGGCGATGCGAGGCTGCCAGAATGTCAATATTTCTCCGGTCATACGAGATCACCTCGTTTTGCCGCCAATCCCGCATGAAATAGTTAATTTCTTCCAGCGCGGGGTTAATGTATTTCCCTTCAATCCAGTAGATAGTGTTGATGCTTTCGCCAGTCCTTTGGCTGCGCATACTGATACGCCGTACGTCACCCGCGTTACGTAAAAATCCCGCGACGCTTGCATATACCGGGGTTGCAGAGACAACAGCAACGCCAGCGAACGCACCTAACAGGCGTCTCCGCGATGTTGTTCCACCAATCATTGTCATATTCTACTGCCTCGTCTCATAAACATTGATCGTTTTCCGATCATATTTATTTTTGTTTAACCAATTACGCTTATGGCACAAAACGACTCAGTCGCCAAGTAGCAGTTTCACCTGTTTTCATGGCAAGCAATAAGTTGCCATACTGACGAAGCTGTGATCGAATCCGCTTGGCCTTGGATTATTCCTTTGATATGTAACTTTTATCCCACAACGGGTGATATTCGACGCGGATTTCAGGAAGTTTCTCGATACCAACATTCTGGCGGTGTACGAAACGTCAAAATATCTACTTTAAGTGTTTTAGGGCAACAATGAATTATTTTGGCAACAGAACTACCCTGCGAAATATTTTCTTCGCGTTTACGCTTGCAACTTTCGGAGTTTTCACATCGGCTGCCGCGCAAGAGACGGCTACGGAAGCATCGGTTGCCGTCGTGTCTATCGAAGAACGGTTCGCTTCAGCTTTGCAAAACCATTTTGCCGAGGGTGGGCGCGAATTGGCGGATTTTGCCGAGTTCTATGATGCACGCAATAATCAACCGATCTGGGCGGACGGTAACGCGCAAAGTATGTTGGCTCTGCTGACCACAATCGAGCAAGCACCGCATCACGGTTTGCCCCTTGAAAGTTACAACACTGCCAACCTCGAAGCATTGTGGATGGCAGGGAGTCTGCCCGAAGATTTGGCGGCACTCGAGGCCGCAGCGGCGCAAACGTATGTGAAATTCGCCAAAGAAATTGCCTCGGGTGTCCTGAACCCGAGTGATATCCACGAAGAAATAAACGCCACGCGTCAAGAAATAAACACCACGCGTCGCGTGCCGAAAGCCCGTGACGTGTTGCGGGCGGTTGCAGCAGCCAATGACAAAGCCGCATATTATCAGACTTTGCTACCTTCGGCACCGGAATATGCGCTGTTGTTGGACCTGAAAAAAGACCTGGAAGCGCTTATTTCGGGCGGGGGCTGGGGCCCTCTGGTTCCTATTGGCAACACACTGTACCCCGGGCAATCTAACACGCGCGTGGCGACGCTACGTATGCGCCTTCAACAACGCGGTTACGATTTGATTGATGCCACTTCGACTGCGTACAGCAAAGACCTAGTTGCGGCGGTTAAAGCCTTTCAAATTGATTTCGGCCTAAACTCGGACGGGATCGTGGGTCCGCAGACGCTTGCCTCAATCAATGTGCAGCCGGCTGGCCGCTTGAAGCAGGTGATCGTCAATCTGGAACGTGTCCGTTGGATGAACTATGATCTTGGGGATCGTCATATATATGTGAACATACCAGATTATACCGCCTCTGTGATGGACTACGGCGTGCCCACGCTTAGTTTTCGTGTTGTGGTTGGAACGGATGAAAATCAGACGGCCGAGTTCTCGGACTCCATGACCCATATGATCATAAACCCGACTTGGAACGTGCCTTACAGCATCGCTTCCGAGGAATACTTGCCAAAACTGCTTAGTGATCCGACACTTTTGGAACGCGAAAATATTCGTATGGAAGTTCTGGGTTCCGGTCAAATCGTGGATTCGACGGCCATTGATTTTTCGCTGTTCACGGAAGAAACATTCCCGTTCTTGCTGCGTCAGCAGCCTGGCCCATGGAATGTGTTGGGTCGTGTAAAGTTCATGTTCCCTAACAAATACAACATTTATCTGCATGACACCCCGTCCAGAAGCTTGTTCGCCGAGGACGCTCGCGCATTTAGCCACGGTTGCGTCCGCGTCCAAAAACCGATGGAGTTCGCCTATACCTTGTTATCCTTGCAAGAGACCGATCCGAAAGGCACCTTTACCACTGCGCTGGAATCGGAAGAAGAAACCCAGATTGACCTGAAAAAACCGGTTCCGGTGCATATCGTATATCGTACCGTTTGGTTTGATGCGTCGGGGGATGTGCAATATCGCCACGACGTGTATGGCCGCGACGCGCTCGTCTACGACGCTTTGATTAACGTCGGGGTTACATTGCCTGCACTAGAGAGCTAAAACAGATTAGGTGGCCACGTTGGCCAGCTAACCAACTCGGAGGCTCGATGCAAATTACCGTTGCAGAACTGGCGAAATCGTTGGGGGCAGAGGCCGTTGGCGAAGTGGATCAAATTATTCATGGCCCGTGCGAGCCGAATGCTGCAAAGGCCGGATTGATCGCGCTGGCTATGGACGCTTCCTATAAAGAGGCATTGCAGCAGGGCGAAGCCACGGTTGCGATCCTGTGGCCAGATGCCAACTGGCAGGCACTGGGTTTGACCGCCGCGATCTTCGTTCCGCGCGCCCGTTATGCGCTTTCTGGTGTGACACAGCGTTTTGGCATTGAACCCGAAGTGGCAAGTGGCATCCATCCTACCGCCATCATTGATCCGACTGCGAAAATCGGTGACAACCCATCTATCGGACCGTTTGT
Source organism: Paracoccaceae bacterium (assembly GCA_050256375.1). Classification (GTDB taxonomy): domain Bacteria; phylum Pseudomonadota; class Alphaproteobacteria; order Rhodobacterales; family Rhodobacteraceae; genus NORP23. The sequence goes on along the minus strand of JBBWVU010000037.1, from coordinate 68,765 downwards.
AGTTGTTGGCAAAGACGTGAAGATCGGCAAAAACGCACGCATTCTTTCCCATACGACAATTGCTGAAAATGCCAGCATAGGCGCCAATGCCTTGATATACGAAGGTGTGCGTATTCGTGCTCGCGTTCAAATCGGCGACGATTTTATTTGCCAATCGAACGCCGTAATCGGCGGCGACGGCTTTTCGTTCGTCACACCCGAGGCCGGCGCGATAGAGGCAGCCCGCAAAATGTCGGAAGAAATTACCGGCGGTAAGGAAGAATATGCCCGGATAAATTCGCTAGGCACCGTCGTGATAGGTGACCGTGTCGAGGTGGGCGCTAATACCACTATAGACCGTGGAACAATTGGAAATACCGAGATTGGGACTGGCACCAAGATAGATAATCTGGTGCAAGTTGGGCACAATGTAAAAGTCGGTAAACACTGTTTGCTGTGCGGTATGGCTGGAATTGCAGGCAGTGCGGTATTACATGATCGTGTGATACTGGGCGGAAACGCAGGGGTTATGGATCATGTGATCGTAGGCGCTAACTCGATTGCGACGGGTAAGGCGGCGGTCTTGTCGAATGTCCCGCCTAATCGCGTGGTGATGGGAAATCCTGCGGTAAACATGAAAACCAGCGTTGAAAGCTATAAGGCGCTGCGTCGTTTGCCCCGTTTGATACGAAAAGTCGAGGAACTGCAAAAACAGGTATTCAAACCGGAAGCAAACGAGTAGAGCGATAGCAGGAATAGAAAAAGGAAAACTAATGGCACATAGTGTGCAGGATCAGGTGATTGCCATCATTGCCGAACAGGCGTTGATGTCGCCCTCCGATGTGACGCTGGACGCCACGCTCGAAGATCTGGGAATTGACTCGCTTGGGCTTGTCGAAGCCGTATTTGCCATAGAAGAATCCTTTGATATTCAGGTGCCATTTGACGCCAACAATCCTTCGGACTCGCAATTCGATATTTCCAGCGTCAGTGCGATGATCAGTTCTGTCAAAGGCCTTGTCGCTACGGCTGGTGCTTAACCGCAAATGAAACGTGTTGTCATTACGGGCCAAGGTGCCGTTAGTTCTCTGGGAATGAGTGCAACTGCCACTATTGAAGGGATGCGAGAAGGCCGCTGCGGCATCTCGCAACTGGAAATTCAGCATGTGGACCGGTTGTCGATCAAAATTGGTGGCCAGATTAAGAACTATGACGGGGCCGATCATTTTAGCCGTCAGCAATTGGTTTTTTACGATAAATTCACCCAATTCGCGCTGCTTGCCGCCGCCGAGGCGATGGATCAAAGCGGGTTGCATTTGTCAGACGAGGAAAAACTGCGCTCGGGCGTTATTCTAGGCACGGCTGGCGGGGGTTTGCAGACGCAGGACGAAAATTATCGCAATGTGTACGAGGCGGGAAAAAACCGCGTGCATCCGTTTGTTGTGCCACGCCTTATGAATAATGCAGCCGCGAGCCATGTCTCGATGACTTATGGATTGCAAGGCCCGTCCTACACCGTGGCCACGGCCTGTGCGTCCTCGAACCATGCGATGGGGCAGGCCTTTCAGTTGATCCGTTCTGGCACAGTGGACGTAATGCTGGCGGGCGGCAGTGAAAGCATGCTGGTCTTTGGTGGGATCAAGGCGTGGGAAGGACTGCGCGTTATGTCCAAAGACGCGTGCCGCCCGTTTTCTGCCAACCGTAATGGTATGGTTCAGGGCGAGGGAGCGGCTGTTTTCGTCTTTGAGGACTACGACCATGCTAAAGCACGCGGTGCCGATATATTGGCCGAGGTGATAGGCTTCGCTATGACTTCGGATGCGATGGATATCGTGGCACCTAACAAGGATGGCGCCGCACGAGCGATTAAAGGGGCTTTGCTGGACGCGGGTCTGAACGGGGACGAGGTCGGTTACATCAACGCACATGGCACGGGAACGACGGCGAACGACAAAACCGAGTGCGCGGCTGTGCGTGATGTGTTTGGGGCGCATGCGGATAAGTTGATGATGTCTTCGACAAAATCCATGCATGGTCACCTGATTGGCGGGACCAGTGCAGTCGAGTTGTTGGCCTGTATTATGGCGCTGAAAGACGGAATTATTGCGCCAACCATTGGCTACGAAACACCCGATCCGGCTTGTGATCTGGACGTGGTGCCAAATGTTGCCCGTGAGGCGAAAGTTAACGTTACTTTAAATAACGCTTTCGCATTCGGCGGGTTGAACGCAGTGATTGCACTGCGCTCAATCTAGGTTCATAAACCGAAATTACTGTGATTAATTTTTCAGCGCATCGAAAGCGGCAGTAAACCCCTTCAGAGAAGCCGTAATTGGAACAGCCTGCGCATTTCCGATAGCGTAAAGCGTGATATTCACGGTTGATCCCGACTTCATGTTAGCCACCAACAGGTCCGTCAGACCAAAGCGCGAGAAACATCCAGGTTGCGTACACCAGCTAAACGGATATTGCGCCGCGTTTTCCCCGTCCACCGCAAAAACAATACCGCGTGTCAACAATGTGCCAAGCGGTGCGACGATTGTCGCCCCTGCCACGGCCTCGCTGCCAAGCGGCAGCTTGATAATGCTGAATTCAGCAACCGGTGTGCCTTCGTTATTCAGCAGCAATTGATACAGGAAACAAGTATTAGTGGCCGTCGCACAGCGGATTTCCCAGGCATCAAATGTTTCGCGAATTACTTCGGCTGGCTGTTGTGCGGTTTCGACACCACCAACCGGAAAGTCCGACGCCTTTTGTGCTTGTACGGAAAACCCGACGAGGGCAAAGATAACTGCTAGTTTAAGAATGCGCATACCGTTGTAATTCCTTGTGTTGCTCGAAATTTATTGTTGCATTACAGGTGTCAGGAACTGGGCTTCAAGTCAACTAACCCGCAAGGAACATCGGCAATTAATTGCGTGTTGATCCGAATTCGAGGGTTGGAAAGTGGCTCCGGCGGTAGGGGTCGAACCTACGACAAATTGATTAACAGTCAACTGCTCTACCGCTGAGCTACGCCGGAACAAGGCACACTTGCGTGTCGGTGAAGGCCGTATAGCAAAGCGGATTAGGGGCGGCAAGAGAAATAATAAGTCAATAATATGCTTTCTTCCGGATATTCAATTATTGCCGTTCTGCCGTGTCAGAATAATGTTTTACAAGGCTGGCAGCTTGTGTATTTTTAACGCCAACAGGAGGCGATTATGCAAATCACTACACTCAACGATATAAAAGTTCACTACGACGTCCAGGGACCACAAAACGGTTTTCCAGTAGTGTTCGCAAACTCGCTAGGAACGGATTTTCGCGTATGGGATGCGTTGCTGCCATACTTACCAGACGGCCTGCGGATCATCCGCTATGACAAGCGTGGACATGGGCTGACGGACGCGCCTGATGGGCCTTACTTTATGGGTGATCTGGTGCAGGATGCAGCTGCGTTGATGGACTATTTGGGTGTGAAGAATGCGCTGTTTATCGGGCTATCTATCGGCGGCATGATCGCTCAAGGCCTCGCAGCTGAACGCCCTGATCTGGTGCGTGCGATGGTCCTTACTGATACAGCCGCAAAGATTGGCAATGAGCAAATCTGGGCCGAGCGGGTCGACTCAGTGCGCGAAGGCGGCATTGCTGCGCTCGAAGAATCAATTCTGCAGCGCTGGTTCTCGAAAGGTTTCCATGCCGATCACCAAAATCAGCTTGCTGGATGGCGGAACATGCTTTGCCGCACTCCGGTCGAAGGCTACATCGGCTGTTCGCAAGCTATCGCCGAGACGGACCTTTACACAAGCACTGCGCGTTTGACGTTGCCTACGTTGGCAATTGTCGGGTCCGAGGATGGCTCGACCCCGCCGGACATGGTGCGCGAAACTGCCGATCTGATCGCGGGCAGCCAGTTTAACGTCATCCGCAAAGCCGGGCATCTGCCTTGTGTCGAGCAGCCTGCCGAAACAGGGGCACTGATTTCTGCGTTTATGAAAGACAATAATCTTGGTTAACACGCCGCGCTATATCTTCATTCACGGTTCGTGCCATGGCGCGTGGTGCTGGCGGGACGTGTTGCCGAAGCTGGACAATGCCGTAGCCATCGATCTGCCCAGCCACGGGGCGGATCTGACACCTGTCGCCGATGTTACACTTGATAGGTATGTTGATGCTATTGTTCTAGAGATTAATAAACACCAAGAACCCGTTGTATTAGTCGGGCATTCCGCTGCAGGAATGGCTATCGCGTCCGTCGCTGAACGTATCCCTGATCGTATTGCGCGCCTCGTTTACGTATGCGCATATGCGCCTAAAAACGGCGACGCGTTACACCAGATACGCAAACGGGCGAAGCGCCAGTTGGTATTACCTGCGATCATCAAATCTGAAGACGGTCTAAGTTACACCATTAACCCCAAGCTGGGTGTCGGCGTGTTTTACCACGACTGCCCACCCGAAGCGGGCGAATTCGCGCTGGAAAATCTGGGTGCACAACCGACGCTGCCGCAGCAGACTCCGGTTACGTTGAGTGCTAAATATGATTCCGTTCCGCGCAGCTATATTCTGGGCAAGGACGACCACGCGGTTCCGCCCGAAGAACAAGAACGCATGGTTGCAGATTGGTCCGCTGTTGATGTTCACCGAATGCAATGCGGGCATTCACCCTTTTTCAGCCATCCTAAAAAACTTGTGCAAATTCTATCCGAAATAACAGGAGGATAACATGTCCAACCCCTGCATTATCTGCGTTGCAATTACTGGATCGGTCCCGAAAAAAGCTAATAACCCGGCGGTGCCAATCACAATTGCCGAACAAATAGAAAGCACCCATGCAGCTTTTGAAGCTGGCGCGTCGATCGCCCATTGCCATGTGCGAAACGACGATGAATCTCCATCTTCAGACCCCGAAAAATTTGCGCGTTTACAAGAAGGAATCGCCAAGCACTGCCCCGGAATGATAATGCAAATGTCCACTGGTGGCCGCTCGGGTGCCGGAGCCGAGCGAGGTGCGATGCTTTCGTTGTCACCAGACATGGCGTCGCTTTCCGTCGGTTCAAACAATTTCCCCACGCGCGTATATGAAAACCCACCGGAACTGATCGACTGGCTGGCGGATGAAATGCGGAAATATAACATTAAACCAGAGGTGGAAGCATTTGATCTAAGTCATATATTTCAAGCCGCCACTATGAACCGTAATGGTCAAATTTCCGGCAGGCTTTATGTGCAGTTTGTTATGGGGGTGAAAAACGCAATGCCCGTGGATAAGCAGGTTTTTGATTTTTATGTTAGTACCGCCAAGCGGTTGGTTCCTGACGCACAATGGTGTGCGGCAGGTGTCGGGCCCGGGCAGATAATCGTTAATGAATGGGCTATTGCGGCTGGCGGGCACACACGGACGGGGCTGGAAGATAACATGCGGCTGGATCGCGATACACTGGCCCCATCTAACGCCGCATTAGTGGAAAGGGCCGCCGATTTGTGTGAAAAGTATGAACGCCCAGTCGCGACCTGGCAGCAGGCGCGCGAGATTCTCGAAATTCCGTTAAAGCAAGGTCAACCGTGACATTCTCACCCTTCGATAGCCCGATATACGGCGCTCTTTACGGCGATAAAGAGGTCCGGGCCCTGTTCACCGACAGCGGCGAAGTCCGAGCGTTATTGCTGGTCGAAGGCGTCTTGGCCAAAGTTCAAGGTGACTTGGGCCTGATCCCGTTGGACTCGGCCCTTTATATCCATCGCGCCTCGATGGAGTGTCAGGTCGATCCCGCTGGGCTGGCAACGGGCATGGCCACCGATGGCAACCCGATTCCGGCACTAGTCGCGGCCTTTGCCAAGGCGATGGAAGCACCTGAACACGCGAAATATATCCATTTTGAAGTGGATGCCCAAGACGTCATAGACACCGCGTTAACCCTTCGTCTACGGCAATACATTCGTCTAATCGAAGCTCAGATCGCGGCGTTGAACTCAGAAAACCTACAACTATCCAGCCAAATGCTGACCGCCCTGAAACCGGATCTGTTGGTTGCCCGCACAGCCACGGGTAAGGTTTCGTCGGCTTTGGCGACCGCGTTGAAACTGGGGATTGTGACGCCCACGACACCGAATGCCCGGCATGCCGTGGCAAAACTGACTTTCGCTTTGGCGGCGATAACAACAGCGTTAGCGGAATCGGGGCAGGGTGCGGCCCCCACAGTGGTCGCGACGATGGCGCAATACAATGCGATCCAATCCAACTTGTTGCAGCAAGCCTTGCTGAAAAAGACAGGCGTCGGGTTAGCTCTGGAACGCATGACGCTTGCCCAGGTGTGTATCGCCACAGCTGTCGCACTGCGACACGCTCAGCCCTAGGATCGTTGGAACCGTGCATCCGCCCGAAACGCCCCTTCGGGTGTAACCAGCCCACGTTCAAACAAGTCGATCAGATGCGCCAATACATTGCGCGAGGCCGCCCCGTGCAGCATTGGGTTCACATCCGCATACATATCCGCCGTCAACTCGGCTACTGTTTGCGGGGCAGTATGCAACCGCGCCATTATTTGATCCTCGCGACCCAGACGGTGGTCTAGCAAATAGTCCAACATATTATGTGCTTCGAGCAATACTGCGCCGTGACCCGGGTAATACGTATGCTCGGCTCGGTTTTTCAACCTTTTCAGGCTGGTCATAAAGGCCGTAAGGTCCCCGTCCGGCGGTGACACCAATGTCGAAGCCCAACCCATCACATGGTCACCGGAAAATAGGCTATCATTGCCCTGCCATGCAAAACAAAGGTGGTTCGATAGGTGTCCTGGGGTGTGAACCGCATCTAGCGCCCAGCCATCCCCGTCGATCATGCCCCCGTCAGCGACCAGAATATTTGGGGCAAAGTGCGGGTCGATTCCCTCGGCCCCGCCAAGGTTCCCGTCTGTCGCCAACGTGTTCATCAAATCTGATCGTGCCGCATCCGCAGGACCAAATCCGTATATAGGGGCGCCTGTCTTTGCTGCCAACCGCGTCGCCAATGGCGAGTGGTCCACATGAGAATGCGTTACCACGATATGGCTGACTCGTTGCCCTAATACCGCCGCTTCGATTGCTGCCAGATGTGCGGGGTCGTCAGGGCCGGGGTCAATAATAGCCACCTCTTCTTCGCCCAGCAAATATGTCTGGGTTCCGGTGAAAGTCATTGGGCTGGCATTGCCACATGTCAGCACTCGCAAGCCCTCGGACAGCGTCAGCGCAACGCCGATATCGGGGGTATGTTCGGTTTGAAAAGGTGGTTTCAACGGCTTCTCCCTTGCCAGTCAACGCCGATGTGCGTAACCCTGTTTAGGATATGAACTTCCAGTGGCTCAAGTCTTATATGCCACGCAGCCTCTTCGGACGCTCGTTGCTGATGATATTAATCCCCGTCGTTGTCCTGCAACTGGTGGTCGGGATCGTGTTCGTGCAGCGCCATTATACGCAAGTTACCAATCAAATGGCCACATCCGTCGCGTTAGAGCTGAACTATGCTGCCGATCTGGTCGATGAAATGGACAGCGTAGAAGAGGCCCGCGCCATCCTTTATTCTTTGGAACGCCCATTCGCGATTAAATTTGCGCTGTATCTGGATCAAACTGTAATTCCGGCCGTAAAATCCCACTTTTATGATGTTTCAGGTCGGGCCGTGATCGATACTTTACAAAGCAAAATCACGCGGGACATTTCCATTAATCTGGTTGATCAAAGTTGGTCCATAAATGTTAGGATACAGACCAGCCGTGGCATGTTGGATGCGACGATCCCTCGCGGGCGGATCCGTGCCACAAATCCGCACCAACTGTTGGTGCTGATGGTTCTGACCGCAATCATCATGAGCGTAATTTCAGCCCTGTTTTTGCGCAATCAGGTTAAGCCGATCCGTAAACTCGCAGAGGCGTCCGAGGCATTCGGAAAAGGGCAAGTCGAGGAGTTCCATCCGAGCGGCGCGACCGAGGTGCGACGTGCCGGCTACTCGTTTCTGGCAATGCGCACCCGTCTTGAACGGCAGATCGAGCAGCGAACACAGATGTTGTTGTCGGTCAGCCATGACCTGCGCACCCCATTGACCAGAATGAAACTGTCACTTGCGATGATTGACGAAACTGTCGATACGCAAGACATGCAGCACGACGTTGCGGGTATGGAAAAAATGCTCGACGCATTTCTTTCTTTTGCGCGCGGCGACGCATTAGAGCAAGCCAAAACGGTGAACGCCGAAAAGATGCTGACCAGGGTTGTGGCGGATTGCCGGCGATCAGGACGTGAGATTACATACCAGTTCGAAAACCGCAGCTCGAAATCGCCTAAGGTTAAAATGCGGGAAGGCGCCATCGCGCGGGCCATTACCAATTTATTAATGAACGCTCTTAGCTTTGGCGAAAAAGTTTCGCTGTCGGCTTCACTATCCGACAAGCATTTGAAATTGGTTGTCGAGGACAATGGCACAGGTATACCTGAAGCCGAACGTGAAAATGTCCTTCGCCCGTTTGTGCGTCTCGACCAGTCACGCAATCAGGGCGAACGTAGTAGCGTGGGCCTTGGCTTGGCAATTGTTGCCGATGTAGCTCGCAGTCACGGCGGTACGGTTCGGTTATCCGAGAGCGAAACGTTCGGCGGTCTTAAAGTAACGTTAACTATTCCTCGTTAACGATTTGCAAACCTTTGCCGGCAAAAATCGGCACAAAGGCCCCCAATCTCAACGCTTGTGCCGGGTTTGAGGCGTTCCCGTCCAGCGCACGTCTCTTCACACCCTGCAAAATTGCCGCCATCCGAAAAAAGCTGAAAGCCACGTAGAAATCCATGTCCGGAGCGTCTGACAGGCCCGCGCGCTTGGCGTAAAGTTCAATATATTCACGATCTTCGGGAATACCGAGCGCATCGCGATCCACTCCATCCAAACCGCGCCCTTCCAGCCCGACGGGCATAGCCCACTGCATCAACTGCGCGCCAAGATCAGCTAACGGGTGCCCAAGCGTAGAAAGTTCCCAATCAAAAATACCAACCAGATCAGCACCTTGTGCGGCAAACATAAGGTTATCTATGCGCCAGTCGCCATGCACTAAACTGGTGGTTTTATCGTCCGGTGTGTTGCCGTCAAGCCAAGTAATCAGATCGTTCATTGCAGGGATGGTTTCTGTTTCACTTGTGCGGTACTGGCCAGACCACCGCGAAATTTGCCGTGCAAAATAATTTCCTGGTTTTCCAAAATCTGCCAATCCAACTGCCTGAATATCTACAGAATGCAGCGCAGCCAGTCCGGCGTTCATTGCATTGTACATCCCGCGCCTGGTTTCGGGAGTTACATCCGGCACACGCGGGTCCATGAAATTCCGACCATCAATAAACTCCATCACAAAAAATGTACTGCCGATAACGTCTTGGTCTTCGCATAAAAAATGCATTTTCGGGACGGGAACGTCGGTATCTGCCAAAGCTGCCATAACACGAAACTCGCGGTCAACGGCATGGGCGGACTTCAGCAATTCGCCCGAAGGTTTTCGCCGCAGCACTACCTTGCCCGTGGAATGAGTAAGGATGAACGTTGGGTTTGACTGCCCCGCCGCCGTTTTTTCCGCCGTTAACGAACCACTGAATCCTTCGATCCGGCCCGACATGTATTTGGCGACGGTTTCAACGTTCAGCTCTTCGCCCATACTACACCTTCTCGTTGGTGTATTTTCGCAACTCTACCCGCGCAACCTGTCGGCGGTGAACGGCATCGGGCCCGTCGGCCAGACGCAATGTCCGCACATGGGTCCAGCTTGCAGCAAGGCCGGTATCCTGACTGATCCCCTGTGCGCCGTGCATCTGTACAGCCTCGTCAATCACCTTCAGTGCAAGGCGAGGCGCTGCGACTTTGATCTGGCTGATCCACGGCGCAGCCGCCCTTGCATCGCCCTGATCCATCATCCACGCAGCCTTCAGGCATAGCAGGCGGACTTGTTCGATCTCCATGCGACACTCGGCAATGATGTCATAATTCGCGCCAAGTTGCGCTAATTTTTTACCAAAAGCCTCTCGTTCAAGAGAGCGTTTGCACATCATTTCCAACGCCGCCTCCGCATGTCCGATGGCACGCATGCAGTGGTGAATACGCCCGGGCCCAAGCCGTCCTTGCGAGATTTTAAACCCGCGCCCTTCGCCCAGTAACAAATCGCAGACCGGAATGCGAACGTCCGTAAACCGGATATGCATGTGCCCGTGCGGGGCGTCGTCGTGGCCGTAAACCTCCATCGGGCGCAGGACTTCGACGCCCGCGCTGTTTGCTGGCACCAAAACCATTGAGTGCCGCTGGTGTTTCGAGTCGGCATCCGTTCCGGTTTTGACCATAACGATATATATTGCACAGCGTGGATCTCCAGCGCCCGAGGCCCACCACTTCTCTCCGTTAAGGATATATTCATCCCCGTCGCGCACACACGACATAGCCATATTGGTCGCGTCCGAGGATGCAACATCCGGTTCAGTCATCAAATAAGCCGACCTAATTTCGCCTGCCAGCAGCGGCTTTAGCCATCGCGCACGGTGATCATCGGTTCCATACCGCTCCAACACTTCCATGTTACCCGTATCGGGGGCCGCGCAGTTGAACACCTCTGCCCCAAGCCGCGTCTTGCCCATTTCCTCGGCCAGATAGGCATATTCGACAGTCGTCAGGCCATAGCCGCGTTTACTGTCGGTTAACCAAAAATTCCACAGTCCCTGCGCCTTGGCGCCCGCCTTTAACCCTTCGAGGATTTCGGTCATGCGGGCTGTGTATTCGAATCGGTTACCAGTCTTGCCAACCTCTGCGTGGAATTCCTCGTCAAGAGGAGCGATCTTGTCGGTCACCATTTCCTTAACCTGTTTGATTAAGGGGCGAACCTTATCACTGATACCCAGATCCATCGTAATCTCCTGTTAATGTTCTTTAACAGTTTGGACAATTAATGGCGGAAACTGCAAGTCCAGTTTCGCTTATTACGCTGCGGAACACCAAATTTACTCTAGCAATCCAGGTCGGTTATGCTGGTGACCTTGAAAGCCTTGTGTGAGTTCAACGCACCAAGCTGACCGTTAAAAACTACCTTGGGACCATTCGCAGTTTGCCCCTCGACCACCAACGCGCCCAGAGACCCGTCGGTCAGTTCCAGCATGTCGCCCTTTTTCATCGCCAGAATTCGCCCAATTGAAAGGTTCATCCGCTGCACTACCGTATCCAATTCAATCGGGGCTTCGGTCGCGACTTTTGATATGAATTGTAGCCAGATTTCTTGCGCGGATCGAACCGGATTTTGGGTTTCCAACGCCGTGATTTTTTGGATGCAGCTAAAGGGATTGCCAGTTCGAACAGTCCCAAATTTGCACCCTTTATGTCGCCAATATGCACCCGCAACAACGCGTAATCTCTTTCAGCCAACAGGAACGCCAGCGGCGCTTTTCCCAACTCGTACCCTTGCATCGAAATACCGTTATTTTCCGACAATATCGGTCCGAACGCCTGCGCTAGGATTTTGTTAATGATCAGCTCGAAAATTGCCGCATCGGTTTTTGTTACGGCGCGCTCGGCATCATCTCTGGTGGTTCCGCCAACCAGATATTTTATGGCGGTGTCGATAAAATTTGCATCAAATCCGCACAGTCCCACATCATCTTCAAACCTGATAATACCAAACATGATATAGGTCATTGCCAGAATCGTGCTGGATTGAGAACGGCTTGTCCTTTCGGAAACTTTTGCCAACACTTCGACCTTCAGCAAATCCAGAAAAACTTTGGAAATCGCTTTTTCGATGTTTTGCACAAGTGAATTTTGCAACGAGGCTTCGGTCTGCCGCGCCTCCGCCGCCCTGATTTTCCGCCTTAGAATGTTTTCGTCAGGTCCAGACAAAGCAAAACCGCCTTTTCGAATGAAGCAAGGCGGTATTGTCAGGGAATGATTAAGAAAGGGTTAACTTTTATCTTCATTATTGATGATTTCGACAACAGCCCCATCGCCAACGAACTGGAAAAAATAAAGTATTTCCTCACCCGAGCCATCTTCCTGAAGGTTGCAAAGTATATTGAAGGCCCGCGGCTCTTCGCGCATTTCGACATCGGCAATATAGGCGCACTCGAACCCCTGAAGATGCAGGAATAATTTCAAGCCACCGCGCAATTGCTCTTCTGTGTAGGCAGCAACACCCGAGGCACTGGATACAATCATGGCAATGATTAAAAACAGACGGGTGGTTTTCATCGTGAACTCCATAACAAACAGATGTTGTCGCCTGTATAGCGTTTGCCGCAGCGATTTGGAAACGCATTACGTCTGCCTGCGCATTTTGGGCCGTTTCCCGCTTAACGGTGCGCCAATTTAACCACACTCTAGGCTATTGCGGGGCGGGGTGCAGGTTCCATATAAGAAGGCAACTCAATGTTTATAGGTGAAAAATGAAACTTCTCGATAAAATCCCGTTCCGCACGATCATCATCTTGACAATCTTTCTGGGCTTGGCCCCGTTCAGGCCGGAGCCGCACCTGTGGCAAAAGCTGAACACGCTGGTTTCGGGCGAGCTGGTCAACGCAGTTGATATATTCGATCTTCTGTTCCACATCGCTCCGGCGTTGGTGTTGCTGGCCAAGATCTATCGGCGTAAAACTGGTGCGGATCAGGTCGAAAAGTAATGTATGAAAACAACTACCTCGCGGCACGGTTACGGTCTGCTGTGGTTGGCCGCGAGGCGGAAGTTTTTGTTACGGGCGGGGCTGACCGAATTTTTGGACAGTTCTTCGCGAATGCCGAGAAATACGCGGCCTTGCTTGCCAGTCTGGGCGTGCAAGCTGGCGACCGTGTTGCGGCTCAGGTCGACAAATCCGTTGAAGCGCTAGAGTTGTATTTGGGCACTGTGCTAGCAGGCGCCGTGTTTTTGCCGCTTAATCCAGATTATACGCCTTCTGAAATCACGTATTTTCTTAACGACGCAACGCCGCATGTTTTTGTTTCTGGTCCATCAAGAGTAGATAAAATGCAGGAGGCGGCGCAGGTCGCGGGTGTTAAGCATGTCTTAACTCTCGATGCGTATGGTCGGGGGTCACTTGCGGATGGCGCGAACCAACAAACAACGGGGTTTGTGCCTGTGTCGCGATCATCCGGAGATCTGGCGGCGATCCTGTACACCTCGGGGACTACGGGGCGCTCCAAAGGGGCGATGCTGACACATAAGGCTTTGGCCTCGAATTCGGCAACATTGGTGGATTACTGGCGGTTCACAAAAAACGACGTCCTAATCCACGCATTGCCGATTTTTCATACACACGGGCTGTTCGTTGCCACCAATGTAGTGCTGATGGCGGGGGCGTCGATGGTATTCCTGCCAAAGTTCGATGTGGACGGAATTATTGCCGCGATGCCTGATGCGACGACGATGATGGGCGTTCCGACCTTCTATACACGCTTGCTGGACGACCCGCGCATGACGTCAGAACTCACAAAGAGTATGCGGCTGTTCATCTCGGGTTCGGCTCCGCTGCTGGCCGAGACACACGAGCGTTGGACGGGCTGCACAGGGCATAAGATTCTGGAACGATATGGGATGACCGAGACGAATATGAACACCTCGAACCCTTACGAGGGCGCGCGCAAGCCAGGAACCGTAGGGCTGCCGCTGCCGGGCGTCGAGGTTAAGATTGTGGACGATGATGGTATGCCCCTTAGTGAAGGCCAGATCGGCTCTATCGAGGTGCGCGGCGACAATGTTTTTGCGGGTTACTGGCAGATGCCCGACAAAACGGCAGAAGAACTGCGTCCAGACGGCTGGTTCCTGACTGGTGATCTAGGAGTGTTGGACGCGGACGGCTATATCTCGATCGTCGGGCGGTCCAAGGATTTGATTATTTCAGGCGGGTTCAACGTATATCCCAAAGAGGTCGAGGCAGTGATCGACGACGTTGCAGGCGTTCTGGAAAGCGCCGTAATCGGGATCCCGCACAACGATTTCGGCGAAGCGGTTGTCGCGGTTGTGGTAGCGGCAAAAGGTGGCGTATCTCAAGATAAGATAATTGCCGAGACGGCAGGCAAGCTGGCTCGATTTAAGTGTCCTAAACGGATGCTGATTGTGGATTGCCTGCCGCGCAATACGATGGGTAAAGTTCAGAAAAAAGCCCTGCGCGAAGAATACGCAAACCTGTTCATCTAGGCCTTACTGCCAGCGGTTATGCAGCCAATACCATTGCCCGGGGTTCTTGCGCACGTGCTTGGTTAAGCTGTCGTTAACCGCTTGCGACATCGTGTTGGCATCGCTGTGCCGGATGGGTTCCTCGAATACAATATCTACATCCAGAGAGTCTGTCCGCCGCGTTCCATACACTGGTACCAGCGGCACACCGTATTTCAATGCGATGCTGGCGGCAGCTGTCGATGTTTTCGCTGGCTGCCCCATGAAGTTTAACGACTCACCTGCCTCAAATCGTTGATCTGGTAGGATCGCGACCATGCCACCGCCACGCACATGGCGTACCATGTCGGCCGTTCCACGACGGCCACTGGGGAAGGCGGGTTCGCCTGCGTGGCCAATTTGCGGCACAAAGATGCGGTCGAAGTAATGATTGTTGCTGGGGCGATAGATTGCGCCAACTTCGATTCCCTCGGATTTCAGGAAATGCCTTGCCGCGTCCCACTGTCCGAAATGTCCCGAAACAATTATTGCACCTGTTCCCGCCGCCGCTGCTTTGCGCAAAACTTGCAGGCCTGGACCGGATGCGTGGCGTAACTGCGGGTGTTTGTAGTAATCGTCATTGTTCAAGATTTCGACGAACGAGCGGCCGAAATTATTGCCGACAGCTTTGGTTAACGCACGCAGTTCGTCATCCTTCGTATCAGGGAAAACGTGGCGAAGATTGTTCCGGATCCGGTGGCGCGGCGATTTTAGTCTAGCGATAAGCCCCCCGACCAAAACTCCGCCAATCCGCACACGGGTTTTAAACGGAAAAAGCCCCAGTCCGCCCAGCAGACACCGCACCAGTGCATATTCGACAAAATACCGAAACTGTCTGGAGGTGCCTTTTGACATTTGTGCTGCTCGATCAGGTTAACGATATACTCTCTGATCCGGCATAACGGTCGGCAGGGGTAAAAACAATTGAAATGAATGGATAAAAAAAGGCGGAACGCAATGTCCGCCTTTATAATCTAGTTAACCCTGCTTCAGCGGGTTAATCATCATCACCATCTGGCGACCTTCCATTTTGGGCATCATATCAATTTTGCCCATTTCGGTAATGTCATCGGCAACACGGTGCAATAGTTTACGACCCAAATCCTGATGCGCCATTTCGCGGCCGCGGAACCTTAACGTAATCTTAACTTTGTCACCGTTTTCGAGGAACTTGAACACATTCCGCATCTTGACGTCGTAGTCGTGCGTATCGGTGTTCGGGCGGAATTTAACTTCCTTTACCTCGATGATTTTCTGTTTTTTACGCGCTTCGGAATCACGTTTCTGCTGTTCATATTTGAACTTGCCGAAATCCATGATCTTAACGACGGGTGGTTTTGCGTTCGGAGAAATTTCTACCAGGTCGAGTCCGACTTCTTCGGCCATTGTCATCCCTGTTGCAGGGGAAACAACGCCAACATTTTCGCCTTCGGCGCCAATCAGTCGGATTTCGGTGGATGTGATGCGTTCATTGACGCGGGGTCCGGTGTCGCGCTGTGGTGGCGCGTTATGTGGTCTACGGGCTATGGCCTTCGAGTCCTTTTGTCATTTTTACCTATCAATACGGGATTCCGCACCGATACAAGATAAGTGTATAATAATGCACCGCTCGTCAATAGATTATGGCGAAAATATCGCATTTTTACGGATTTGTGGCAACGAACGCATAACAGCCACCGAAAAACTGCCTAAATCGATCATATTTCGATCAGAAATTGGCCACATTCTTAATCAACACTTAATTTAATAAAGAATTCTACGGGATTCATGATAGAAACCACGTTGGTACTCGATTCTTTCGGGTCCGTGTATTTAACAAGTGTCAGGCAGTATTATGACTTTTGATATTAAAACAACTTTAGCAATAATCAGTTTTTACTGATCGCCCTATTGGTTTATCCCGTGATCTCAACAACACAGTGGGATAAGTTGAACTTTAACGCGTTCAATTCCGGAACTGCACCTGTCGCAGAAGCCCCGATTGACTGGCGCGCATTGATTTCCGAATAAATGCTAGCCGGACGTAAGCTCGGCTAAACAGTTTATACCAACATCGTTAGCGGTTCTTCCAGGTAACCTTTGATGGCTGCAAGGAATGTTGCACCCAGTGCGCCGTCGATCACGCGGTGGTCTACGGACAGGGTTACCGACATCACAGTTGCGATCCCCAGCTCGCCGTCAGCGTTGACGACGGGCTTTTTCGCGCCAGCCCCCACAGCCAAAATCGAGGCTTGTGGCGGGTTAATCACCGCATCAAAGTTGTCGATCCCCATCATCCCGAGGTTTGAGATCGCGAAGCTACCGCCTTGATATTCATGCGGCATAAGTTTGCGATCCCGCGCGCGGCCCGCGAGGTCTTTCATTTCTGCCGACAGTGTCGACAGCGTCTTGAGGTGACTGTCGCGCAACACGGGCGTGAACAATCCTCCCTCGATTGCCACAGCTACGGCCACGTCCGATGGTGCCAGCTTCAATATCCGGTCACCCGCCCAGACGGCATTACAATCGGGCACATCTTGCAGTGCAAGTGCCGAGGCTTTGATTATGAAATCGTTAACCGATAGCTTGGTGCCCTTCGATTCCAGCGATTTATTCAATTTCTCGCGGAACTCCAACAGCGCATCCAGATGAATGTCGCGACGCAAGTAGAAATGCGGAACGGTCTGCTTTGCTTCGGTCAGGCGCGCCGCAATGATTTTGCGCATTCCGTCGAGTTTAACTTCTTCAAACTCGCGATCCGCGTACATCTTCTTGACGGTGTCTGCATCGGCACTTTTCGCCATGGAAGGTGCTGCACTTGCCGCTTTGGGGGCAGCAGCCGGATCTGCAATCGCATTTTCGACATCCGCCTTGACGATCCGTCCTTTAGGACCGGAACCCGCAATGCTGGATAGGTCCAAACCTTTGTCAGCCGCAATACGTCGGGCGAGGGGGGATGCGAAAACGCGGTTACCATTATTCGCCGCCGCAGTAGGGACCGGAGCCGCTGGCGCTGCGACTGGCGCATCGGCTTTATCCACTGCCGCCGCCGGAGCAGCCGCCACAGGCGCATCGGAAATCACCGACGCATCTTCGCCATCTTCAAGCAGGACCGCGATCACAGCGTTAACCTTAACGCCTTCGGTGCCCTCGGCCACGACGATCTTGCCGATCACTCCTTCGTCTACGGCCTCGAACTCCATCGTTGCTTTGTCGGTTTCAATCTCGGCCATGACGTCGCCGGATTGAACTGTGTCACCTTCTTTAACCAACCATTTGGCCAGCGTGCCTTCTTCCATTGTTGGGGAAAGCGCGGGCATCATTATATTGATAGGCATGTCTGCTCTCCTTAACGATAGGTTGCTGATTTAACGGCGGCGATTACTTCGTCCGTCGTGATCAGCGCCAGTTTTTCGAGGTTGGCTGCATACGGCATTGGCACATCTTTACCAGTGCAGTTAATTACAGGGGCATCCAGATAATCGAATGCCTGCTCCATCAAAACCGCCGAAATGTGATTACCGATCGAGGCCACGGGGAACCCTTCTTCGACGGTTACACAACGGTTGGTTTTCTTAACCGAATTGACAATTGCTTCCGTATCCATCGGGCGCAGGGTTCGCAGGTCGATGACTTCGGCTGAAATACCTTCTTCGGCCAACTTGTCAGCGGCCTCCAACGCATATTGAACTCCAATGCTGAAACTGACGATGGTCACATCCGTTCCCTCGCGCCAAATTCTGGCTTTGCCAATCGGCACAGTGTAATCTTCAATCTCTGGAACATCGAAGCTGCGGCCATAGAGAATTTCGTTCTCAAGGAACACAACAGGGTTCTGATCGCGAATGGCAGATTTCAGCAAACCTTTTGCGTCCGCAGCCGAGTAAGGTGACAAAACCTTAAGGCCCGGAACCTGCGCATACCAAGCCGAAAAATCATGTGAGTGTTGTGCAGCAACCCGTGCAGCAGCACCGTTTGCGCCGCGAAAAACAATCGGGCAATTCATCTGGCCGCCGGACATATACAACGTCTTGGCGGCAGAATTAATAATATGATCCATGGCTTGCAAGGCAAAGTTAAAGGTCATGAACTCGACAATCGGGTTCAATCCGGCAAAAGCCGCACCAACTGCCAACCCTGTAAAACCATGCTCGGTGATCGGCGTATCAATCACACGGCGCGGCCCGAATTCGTCTAACATGCCCTGACTGATTTTGTAGGCGCCTTGATACTCGGCCACTTCTTCACCCATCAGGAATACGTCTTCATTCGCGCGCATTTCTTCAGACATCGCCTCGCGCAATGCCTCGCGGACTGTCACGGATTTGAATGTTGTGCCCTCGGGCAAGTCATCCTCGGCCGGAACAATCACGGCCACCGGAGCAGCAGCAACCGCAGGAGTAGGGGCGTCAGTCGGAGCATCTGCAACAGTAACGGCAACAGGTGCCGCCGTAACTTCAGCCGCCGATGCGTCCTCGCCATCTTCGAGCAGAACCGCAATCACTTCGTTAACCTTAACGCCTTCGGTGCCCTCGGCCACCGTCAGCTTGCCTATGACACCTTCGTCAACAGCTTCGAATTCCATCGTGGCCTTGTCGGTCTCGATCTCGGCCAGAATATCGCCAGATGCAACGGTGTCGCCTTCCTTAACCAGCCATTTCGCCAAAGTGCCTTCTTCCATGGTAGGGGAAAGCGCGGGCATCAGTATTTGAATCGCCATGTTTGAGTTCCCTTACACGTACACATCTGTCCAAAGCTCGGCTTCGGCCGGCTCGGGACTGTCGGTGGCAAATTGGGCAGCTTCGGAAACCACCGCTTTGATCTCTTTGTCGATTGCCTTTAGGGCATTCTCGTCCGCATGACCGCCGGTTAACAGCATCTCTCGAACGTGGTCGATAGGATCGCGTTCTTCCTTAACTTTTTGAACTTCCTCACGGGTCCTGTATTTCGCTGGATCGGACATCGAGTGCCCACGATACCGATACGTGTTCATCTCAAGAATATACGGCCCTTTGCCAGACCGACAATGCGCGATGGCTTTGGCGCCAGCGGATTTCACGGCCAGCACGTCCATGCCGTCCACCTCGGCGCCCGGAATACCGAAGGCCTCGCCGCGCGTGTAAATCGCGGGGGTCGAAGACGAGCGTTCCTGACTGGTGCCCATGGCATAGTGGTTATTCTCGATCACGAACACGACGGGCAATTTCCATAGTGCCGCCATGTTAAAGGTTTCGTAAACCTGCCCCTGATTGGACGCACCATCGCCGAAATATGCAAAACTTACGTTATCATTGCCGCGATATTGATTGGCAAAAGCCAGACCGGCACCGATCGGCACCTGCGCCGCCACGATCCCGTTACCGCCGTAGAATTCTTTTTCCTTAGAGAACATATGCATCGAGCCGCCCTTGCCGCCCGAATATCCACCCTCGCGGCCCGTCAATTCGGCCATAACGCCTTTGGGTTCCATGCCGCAGGCCAGCATGTGGCCGTGGTCACGATACGAGGTGACCCGCTGGTCGCCCTCTTTGGTGCCAGCTTCAAGACCGACGATGATCGCTTCTTGACCGATATACAGGTGGCAAAAGCCGCCAATCAGGCCCATTCCATATAATTGACCCGCTTTTTCTTCGAACCTGCGGATCATTAACATTTCGCGGTAATAGTCCAAAAGCTCTTCTTTTGAGACGTTGGGCTTCTTGGCTGCCATCGGTGTTTCTCCGGTGTAATTGAAAGTAGTTTAATATTAAACTATACTATACGCCAAGGGCAAACGAAAAAACACCCCCAATTTTGCAAGGGTGTTATGCGATATTAACGATTGTTAACGAATTACGATTTCATCGCCGCGTGCCAGACCCAGCACCTTGCGGGCTTGCTCGTCCAGAAGGTCTAGGTCGAGGAACTCGTTTGACAACCGGTGGGTTCGATTTTGCAGTCTGTCGTGACCCTCGAGCAAGATCTCTAATTCGGCCAAAAGGCGGCTTTCCTGTGCTTGCACCTGAAACAGCCGAAATATGCCGAATTCGCCTTGAAGGGCTGCATAGGTGAAAAACACCGCTCCGGCTATCATGCCGAAGGATGCCAGAACGCCGGCAAATCCGTCTTTGATGGAAACCTGATCCATTACCTGCTGCCTCGTTGAGCGTTTGATACGCCTCTGTTCGAATCATGTCACATGTGATTCGCAAAGGGAATCCCCTTACGGCAATAAGTTGGAAATAAGGTGGATTGTTACCTAAAAGACTCAATCTGGGCTTGGTATCTAAACCTTGCGCCAAAACGCCATCCAATCAGAGGCGCGCGTTAACAGTTTAAAAATGGTTAACACCAACCCCCACTCGTAAACGAAAACATCCAGCGCAACGATGCACAAGCTGATTATGGCGAACCAGAGGGCTACTTTATTGGTCGTGCGGTATACTGGCCCGTTTTTCGCAAACGGACCAGCCTTGAATCAAGCGTTGGTGAATTACGTCAACAAAGCTTCAACTTTGGCGACGACGTTTTCGGCGGTAATGCCAAAATGCGCATAAAGCTCGTCAATCGGGGCTGAGGCGCCAAAGCCTTCCATCCCGACGAAGTCTGCCTTCTTGGAGTTGCCACGCTCGCCCGTCAGCCATTTGTCCCAACCGAAACGTGCAGCCGCCTCGATGCCAACACGAACGGAACCGGCAGGCAGCACGCGCTTGCGATATTGTTCTTCCTGCGCCTCGAACAGTTCCCAGCAAGGCATCGAGACAACACGTGTGCCGATCCCCTTCGCCTCAAGCAACGCTTGCGCAGCCAGTGCGATTTCCACCTCGGAGCCGGACGCTAGAAGGATAGCCTGACGTTTGTTTTCGGCATCTTTCAGAACGTACGCGCCTTGGGCGGTCAGGTTCTTGTTGGTGTACTTGGTGCGAACCGTTGGCAGCCCTTGACGGGTCAAAGCCAGCGCGGAGGGCGTGCTTTGCGAAGAAAGCGCCAGTTCCCAAGCCTCGGCGGTTTCAACCGTATCGGCCGGGCGGAAGACGTTCAAATTTGGCATCGCCCGCATCATCGCCAGATGTTCAATCGGTTGGTGCGTTGGACCATCTTCGCCCAACCCGATGGAATCATGTGTCAGCACGTAAACCGTGCGGAGACCCATCAAAGACGACAAACGCATAGCCCCTTTGGCATAGTCAGTGAACACCATGAACGTGCCACCATAAGGCGCGCAACCGCCGTGAAGCGCCAAGCCGTTCATCGCGGCGGCCATGCCGTGTTCGCGAATGCCATAGTAAACATAGCGGCCAGCGCGGTTGTCTGCGTCAAACATGCCAAGATCAGGTGTAATCGTATTGTTTGAACCTGTCAGATCAGCCGAGCCACCGATCGTTTCCGGCATCACCGGATTAATCGCCGCCAACGCCATCTCGCTGGATTTACGTGTGGCGACTTTCGGCAGGTCAGCCGTGATCTGCTTTTTCAATGCACGAATGGCCGAGCCAAGGCGTTTAGGCGCAATACCTGCAACAACACGGTCGAACTCGGCTTGTTTGCGTTCAGAGATGGAGTGCTTACGTTCATTCCATGCCTCGTGATCCGCCGCGCCGCGCGATCCGATGGCTTCCCATGCCGATTTGATGTTTGCAGGGATCACGAAGGGGGCGCTATCCCATCCATAGATGGTGCGGACCTTGGCAATTTCCTCGGCACCCAGCGGTGCGCCATGCGCGCCCGCTGTGTCCTGCTTGGCAGGCGAACCGAAACCGATATGCGTTTTGCAGGCGATCAACGATGGCAGCGGGCTTTGCTTGGCCTGCGTTATTGCCTTGTCGATGGCGACAGGGTCGTGTCCATCACAAGAATAAACCGACCAGCCGGACGCCGCAAAACGGTTCATCTGGTCGGTGATGTCGGAAAGTTCTACTTTGCCGTCGATAGAAATGCCGTTGTCATCCCAAAGCACGATCAATTTGCCAAGGCGTTGTTTGCCGGCAAGACCAACGGCCTCGTGGCTGATGCCCTCCATCAGACAACCGTCGCCTGCGATTACGTATGTGTGGTGGTTAACGATCTTTTTACCAAACCGCGACGCCATGGATTGTTCACCCATCGCCATGCCAACCGCCGTAGCCAGACCCTGACCCAAAGGTCCGGTGGTGGTTTCGATCCCATCGGCGTGACCATATTCCGGGTGCCCTGCCGTTTTCGCGCCGAACTGGCGGAAATTGGCGATCTCGTCGATGGTCATGTCTTTGTAGCCCGTCAGATGCAGCAAACCGTACAGCAGCATAGAGCCGTGACCCGCCGAAAGAACAAAGCGATCCCGATCCGGCCAGCTTGGGGCCGAGGCGTCAAACTTCATATGGTTTTCGAATAGCACAGTAGCCACATCTGCCATTCCCATCGGCATTCCGGGATGGCCGGAGTTGGCAGCCTGAACCGCGTCGATTGCCAGCATCCGCAACGCGGCGGCTTTGTTCCAATGGTTGGGGTGCTTTTTGCGAAGGTCGTCGATGTTCACGGTGCTATCCTTTGAATTTGGTTCCGGTTGTTGATAGCAGCCCCGTCAAACGGGTCAAGCGAAGAGAGACTGCAAAATAGCCGCAAACCGTGCGAAATGTGGTTATAATCGTCACAACAATCATAATACGCGATTCGCAGACTGTTTTGCGGGCGAGGGAAGCTTAGTGATGAATGAATTGAAGACTTTGGAAGACCGTCTTAAATCTGCAACGGACCGCATTTCTGCGACGTTATCTTCAGCCGGAGGGGCAGAGATTGATTTGGCCAATTTGCGCGATGAAAATGCGAGATTACAGGAAAAACTGGCGGGATTGAAAAAACAACGCGAGTCGGATTTGGCCGAGGTTGACAGTTTGATCGAACAGTTGCGCCCCTTGATGGACGGAGGTTCCGATGCCTGAAGTAACCGTAAGTATCGGTAAGCGTAATTTTGTTCTGGCCTGCAATGAGGGCGAAGAGCCCCATCTGAAAGCTGCTGCGAAGTTGTTGAGTGCCGAGGCTGATACCCTGCAGTCTCAGATTGGTCGTGTGCCGGAGGCGCGAATGTTACTGATGTCGGGTTTGATGCTGGCGGATAAGGTCAAGGAAATGGAAGCAGCTGTTGGCGGGGCGGTAACACGCATCGAAGAACTTGAAGCCCAAATTACCGCCACGGAAGCTCGTATGACTTCGATGGCCGTCGCTGCGCCCAAGGCATTCCCGAACGAGGAAGTGTTGCTGCGTTCGTACGAGGACGCGGTGCTGCGTCTGGAAGAGCTGGCCGACGAAATCGAGGGCAAATAAAAAGCCCCGCCGTGTTGGGCAGGGCTTTCTAAACAAATTCTTAAGGAATTAACCGTTAGCTTCGCGGATTTTGTCTGCGGCTTCTTTGTTGAAGCCAATTTCGTTATCCGCCAGCAGCGTGTCCAGTTCTCCGGAAATTGTCATCTCGATGATGATGTCACACCCGCCAACGAACTCACCTTTTACGTAAAGCTGAGGAATTGTCGGCCAATCCGAGAAATCCTTGATGCCTTGGCGAACGCCTTCATCGGCCAGAACGTTAACGTCTTTGAATTCAACGCCCATGTAGTTCAGAATTCCGGCAACTTTGCTGGAAAACCCGCATTGTGGCGCGTCAGAAGTGCCCTTCATGAACAGAACAACATTGTTGTCTGTGATGTCGGCTTTGATTGTATCTGCTGCGTTTGTCATTGTGTCTTATCCTTGATTTACTTTCGATGTATCGAATTTTTCCGCTCAAGCGTGGTATCCAACCTTTCGGCTGCCCGAACCACATCCATATCTATTTCTTCCATTCCCAAGGCAGGTTTGTCGTCTGCCTTCGATTTACTAGCCTTACCTAGCGTGTCCGCCAGTGAAGCCCGTGGCTTATTCCGTTTCATCCAGACTTCGACCAGAACTGCGGCCACCAGTAGCGCCACAACACCGAGGATTATGAGCTTCCACCAGATCACCTATTCAGGCGCTTTCGTGGTCAAAGCCAAGGCATGCAATTCACCGTGCGCGCCGTCCATTTTACCCTTGAGCGCCGCATAAACAAGCTGGTGCTGTTTCACGCGGTTCAAGCCTTTGAATTCACTTGCAATTACAGTCGCCGCATAATGATTACCGTCACCCGCCAGATCCTGAATCTCGACTTTGGCGGATGGAAATGCCTCTTGAATGAGGGCTTCGATCGTGTGGGCCTCGATAGCCATATGCGGAATCTCCCGTTTCTTGTTGCGTTGAATTTAATCTCGCAGAGGGGCAGGCGCAAGGGGTGCGACGTTATTGATTTGTTAAGGGTCGGGGCGCATATCGTTGTAGTCTATAATGACTAGGCTTCACATCGACCACCTCCAAACGCCAGAAAAAACCAACAGGGGAGGGAGCTGCGAAAAGGTCTATAAAAACTTTACGACTATACTGCGACGTTGACCAACCCACCTTCGGAAGCTTCGCGAATGCTGGAAAGCGACATAGATGCCGCGCCCAGTTTCAAAGCGTCGCCGCCGACCGTGCCGACTTTTGCTGCGGGGACGTGGGCCGCCGCCAGCATCGCCAATAGTTCATCAGCGTTCGCATCGTCGCAAGCCAGAAGATACCGCGCCTGATCTTCGCCAAAGAACCAGCCTGTTCCGTCGCCCTCAATGGTCAAACCGAGCCCCGAAGCCAGTGCCATGTCCGCCGCTGCAATCGCCAGACCGCCATCGCTAAGGTCATGCGCGGCACTTATCAGGCCTGCAGCTTTCGCCGCGCGAACTACTTCGCCAGCTTTGCGCTCGGCGGCTAGATCAACGTGCGGCGCGTCGCCGTCTTCACGATCGAACACCTCGGCAAGCAGGGCAGATTGTCCCAGATGGCCCTTCGTTTTGCCAATCAGAACCAGCGTGTCGCTATTATTGGGCGCAATGCGGATCACTTCGTTCAGCGAGTGCATAATCCCGACTGCGCCGATTGTCGGCGTTGGCAAAATTCCGGAACCATCAGTCTCGTTATACAGGCTGACGTTGCCCGAAACGATTGGCATATCAAGCGCTGCGACGGCTTCGCCGATACCTTTGATGCAGCCGACGAATTGGCCCATGATTACAGGTTTCTCGGGGTTTCCAAAGTTAAGGTTGTCGGTCGTCGCCAGCGGAGTCGCCCCCGTCGCACAAAGGTTACGATAGGCCTCGGCGACGGCCTGCTTGCCGCCCTCGAACGGGTTCGCTTTGCAATAACGCGGGGTCACATCAGAGGTAAACGCCAAGGCTTTGGGCGTGCCGTGCACCCGCACAACTCCCGCATCAGACCCAGGCCGCACAACTGTATCCGCGCCGACCATGTGATCATATTGCTGCCAGACCCAAGCGCGGGACGAATAGTTTGCAGAGCCAACAATGGTTAACAACGCTTCAGCCGTGTCCACCGCGTCAACCTCGGCCAACGGGGCAGGCGCCGGCGTTTCGACCCATGGACGATCGTATTCAGGAGCCTCGCCAGACAGTGCCTTCAGCGGCAGGTCGGCCATTAGCTCCCCGTTAAGACGAATTAAGAAACGGTCTTCAGCGATTGTTTCACCAACAATCGCAAAATCCAGATCCCACTTGTCGAACACAGCTTTGGCTACTTCTTCCTTGTCGGGATTGAGGACCATCAACATGCGCTCCTGAGACTCAGACAGCATCATTTCATAGGCGGTCATGTTTTCTTCACGCACAGGCACTTTTTCAAGATCAAGTGCTACACCAAGGCCGCCCTTATCGCCCATTTCAACAGCCGAACAGGTCAGGCCAGCAGCCCCCATGTCCTGAATGGAAATGACTGCACCGGTCTGCATCAGCTCCAGCGTGGCTTCCATCAAGCGTTTTTCGGTGAACGGATCGCCAACCTGAACGGTGGGGCGTTTTTCCTCGATCGTGTCGTCAAATTCTGCCGAAGCCATAGTCGCGCCACCAACACCGTCGCGGCCCGTTTTTGCGCCCAGATAGACCACCGGCATGCCTACGCCCGAGGCAGCAGAGTAGAAAATGTCTGACGTATTCGCGATTCCCGCCGCAAAAGCGTTAACTAGACAGTTACCATTATAGGCCTTGTGGAAACGGACTTCGCCGCCAACGGTTGGAACACCAAAACAATTACCGTAGCCACCAATTCCCTCAACCACACCGTTAAGAAGTTGTTTAGTTTTGTGGTGCGATGGCTCGCCGAATGAGAGCGAGTTCATCGCCGCCATGGGGCGTGCTCCCATCGTGAACACGTCGCGCAAAATGCCGCCCATACCTGTCGCTGCGCCCTGATAGGGTTCGATGTAAGACGGGTGGTTGTGGCTTTCCATTTTGAAAACAATACATTGACCGTCGCCGATGTCGACGATGCCTGCGTTCTCTCCTGGTCCGCAGATAACCTGAGGTCCCTCGGTCGGCAACGTCCGCAACCACTTCTTCGAGGACTTATACGAGCAATGTTCGTTCCACATAGCCGAGAAAATCCCCAATTCGGTGAACGTCGGATCACGGTCCAGCAGTTCGAGGATGCGCTGATATTCTTCCTGATTCAGACCGTGTTTGCGGATAACTTCGAGGGTGATGGCTGGCTCTTTGGTCATGGGAATCTCCGGTGGGCAGCAGAATTTGCTGGGGTTGTAACCTGTGCAGTGCCACTTGGAAAGCCGGAAACTATTGTCTTGATGCCACAGTGGCGCTAGGCAGGTTCCATGAGCAAATCACACAAAGTTTTTGGCATTGGATTGAACAAGACCGACACATCCAGTCTTAAGCAGGCGTTGGTTCGCTTGGGGTATAATTATAGTGATCGGCGCCGGCATTTTACTTATAATTACTTTAGCGGAGATTTTGAGCAGGTATTCGAGACAGCCGCACAGTACGGTTCATTCGAGGATTGGCCATGGCCTTTGATGTATCGTCAAGTGTTTGAAGAATACGGCGAGGGCGCCGGTTTTTTTGACTCGTAGACGATCCGCCGATGCGTGGCTGGAAAGTCTAAAGGCACATTCGATGGTCACCAATCCGGAAAAACCCCACGCAAACGCGTCTATGGGTTTGACTATTCGCACGGGGCCGAAGCGCAACATATCGCGTTTTACGAGGTGCATTTGGTTAATGTGCGGGCGTATTTCGCGACGCAGAACGCCAGTCATTTGTTGTGCGAAGCGTGCTGGGAAGACGGTGACGGTTGGCAACAGGTTTGTAAATTTCTGGACTCGCCAACGCCATCAGGCCCGTTCCCGCACGCAAATCCGCGTATTATTGCCAGCGCGGACGCGGACTGTTTGGCCGAGAACAAGAGACGGATCGCTGTGCAGGTTAAACAGTTAAGCGAATGTTAATCTGCTTGCGCGCGCTGACGTGCCAGTCCGCTGTCGCGATCACTGACGCCGATCAACTTGACGACCAGTCGCAGCAGGGAATCCTCATAATGGTGACGCTCGTCATCGGCCAGAACCACCCGCCAAAGGGATTCCGCTACGGCGTTTCGTTCTTTGTAAGGGACCGCCTCTTTGATCAGGCGGGTGAATCGAACGGTGTCGGGGGCGTTCGCCTCTAATGCTTCGGCTTCGTTACGAAGTGCATCGGCACCCGCTGCGTCCAGGTCGTACCGTTGAATTAACAAAGCGTTAATCACAGCAATTTCCGCTGGCGCATAATCGTGATCCACCCGTGCAACCCGCACCAACAGTGCGGCCATGGCGAGGCGGGCGTCGTCCGTGGATAGGGGCTCATCAGAAGCAGTGCCATTGAGGCGGTTTAGCAAGTTTTTAAACATAGAGTGTTACCTAAGTATTAATGCCCAAAATTCCAACGGGGTGTTAAACTAGACGTGATTGTTTGACGGCAGCCTCGACGAAACTTGCGAACAGCGGATGTGGTTCAAACGGGCGGGATTTCAGTTCGGGGTGGAACTGCACGCCGATATACCAAGGATGGTCGGGGATTTCGACGATCTCGGGCAGCTTTCCATCGGGTGATATTCCCGAGAACTTCAACCCTGTAGCCTCGATAGCCTCACGGTAGGTCATATCGACCTCATAGCGGTGGCGATGGCGTTCGGAAATCGCTGTACTTCCATAGATTTCGGCAACGCGAGAGCCTTCGGTCAAAGTGGCGTTATATGCCCCAAGCCGCATGGTGCCGCCCTTATCGTCGTCGGCTTCGCGTTGAATGGTGCGGTTGCCTTCGACCCATTCTTTCAGGTGATAAACGATGGGCGTAAATCGTTTCTTGCCCGACTCATGATCGAATTCTTCCGACCCAGCGTCCTTGATCCCCGCCAGATTTCGTGCGGCCTCGATCACTGCCATTTGCATACCAAGGCAAATGCCCAGATAAGGAATGGCGTTCTCGCGGGCATATTTGGCTGCTTTGATCTTCCCTTCGGTCCCGCGTTCACCAAATCCACCGGGGACTAGAATCGCATTGAAACCTTGCAATTTAGTTATGGTATTCTCTTCGTTTTCAAACACTTCGGCGTCAATCCATTCGACTTGAACCTTGACACGGTTGTGCATACCGCCGTGGGTCAACGCCTCGGCGATTGATTTATATGCGTCGCCAAGCTGGGTGTATTTGCCTACAATCGCGATCTTGACCTTGCCTTCGGGATTGGTAAGCCGGTCCATCACGTCATCCCATTTGGACATGTCCGGTTCCGGTGCGTTTTTGATACCGAATGCATCCAGAACCGCGCGGTCCATGCCCTCGCGGTGATAGGCCAGCGGTGCCTCGTAGATGGTTGCCAAGTCGAGCGCAGGGATAACAGCATCAGGGCGTACGTTACAAAACAGCGCTAGCTTTTCGCGTTCTTTTCGCGGGATTTCATGTTCCGAGCGGCACATCAGAATGTCGGGCGCAATTCCGATAGACCGCAATTCCTTAACCGAGTGTTGTGTTGGTTTCGTCTTCAACTCGCCCGCCGCCGCGATGTAGGGCAGCAAGGTCAGGTGCATGAAAATGCATTCGCCGCGCCGGTCCTGACTGAATTGCCGAATGGCCTCGAAGAAGGGCAGCGCCTCTATGTCGCCAACCGTGCCCCCAATTTCGCACAGCATGAAATCAACTTCTTCGTCGCCGATCTTGATGAAATCCTTGATCTCGTTGGTCACATGCGGGATTACCTGAATGGTTTTGCCTAGATAATCGCCGCGGCGCTCTTTTTCCAGAACGTCGGAATAAATCCGGCCAGACGAGACGGAATCGGTTTTGCAGGCCGAAACGCCGGTGAAACGCTCATAATGGCCAAGATCAAGGTCGGTTTCGGCCCCGTCGTCGGTTACAAACACTTCGCCGTGCTCGAACGGAGACATGGTGCCGGGATCTACGTTCAGATATGGATCAAGTTTGCGCAACCGCACCGAATACCCGCGCGCTTGCAAAAGTGCGCCCAAGGACGCGGACGCAAGGCCTTTGCCTAACGAGGAAACAACACCACCAGTAATAAATATATAACGCGCCATGCCTGAATTGGACCCCGTGTAAGTCTTGGTTTTATGGATTGGCCCAGCGGCACAATCGCTTGTATCACGGGATTAAACTCTTACCGGAAGCCGAGAGGTTTAACAAGATGTTAACCGCAGCATACGGTGGAATATTTTGTCGCGGTAACCAGTGGTAGGGTAAAATTGGCGCAAAGTCTGGTAGGAATTACGATATATTAACGCTATATGGAAATCATTATGCTGACACTTTCAACGTATTACAAAGCCTACGGAGAGCCATCCGCCAGCCCCCTAGGCGTCAAAGCGATTTGCCTACTGCAACTGTCCGGCCTGGAATGGAAACTTAAATAAAATAATGACCCACGCAATACGCCTAAGGGCAAGATGCCGGTTTTGACCGATAATTGCCGGATATTACCCGACAGTGACGCGATCCGCGCCCATCTTGAAGGGCAGCACAGTTTTGATTTCGATGAGGGGCTGGACGATCAACAGAAGGCCGTTTCGCGTGTTGTCATCCGAATGGTAGAAGAGCATTTGTATTTCTCGACGGTCCGTAATCGCTGGCTGAACGACGAAAACTGGGCTGATGTTAAGAAAGTGTTTTTCGCCAAAATTCCCAAGATTGTTAACGGATTGGTAACGGGCAGAATTTGTGCAGGCGTCTGTAAAGCTATGAAATCTCGGGGGATGGGGCGGCATTCGGTGGAAGAGCAGTTTATTCGTGCAAATGAAGATATCACTGCCATTCAGACGTTGCTGGCTGACTAACCCTTCCTGTTTGGCGATGTAGCGACTGCGGTTGGCGCAACCGTTGTGCCGATGTTAACGGCGATCGCAACGTCGGTTGCGAAGACCGAGTTGCGTGAGAGGGTCGCTGGCGATCCGGTCCTGATGGCTTATCTGAATCGGGGCAGGGCGGCGATGTATCCGGCATAAAAATGTCCCGCACGACGGCGGGCCAAAAAGATTCGGCGAAAAAGAGAGTTATTCGTCGAAATTCACTGTGTTAACCATTTTCAGGGCGTCGCCACGGAACTGCGCGATATCGGTTAGTGGCGTGTCGTCTGCGGTGAATTCCCCCCAACTTTTTACCAGCTCCGAGACCGGAACATCGGCAAGCAACGGGTACTCATAGTTAAGCTCGGCATAGATTTCCTGCGCCTTGTCCGATGTTAAAAACTCCATCAACATCAACGCTTCAACTTTGTTGGGGGCGGATGCGGTCATCGCCATTCCCGAGACGTTAATATGTGCCCCGTTGTCGCCGATCGTGGGGAAAATAAGGTTAACGCTTTCGGCCCACGCGACTTGCTCAGGGTCAGCAAGCATCTTGCCCATGTAATAGGTGTTGCCAATCGCCACGTCACATTCGCCAGCCCAGACTGCCTTGATTTGCGCGCGATCGTTGCCTTGCGGCTTGCGCGCCAGATTGGCCTTAACGCCTGATAACCAAGCCTCTGCGTCTGTTTCGCCATGATGTGCGATCATCGCCGACAGCAACGCGATGTTATAGTTGTGCAAACCCGAGCGAATACAAATGCGCCCCGCCCATTTCGGGTCCGCGAGGTCCTCGAAACTGGTTAATTCCCACTTGGCCACGCGGTCTTTGGAGGTATAGGCGATCCGGGCCCGCATAGTCAGACCAAACCAGTTTCCGTCTGCCTCGCGATAGCTGGCAGGGACGTTGGCGTTGATTACATCCGAGGCAACCGGCTGCGTTAAACCTGCGTCCGCGACAGCCGTAAGATTGGCTATATCTGTGGTAAGCACGAGATCGGCTGGCGAGCGGCGTCCCTCGGCCTTCAGGCGCTCTAACATGCCACTTTTCAGAAATACCACGTTGGTTTTGATGCCTGTCTGTTCGGTAAACGCCGCGAGGATTGGGTCGATTAACTGCGGCTGACGCGAAGAATATATGTTAACTTCTTGGGCCATTAAAGGCGTTGCAATCAGCAGATTGACAAGCAGGGTGGTGATGGATTTCAGCATGGGTATCTCCGTTAGGTTATACGGGAGAAGTACCCGACTAAAATAGTCAGGTCAATAGTTGAGTAAAAATATCGGTAATTACTTTTCGCGGGCTTTCATCTCGTTCCAAAGCGCGTCCATTTCCTCTAGAGTTGACTCTTTGGGTAGCTTTCCGCGGAGTGAAAGTTCGGCCTCTACGCCATTGAAACGGCGCGTAAATTTAGAATTTGCGGCCCGCAGGGCGGTTTCCGGTTCGATGTCCAAATGCCGCGCTAGATTGGCCATCACGAACATCAAATCCCCGAATTCTTCTTCAATTTCAGTTTTGCCGAATTCATTTCGCGCTTCGACTAACTCTCTGGCCTCTTCAATAATTTTGTCCAAAACCATTGCGGTTTCCGGCCAGTCAAACCCCACCTGAGCAGCACGATTCTGCAATTTGATCGCCCGCGTCAACGCCGGCAGGCCGGTGGCGACCCCGTCCAACACACTGGACGTCTCGGGCTTGTTGCCACGCTCTGCTGCTTTAATAGCCTCCCAGTCAGCGATCTGCTGCTCGGCGGATTTCTCGCGACTTTCGGTTCCGAATACATGTGGGTGGCGGCTATACATCTTGCGCGCGATCGCATCCACAACGTCGTCAAACCCGAAATTCCCGGCCTCCTGCGCCATTTGTGAATGGTAGATGACCTGTAACAACAAATCGCCCAACTCGTCGCGCAAATCGTTCATTTCTCCGCGTTCAATCGCATCCGCGACCTCGTACGCCTCCTCAATTGTATAGGGCGCGATGCTGGCAAAGTCCTGATCAATGTCCCAAGGGCACCCCGTTTCAGGATCGCGCAAGCGGCGCATTATTTCCATCAAACGGGGTAGGCCGCCCCGCGTGTCGTTAACCAGTTCGTCTGATTCCGCCGCTGGCAGCGGATTCGGCCCAGTATTATCCGTCATTTATTACCCCAAGGTTAACGCGCAGGCTTTTTAGTCCGTGAAAATGATAGCGGTCCGCATAAATTGTCGGCTCCGTTAATTTAATGTTAGGGAATCGGGCGAATAGTATTGGCAACGCCACCGCCATTTCGAGTTTTGCCAAAGGAGTCCCGATACAGAAATGCAGACCTGCGCCAAAAGAAAGATTTCCGATGCCTCCGCGTTCGGTATCCAGATTACCTGCGTCCGCAAACTTATGCGGATCGCGGTTAGCGCCTGCCAGCATCAAGCCCACCACGTCGCCCGCTTTGAATTCATGGTCAAAGGCAGAAAAATTCTGCATCGCATAACGTGTAAACATGTGCAGTGGTGGGTCAAAGCGCAGCGTTTCCTCGACCATGGCAATCGTCTTTTGCGGCGTCGAAAAAGTCTGTTTGGGAGGGGTGCCACTCAGCAGTACGGCCCTTATACAATTGGCAAAACTATGCACAGTCGCTTCGTGACCCGCGTTCAGAAGCAGGATACAAGTGGTCACCAGTTCGTCGGTCGATAGGCGCTCTCCCTCGTCGTTGGCGGCGATCAAGTTGGTGATCAAATCGTCACGCGGGTCGTTCCGTCTCGCGTCAACGTATTCGCGAATAAAGGCCGAGAACGCCTGTGTTGCCTGAACTGCGGCATCTTCGATCGCGCGATCGCGGCGGGCCTGATACATGGCGACCATATCATGCGACCAAGCAAGCATTTGATGGGCCATATTTTCGGGTACACCCAGAAGGCGGGCGATAATAATGATCGGAATCTTCTCGCAAAATGCGGGCAGAAGATCAATTTCTTCGTTGTCGAAATTTGCGACAAGATCGTTCGCCAAAGCTTCGATTTGCGGTTCAAGTTCTGCAATCCGCCGGTTTGTAAAGGCGCGGACAAGCAGGCCACGTATGCGAGTGTGGTTCGGTGGCTCCAGTTCAAGCAGGGAATGCTTTTCCAGCGAGTAGAATGGCGCTACGTGTTCTGGGTGGACTGGCGCAAATCCCTCTGGTGCTTCTCGACCAAAACGCCTGTCCCTTAAGATTGCATTAACTGTTTTATGCTCGACCGAGCATAGGAATTCGTAATCTTTCCACAGGAAAAATGGTCCAGATTCGCGAACGCTTTCGTAAAACGAATACGGGTTTTGCACGAAATCGGGGTCGCGTGGGTCTTGATGATAAGTCTTGATCACTGCGCCCGCTCCAATGCCTGCTCAAGATCTGCGATCAAATCGTTAACGTCTTCGATGCCGATTGATAACCGGATCAGATTGTCGGCAACGATTGAATGTGGTCCCTCGACGGCTTTACGATGCTCGATCAAACTCTCGACACCACCAAGCGAGGTGGCGGGCACGAACACTTGAGTGAACCGCGAGACGTCTTTTGCCCTCGTTGCACCGCCTTTGATCAGCAACGACATCATGCCGCCAAATCCGTTATGCATTTGCCGCTTGGCAATTTCGTGGCCCGGGTGCGAGGGCAGTCCAGGGTAGAGAACCTTATCAATCTGGTTGTGGTTTTCGAAATGTTTAGCAATGGTTAACGCGTTTGAGGATGCGCGTTCGTATCGAAGATATAGTGTTCGCAATCCACGAATTAGCAGCCACGCCTCGAATCCGGCCATGACGCTGCCTTGTAGGGTGCGCAGCATGGTTAATTCGTCCCAGAGCGGGCCAAGTTTGGCGCATGTAAGAACGCCGCCAGTCAAATCGGAATGCCCGTTGAGATATTTGGTTGCCGAGTGGAACACAATATCTGCCCCTAGCTCCAACGACTGCGTTGTGCTGGGCGGAGAGACTGTGCAATCGACTGCCAAAATCGCGCCTGTTGTGTGTGCAAGCTTAGCTGCTTCGACTATGTCGATCACGTCCCAATTCGGGTTCGTTGGACTTTCGATCCAGATTATACGTGTCTGGCCTTTTCTGACAGTATCGGCCAGAGAATTAGGATTGGTCTGGTCAAAGAAAGTGACCTCGACACCACGTTTATCGGCAAGCCTATGCAGCCAAGTCATGCCAGCGTGATACATTATCTGCGGGGCGATAACGTGGTCGCCCGATTCCAGCGTTTCCATCAAGGCGACGAAGGCCGCCATGCCGGATCCAAACAGCAACGAGGACGCGCCGCCCTCGAGGTTGGCCAGCACCGCCTCGGCGTGTTTAACGGTCTGTCCACCATCGCGGCCATAAATATAGGACTGGCGCGGGGCGTATTCGTTGTCACGGGCATAGGTGCTGGACAGGTCTATCATCGGGCTGATGGCGCCTGTTGCTTCGTCTATCATGTGCAATGCCTGTGCAGCCCTTGTCGCTGGCGACAGCTTCAGTTGCTTGGGTGGTTTGTCCATCGGGGAATCCTGTTATTGTTTGCAACCGATATTGCGACCCTTGGCGGGTGATGACAAGCCTGTCGACGGCAGGTGCACCGAGCGCGCATAAAAAAGGCCCACATCGCTGTAGGCCGTTTTTGGAAATCTATTAATTCTAGTCGGTGCCGCGATAGGGCTCGACGTATTGCAGGGCCATGTCCCACGGGAAGAATATCCATGTGTCCTGCGAGACCTCGGTGATGAACGTATCCGTCATCTCGCGGCCTTCGGGTTTGGCATAAACCGTTGCGATGTGGGCTTTTGGAAACAAATCCTTAACCACTTTCAACGTTTTACCCGTGTCAACCAGATCATCGACTATCAGTACGCCTTCGCCGTCGCCCATCAGGTTCATGTCGGGCGATTTCAGAATGATGGCTTCGGATTGTTGCTGGTGGTCATAAGATTTCACGCTGATTGTATCGACAGTGCGAATGTCGAGTTCACGCGCAACGATCATCGCTGGTGCCATACCGCCACGAGTGATCGCGATTACGGCTTTCCATGCGCCACCGTCCGGGCCTTTTCCGTCCAGACGCCAGGCAAGGGCGCGGCTGTCGCGATGGATCTGGTCCCACGAAATGTGGAATCCTTTTTCATGTGGTAATTTATCAGCCATCATTTACGTCCTTGTACTACGTCGATGTCGGGGGCGTCTTCGGCTTTCATGCCAACGACGTGATAGCCCGCGTCCACGTGGAGGTTTTCGCCCGTGACACCCGATGACAGGTCGGACAACAGATACATGGCGGAATTTCCAACCTCATTCTGTGTGACATTGCGCCGAAGCGGCGAGTTCAGCTCGTTCCACTTCATAATATAACGAAAATCACCGATGCCCGATGCCGCTAGCGTTTTGATCGGACCAGCCGAAAGTGCGTTGATGCGGATGTTTTTGGGGCCAAGATCCATGGCCATATATTTAACCGACGCTTCAAGCCCAGCTTTGGCAACGCCCATGACGTTATAGTGTGGCATAACTTTTTCAGCGCCGTAATAGGTCAGGGTCAGGCAGGATCCACCGTCAGGCATCATCTTTTCCGCACGTTGCACAACGGCGGTGAATGAATAGATCGAGATGTTCATCGTCAGATCGAAGTTCTTGGCGGTAGTGTCCACATAGCGGCCCCGCAGTTCCGCTTTGTCGGAAAACCCTATAGCGTGCACCAGAAAATCCAATTTGCCCCATTTTTCTTCCAACGTGGCAAAAACCGCATCCATCGATTCGTCGCTCGTGACGTCGCATTCCAGCACGATTTCGGAGTTCACGCTCTCGGCCAGCGGGTGCACCCGTTTGCCCAAAGCCTCGCCTTGATAGGTAAACGCTAGTTCTGCACCATGTTCGTGGCAGGCCTGTGCAATACCCCAAGCCAGAGATTTGTTGTTTGCAACGCCCATAATCAGGCCGCGTTTTCCTTGCATAATTCCTGCACTCATCATTGTGTCCCCTTGTCATGGATTTATTTCGCTGGTTTAAGCTATAGAAGCACATGCAGCAAGATTGATGAACCGTTTGAGGGCGTAATGCAGGAAAATTCGAAAAGAACCGGAATATTCGCTGGTGACGATCCATTTCAAATCGCTCGCGTTTGGATGGCCGAGGCTGAAAAGGTTGAACCAAATGATCCAAACGCCATAGCGTTGGCAACTGTGGATGCGGACGGCATGCCGAATTCCCGAATGGTCTTGTTGAAGGATATCGAGAGCGATGCTTTTGTTTTCTACACCAATTACGGTAGCGCCAAAGCGGTCGAGATTGAAGGTGCGGGAAAAGCGGCTTTTGTGATGCACTGGAAGTCGTTGCGAAGACAACTCAGAGTTCGTGGTACGGTCCAACGTGAGGCGGGTGCAAAGGCGGATGCGTATTATGAATCCCGGTCTTTACCAAGTAAATTAGGATCTTGGGCATCACGACAGTCGGAACCTCTAGGATCTAGGGCACAACTATTGGCTGAAGTTGCCAAGGTCACTGCTTCCAAAGGACTGCACCCAAAACGACCGGAATTCTGGGGGGGATATCGCATTATTCCGACAGAAATCGAGTTCTGGGCGGATGGGCAGCACCGTTTGCATGATAGGTTCCGGTGGATCAGAGAATGCAGCGATTCTGACTGGATTATTAGGCGATTACAGCCATAAAACACATGGAACTAGAAAATATACTTGCAATTGCAAGCTGTAGTTAAGCATTGCCGCTTTTCATCAGAATTTTCTAATTTCTTGCGCAATAGGCCTGTTTACTAGATAGGCCTGTTTACTAGATAGTCAATTTGTAGTTAGTTCGGAGTGAAAAAATTAATATTGTATACTGTTTTAGTATTGAATAATTAATACATGGCTATGAAAGCGAAGTTACAAAAATGATCAAGAGGCAGGTCAAATGGTTTGATGCAGCGAAAGGCTTCGGCTTTGTTGTGTCTGACAATGCAGAAGGCGACATCCTTTTGCACGCCAATGTTTTAAGAAATTTTGGTAGGAGTTCTGTGGCCGAGGAGTCACCTATTGTTATCGATGTTCAGGTTACCGATAGGGGACGTCAGGCCTCGGTTATTCACGAAATCGGTGCGCCGCTTATGGCTGGTATCGACGTTGATACAGAAGATGCGCCAAGCATTCCCGAAATAGCCGAAGATATTCCGTTTCTACCTGCACGGGTAAAATGGTTTGATAAAGCCAAAGGTTTCGGATTTGCCAATGTGTTTGGCAATGATGCCGATATTTTTCTCCATGTGGAAATATTACGCCATTACGGGTTGTCCGATTTGCAGCCGGGCGAAGCGATTTCCATTCGTATAATTGACGGACCGCGTGGCAAGATGGCTGGCGAAGTACAGTCTTGGGATCACGTGATCCACAAGGATGAATAGTATTTTTCGATTCATAATAGTGGTGTCATTGCTGCTGGGCGCAGGTCCGGTGTCGGGCGCAAGTGTATGTGCGCCTGATCGGCTGGATGTCCGCTCAGAGAACAGTTCTGTGAGTTTTGTGACCGAGGTGGTTGATTCGCCTGAAACACGTGCATTCGGGCTTATGAACCGCGAAACGCTGGGTCGGTTTGCGGGAATGCTGTTCGTTTATGACGAACCCCAGTCGATGCATTTCTGGATGCGCAACACACTGATTCCGCTGGATATGATTTTCATAGATGCACAGGGTGTTGTTCAATATGTGCATGAAAACGCGATCCCGCTGGACGAAACTACAATCTTTGGCGGAAACGCTATTCAATATGTATTCGAAATCAACGCTGGGCTGGCGGATCTGCTGGAAATCGGTGTCGGAACGCAGGTCCGTCACCCGGCCATATCCGGCCCAGAAGTTATCTGGCTCTGCGACTGATTTTTCGCTTTCCTTCGGGGATTCTACATTGTAGATGAACCTCATTAGTCGGGGCGTGGCGCAGCCTGGTAGCGCGACGGTTTTGGGTACCGTAGGTCGGAGGTTCGAATCCTCTCGCCCCGACCAATATCTTCACCAGAAATCGAATACTGTTAACGAATGCCGAACGTGGTTTTGCGACGGTTGGTCGTGTAATGGTCTGCATCTGGAGAATTACTTGTTTTGACAGTGAATTATTCGATGTGGCAGGGATACGCGAGGCGCCCTTGTCATGACCTCGATGATTCTGTTTTCGGTGGACAATTGTATACTTAAACTGTCACCGCAGAATGCTGGTTAAAACATATGAAAACTCTTGTTAATATTTTATATCAGGTTTTCCGCATATATTTGCCTAATATTGCGCGAACGCCAATCCCTGTTCGTGCGACTCTGTTTGGGTGCTTGCTCGAACATCACGTCAACAATTTTTTGTGCGAAATAAAAAAATAAATACGTTGACGGTGCTGCCCAAAACACCCCAATTAGATGTAGAGACTAAACAGACCACAATATGTAGTGTGTCGACGGGGTGGTTCAGGATTACAACTAAAGCGCAGAAAAGCGTTAAGGGTATCCGTTCTTCGCTTCGTCGATTGTAGGCGCCATAGGCCTTTTTACTGATTGGTGTCGCCATGGAACGAGGAAAAGCATGAAAATCGAGCGGAAATTTACCAAGGTGAAAACAGGCGCCTACGGGGAAATCGAATTTAAGACTACAGCATCCGAGATTCGGAACCCTGACGGCTCCATCGTATTTGCGCTTGATGATATGGAAATCCCCGTCGGTTGGAGCCAGGTTGCCTCCGACGTGATTGCCCAGAAGTATTTCCGCAAAGCAGGCGTGCCTGCTGCTGTTAAGAAGGTTAAGGAAAAGGGTGTTCCTGAATTTTTGTTGCCGTCAGTGCCCGACAATGCCGCACTGGCCAAACTGCCAGAAGATCAGCGCTACATCGGTGAGGTTTCCGCCAAGCAGGTGTTTGATCGTCTTGTCGGTACGTGGTGCTACTGGGGCTGGAAAGGTGGCATGTTCACCACCGAGGCTGAAGCC
This sequence comes from Paracoccaceae bacterium, assembly GCA_050256375.1. Taxonomy (GTDB): domain Bacteria; phylum Pseudomonadota; class Alphaproteobacteria; order Rhodobacterales; family Rhodobacteraceae; genus NORP23. The sequence goes on along the minus strand of JBBWVU010000037.1, from coordinate 29,497 downwards.
AAGGCATATTACGACGAGATGCGCTTTATGATGGCATCGCAGATGGCCGCGCCGAATTCTCCGCAATGGTTCAATACCGGCTTGCATTGGGCATACGGAATTGATGGGCCGGGGCAGGGCCATCACTATGTAGATTACAAGTCCGGCAAACTGGTAAAATCCGCCAGCGCTTATGAGCATCCGCAGCCACACGCGTGTTTCATCCAGTCAGTATCCGACAATCTGGTAAACGAGGGCGGAATCATGGATCTTTGGACCCGTGAAGCGCGATTGTTCAAATATGGTTCCGGTACCGGGACAAATTTCAGCTCGCTTCGTGGTTCGAACGAGCGTCTTGCCGGAGGCGGTAAGTCTTCAGGCCTCATGTCTTTCCTAAAGATTGGCGACCGCGCGGCGGGGGCCATCAAGTCGGGCGGCACAACGCGTAGGGCGGCGAAGATGGTTATCATTGATATGGACCATCCGGATGTTGAAGAGTTCATCAATTGGAAAGTTATTGAAGAACAAAAAGTTGCAGCGCTTGTTGCAGGCTCGAAAATCCACGAACAACGCCTTAACGAAATATTCGCCGCTATTCGTGCATGGGATGGTGCCGAAGCGGATGCGTTTGATCCGAAGGTTAACGCTGGCCTGAAAGCCGCTGTGAAATCGGCCAAGAAAATGTCGGTCCCTGAGACATATGTGAAGCGGGTTCTGCAATACGCCGAGCAGGGTTTCGCCAGCATCGAGTTCCCTACGTATGACACCGACTGGGATTCCGAAGCGTATTTGACTGTTTCGGGGCAGAACTCGAACAATTCGGTTCGCGTGACCGATGCTTTCTTGCAAGCCGTTAAAGACGACGCAGATTGGGAGTTGATCCGCCGTACCGATGGCTCTGTTGCCAAAACAGTCAAGGCGGCCGATTTATGGGATCAGGTTGGTCATGCGGCTTGGGCGTGCGCCGATCCGGGCATCCAGTTCCATGATACTATTAATGACTGGCACACTTGCCCTGAAGATGGTGCTATCCGAGGGTCGAACCCTTGTTCGGAGTACATGTTCCTCGATAATACGGCGTGTAATCTGGCCTCGATCAATCTGCTGACCTTCTTGCACGACGGGCAGTTCGATGCGGCAGGATATATGCACGCTTGTCGTTTGTGGACGATGACGCTGGAAATTTCGGTGTTGATGGCACAGTTCCCATCGCGCGAAATTGCCGAGCTGTCTTACAAATTCCGCACACTGGGTCTTGGCTATGCCAACATCGGCGGTTTGCTGATGAATATGGGCTTTGGCTATGACTCGGACGAGGGGCGCGCGCTTGGCGCTACATTGACGGCGATCCTGACCGGTATTGCCTATAAGACGTCGGCCGAAATGGCCAAGGAACTGGGGCCGTTTGACGGTTATGCCAAAAACGCCGACCATATGCTGCGGGTTATGCGCAACCATCGCCGTGCGGCTTATGGCGAGACAAAGGGTTACGAGGGATTGGCTGTGATGCCTGTACCGCTGGACCATGACAATTGCCCTGATGGCAAATTGATTAACCACGCCCACAAAGCTTGGGACGATGCGCTGAAGATGGGTGAAGAGCATGGGTATCGCAACGCGCAAGTTTCGGTGATTGCGCCGACGGGAACGATTGGGCTGGTAATGGACTGCGATACCACCGGGATTGAGCCTGACTTTGCGCTAGTTAAATTCAAGAAACTGGCTGGTGGCGGGTATTTCAAGATCATCAACCGCTCGGTGCCTGCGGCCCTCAGCAATCTGGGTTATTCAACCAGCCAGATCGAGGAAATCACCTCATATGCGGTTGGTCATGGGATCATCGGCAATGCGCCGGGCATTAACCATACCTCGCTACTTGGTCATGGGTTTAGCGCAGTAGAAATTGACAAGGTCGAGGCGGCAATGCCGACGGCGTTCGACATCAAGTTCGTGTTCAACCAGTGGACATTGGGCGAGGACTTCTGCCGTAACACCCTTGGAATTCCTCAAGAAAAGCTGAACGACCCGTCGTTCGACCTGCTTCGCCATCTTGGATATACGCGCCAACAGATTAACGATGCGAATAACCATGTTTGCGGAACGATGACGTTGGAAGGTTCACCTTTCCTTAAGGAGGAGCATTACAAAGTATTCGACTGTGCCAACGTTTGCGGCCGGATCGGCAAACGGTATCTGAGCGTCGATAGCCACATTCATATGATGGCCGCAGCGCAGAGCTTCATATCCGGTGCTATTTCGAAAACGATCAACATGCCGAATGACGCAACCATCGAGGAATGTAAGGAGGCCTATGAGCTTAGCTGGTCCTTGGGTGTGAAGGCGAATGCACTTTATCGTGACGGCTCGAAACTTTCACAGCCGCTTTCGTCTGCGCTTATTGACGACGAGGACGAGGATCTAGAAGAAATCCTGAGCGAAGCAGCAGTGGCGGACCGTCCTGCGATTTTGGCAGAGAAGATCGTCGAGAAGATCATCGTCAAAGAAATTGCGCGTGGCCGTGAAAAACTGCCACAGCGCCGTAAAGGCTATACGCAAAAGGCGATTGTTGGCGGACACAAGGTTTATCTTAGGACAGGTGAATACGAAGACGGCAATCTTGGTGAAATCTTTATTGATATGCACAAAGAGGGCGCAGGTTTCCGGGCGATGATGAATAACTTCGCCATCGCGATCTCTGTGGGGCTGCAATACGGTGTGCCGCTGGAAGAATTCGTCGATGCGTTCACGTTCACACGTTTTGAACCTGCGGGCATGGTGCAAGGCAACGACAGCATCAAGAATGCGACGTCGATCCTTGACTATATCTTCCGCGAGCTGGCGGTATCCTATCTGGACCGCACCGATCTGGCACATGTCCCGCCGAGTGGCGAAAGTTTTGATGCCTTGGGGCGCGGTGCAGAAGAGGGTATTAGCAACATCGGAGATTTTAGTGGCGATATTGCGAAGTCTTCGATTGATATGATCCGGCAAATTTCTTCGACCGGATATCTGCGACAACGTGTGCCTGAAGATCTGGTCGCGATGCCTGCTCCGGCGACGGTGGTCGCAACGCAGGTTGTTAGCGAGACTGTAACAATGTCAGCGCCGATTGGTCTCGATGACCGGACAAAGGCAAAAATGCAGGGTTATGAAGGGGATGCATGCGGCGAATGCGGAAACTACACGCTGGTTCGCAACGGAACTTGCATGAAATGTAACACCTGCGGGGGAACCTCGGGATGTAGCTAATAAGACAGGAGGAAGCATATCGCACGCGGTATGCTTCCGGCGTTCAGACAACAGGCATCTAACCGAGCGGTGTAACGAAATGTCTGAAACGTTAAACTGGGGGTGGTTTTGCCACCCCCAGTTTTTTCTAAACGCCGCGGGTCAAGGCAGCGACGCCAGTCCGCGCCAAGTCTATCAGGCCCAATGGGCGCATCAGTTCGACAAAGGCGTCGATTTTTTCAGGTGTTCCGGTGATTTCGAACACAAAGCTTTCCAGCGTCGTGTCCACCACATTGGCACGAAAAATATCGGCCAGACGCATAGCTTCGACACGTTTTTCGCCTTTGCCTGTTACTTTCAGCATAGCGAGTTCGCGTTCGACGGATGGGCCTTCGACCGTCAGGTCATGCACGCTGTGGATTGGCACCATTCGGTCAAGCTGGGCTTTGATCTGCTCAATAACCGCAGGTGTTCCGGTGGTTACGATGGTGATGCGGGACAGATGTCCCTTGTGGTCGGTTTCGGCCACCGTCAAGCTGTCGATATTGTAACCACGGCCGGAAAACAGGCCAATGACACGGGCCAGAACGCCGGACTCGTTATCAACGATGACTGTCAGGGTGTGGGTTTCGATTTCGTCCCCTAACGGATTTTTCAGATCGTAAGCGCTTTTTCTAGAAGCACCTTTTTTCAAAGCAAGAGCGTTCATTTTGTGTTCCTTTGTTTCATCTTAGTGTCCGCAATCTGCGGGGAAATGTCTATGGTTAACGAAGATGCGCAACTCGAGCGGTGGCGGTAGGATCACGCTGCCGTCGGTGGGCAAGTTTTGCCGCTTGTCCATCAGGTGGGTCAGTATCGGGGCAAGCTCGGTTTGAAATTGAGCAGAGTCGTTGGCATGCATCTCGGCCATATTTCGATGCGGTATACCCTTATTAAGCTGAGTAAAACGGCCATCGAGCACAGCGTTAACGATCTGTCCAGGATTATCCTTGATTTCCAGTTGGTTAAGAATCCGTTGCGCCGTCGTGTGCATGTCAAAGGCGATATCTTCGAAGTGTAGAGGCAGAACGTTGGGCAGGCGCAACCAGGCCGTCAAGCTGTCGCATTGATTGTGGATGCCCGTTTTTGCGTCCTCAAGCGTTGCGATTTCAGCAAAAGCGGGCTTGCCCTCGGTGCGGGCGCGTTTGCCGTGGTCCAGCATCGAAAGTGCTATGTCGCGCGGGTCACGGTAACAGGCGTGGCCGTTGGCTTGGCCGTTCTGGATCATTCGCACAATCGCCGGATCTGGTCGGGTATGGGTCTTGATGACTGTAGGATGTCCGATTGTTTGCGCCACCTGCCAAAGCTCATCAGCTTGGTCATTGCTGAAATGTGAGCCGAAGTTCAGTTTTTTGTTTGGGCCGATCAGATTTGCGGGCAGGCGGTGTTGTTCAGAACCCGCCTGCGTTAACGCTTCGGCGTCCAAATGGAAGCCTAGCGTTGTGCCGCATTTCGTCATTCCGTAACTGAAATAAATCAGAGGTTTCATGATGTTCTTCGACGTCGTTAAACTAACGCGCCGCCTTTGCCTTTGATGGCATCCTCGGTTTTGGCGTCGCCCATCAGCATTTCGTTATGGGCCGCCCCGCTGGGAATCATCGGGAAACAGTTCTCGTGTTTCTCGATCAGACAATCGAAAATGACGGGTCCGTCATATTCCAGCATTTCGATGATCGCATCGTCGAGCTTGGCGGGGTCCGAGCAGCGGATGCCTTTGGCCCCAAACGCCTCGGCCAGTTTAACAAAGTCGGGCAGGGATTCAGACCAACTGTGCGAGTAGCGCGAGCCATGCAGCAGTTCCTGCCACTGTCGCACCATGCCTAGACGTTCGTTATTCAGGATGAATTGCTTGGTTCGCAAGTTGTACTGCGTCGCCGTGCCCATTTCCTGCATGTTCATCAACCAGCTTGCCTCGCCCGCGACGTTGATAACCAACGCGTCTGGGTGGGCAATTTGTACGCCCATGGAGGCCGGTGTGCCGTAGCCCATCGTCCCAAGGCCACCCGAAGTCATGAATCGGTGCGGGTCTTCGAACCTCAGATATTGAGCAGCCCACATCTGATGTTGGCCTACTTCTGTCGCGATGTAGCGGTCGTAATCTTTGGTCAATGCTTCCAGACGCTCCAGCGCATATTGCGGTTTGATGATGGTGTCGGAGTTGGTGTATTTCAGACAATCAACGGCCTTCCATTCATCGATTTGTGCCTTCCAGATGCCGATGCCAGAAGCGTTGGTTTTGCGTCCCCGCGCCTTCCAGACCTTCAGAATATCCTCTAGAACATGGCCAACGTCACCGATGATCGGCGTGTCCACACGAATGATTTTGTTGACCGAGGAGGGGTCGATGTCGATATGAACCTTATAGCTGTTGGGGCTGAACGCATCAGTACGGCCCGTGATCCTGTCATCGAAACGGGCGCCAACGCATAGCATGAAATCACAATCGTGCATCGCCATGTTGGCCTCGTAAGTGCCGTGCATTCCCAGCATGCCAAGCCAGTTCTTTCCGGACGCTGGGTATGCGCCAAGGCCAAGAAGTGTCGAGGTGATCGGAATACCCGCCGAGTCAGACAGCTCGCGCAGCAGTTGGCTGGCACCAACACCGGAGTTGATAACACCACCGCCGGAATAGATGATCGGGCGTTTGGCTTGTTCCAACATCTCGACGGCTTTGACAATGGCGTCGATGTCACCTTTCACGCGCGGTTGATAGTGCGAAATTTTAGTTTTCGGTTTACTTGTATAGGTGCCCGTAGCGAACTGAACGTCCTTGGGGATGTCCACAAGAACAGGACCGGGTCGGCCGGCTGTGGCAACGTGGAATGCCTGATGGATCGTCTCTGCCAGAATCTCGGTGTCTTTAACCAACCAGTTATGCTTGGTGCAGGGGCGCGTGATGCCAACGGTGTCCGCCTCTTGAAAAGCATCGTTGCCGATCATGAACGTGGGTACCTGTCCGGTTAAAACGATCATCGGGATCGAGTCGAGCAGTGCATCGGTCATGCCTGTCACCGCGTTCGTCGCGCCGGGGCCAGAGGTCACCAGAACAACACCGGGTTTTCCGGTCGAGCGGGCATAGCCTTCGGCGGCATGGGTGGCGGCCTGTTCATGCCGCACGATGATGTGGCGAATTTCGTTTTGCTGGAAAATCTCGTCGTAAATCGGAAGGACAGCGCCGCCGGGGTAACCAAAGATGATGTCCACACCCTGATCCTTCAAGGCTTGAACTACTATCTGGGCACCGGTCATTTGACGGGTCATTGCGTCTACTCCATTTATATTCGGGGTTACCCCCCCGTTCTAGTATCACGTGGCGCAGGGGCCACAAAAAAACCCCTGATTGAGAAGGGGGGCGCGCATGCTGTCGCTTGAGGGGTGTTCGGCACCGCTTTTTGCGAGAATGCAGGTATTTTTTGCGAAATTACAATTTATTCGCGCGTGCAGCAATTTTTAGTATTCCGATTAAGGAAGGTCAACAGTGTATTTTAAGTATTATTACGATAATGTACTGTATTTCGATATAAAGTTACAAAAATGCACCTTTTTACGTACTAATCGGTAATCGCAGATCGCGGAGACCAGGGAATTAGAGCGGGTTACCTTTTGCTCTAAGCATTTGCGACCCACAACCGAAATCCGGAGTATCGCGTAATTACACGTATTGGTTGGAATTACTTACCAATTAATAAAAAAACCCGTTGCATAACAGCCGTGGACAAGTAGGTTGGAAAGTGTTTTCGATCACCTTCGCAAAAATGCGAAGGCCAAACTGGGAGGTTATTAATGGATCGTCGTTCTTTTCTTAAAAATTCCGCACTTGGCGGCGCAGCGGTTGCTGCATCTTCAACGCTAGCGGCTCCGGCATACGCACAGGGTAAGCGCACTTTGACAATGGTTACATCTTGGCCACACGGCTTTGCTGTTCTTGATGACGCTGCTGTTCACTTCGCTGAAACCGTGACAGCGATGTCTGACGGCGCGCTGACAATCGACAAAAAAGCTCCAGGCGAGCTTGTTGGTGCGCTTGAGGTGTTTGACGCTGTGACTTCCGGTCAGGCTGATATATACCACTCCGCTGATTACTACTACTTGGGTCAACATCCTGGCTACGCGTATTTCACAGCCGTTCCTTTTGGCGGTACAGCGCAAGAGCTGACAAACTGGTACAACCATGATGGCGGTAAAGAGCTTCACAACGAACTGGGTCAGATCTTCGGTCTGAAATCATTCTTGGCTGGTAACTCTGGTTCGCAGTCCGGTGGTTGGTTCCGTTCGGAAATCAACTCCGCAGAAGACTTCAACGGCCTGAAATTCCGTATGCCTGGTCTTGGCGGTAAAGCGCTTGGTAAACTGGGCGCTTCTGTTCAGAACATTCCAGGCGGCGAACTTTATCAAGCGCTATCGTCCGGTGCTTTGGACGGCCTTGAGTGGGTTGGCCCTTGGGCTGACGAACGTGCTGGTTTCCAGGAAGTTGCTAAAGTGTACTACACAGCTGGTTTCCATGAGCCAGGTTCGGGCCTTGCACTGGGTTGTAACCTTGATATGTTCGAAGGCCTTTCGACAGCTCATCAGACAATCATCGAGCAGGCAACATTGGCTACAACCAATCACAACCTGTCTTTGACATTAGCAAACAACGGTGCAGCACTTGCACGTCTTCAGGCTCAGGGTGTTCAAACTCTGCAGTTCGGCGATGACGTTTGGGATGCATTCGGTGTTGCTTCTGCAGAAGTTATGGATGAATTCATGGATGACGAGCTGTTCGCACGTATCCGTGCAAGCTTCGAAGCATCGATGGCTTCTTCGTCTGCTTGGATTTCGCAGTCGGATGGCGAGTATGTTCGCCAGCGTACTCGCGTTCTTGCGAACCGCTAACCCTTAGCGCTTAATCCAAAATACAAACCTCCTCCCCTTTTTTGGGGAGGGGGATTTTGACGGGACGTAGGGTGTCATCTACGGACGTCCAACTAGGAACTTCTGCACTATGGATTTCATTATTTGGGTAGTCACAAATATCGGTATGGGATTTGTGCACCTGTTCTACGTAATTTTTCATCCATCAGCGTGGTTGAACTGGTCCGATAAACTGGTGATGATGCATTTCATCTATTATGGTGCCTCAAAAGAGCTGTTCTTCGTAATTTTCGATATATTTGTGATTATTAGCGTCGTCGGCGCTTTCTACCGCAAGTTTCTATGGGCACTCGTCCGCGGATTCGAGGCATTTGCCAACACAGTTGGCCGCTTCTTCGCTTGGGCATCGTTGTTCATGGTAATGCAGCAAATCATGATTGTTTTTCTGCAACGTATTTTCAAAGTTTCCGAGATCGCGATCAGCCCGTTCGGGTTTGCATTCACGCGTGATCTAAGCTGGTATGGCGAAGAACTGAAGTTCTATAACGCCATGATCGTATGCCTATGTGCTTCATATACATTTGTGCAAGGCGGCCATGTGCGCGTTGACCTGTTTTATGCAGGGATGCGCCACCGTGCCAAGAAAATCGCTGATATGATCGGCTCGTTGTTCTTCATAATTCCGTTCATGACCATCATCTGGATGTTCGGCTGGTTCTTTATGTGGCGCCATCTGGTAACGCCCAAAGTATCGGTAGCGGACTCGCTTACACGGCTAGAGGCCAAGTCTCGCCTGTTGAAATGGAACGTCGAGACGATCGGCTTTTCACCAAATGGATTTGACGGATATTTCCTGTTCAAGATTTTGCTAATCAGTTTTGCGGGCATGATGTTTATTCAAGGCCTGACGTTCTTCTGGCGGTCGATGCTGGAATTCATCGAGGGCGAAAGCAGCGCCGATAAGTATCTTCAAAAAGACCAGTTAAACGACGACACGGCCGAAGTTGCCGCTGCGATTCATTAAAGGTAGGATGATATAATGTTTTTCGGACTAGATGGCGTCGAATTAGGCCTGATTATTGTGTTCGTCTGCCTTTTTGGCGGGATTATGTCGGGTTTTCCGGTTGCCTTTGCGATCGGTGGTGCAGCGACGATTTCCTTTGGCATTCTGGCAATGCTCGACAGCTCTGGCTTCTTGCTCAAAGAAGTTATGGACACGTCAAGTGATGCTTATGCGAACCTGCTGAACTCGGGTGTTGATCGCAAGGCGATCTCGATATTCAAGTATCCCGATCTTCCCGTAACGATGGAGCCATTGCTGACTGGTGGCTGGGAAACCGCCATGAACCGCAATATTTCGTTCATCGCGAACCGTATGAACGAACGTGTAATTGCCGGACAGTCCATCGAGACGCTGCTGGCTGTGGCGATGTTCGTGCTCATGGGTATCATGCTGGAACGTTCCAAAATCGCCGAGGATTTGCTGACAACCATGGGTCGCGTGTTTGGCCCGCTTCCGGGCGGTCTGGCTGTTTCGGTTGTTGTGGTTGGCGCATTCCTTGCGGCTTCGACGGGCATCGTGGGCGCAACCGTTGTGACCATGGGACTGCTGACGTTGCCGACCATGCTGAGGCACAATTATTCGCCGGAACTGGCGACGGGGGTTATTGCTGCCTCCGGAACACTAGGGCAAATCATTCCACCGTCCATTGTAATCGTTCTTCTGGGCACGCTTGCGGGCGACATCTATTCCGCCGCACAGGAAGGCCGCGCGATCGAGGCCGGTTGTACCGACGCGTTGACCTATCTGGGGCAGGCCGCGGTTCTTTCCGTGGGCACTTTGTTCAAGGCAGCCTTGTTGCCGGGCATTATGTTGGCGTTCCTGTATGCGGCTTATGCGTTCGGATATGCATTGCTAAACCCGTCGAAAGCCCCCCCCATTCACGTCGTGGCATCGACTGGACCAACAACGACGCGCAACCATAAACTGTTGTGGTTGATGGGTGTTCCTGTTGGCGTGATCCTGTTTGCAATTGCTGCGTCCTCGTTCAACGTGGTCGGCAGTCAGAATACCTATGTGTCTTCGGTCGCCGAGCAAGGTAGACAAGCTGAACTGCGTACAAACGTAGGCGAACAGTGTCAGGCTTCGATGATCGAACTCCACGGTCAGGAAGCATGGGACCGCTCGATTAACTTGCAGGCTGAAATCGAAGCTGCGGGTGGGGGTCTTTCACAAGAAGAACGTCGTCGCACACCGGAGCAGATTGAAGAAGTTCGTGCCGACATGGTCGCCAATGCAGCGCCCATCGGTACAGGTCTGATCCAGCTTATGGTGATATTCGGGTTGGTGTTGACTACGGCATACGGTGTCGCCCCGCGTGAGGATAAACGCCCACTCTATATTGGTGGTGTGGGTATCTCGATGGCGCTATTGGCCGATATTCTGATACTTGGACCGCAGTCATCGCCTGGTATGGTGTTTCTGGTACAAGCCATCCCGTTCGCAGTCGCGCTCGTTGGCCTGAAGGTTGCTGCGAAACGGCTGGCATCGAATGATGTGTTGCGCGTCGTATTCCCGCCGCTGGTGTTGATTCTTGCGGTGCTGGGCTCGATTCTTGGTGGTATTACCAACCCCACGCCTGCCGCGGCGCTGGGTGCCGGTGGCGCAATCATGTTGGCGGCGTTCCGTAAATTGAAGGACCAAGGCGGAAGCGGCAAGATTATTTTGGTAACGAGCTTTGCAATGGTTCTGTTGCTGTTGGTCGGGATGAACTTCGACCTGCGGGCAAATATCTCGAACATAGGGTTTGAAAACTGGGTAGCCATTCTGTTGGGGCTGGTCTTCTATCATATCTCGATGGGTGGATTGCTGTTCGCGTGCTGGACGTTGTGGAAAACGTCAGTGCTTTCACCCGTGGTGCGAGAAACGGCAAAGGTTACGTCGATGGTGTTCGCCATTCTGATCGGCTCGCAAATGCTGAACTTGGTTATCATCTCGTTTGGTGGTGAACATTACATCCAGGCGTTTTTGCGCAGTTTTGAACGCGAGTGGGTTGTATTCCTGATCGTGATGGCCGTGCTGTTCTTCCTTGGCTTTGTACTCGATTTCCTCGAAATCATCTATATCGTTATCCCCATCGTAGGACCTGTGATTTACGGCGGCACGATGGATCCGAAATGGGTGACGATCATGATTGCGGTGAACTTGCAGACCAGCTTCTTGACGCCGCCCTTCGGTTTCGCGCTGTTCTATCTGCGTGGGGTTGCACCTGCCAGCGTGACGACCGCGCACATATATCGTGGAGTTATCCCGTTTGTGCTTATTCAGGTGGCAGGACTGTTGTTGTTGTGGTTCTTCCCAAGCGTGGTTACGATCATACCGAAGCTACTGAGTTAATCAGCGGTTGACCTAAAAACAAAAACGCCTCGATGATTTTCGGGGCGTTTTTTTATGCTCAAAGATGTGGAGGAAGGTGGATCGCGGCGACTTGCTCGGCCACCGGGTCGTTACCCAGTGGGTCGTCGGAAACATCGGCCATCATCGTATCGATCAACGGGGTCCATGCACCGTCTTTAAAAACGTCGAGTGGCCTGTAATTGGCCTTATAGCTCATCTTCTGGCTACCCGGCACCCAGAACCCCAGATAGACGTAAGGTAGACCTGCCTGACGGGCCATACTAATGTGATCCAGAATTATGAACGCCCCGATACTGCGGTTCTTTAACGAAGGGTTAAAGAATGAATAGACCATCGACAGCCCATCGTTCAGCACATCTGTCAGACATGCAGCAACGAGGATCTGAGTCCCTTCGTCGTCCGCCTCGTAATACTCGATAACACGGCTTTGAACTGGGGTTTCCTCGATCATGGCGGCAAATTCAAACATATCCATGCCGGCCATTCCGCCATTTGCGTGGCGCTGATCAAGATATTTTTCGAACAGTTCGAAGTGGTCCTCGGTCGCCCACGGGGCTTTGACCTCGCGCGTTAGAGCACTGTTGCGCTTCAGAATACGGCGTTGGCTGCGCGAAGGCTCAAATTCTGCCGATATCACGCGCGCCGACATGCAGGCCGAACATCCGGGGCACGTCGGGCGATATAATACGTTTTGAGATCGCCGAAAACCTTGCTGGGAAAGACTGTCATTCAGGGCTTTCGCATCGTCACCATAAAGGGCAGTAAATAACTTTCGCTCAACGTTACCGTCAAGATACGGGCAAGGTTGCGGGGCCGTCACATAAAACTGGGGCGCGGTGGGTAGCGTGTGGCGCATAAACGAAAAATACTCTGCTAGGGTTAAGGAACCCTAGCAAAGCATTGGTAGTTTGAGCAATCGTTAATTTTAGAGGCGGTTAACGGCGGTTGTGCCGAGGATCATGTCTTGAACGCTCTGGCCGTAGCGGCTGGTCAGGATTAACACAATGCTAACGATCTGGACGAGGAAGAAGCCGGTGCCGATTGTGAAGATCAACGTATGGGACAATGCCAACCCGCTACTGAATTTTTCCCCGTGCTTGTCGCGAAACTCGATTCCGACCATCCGCATTCCCCAAGTCGAGGATTTTGCCGAGATGCTTGACCAGCGGTAAATAAGGCCGACAAGTAGCCAGACTAACGGGAATGCCAAAAAGCCGAGGCCAATGGTGAATATACCGATAAGAAAGGTAATTCCAAAAGTAATTATTCCATCGAAAACCCAAGCCACAAGACGACGGGTGGGGACTTTGTCATAGAACTGGCTGTCCATTTCTGGATCTGGCAGGCCTGTGTAGGCGGCGTCATAATAGGTCATTTTTGCTCCACTGGACAAAGTTACCCCCGCAGAATGCGGGGGCGGGGTTGTTTAGGCAGGTGCCTGCGATGGGTTGCCCGGATATTCAGGGGTCTTATACTCACTGGCCTCTGGTTTAGGGGTCACATCTTTAGCGCTTTCTTCGCGCATGAATTGGTCAAATTCGGCGCGGTCTTTGGAGGCGCGCAAGTTGCCAAGGAAGTTCTGGAATGCGTTCTGTTCGTCTTCCAGACGTTTGATTGTTTCGTCACGGTATGAGTCAAACGCTGTGTTGCCGGTCGAATGACTGCGGCGACTATGACGACGCCATTTGCTGCTGCTGTTGCAATTCTTGCCCATGCGATTGGTTCCGATCATATAAAAGAGTACTAGTAGGCCGACTGGCCACAGGAAGATGAATCCGAGGATCATTGTGGCGACCCAGGCTTTCGTCCCGTGTTCGTCCAGCTTGTCTCGTGCTTGCTCGAGGAGATTTGCCGGAGAGTTCATTTGGTTGTTCCTTTCAATGTAAATGTTGTTCACATTAACATATTTAGGTGGTCTGGATGATTTCGCAAGGGGCGGGGAAAAAAAATGTTAATGTTTATTACATTATTTTCTTAATTAGGCAACAAACCCAAACCACGCAGGTAAATACTGACACCGGATTCCAGTAATTCCTCTGGTGAAAATGGTGCGCGCCCCCCTGGTTCGCCTCGTGCGAACAGTTCAACGACGCCATGGGACATAGCCCAGATGTGATGACTGACCATTGTGGCAGGAGGGCGTTGATTTACTGGCATATGTTCAAACAGCTTTTCAGCCGCCTGTGTTTGTACAGCCATGGCGCGATTGGCGACCATGTTCAGTTCGTAATTCCCGGCAACCGAAACGCCTGATTCAAACATCGCAATATAATGTCCGGCATGATCGCGGGCAAAAGACAGGTAGGCGCGGCCAACGGCCTCAAATGCGGCCATGGGGTTGGGGTTTCCGCGATCAAAGGCTTCCTCCATGCGTTCTGCAAACAGCACATAACCTTGACGGGCAACCTCGGCAATCAAGTCTTTGCGACCCTTGAAGTGGCGGTAGGGTGCAGCGGCACTTACGCCAGCGGAACGCGCAGCTTCAGCGAGGCTGAAGCCAGTTGGGCCTTTCGCCTCGATCAGGGAAAGCGTGGCCTCTACCAAGGCCTGCTTAAGGTTGCCGTGATGGTAACCTTTGCGTTCTGGTGACTGCTTGTTCATGTTCTACACATAGCGTTGATATTGCAAAGGAACAAGGAGATCGAGTACCGCGGCCTGCTTATTTCGAATCTCCATCGAGGATTTTTTCAACGTTGATGTTAGTTGTTTGGTAAATTTCGTTGATCCAGTTGCCATAAAGAAGATGTGCATGGCTGCGCCAGCGGTTTTCCGGATCCAGCGATGGGTCGTCTGCCGGATAATAGTTTTTAGGTACATTGATTGCGGCACCTTTGGCCACGTCGCGGTCGTATTCTTCTTTCAAGGTGTTCCGGTCGTATTCGAGGTGGTTAAAGATATAAAGCGCGCGGTTCGCCTTGTCTTCAATCAAGCAGGGACCAACCTCGTCAGAGTGCATAAGTATATCGAGGCCCTTATGTTTTTCAGTGTCTTCAACCCGCACTTCAGTCCAGCGACTGACTGGAACAACGAAATCATCCGAAAAACCGCGCAAATACGGCGACACAGGTGCAAGGTTCTTGTGCCGGAAGCAGCCAAAGGCCTTGTGGTCGATCAGATGCTTCGGAACGCCATGGAAGTGGTAGATCATCGCCATCCCGCCCCAACACACGCCGAACGTGGACAGGACGTTGGTCTTGGTCCACTCGAACACCTCTTTCATCTCTTCCCAGTAGGAAACTTCCTCGAACGGCAGGTGTTCAATTGGCGCGCCGGTAATGACCAGTCCGTCGAATTTCTCATTCTTTACATCCTGAAACGAACGATAGAATGACTCCATGTGTTTAGGCGAGGTGTTCTTGGCCACATGCTCGGTCATACGGATTAGCGTCAACTCAATCTGCAACGGGGTTGCACCGATCAAACGGGCAAACTGGGTTTCCGTCTGCTCTTTCTTGGGCATCAGGTTCAGTAGGCCAATTTTCAGCGGGCGGATATCCTGACGGTCGGCGGTCGTTTCGTCCATGACCATGACACCCTCGGACTTGAGGATGTTGTAGGCGGGCAGGTTTGAGGGAACGCGAATGGGCATCAGGTTTTCCGGTCTATAGCTTGGGCGATCAGGTCGGTGAAATCAGCGGAATCGCGAATGCTGCGGACCTCGTCGGCCTCGACTGTTACGCCCCAGTTCTGCGCCATGGCGGCGTAAACGGGTAGGCGGTGCTGTAACAGCTCTGCATAACCCCAGAGGATGAAGTCGTCGGGATCAACGACGTTCTCGGAAATGTCGCGTGTCGACAGGTACTCTTCCCATTTGGCACGCAGGAACGCCTCGTTGTAATACATGGGCTTGGGGTCGGCTGCGAAACGTTTCAACAGAACCTCATTGTGGTTTTCCGAACCCTTGATCCATACAGGCATTACGGCGCTCGATAGCGCGTGCATCACTGGATCGTCTGGGTTGTTTGCATCCGCGATCTCGCAGATCGAACCAGAGGTGTCAGATATGAAATGGTCGTATCCATACAGATCCAACGCTTTATGCACGAACAGGGCAGTATCCATGGTTGCTGCAATCTCCGCCTCGCGGTGCTGGCGCTGGCGTTCAACATAATCCTCGAACGGAATGCCACCTTTATCAGGATCGCCCGGCTTGCCAAGATATGTGGACAGAGGCGCGAGGTTTTCAAAGGTGATGTTCGAAGCGATATAGATGGAATCCGAACGTAGAAGGTTGCGCAGGAACGGGTTCTGCATCGCCTCGCGCTTAAAATTGTCGACGATATGCTCGCCCATATACCGGGTGCCGATCCGGAAATCGACCGAGTAGTGGAACCAGTTACCCCCATCGCGCAGCATGTCGGACAGGTAGGTCTTTCCAAGGCCAGACATGCCAAACAATGCAACACGTTTATGTGCGGCGGCGTTCCAGTCAGGCGCAGTATTGTAGATCATCGTAGAGTCCTCGGTATATTGTTACCTTGGAATAAACGAGCCGCGCGCTGATGAAAAGGTCCGTCGTGCGAGTTTCCACAATCTGCCGTCGATTACCGCCAGCGCCAAGGCAATGAGGGCAAAGCCCATATACGACCTGAGCGGCAGTTGTTCAGCAAGAGCGAGGGCTCCAAGAGTGACTGCTATAGGGGGCACTACCAGCGTTACCAGCAAAGTATTGTTTGCCCCTGCGGAAGCAAGAACGCGGAAATATAGCAAATAAGCTACGACCGTTGCGATTACCACGATGTAGATCAGAGACAACCACGCAAGGCCTGAATAATTCCAAGTTGGCCAACCATCGAGCCATATGGTGAGCGGTGCTATTACCAGCGTAGAACCGGTGAGCATTCCAGCGGACGAAACTGCCGGACTGATGCTGGACAGATGCTTTCGGGCCCAGACGCCAGCAAAAGCATAGAAAACTGTAGCTCCGATACAGGCGATCTGACCAAGGCTACGAAGGTCGAATGTTTGTAAGGCTTGAAAACCGATAACCGTTACAACGCCGGACATCCCAAGAACGACGCCCAACAGCTTTCGGGGTGTCAGGCGCTCGTCTTTAAGAAAGATGGCGGATATTAACGTGGCAAACACAACCGCCCCCGCATTCAGGATAGATGTAAGGCCCGATTCAATCTGCGTTTGCCCGAAGTTTAGCAAGGTAAACGGGACCGCATTATTCAGGATGCCCATGAAGATTAGCGATGACCAGACTTTCCAGTCGGTCGGAAAACGCTGTTTACGGATCAGGACATATATCCAAAGAACTGCCGCAGCGAAACCTACGCGCATCGTGACAAGAGAGAATATCGAAATTTCTTCCAACGCAAGCGCAACAGCCAGAAAAACACCACCCCATATTGCACCGAGGAGTAACATTTCTAACCATGCGCGACTGTTCATTTGTTGTTGTATCATACGAAAAATCTAGCGCGCTTTTTCGGGAATGCCACCCGTTTCTTGCTCAAGCGTTTATTTCAAAACTGCGTAGAGCATCATGCGTTCGTCCTTTGGGTCGCCACATTCAGTTGGTGACAGGACCCCCGCAGAATTTAACTTCCGGTTGGGCCAGAACGTGACGTCGAACGCAGGCGTTTAACTGTGTGAAACGGACATGCACCTGCTGGCAGTACGACACCGCAAACAAAAAAGGCCGGATATACATCCGGCCCTTTCAATCAATATTCTCTCACCTTAGTGGTCCGACTTGTCCCACATATCCGGCGTAGGCAACGTTTCGAACGTATGCTCAGGCGGAGGGTTCGGAAGTGTCCACTCAAGTGTTTCGGCATGCTCGCCCCAGTACGCAGGCTCGGTAATTTTCTTGCCCCATTTGATGGTGTAGAAAACAATGCCGATGAAGAACAGGAACGAAGTAAACGTGATGAACGCGCCGATGGAACTGAGGTAGTTCCACTGTGCAAACTGCTCAGGATAATCAATGTAGCGACGTGGCATACCTTGACGGCCCAGGAAGTGTTGCGGGAAGAATGTGATGTTAGCGCCGATGAACATAGTCCAGAAGTGCAGCTTCCCAGCCCATTCAGGGTACTGGCGGCCAGACATCTTGCCGATCCAGTAATAGATCCCGGCGAAGATACAGAACACCGCACCAAGGCTCATCACATAGTGGAAGTGCGCCACAACGTAGTATGTGTCGTGGTAGGCACGGTCAATCGCAGCTTGCGACAGAACCACACCGGTAACACCACCAACGGTGAACAGGAACAGGAAGCCCATTGCGAACAGCATCGGAGTTTTGAAATCGATCGAACCGCCCCACATTGTTGCGATCCAGCTAAATATCTTCACACCTGTCGGTACTGCGATAACCATCGTAGCCAACATGAAATAGGACTGTTGTGTTGTAGATAGGCCAACCGTATACATATGGTGCGCCCAAACAACGAAGCCCAGAACACCAATCGCAACCATCGCATAGACCATCGGAAGGTAACCAAAGATAGGTTTCTTCGAGAATGTCGAGATAACGTGGCTGATTATACCAAAGCCGGGAACGATGATCATGTAAACTTCGGGGTGACCGAAGAACCACAACAAGTGTACGTACAAGATCGGGTCGCCGCCGCCAGACGGGTCAAAGAACGTCGTACCGAAATTACGGTCAGTTAGCAGCATCGTGATCGCGCCGGCTAGTACTGGCAAGGAGAGCAGGATCAGGAAGGCTGTAATCACAATAGACCAAGCGAACAGAGGTGTTTTATGCAGGGTCATACCCGGCGCACGCATGTTCAGGAAGGTCGTGATCATGTTGATCGCCCCGAGAATCGAAGAGCCACCGGAAAGGTGAACCGCGAAAATCGCAAGGTCCATCGAATACCCGCCTTCTTGGGTTGATAGCGGCGCATAAAGCACCCAGCCAACGCCTGAACCCATCTGCCCGTTGCCACCAGGGGATAGCAATGAAGCCACACCAAGCGAAGAACCCGCAACATACATCCAGAAGGACAAGTTGTTCATACGAGGGAATGCCATATCCGGCGCACCGATCATCAGCGGCATGAAATAGTTACCAAAACCGCCGAAAAGTGCCGGAATAACCACGAAGAACATCATCAGAATACCGTGATAGGTAATCATAACATTCCAAAGGTGGCCGTTCGGCATACATTCCTTGCCAGCATCAACAAATGCACGCGCGCCATCGGTACACATGTATTGAACGCCGGGATTCATCAGTTCCATGCGCATGTAAACAGTCATCAAGACCGATATAAAACCTAGGGTCGCTGATACGAAAAGATAGAGGATACCAATATCTTTATGATTAGTAGACATGAACCAGCGGGTAAAAAAGCCCGGGCGTGCATGCTCGTCATGGGTGTGCGCGGCTGCGTCTGCCATTATTATTCTCCAAACACCAGTTGTATGAAAGACGAATCCTGTCCCGAATTCGCCTACTCCCGCCTCGGGGTTTATCTTGCGCTTTGATCTACATCAACTGTCGAGAATGACGCAAGCAGGGCTATTTCCCAAATATTTGCGAAAAATTCTGTTTCAAAGCGATATCCAGGTCACTCATTGTCGCAGGAATACCCAAGTCGACCAAACTGGTCACTCCGTAGTCGTTTATGCCGCAAGGCACGATACCGTTAAAATGCTCCAGATCCGGCTCTAGGTTGATCGAGATGCCGTGGAAAGTCACCCAACGTTTGATCCGAACGCCGATGGCGGCAATCTTATCTTCAGCCGGAGATCCGTCGGGCAGCGGAGGTTTATCTGGCCGCATCACCCATACCCCGATGCGATCTTTGCGGCGCTCTCCTGTGACGTTAAATTGAGCAAGCGTATGGATGACCCATTCTTCCAGAAGGTTGACGTATTTACGCACATCTTTTTCGCGCGTGTTGAGATCAAGCATTGCATAAGCCACGCGCTGTCCGGGCCCGTGATAGGTGTATTCGCCGCCTCGACGGGCCTCGAAAACCGGAAAGCGGTCGTGGTCCAGCAAATCCGCATCGGACGCGCTGGTTCCGGCGGTATAAAGGGGAGGGTGTTCTAACAGCCAGACCTGCTCGTTCCGCTTGCCAGCTATAATGCCGGCCACACGATCTTCCATCGCCTGCAAGGCAGCTGGATACTCGGTTAATCCATCAGAGATAAGCCACTCGACCACGCTAAAAATCCTGACACTTGAGAAAATTCTAACAGCGAGCATATTCCTATCAAACAGGTCTTCACAAGCCCATATCACGATGCTATACGCCCGCTACCTTAAGTGCGGTCGTGGCGGAATTGGTAGACGCGCAGCGTTGAGGTCGCTGTGGGGTAACACCCGTGGAAGTTCGAGTCTTCTCGACCGCACCAAATCAAGTGCTACCAAGTTGAACATTGCTTACATAAGCATCTAATAACACTCAGTAAATCCTTAATGCCATTCATTTGACTTAGCTTGAGTGTGGACCAGAATGCTGACCAAAAGAGTGCCTTTTACGTTTAACCGTCGTGGCTATTACTACTTCACCAGACGTGTGCCGACAGATTTGCAGCAATTATGGCGATTTGTTCACAACTCTTTTCCGTGCGCGCAAAAGTTCATTGTTTATGGAGCAAAGGAGGTCCTTCCCGGAAACTGACGGGATGGAATATGACCAGTATGACACCCCCGCCAGCAGGTGGATTGCCGTCCACGAAGGTGGTCGTGTTTTGGCCGGCTTACGTCTTACACCCACGACGGCGCAATGTGGCGTTTATTCGGATATGATCCGTGATGCTCAGCGTGGACTTTTGGATGCGCTGCCCAGCAACCTCCTAAATTACGAAGCGCCAGTTGCTTCGCACATATGGGAGGCTTCGCGCGTTTTCATCGCGAACGACGTCTCCGAGGATCGCCGCGCCCGTGTTCAATCAAGTCTGGTGACCGAGATGACCAAAGCTGCTCGAACTTTGGGTGCTTCGCAAATTATCGGGCTGATGCCGTCACAATGGGCGCGCTGGACCGAATATCTTGGTTTGGATGTCGAAGTTGTCGGTCTGGAAATCGAAGTCGACGACGTGTTGAACAAGGTAGGTGTTTTAAAATTGGCGCTGAATTTACACTAACGTGTTGCGAGTGGTCGAGGCCGTGCAAAAAAATGCGCAACCTTCAAGTTCGAACAATCCACTTTTGGCCTGAAAGAGGGCGGAATTCGCTAAATAAAGTTCCGCGTTGAGGCCATCGCGACAGCTTGAGTTGTAGTTTTTGCCCCCAGCTTAGCCTTGGCACGATCAGCGCGACTTTTGACAGTCGGAACTGAAATTTCCAGAGCGACGGCAATTTGCTTATAGCTCAAGCCATCCCGTAGGCCGCGCAACGCATCCAGTTCTTTAGTGGTCAATCCGCATTGCCTGACAACATAACCGTCAATGTAGTCAAATTTTTCGCCAAGATGATTAAGTTCTTCATCGGTAAATTCACGATCTGGTCTGGAAATTGTTAGGAAGGATCGCTTGTTCATAAACTTGCGCGAAAACGCAGCCCCGTAATTCAGGTTATATTTCATCGCTTCTTTCATCACGCCACGCACGTCGGGCAGTTTTATTTCTGACCAGCGTTTATTGCCTGTTTTCGTTACGCACCAGATCAGAACCGGGTCGACGATAAAGTAGTTCCGATCTTCGTAGATCTGTTGCCAGTCTAACGGGTATTCGGTATGAAGGTATTCCGGTCCGCGAAAGGTCATGTTGATGGCAAGAATAAAGCCGGATTTTCCCATAAACCGAAGCGAGGCAATCTCTGACTCGAAGTTTGGGATAATAGATTTTAGCATACGAGACCTCGTCAGAAGTTATTTAAAAGTATTAAAAGTTTTGGACTAAAATTATTTTTACTGAAAACGTATACTTAAAAGTATATTACTACATAACGAGCTGCAAGTCTAATATTCTCATTTTGACTGGAAGGTGGTAAAAATCCAAGTAGTTTCATGGCGTTCATATTTTTTTCAATAATCAGATTACATTGCAGCTAAATGCAAGAAATCTTCCGTCTTTGTTCCCTGTAATTTTCCCCAAAGGTTTAGGATTGTAGCCCATCGTTCGGGCCATAAGTAAGAACGCCGGAGGGCCTAGAAATAGGCATTCGGATGCATCCTCTTTTTATAAAAAAGCGTTACACTCTTCCAAAATACCGCGCCCGACCCAGAGGTTATCCATCGATGTAAATCTGGTCAGCTCCCATACGTTTGGATCTACGGGTGGCTCTTCCGCGCATATTTCCGAAGGTAAGCCAGGTAGATTCTCCAGGTAAGCGTCTCTTATCATGTAAGAATACACTACTTTTCCGAAACTTTGGCTCTGGTCCGTTCTGACCAGCCGTGCACCACCGATTACGGAAACGCCTTCATGTGCCAATATATAAACCGAGGTCAAAGTGTCGTATTGCTCGAATTCCATAGACTCGGCATGAAACAGACGCCAGTCCATTTTATCGACAAACACCTCTTTGCGAAGAAGTAGAAAGTTCCTCACGAGGTGCCAGTTGGTAATGTCGGCCGGAAATCGCAGTGCTGAAATCTGCATATATGTCCCTACGTTTGTGCCAGAATAATCTAATTAGTGTTAAAACTCTATGATTAATGTAAATGCCCTAAAGTTGTACGCTAAACTGATGTAACTGGGTCGTTCCCCCATACCGATCAGCATTTAAAAGGTTATACCTAGGTCAATACAATCGTGGGCTGAGTCTATGAGGGAGAAAGGTGACAGAAATACTGACTTACCGGTCCTTTAAAGCACCAGCGAATAACTCATAGCCAGACCTAGCGATGTTTGGCCGTTTATGTTTCCGTTGTTAAGGATATACGCAGCACCGATCCTGATTGACTCGAACTGGTCTAGCGGGATCTCGTATTCCAGCCCCATATCCAACTGCCGTGCGCTCGGGGCTAAACCGATTCGTAGAACGTTTGAAGTGATGTTCCCGCCGATGTCACGCGATTGGGGCAACACGACGGACATGCTTCCCCGATCAATTGCAACTGGCTGGCGTATTGATACGACAACCCTGTCGTTTTCCTTGAATACATTCGCGACATTCAACGCTAGACCATAAGCGCTGAATACGGTGTTTACCTGACCGCCCCATATACCATCCCCACGCGAACTTAAGCGTCCGATTTGTGCGTTTGCATCAAACGTTACCGAGTCACCCAGCCGGGCTGAATAGCCCAGATCAATAGTTTGGGATATCGCTGCGGTATCGGATGTTGTTGCTAGGGGCAGCATCCCAAGCGCCGCGCCGCGCTCTTGCATTATCGAGGTGCCGACTGACAAACGGCTGCTTTCCGCGCCTAATTGAAGGGCAAATCCGGCCCCATATGCCTGACTTAGTGCGCCAACCTTAGACGAATATATATAGGCCGCAATGCCCGTCTGATCATTGATGGCAGATTGCACACCCAGAGCGTAGGCCTGTTTTGGTATTTCTGCGACGGTTACTGGAGCGTATAATAATCCCGAACGTTCCGGCACCATATTGATGCCGGACAACACATCAATCGAGCTACCGCCGACAATGTGACTGTCGCTTTGCGCGTCCAAAGCGAAGCCTATGGATTTGAGGGCTCCAGACATTTCGGACTGTGAGTTTCTGTTGTCCACGAACGACTGAAATTCAGAAAATGCGTTAGTAGAAGTTGGTATAATAACAAGTGCTTCCACGGACATATTAAAGTTTCCTGCAAGAGAATCTATCACCATTATGTCAACATCGCGCAGCGCCGTCATAATAGCGTCACCTTGCGCAAAGCCTGTGGCGATACTTGCGTCTTGAAGGGAGTCAGTGCCGGCACTGACGGACATACCAGTAGGCACCTGAATCGCGCCAATAGGCAGCAGCGCCGCCTCTAGGCTCATAAAGCCATGGCCGTAATCCGAGCTGTATCCGCGCGAAATGTCCGGAGAAAACTGTCGCATCCCTTCGGGGTCGAAAAATGAATTACCCGCTGTTACCAGCAATCTGTCGCGAATTTCCGGTCCGCTCCGGCTCCGGAAACCATCATCCCGATGGACCAAAGACCGATCATGCACTAACATTCAACATGGGCCAGTTAATTGGGGCAGATCATGTGGGTGTTCGTCCTGCGCTCGGTTCCGTTGTCCTTCGCGTATTCGTTCAACGCTTTGACCTTCGTTATCGTTCCGGTTTTATCAGCGTTACTGTTGGGCGAAGTCCTGACGATGCGAAACTATCTAGGCGCGGCGTTAATTATTAGTGGGTTACTAGTTGTTACCAATTAACCCGCAACCGCTTGTTCTTGATGGCATCAACCCTTATCTCCAATCCTGATCACGTTCATTCAAAGGGCATATTATGGCGCGTAAGAAAACTAAAAAAACCGAGGATGGACGCGAGAAATCTACTACCATCAGCCCGTTACGTGGGCTGTTTCCGTTTCTATCTCCCTATAAAGGTCTGATGATCGCCGCAGCTATTGCTCTGGTATTCACGGCCTCGGTTTCCTTGGCCCTTCCGCGGGTTGTTCGCGAAGTCGTTGACGGATTTACTCTCGCCGAATTGAAACAGATGGACGGATATTTCATCGGGATAATCATCGTCATGGGGGCGATGGCGGTCGGTACAGGATTGCGTTTCTACTTTGTGACTAAACTGGGCGAGCGTGTGATCGCCGACGTACGCATGGCTATCTATCAAAAAGTTATTGGGCTCAGCCCCGCCTTTTACGAGAAAATTCTCACAGGCGAAGTTCTCTCGCGCTTGACGACGGACACGACGTTGATCCTGTCGGTGATAAGTTCGTCTGTTTCGGTTGCCCTGCGTAACGTGTTGATGCTTGGCGGTGGAATGATTTTCATGTCTCTGACGTCGATCAAGATGACCGGTCTGGTGACGTTAATGGTGCCGCTGGTTATCCTGCCAATTATGGCGCTTGGACGTCGGTTGCGGATGCTAAGCCGTGAAAGTCAGGACCGGATCGCCGAAAGCTCGGGCGAGGCATCCGAGACTTTGTTGGCGGCACAAACCGTACAGGCATACACCCACGAGGTCGCTAGCCAGAACAGCTTCAACAGACTGACGGAACAAGCTTTCGACGCTGCACGACGACGCATCGTGACACGCGCTATTCTGACAATTTCGGTGATATTTCTGGTATTTACCGGTGTCGTAGGCATCTTGTGGATGGGCGCGCGTGACGTTATCGCAGGAAACATGACACCCGGGCAATTGGTGCAATTCCTGATTTATTCGGTAATGGTGGCGGGGGCTGTCGCAGCCCTTTCTGAAATCTGGGGCGAGCTGCAACGTGCCGCTGGCGCAACCGAGCGCCTTATGGAATTGCTGGATGCCGAAGATATCATCAAGGATCCTGTGTTGCCGCTACCGGCACCCGAGCGTGTGAAGGGCGATATCAAGTTTTCTGGAGTCACGTTTACCTATCCCGCGCGACCTGAAATCCACGCTTTGGCAGAGATGAACCTGCATATCAAACCGGGTGAAACCGTTGCATTGGTCGGACCGTCCGGCGCAGGAAAATCCACGATATTCCAATTGCTGATGCGGTTCTTTGATCCTGATACTGGCTCGATCGAGGTTGACGGAATGGGGATTGAAACCATGATGCGCAAAGATATGCGCCGTGCTTATTCCCTGGTCCCACAGGATCCGGTTATTTTCGCAGCGACAGCAATGGAGAACATCCGTTTCGGTCGACCCGAAGCAACCGATGCTGAAGTAATGGACGCGGCCAAAGCCGCAGCTGCGCATGTATTTCTTGAGAAGTTACCCAAGAAATACAATTCTTACGTTGGCGAACGCGGAGTAATGCTGTCGGGCGGGCAAAAACAACGAATTGCGATAGCGCGTGCCATTCTTCGCGACGCACCGATCTTATTGCTGGACGAGGCCACCTCGGCGCTGGATGCAGAAAGCGAGCTTGCGGTGCAACAAGCGGTCGAAAGATTGTCGCAAAATCGCACAACGCTGATTATCGCGCACCGTTTGGCTACCGTTAAAAAAGCTGACAGGATCGTAGTTTTCAACGACGGGCGCATAGAAGCTGAAGGCACCCATGATGAACTGGTTGCACAGGGCGGGCTTTACGCGCGTCTTGCGAAGCTGCAGTTCACTGACGGGACTTTAACGTGATGTTATCGGCTGACGTCAGGTTTGCCTTGCTTAAGTAAGGCAAACCGCACATTCTCTTTCGTAAAATCGCCAAACAAATGGTGAATTGTTCTACAGGGAGAATATTTATGTCAAAATTCGCTACAATTGCCGACAAAATCGAATTTGAAACCGCGCAGACCTTCGCTGAGCGCGTGCCAGAAAAGACGTTGTTTCAATTGTTGAGCAGCACAGTTAACAAATTCCCGAACCGCAACGCACTTAGTTTCCAGATTAAATCCGGTGTTAAAGACAAGGCCGAAACACATAGTTGGACAAGTCTGAAGGCGCGCGTAACGCAGGCAGCGAACGTATTTCGCCAACTGGGCGTTGGCGAGAAAGACGTTATTGCCTATCTGCTGCCTAATTGTAACGAGGCGGTCCTTACACTGATTGGCGGTGCGACAGCTGGTATAGTAAACCCGGTTAATCCAACAATTGAAGTGGATCAAATCGCGGCGATACTGCGTGAAACTGGTGCCAAAGTTGTAGTGACGCTGAAGGCTTTTCCAAAGACTGATGTTGCGCAGAAAGTTTCGCAGGCCATTGCCTTAGCACCGAACGTTGAAACCGTTCTCGAAGTTGATTTGGTCCGCTATCTTACTCCACCAACCAGTTGGATCGCACCGTTGATCCGACCCAAGTTCGATGTCACACATTCGGCCGCCGTTCTGGATTTTAACGCAGAATTGGACAAGGCCAACGCCAGTGCACTTGATTTTGCTGAATCCGGTGAAGACCGCGTGGCAGCATATTTCCACACTGGCGGCACAACGGGCATGCCGAAAGTTGCGCAGCACAAGTTCTCGGGCATGATTTACCAAGGGTGGAGTGCTAAAGAGTTTTTATTCTCAGAAGAGGACGTTTTGATCTGTCCATTGCCGATGTTCCACGTATTTGCAGCTTATCCAATTTTGATGGCTTGTCTGGCATCCGGTGCGCATATGGTTATGCCGACACCTGCCGGATATCGGGGCGACGGCGTATTTGATAACTTCTGGAAGCTGTTAGAGCGCTGGGAAGTGACATTCATGGTAACCGTGCCGACTGCCGTTGCCGCGCTGATGCAGCGGCCAGTGGATGCGGATGTGTCCAAATTGCGGTTTGCGTTGTGCGGTTCGGCGCCACTGCCAGTCGAATTGGCAAAACGGTTCGAGGAATCTGCGGGTGTCGAAATTCTGGAAGGATATGGCATGACCGAGGCAACCTGTCTTGTGTCGATAAATCCCCCTCACGGTGAACGTAAAATCGGTTCGGTAGGGCTGCCGTTCCCATATTGCGACGTAAAAATCCTGCAGTGTGACGAGACAGGGAATATCATCACAGAGTGCGGATTGGATGAGATTGGCGAGATATGCGTCGATAATCCGGGCGTTGTGACAGGTCATACATATACTGAAGACGCCAAGAATGTGGGGTTGTTTGCAGATGGTAAATACCTGCGAACCGGCGATTTGGGCCGCATTGATGCGGATGGTTTCCTATGGATCACGGGCCGCGCCAAAGATTTGATCATCCGTGGTGGCCACAACATCGACCCCGCAATCATCGAAGAAGCGCTTGCCGCGCACAAGGCTATTGCCTTTACCGGAGCGATCGGACAGCCAGATGCCCATTCCGGTGAGGTGCCATGCGTATACGTTGAACTGGTCGATGGGGCCGAGGTTTCTATCGAAGATTTGAACGCTTATTTGCAGGAAAACATCGGCGAACGTGCTGTGATACCAAAGCATGTCGAAATTCTTGACGAATTGCCAAAAACGCAAGTTGGAAAAATTTTCAAACCGGGTCTTCGGAAATTGGCGATCACCCGAGTTTATGACGCTGCTTTGGCAGAGGCGAACATTGATGCAAACGTTGCGTCAGTCTTCGATGACAAAAAACGCGGTCTTGTTGCACAGGTGAAATACAACGATCCATCGATAACGGACGATACAGTTAACGATGTTCTGGGCAGCTTTACCCCGCAGTGGGAACACGTAGAGTAGGGGGAACCCCCTACACGCTGCCCATCTTGCAAAAACAGGACGACTTCACCGGAATATCGGTGCGCGCGTTCGCCAGGTCGAGCCGGTGCTTGATAATAGCAGCCTCGTCCAGACGGCCAAGTCGGGTCAGGCAATCGTGATACCCGTGCAGGCTCCAGACGTTGTCGGGATGCTGACAGGCGCGCGATAGAGTGTCGTCCAGCCCAAGGTCTGCCCTATAGACGGCGGCTGACTCCTCGACATGACCTTGTTCAAGCAATAACGCGGTCAGAGCGTGACGGGGTCGGCTGCATCCAACCCCATGGTTCGTCGTACGGCAGGTTGTCGTCCATCTCGACCGACTTGCGAAGGTGCATGTAAGCCACGTCATAGTTTGCCTTGCGATACTCGATTTCTCCCAACATCATCTGACGGGCGACATCGAGAATTGAACTACAGGTGTTATTGAAAAGATAGCGACTGTCCGGCACACGTTTATAGGCCGCCTCGAACAACACTGCTTCGTCTTCGGCGGGCTTTACATGTCCACTGGCCGCCCACGCTACGGCCTTGGCGTAATGCATCATGGCTGTTGTCACGCTGAACAGTTCGGCGTTCTCGGGCAACGGCTGGTCGATGATTTCCTGCCATTTGCCAAAGCGGATATAGACGTGCTGCTTCATCGATATGAAACCCTCAAGCCAATCAGCCATGGGCGGGGAGTCTATTAACACCGAGCTCCTCGGGCAGGGTGGCGATCATCTCGTCGCTGGTCTCGATTGCATCTTGATAACGCCCAAGGTACATCGCACCGTAGATTTTGAAATGATAATCATGGCAGCGATATAGTGAATAAAAGTTTAACGGACCTTCCCGTTCCAGAAATTTGCGATCCGCCAACATTGCATCGTCGTTCGAGGACACCACCCGTTCGTAATGCCCGCACAGCACGTCGATATGGGTCGGCATATGCTGCAAATGACCCGCGTCCGGCGCAAGCCCACGCAAAGCATCAGCGGCTTTCAGGGCGCGTTCGGGAAACGGGGACATCTCCATCAGGTGGATATATAGATGCAAAATCCCGGGATGTTGCATTGCGCCCGCTTGATCCATAGCACGCTCCAACACCTCTATCGCTTCGGTGGTATCCGCACCATCGGCGACCTCTCCGGTTTTCAAATCCCACAAAGCCCACGGGGTGCGATTCATGATGGCCTCGGCGAACAAAGTCGCCACATCCAGATCGTCGGAAAATTTGGTGTAAACTTTTCGCAAGGCATCCGCGAAATCATCGTTCCACGTGTTCATGTCGGGTGCTGGCGTCCGCGCCGGATAACGCAAGGTTAGTGCCCTGATCAGGCCTGCCTCTGCCGCGCTTGCATACTTGATCTTCGCTAAGGCCGCCTGCGTGGCTTCGTAAGCCCGCGCGACTGAGCGCATGGCGTCAACTTCGTCAAAGGCTTCCCACGGTTTGTTGTAATTACAGCCTGACGCATAGGCGATACCCTAATAGGCGATAGCGCAATTCGGATCTGCTTCCGCAGCTTTCTCGAAACACGCGGCGGATTCGTCGTGATTATAGCCAAAGCACCACATAAGCCCGCGATCAAACCACATTTGTGCGTCTTTTGATTGTGTTGAAACCAGTCGTTGATATGGCCCCAGATCACAATAATCGCGCATTCGAAACCCATTCTGTTTTGCAAACAGTTTGGCTGTCTTCCCCGCGCAGGCCGTCCAAGACAATCCTGATCTTCTCCTCCGCAGAATACTGCTTGCGGGTGGCTCGCTGGATGTCTTTGACTATCTTCTCCGACGCGGTGCGCCGTGTTCCGGGTTTCTGTCTCATCTTCACTCCTTGGTGGTTACGATGAGACAGAAACCCTCCCTTAT
>JBBWVU010000036.1:0-3639 GCA_050256375.1 Paracoccaceae bacterium | reverse complement strand
CGCTGGCCGTAGCAAAACTGCTGAGCACTACTTTGAATGCATGCCTGATTTACGCAAACATCTCGAGGCTGGTCTATGACTGCAACCGCCCGCCATATGCACCGGGCGCAATGCCGGTAAAAAGCGAAATTTTCCCGATTGCGAGAAACCAGAACATCCCCGCCGAAGAAAAAGCCGCGCGGGTTGCCGAGATTTATGTGCCGTTTACCAATGCCATCCAAGCTGAAATTGCAGCACGAGCTGACGCAGGGCGTACAACCGTGCTCGTCACAATCCACAACTTCACGCCGATATATTTCAGTGAAAAACGTAAAGTAGAGCTAGGTCTTCTCCACGACCAAGACGCAACTTTGACCGATGCGATATTAGCCGTCCCCAGCACGATGGTGGTTCAGCGCAACCAGCCATATGGGCCAGACGACGACGTTACTCATACCCTTAAATTACATGCCTTACCAAATGGACTACTCAACGTAATGATCGAAATTCGAAATGATCTGATAGCAACGGGCGACGACCAGAAAAAGGTCGCGGATGAGCTGTCTGATATGATCTCCCAAGCACTTGATGCTTTGCGGATCTCCGCACCAACGACGGAGGCCACGCATGCCTAGTTGGATCCGCACTTATGTCCGCGTCGTCACCGCCGTTAATTGCCGCGTTGGCCGAATCGCGATGTATCTGATTTTCGTAATGATGGCGATTTTGCTGTGGTCCTCGATCTCGAAAACCTTCTTCCAACCGTCGCTAATAACGCTGGAGCTGGCCCAGTTCACCATGGTGGCATATTACCTGCTTGGCGGGCCGTATTCCATGCAGCTTGGCGGACATGTGCGCATGGATCTAGTGTATGGCGCTTGGTCTGACAAAACCAAAGCGTGGGTTGATGCCTTCACGATCTTCACCCTGATCTTCTACCTAGGCGTATTGTTTTACGGCGCGGTTTCCAGTTCCGCCTATTCCTTGGGGTATTTCGGCGACACGCCTTTCGTATTTTTCAAGGACCTCGCGATTGCCTTCCTGACAGGCGGGCCAGCGGGTGTCGGCGAGATTACCGGATTCCTGGAACGCAACCCTTCTGCTTGGCGACCCTTGATGTGGCCGATCAAACTAACCGCCGCAACAGGCATTTTCATGATGTTGCTGCAAGCCATCGCTGTCTTCTTCACAGATGTAGCTAAAATTCGTGGAGAAGAAATCTAATGTCGTATGAAATGATCGCCCTGTTGATGTTCGCTTCTATGATGCTAATGCTCATGACGGGGCAGCGGATATTTGCGGGTATCGGTTTTGTTGCAGTCGTGTCCGCCATGCTGCTTTGGGGCGACGGAGGGGTGGAGATTGCATTCACGGCCTCGATGAAACTGATGAAATGGTATCCGTTGCTGACATTACCATTGTTCATTTACATGGGTTTTATTCTGTCGGAATCCGGTATTGCCGACGATTTGTATAAGATGTTTCATGTTTGGATGGGCGGTCTGAACGGAGGGCTTGCTATCGGCACGATTGGCCTGATGGTTCTGATTTCCGCGATGAATGGCTTGTCCGTGGCAGGTATGGCCATTGGCGCCACCATCGCCCTGCCCGAGCTGTTGAAGCGAGGTTACGACAAACGAATGATCTCGGGGGTTGTCCAAGCGGGCAGTTCGCTCGGCATCCTAGTACCGCCTTCTGTGGTGCTGGTGCTTTACGCGATGATCGCACGCCAACCCGTGGGCAAACTTTGGCTGGCAGGCGTAATTCCGGGCTTGATGATGGCCGCCATGTTCATCGCCTACATCGCCATCCGCTGCAAAATCAACCCAACCCTCGGCCCACCGCTTTCCAAAGAGGAACGCGACGTTCCATTCGCGGAAAAAATGCGTTTGGCGCGCGCGGGAATGCTACCATTGATCATCTTCTTCGTAATGATGTTCCCGTTCATCAAGGGCTGGACTAGCCTTGTCGAAAGTTCCGCCGTCGGGGCTGCAACAGCCACTATCGCGGCGATCGTCAAACGCCGTCTGACCAAAGAAGTGTTCGAAAACACAGTCCGCCAAACCCTGAACATCAGCGCGATGTTCATGTGGATTATCCTCGCGGCCCTCGCATTTGGTGCGGTATTCGATGGTGTTGGCGCGGTGAAAGCCATCAAAAGCTTCTTCCTCGACGGGCTTGGCCTAAGCCGCTGGGAAGTTCTGATCCTGATGCAACTTTCCTTCCTGCTGATGGGTACGTTCCTTGACGACACCGCCATGCTGGTCATCGTAGCCCCGCTTTATGTGCCGCTGGTTGGCGCACTTGGCTTCGACCTGATCTGGTACGGCATCCTTTACACCATCACGTCACAGATCGCGTACATGACCCCGCCATTCGGATACAACCTGTTCCTGATGAGGGCTATGGCGCCTCCGGAAATAACGTTGAAGGACATATACATGTCCATCATCCCGTTTGTCGGCGTGATGCTGCTGGCGTTGCTAACAATCATTGCATTCCCGCAAATCGCCCTATGGCTACCGGGAGTAGTTTACGGAAATTAACCACACGAGGGGGAATGCACCCCCATCGACACTTGAGGGGTAATCCTCGCAACAAGGAGAAGACCATGACTACTAGACGTAAGTTTATAACCACCGCCGGTGTTGTCGGTGCAGCCGCCTTGGCCGCACCAGCAGTTCACGGC
The DNA here is from genome assembly GCA_050256375.1 of Paracoccaceae bacterium. GTDB lineage: Bacteria > Pseudomonadota > Alphaproteobacteria > Rhodobacterales > Rhodobacteraceae > NORP23. The sequence goes on along the minus strand of JBBWVU010000036.1, from coordinate 971 downwards.
GCAACTAAAATCAAATGGCGTTTGCAGACGTACGCTGGCCCGGCTTTGGCCGAGCACATCGTAAAACCCTCCATTGACATGTTCAACGCCGTCCAAGACGAGATGGAAATCGAGATGTTCACAGCCGACCAGCTTGTTCCAACAGGCGAACTGTTCCGTGCCATGCAAAAAGGCACGATCGACATGGTTCAGTCGGACGACGACTCCATGGCGTCCCCAACCGAGGTAACCGTGTTCGGCGGGTATTTCCCGTTCGCATCGCGTTATTCGCTGGACGTTCCTGTGCTGTTCAACCAATACGGTTTGGGCGACATCTGGCGTGCAGAGTATGAAAAAGTCGGCGTTCGCTGGCTGTCGGCTGGCGCATGGGATCCATGTCACTTTGCCACTAAAGACCCGATCCGCAGCCTTGAAGACCTTAAAGGCAAACGCGTGTTCACCTTCCCGACTGCTGGTCGTTTCCTGACACAGTTCGGCGTGGTTCCTGTGAACCTTCCATGGGAAGACATCGAAGTTGCGGTTCAAACCGGCGAGCTTGACGGCATCGCATGGTCCGGCATCACCGAGGATTACACAGTTGGCTGGGCAGACGTTACAAACTACTTCCTGACCAACAACATCTCGGGTGCTTGGGCTGGTTCGTTCTATGCGAACAGCGAGCGTTATCAGGAACTGCCAGAACGTCTGCAGAAACTGATCGACATGATGATGGATCACTCGCACTACTATCGTCAGTGGTGGTATTGGGGCGGCGAAGCCGACCTTCGCGTTAACGGTCCAAAAATGGAACTGACGTCGATTCCTGACGAAGAATGGCAGACCGTCGAAGACGCTGCTATTGATTTCTGGGATGAAATCGCGGCTGAGTCCGAGACTAAAGCCAAAGTTGTTCAAATCTTCAAAGACTATAACGAAGTGATGAACAAAGCTGGAAAGCCGTATCGTTACTAAGGTCCATTATCGCTGCGGTC
>JBBWVU010000035.1:0-3033 GCA_050256375.1 Paracoccaceae bacterium | reverse complement strand
CTTAGAATTAGCACTGCGAGAAAGGTCGACTGCAATCTTTGGAGACTTTGTTTGCAGCGAAAACGAAATTCGGTCCGTCCGATAATGCCTTCGCAAGTCTGCTGGCACATATCGCTGCAGGTAAAAGATTCCATCTTTGCGGAATGTATATGGCACGGAAAACAACAACGACATCCACTACGGTCCTTAAGCAAATTGCACAAAAGAACTTAAAATCAGGATGTTAGGTTGGATACTGGTGCCCCCACACGGCATTGAACTAATATATCGAATAGTCCAGAACTGACATATTTTCAGTGTTTATTGGCAAATATCACCACATACTGTTCGGTAGTGTCTTTACCTGTTCGGTTGTATCCACTACAAAAGGGTGGATAAAAGGGTGGATAATTATATGACCGTAAAACATCGCCTTACCTATGTGTTTATTAAGAGCGCCACTGCTGGCAAGTACAGTGACGGCTCTGGCCTGTGGCTGCACAAACGTCCAGATGGAGGTGCACAGTGGTTCCTGCGCATCTCCATTAACGCAAAGCGACGCGAGATGGGATTGGGGGGATATCCAGGTGTTTCCCTAAAGACCGCTAGGGAGGCTGCGGAGCGCTGGCGCGCCGAAGTGAACAGCGGCAAGGATCCCATACGAACCCGACAAGGTGAGCGCCGCATACTAACACAGGCCGATAACACATTATCAATAATTGCCGAACAGGCGTTTGAGGCGCGCAAAGCCGAGTTGAAAGAGGACGGTAAGGCAGGTCGTTGGTTTACCCCCATCAAACTGCATGTCTTGCCTAAAATCGGAAGCATGCCCATCGAGCAAATCAATCAGACAGACATAAAAGAAGCCCTGTCCCCAATCTGGCACACCAAGGCGGATACGGCCCGCAAAGCAATGAACCGCTTAAACCTTATATTCAAATACGCTTTAGCTATGGGGCTAGATGTCGACATCAATGCCGTGAACAAGGCAAAGGTGCTATTGGGCAGAACGCGGCATGAGCCCAAGAACATCCCGGCTCTCCACTGGCAGGAGGTTCCAGAGTTCTACGCATCACTGTCAGAGCCATCGTTGGTAAATTTGGCGATCCGCCTATTAATCCTCACAGGTGTGCGCTCCAAGCCATTGAGGTTTATGCGGCTCGAGGAGGTCCAAGGGGCCGTGTGGACCATACCGTCGGAGAATATGAAGGGGCGCAAGGGGGATGTTGAAGACTTCAATGTGCCACTATCAACTGAAGCGCTGAACGTTATTGATCAGATAAGACCATTCGAGCGCGACGGGCATTTATTCCCAAACGTGCGCAAGGGCGTTATGAGTGATGCAACGATGTCCCGATTGATGGAGCGCCGGGGACTGAAAGCACGTCCCCACGGCTTTAGGTCGAGCCTTAGAACTTGGCTGGCAGAATGCACAGACGCCCCCCACGAAGTCTGTGAAACAGTACTAGCCCACGTCAGTGGAACATCCGTACAGAGAGCGTATCGCCGCACTGACTTCCTTGAGCAGCGGGCGGTATTGATGGAGCGGTGGTCGCAACATGTGTTGGGCCACAATACAATACTGAGGTCTATCCATGGATGAAGAAAAAGCAAACCTTGGTTCGATTATTCAAAATTGGGATGAAGTTCAGGCCATCGCCCAGGCAAAAGAAGGCAACCCAGACAAAATTGCCGAATTACTCAGGAAAGGGATCGCCTTGCAAACCGATGAGGCTAGAGATTGGGTGGCAAAAAAGCTGAGTAACAAACTGCCTGAAAAGCCAGGCCGAAAACGAACCTCTGCACAGGAAGGCAAGGAACTTGCCATCTATGGCATGGTACTGGAAATCCAAAAAAACCAAGGTCTGTCTGAATATAAAGCTATCGAAGTTTATTTGGATAAGTTCGATGAGAAGCGGGAAGAGGAAACGGGCGATCCAACGTCGAAAGATACTATTAGAACATATATAAAAAACGCAAAATCATTTCTCATACAAATGCGCTCAAATATTGAAAATGCTGGTGAGAATTAACTGCTATTCACCACCAAGACGGTAAATGCGGCTTCAAATAGGAACAACCCAATCGAAACACAACCGATTGGAGATTGAAAATGCGTTATCTCACATTTACCGAGCTTAGAGCCAAGCTCTGCGGCCGATCGCGCTCAGCTATTTACCTGGATGTAGCAGCCAAGCGGCTACCCGCTCCAATAAAACTGGGTGGCAAGCTGTACTGGCCCGAAGCCGAAGTTGATGAGTGGCTTCTAAAGGGTCGGGAGGATATCTGATGCAGAGCTCCCCTCCCCCCGCCTCGCACCGCGAAACAGCCGACGGGTGCACCCGCGTGTTGGTACAGCTGAGTGACAGCCTGCGGATCGCCCTTTGCCGTAATGGCATCCAATTCCTAGTTCAACTACCGGAAGGAGAGAGGTACGGTGTACCGCGGTGGAAGAACCGCAGCTTCTGCACCACCAAATCGGCCCTGATTGCGGTCCTCCGCCGCCCTGACCGCGCCTTTGAGGGTGATTTAGAGACGCTTTTAGCGGACATTCCAGAGCGCGCGCGTGATGTGGAGGTGTCGTCATGAATAGCGACCTCACCACAGTCCGGCAGCACCTTGAATCGCTATGCAAGCCATGGAGCGACATTGAAGCTCCAACAAGGATGGAGATCCGCTGCCTGAAGGAGGGTGGCCTTTCTGTCTCGCAGATATTCGATCCGCATGACGAGAATGCGCTTAGTAGCGCAATTTCAAAAGCTGACCGGAACAACCAGGCGGGTTACAACGTCTATGTCTGCGTCAATCCGATAAAGGAGGGCACATCAGGAGCAGCCAGTGATAGCAATATTGTAGCTGCCTGCTTTTGTTTTGCCGACGCAGACAATGATGGGGATGCGGAGCGGCTACGCAGCTCGGATAAAACCCCGCATGGCTTCGAGGTTATAACGGGACAGATCCCGCACCTGCGCATTCACGCCTACTGGCAGCTTGAGGAGCCGTGCTTGAACCTTATAGCTTGGACGTCCATGCAGAAGGCCATAGCGCAGCACC
>JBBWVU010000034.1:0-60474 GCA_050256375.1 Paracoccaceae bacterium | reverse complement strand
GGCCTCTAGCGAGCGTCTAGCGTCTGGAGGAGCCTTCACAGATGGGTTCCTCCTTTTTCGTCTGAGTGAACGCTGGGTGGGCGCTGGGTGGCGCTGAGTGAACTCTGAGTTTTAGGGTGAAAAATCCGAGTAGGTATATATTATACGTATACCTTCCTGCTTACCCCCCTCATGGGCGACGTAACACCCTGAATCAACCAACAACCCACCCCACCCATCTAGGTACTCAGTTAGGTATAAGTGCAGATACACGATGCAGACTAAATTACTGTAAACATTGGGTATATTACATATTAAATATATGAAGGGGCAGGTAGTTTCCCCACTACGTCTCGTAAAAGGTTAATGCAAATCGTACATACGTGTTGTGCACACGGAATTTCGCGATTTTCAGCTAAAGGTTAACGCCCGCCGATGTTTTGCAACAGCGGCAACAACTTCGACATATCCGGCCCGTGCGACATGCCCGTCAGCGCCTTGCGAAGCGGCATAAACAAGCCCTTGCCTTTACGCCCCGTCGCTTCCTTCACCGCAGTAGTCCACTCCTTCCACGAAGTATCAGACCGTGGGGCGGCGGGCAGCAGGTTCATAGCTTCTGCAATAAAATCAATGTCTTCGGCGTCGATTAACGGATCGACACCGTCACGACATAGCGCCCAAAGCCCGGCTAAATCCGCACGTGTCTCGATATTTTCGCGGGCCATTTCCCAGAACGGAGTTGCCAATTCAGTGGGAATTTCTAGCGCATCAAGGTCACCCTGGACACGACTAATATCCATAAAATGCAACAGCTTAGCCGACAGTGGCCCAAGGTCAGCAACATCAAATTTCGTCGGCGCCGACCCGAACCGCGACAAGTCAAATCCGTCAATCAAATCGGCCATATTCTGGCGTAACTCGACCGGATCAGATGATCCCAAACGTGCCAGATGCGAAAGCAATGCCATAGGTTCAACCCCTTGTTCCCGCAGGTCTTTTAGGGCCAAAGTGCCAAGACGTTTCGACAACCCCTCACCCAGTGGTCCAGTTAACAGCGAATGGTGCGCGAACGCCGGAACAGCCCCAGCGAGCGCCTCGATAATCTGGATTTGCGTGGCGGTATTGGTCACATGATCCGAACCGCGCACCACATCCGTAATCCCGAAATCCACATCGTCACAAACCGACGCCAGAGTATACAAAAATTGACCGTCACCACGGATCAAAACAGGGTCCGAAACACTGGCCGCATCAATGGACAAATCGCCCAGAATTTCGTCATTCCACACGATCCGTTCGTGGTTTAACTTGAAGCGCCAATGACCTGAACGCTCAGCCCTCAGTGCATCCTTTTCCCCGTCCGACAGCGACAGCGCCGAGCGGTCATAGACCGGAGGTTTGCGCATATTAAGTTGTTTCTTGCGCTTCAGGTCCAGCTCCGTAGGTGTTTCAAAACACTCATAAAATCTGCCAGATGCGCGTAGTTCATCTGCCGCAGCATTGTAACGATCCAACCGGGAGGACTGCGTTTCAACGCGGTCCCATGTCAGGCCCAGCCATTCAAGATCGCGTTTGATTTGGTCGGCAAATTCAGGCTTGGAGCGCTCTGGATCGGTATCGTCCAGACGCAGGATAAACCTGCCACCAGCCTTGCGGGCAATCACCCAGTTAAATAGCGCAGTCCGCAGATTTCCGACGTGCAAAAATCCGGTGGGCGAGGGGGCAAAACGGGTCGTAGTCATGAAGGGTCTCTCCAACGGTTGGCAATAGGATAGCGGCGATCCAGCCAGAATGCGCGTCTAGTCAGGCGCGGGCCGGGGGCCGATTGGAAGCGTTTGTATTCGCTTATATATAACAGGTGTTCAACCCGTTTTACGGTTTCGCGGTCATATCCGGCCGCCACACAATCGGCAACCGAGGCATCCCCTTCCATCAGCATCGTCAGAATGCCATCGAGGATGTCATAAGGCGGCAATGAATCTTCGTCTTTCTGGTTTTCGCGCAACTCGGCCGTCGGTGGTTTTTTAATGATATTCAACGGGATAACGGCACCGTTCGGCCCTTTCATCCACGCTGAGTGATTGTCATTACGCCAACGGCAGGTCGCGAATACACGGGTTTTGTAAAGGTCTTTGATCGGGTTATACCCGCCCGCCATATCGCCATAAATCGTCGCATATCCTACGGCGACTTCGGATTTATTACCCGTGGTCAACAGCATCGCGCCTAACTTGTTCGATATCGCCATCAGCAGCAAACCACGCAGGCGCGACTGGATGTTTTCTTCGGTCAGATCGGCGTTTAATCCTTCAAACATTGGGGCCAACGTATTGGTGATCGCTGCGCGCCCTTCAGAAATTGACACGGTATCCAGTCGGCAGCCCAGCGATTTAGCCACATCCGCAGCGTCATCCAGCGATTCCTGCGAGGTGTATTCCGAAGGGAGCATCACGCAATGCACATTTTCCGGTCCCAACGCATCCGCCGCAATGGTTGCAACGATGGCCGAGTCCACGCCTCCGGAAAGGCCAAGAATTACCTTTGAAAATCCGGTCTTGCGCATATAATCACGCAAGCCCTCGACCATCGCGCGGTATTCCTGTTCGGCCAGTGAGGGATGGTCGGCAAGTTCGCCTTCCAGTGCGCGCCAACCGTTTGGCGTTTGCTCGAATACGACCTCTGTATAGGATTCGTCGAACAATGGCATCCGCACAACCATTTTGCCACCGGGGTTCAGCACGAATGACCCTCCGTCGAAAATCTGATCGTCTTGTCCGCCCACCATATTCAGATAGATCAGAGGCAATCCGGTTTCTACAACGCGGCTAACCATGTGGTTCATGCGGCGATCGAATTTGCCGCTGTAATATGGGGAACCATTGGGGATCAGCAACAGTTCAGCACCGCTTTCCGCCATAGTTTCACAGACGCCTTCGTGCCACGAATCTTCGCAAATCGGCGTCCCGATGCGGATCGGTCCAAGGGAGAACGGGCCAGACATTGGGCCGCTCTCGAACAGGCGTTTCTCGTCGAAGACCTGATCGTTCGGCAGGTGGTGTTTCAACGTTAGTGCATGAACCTTGCCACCTTTGAGCACAAAATACCCGTTATATAACTTACCGTTTTCAAGCACCGGCGCGCCTATTCCAAGGGCGGGGCCTTTGGCACATTCGACGGCCAGTTTCGTCAACCCGTCAGCAACAGTATCCAGAAACGCCGGCTTCGTCACGAGATCTTGTGTTTGATAGCCTGTCAGGAACATTTCCGGCAGGGCCACAAAATCAGAATTCTCCGACTTGCCACGTTTATGCGCAACGACAGCTTTCGCTGCATTGCCGGAAATATCGCCCACTGTCGGGTTTAACTGGCAAAGCGTTATGCAAAAATTAACGGACATTTAATCCTCCGGTGATATTGTCACGAAAGGAAATACTATTTTAACATGGGGAAGCACAAGCTATTAGGCGGCTTGTTGGCGTAGCCCTGCCAATGTTTGCAAAAAGTCGTTGTCAGAACGTGCAGATATCCATAGAGTTCCTGATAAATCTAGGGTTGCGGTCCATTCGTGACAATAATTAGGGAGCTGGAGATTCGAACTCCGGTAGAGCAGTTTGAAAAAATCCATTCTTTTTGGAACAACACTCGCAATGTTGGCAGCTACACCTGCTATTTCGCAAGATGGCACCGTTCAGATTAAGCAATATGATACTGGTGGAATATACGAGGGCCAATTTCTTGACGGCAAACAGCACGGGCAGGGGATATACCGTCTGCCGAACGGGTATGAGTATACCGGAGAATGGGTCGCTGGCCGAATCGAAGGAATGGGCAAAGCGACTTATCCAGATGGCTCTGTTTACGAGGGCGTGTTTGTTAATGGCCGTCCTGAAGGGCAAGGAAAGATTATTTTTGCTGATGGCGGCACTTATGAAGGCGGATGGATTGATGGAAAGATTGCCGGTGACGGAGTAGCGGTTTATGCCAACGGCGTTCGATATGAAGGCCAATTCGAAAACGCGGTCCATCACGGTTTGGGCGCTATGACCAGTGAAAACGGTTACCGTTACGATGGTGACTGGGTCGAAGGGACCAAGCACGGCAAAGGAACAATTACATATTCCGATGGCGCGATTTATGACGGCGATATTGTGCGTGGTGTTCGTCACGGAACGGGCAGTCTGACTTTGCCCGATGGGTTGGTCTATACGGGCAGTTGGGAAGACGGCCAGATCAACGGCGCAGGCGTCCTGACACAGGCGAACGGCGACCGCTATGAAGGCGACATGGTTAATGGTCAACGGCAAGGGCAAGGTCTAGCGATTTACGCATCAGGCGACCGCTATGAGGGTGCATTCGTTGGCGATCTACGCCATGGTCAAGGTGTCTTTAACGGTGCTGACGGCTACATTTACAACGGTGATTGGGTCGAGGGCCGGATCGAGGGGACTGGTGAGGTCACTTATCCCGATGGTTCGGTCTACGTTGGGGCGTTCCGGAACGATGTGGCCCATGGAACCGGGACGATCACCTATCCAGATGGCAGTTCCTATGAGGGCAACTGGGTTAGCGGAATTATTCAAGGTAACGGAACCGCTAAATACGGTAACGGATTGGTCTATGAAGGGGAGTTCCTTAACGCCAAGAACCACGGCAAAGGCACGATGGTTTATCAAGACGGGTATCAATACACGGGCGATTGGAAAAACGGCCTGCGCCACGGTGAGGGTGTAGCGACATATGCCGACGGAACGCTTTACACGGGTGGGTTTATCAATGGACAGCGCGACGGCGCAGGAACGATTACCATGTCCGACGGTTTTGAATATTCTGGTGGCTGGAAAGCTGGTGAAATCGACGGAGAGGGTGTTGCGCGCTATCCCAACGGTGACGTTTACGAGGGCTTCTTTAGCAAGGGCCAACGTCAGGGCCGCGGTTTGATGCGTTATGCTAGCGGCGAAGAATACAATGGTTTCTGGGCTAATGGTCAGCGTTCAACCGAAGAAGAGTCGGCTGCAACTGAGAACTAATCAACAAATGGTTAACAAAAAACGGTGTCGAATTTCGGCGCCGTTTTCGTTTAAATGTTGTAATAATCTCGATACCAGCTGACGAATTTTGCGACGCCATCTTTCACGTCGGTTTCCGGTTTATATCCTGTCAGTCGTTGCAACAGCGCTGCGTTCGCCCAAGTCGCAGGAACATCGCCTTTCTGCATCTCCATATTGTTACGCACAGCTTTCATGTTCAAAGCTGCCTCCATCGCCTCGATAAATGCATCAAGGGATACCTTGTCGGAGTTTCCAATATTAACGGTTCGGTAAGGTGCGACAGGGCTAAGACTGTCGCCGTCATGGATCGCATCAGGGCTTTCGGGTTGGGCCGGAACGGCGTCGATTAACAACCGGATGCCGCGCACTAAATCAGTGACGTAAGTGAAATCCCGAGACATATTACCGTGATTATATACATCGATCGGTTCGTCCGCCAAAGTCGCTTTGACAAATTTGAATAATGCCATGTCGGGGCGACCAAACGGGCCATAAACTGTGAAGAACCGGAACATGGTTGTCGGGATTTTCCAAAGATGGGCATAGGAATGCGCCATCCCCTCGGTCGCCGTTTTCGTTGCAGCATAAAGTGTTAACGGGGTTTCGGTTTTGTCGATCTCTGCAAATGGCATATCCTCGTTCGCGCCATAAACAGACGAGGTCGAGGCCATCAACAGATGCTCTACCCCGAACTCCCGTGTCAGTTCCATCAGGTTGAAGGTTCCAACGATGTTAGCCTCGATATACGCCCGCGGATTTTCGAGGCTGTATCGAACGCCCGCTTGTGCAGCCAGATGTACAACAATATCCGGCTGAGCAGCCTCGTAAGCACGGCGCAATCCTTCAACGTCTTCCAGCATGGCTTGATGGGTGGAGTAATTCGGGTTTTGCAACAACATCTGTTGACGGCGTTGCTTCAGCGTCACGTCGTAATAGTCGGTCATGCCGTCGAAACCAATAACCTGAAAGCCTTCGTCCAGTAGCATCTGACACAAATGGTAGCCAATAAATCCGGCCGAGCCTGTAACGAAAACCTTACGCATATTCTTAACCTTTTATTGAGCCTTTGCCGACTCCGGTCAGCACCAAACCTGCCGCTTGGACTTCATCGGCAGGATAAATGTTTCTTAGGTCTATGAACACAGAAGTGGTTAACAATTCATTAATTCGTTCTAGATCGAGGCCACGAAAAGCGTTCCATTCGGTGATAATCACCAAAGCGTCCGCCCCATCCACTGCCGAATAAGCATCATCGACCCAATCTACCCCTCGCAATAGCCGCCGCGCCTCGGCACCTCCTTCGGGATCGCAAACGGTGATACTGGCGCCTGCCTCGATCAGCTCTGGCAGGATCACGAGGCTTGGCGCGTCGCGCATATCGTCGGTGTTAGGTTTGAAAGTCACACCCAAAACGGCAATTCGCTTGCCTTTAACGCTGCCCCCACAGGCCTCTATAATTTTGTCAGACATGGCCGATTTACGTGCGTTATTAACTGCAACAACCGTCTCAATAATCTGCTGAGGCACACCATAATGCTGGCCGGTTTGCACCAATGCCAGCGTGTCTTTGGGAAAGCAACTGCCGCCATAGCCCGGTCCTGCATGCAGGAACTTGCCGCCGATTCGCGTGTCCAAACCGATGCCTTTGGCAACCTGCTGCACATCCCCACCAGTCTTCTCGCAAAGGTCTGCAATTTCGTTAATAAACGTTATTTTCATCGCTAGGAAAGCGTTTGCTGCGTATTTTATTGTCTCGGAAGTCTCCAGATCCGTGACCATTACGGGCGTTTCGCGGATGTTAAGCGGGCGGTAAATGTTGCGCATAACCGCCTCTGCCTCAGGAGTTTCCACGCCGACGATAATGCGGTCAGGACGCATGAAATCCTCGATTGCCGAGCCCTCGCGCAGAAATTCAGGATTCGAGACAACCTGGAAATCCGCTTTTGGATCATAATCTTCTATGATCCGTTTAACTTCGCGATTTGTCCCAACAGGCACAGTGGATTTGATGACGATCACAGTATCCGTAGAAAGCTTCGCCCCCAGTTCGCGGGCGGTATCGTAAACGTAGCTCAGATCGGCATACCCGTCGCCATGGCGCGAAGGCGTCCCGACGGCGACGAACACCGCATCGGCATCAACTATCGCGCTTTCTAAGTCATCCGAAAAACGCAGCCGCCCCTCACGCGTATTTCGTTCCATCATGACGTCCAGTCCAGGCTCGAAAATAGGCACTTCCCCAGAACGCAGTTTGGCCAGTTTAGCGGCATCTTTTTCCACACAGATGACCTGATGGCCGAAATCCGAAAAACATACGCCGGACACCAATCCAACGTAGCCAGCACCGATCATTACAAGTTTCACAAAACTCTCCAAACTTAAAAGGCGTTTTCAGTTCTATGGCACAGAAATCGCGAATGGTTAACAGATTATTGGTGAGTTGGGTTAATATTCAGAAAGGAGACTCGTAATTCACTGCGCTAGCATCTAGAATTTCGGCAGACGCAACACGGATCCCACAATGACCGACACCACCAAACCCGCATATCAAGTTCTTGCGCGCAAATACCGTCCCGAGACATTTGTCGACCTTATCGGTCAAGACGCAATGGTGCGAACGTTAAAGAACGCGTTCGAGGCTGACCGGATTGCCCATGCGTTCATCATGACCGGTATTCGCGGCACGGGTAAAACGACCACTGCGCGGATTATTGCGAAGGGTTTGAACTGTATTGGTCCTGATGGAAATGGTGGACCCACGATTGAACCCTGCGGAGTTTGTGATCAATGCGTTTCCATCCGCGAAGGGCGTCATGTTGACGTGATGGAGATGGACGCCGCCTCGCGTACTGGCGTCGGTGACATCCGCGAAATAATCGAAAGTGTTCACTACCGCGCTGCCTCGGCAAGGTACAAAGTCTATATCATCGACGAGGTGCACATGCTGTCCACCTCCGCCTTCAATGCACTGTTGAAGACGCTGGAGGAACCGCCAGAGCATGTTAAGTTTATCTTTGCCACGACCGAAATCCGCAAAGTTCCGGTGACGGTTCTGTCTCGTTGCCAGCGGTTTGATTTACGCCGGATTGAACCCGAAGTTATGATCGGACATCTGCGAGAATTGGCTGGTAAGGAAACCGCGGCGATAACGGACGATGCTTTGGCGTTGATCACACGCGCGTCGGAGGGCTCGGTTCGGGACGCCCAGTCTCTGCTGGATCAGGCGATTGCGCACGGGGCAGGGGAAACGACGGCTGATCAGGTGCGTGCCATGCTTGGGTTGGCGGATCGTGGTCGTGTATTGGACTTGTTCGATATGATCATGCGCGGCGATACGGCAGCGGCGTTGAACGAGCTGTCCTCGCAATATGCCGACGGGGCCGATCCATTGGCCATCCTACGTGATCTGGCCGAGGTGACACACTGGGTTAGCGTCGTACAGATCTCGCCCGAGGCGGCCGAAGATCCGACTGTAAACCCCGATGAACGTGCGCGTGGATCGGCGATGGCTGACGGGTTGCCGATGCGCGCTCTGACCCGCATGTGGCAAATGCTGTTGAAAGCGTTAGAAGAGGTTTCGGCGGCTCCGAATTCCATGATGTCTGCCGAGATGTCGATTATTCGCCTAACCCATGTTGCCGATTTACCCAGCCCAGATGATTTGGTGCGCAAGCTACAAGATGCCCCTAAACCACCCAGCGGTGGCGGCGGTGGGCGTGTGACTGGCGGAGGTGGTGGCACGACTTCTGTGTCTGGCGGTGCAACCCGTTCTGTAACACAGAACGGCGCGACGGCAATGCTAGCGGCGGAACCGAACATGAACGCGCTGGCGCGGTATGCCCGGTTCGAGGATGTAGTTCAGCTTATCCGCACGCGTCGCGATATGAAGCTGCTGGTCGAGGTTGAAAACTATGTCCGGCTGGTTAAGTACAGTCCGGGTCGTATCGAATTCGAACCGACGGAAAGGGCACCGACCAAACTGGCGTCGCAGTTGGCCTCTCGGTTGCAAAACTGGACGGGTGTGCGCTGGGTAATTACGGTTGCCAGTTCTGGTGGCGGGAAAACCATTGGTGAGGTGAAGGACGAACATCGCAACGACATGTACACGCAAGCGATGTCACATCCGATGGTGCAATCGGTGCTGATCGCATTTCCGGGGTCCGAGATAAAAGACGTGCGCGGCAACGAATTCGACGGGACCGGTAATGAATATATCGTGCCGATTGACCCTGATGACGTAGATGATTTGGATGATAACTGGGATCCGCTCGATCCCTTTGGTGAGGATTAAGAAATGCTTAAAGGTTTAGGCGGACTTGGCGATATGGCCAAGATCATGAAGCAGGCGCAGGAGATGCAGGGCAAGATTGCCGATGCACAGGCCGCACTTGAGAACATAGAAGTCACGGGCGAGTCCGGCGCGGGCATGGTGACCTGCACTGCGAACGCCAAGGGTGAATTGAAGCGTTTGAACATTGATCCCACGCTGTTCAATGTTGACGATAAAGAGGTGGTCGAGGACCTGATCCTCGCAGCTATCAAAGACGTGCAAGCCAAGGCTAACGAGGCGATGCAGGCTGGAATGGCCGAAGTCACTGCGGGAATGAAACTGCCCGAGGGCATGAACTTTCCGGGCATGTAGATGTCCGATAGCGCGGGTAAAGAGATCGATCAGCTCATCAGTTTGATGGCAAAACTACCGGGTTTGGGCCCGCGTTCAGCGCGGCGTGCTGTGTTGCAGTTGGTCAAGAAGCGAACCGTTCTTCTCGAGCCGTTGGCGCGTTCGCTGACCGAGGTTGCTGAGACTGTGCGTGAATGCGCAATCTGTGGCAATGTCGGAACTTCGGATACCTGTGGAATTTGTGCTGACCCGAAGCGCGACACGAACGTGATTTGCGTCGTAAGTGATGTGGCAGATCTTTGGGCGATGGAACGGTCTTTGGCATTCAAAGGGCGGTATCATGTTTTGGGTGGGGTTTTGTCCGCGCTCGACGGTATCGGGCCGGAGGGATTGCAAATTCCACGATTGGTTACTCGAGTGGAAAAAGGCGGCGTGTCCGAGGTCGTTCTTGCCTTAAGTGCTACGATTGATGGCCAGACCACGGCGCATTACATCGCGGATCAGTTGGAAGGCAGCGGGGCGAGCGTGACCTCGCTCGCGCAAGGCGTTCCCATCGGCGGCGAACTGGATTATCTGGACGACGGCACTATTACCGCCGCATTGAAGGCCCGTAAAACGTTTTAGCGATTGGCGCGACGCAGTTTTGCCTCACGTAGCGCTATGTAGAGTGTGGCCGCTACGATCAAGCTTGCCCCAATAACGGTTGGCAGGTCTGGGACTTCATCGAACAAGAAGTACCCAGCGATGGAAATTAGCACTAACCTCAGATAGGCAACGGGGGCGAGGATGGCGGATTCGCCCAAACGATAGGCCTCGATATCGGCATACCCGCGCACCGCGCTGGTGATAACAACGATCGCCAATGTCAGCGAAATCAAGACCCCTACAGAAATGTTGAAAACCGGCGCAGCCAGCGGAACCGTGATGATGGCAGTTATGACAACGGACGAGAGATACGTTGCCAGTGGGCCATCGGCAGTGGCGAGTTGGCGCGACAATGTTAACGCCAATGCGAACAGTAACGAGCTGCCAAGCGCGGTAAGCATAGCGGGGTGGAATTCCGAGAAGCCGGGCCTCAGGACAATAACAGCACCTATGAAACCGGCTATAACGGCGGACCAACGACGTGGACCCACGTGTTCGGAGTGTAGAACGCTGGAGAACACTGTCGCGAAGATCGGTCCCATAAAGAACAACACCGTCGCCGTTGCGACGGGAATATTCGCAATGGTGTAAAATCCGAGATGCGTTGAAAATGCGATCAACGTACCGCGAAACAGATGCAAACCGGGGCGCGAGAAGCGCATTTGGTGGCGCAACCTGGTGAACATGCCGAGCGCGATCAGGATCACCAAGGATGAAAGCACGGCGCGAAACAGCACAATCATTCGGCTGTCCATACTTAACGAAGCTTGTCGCACGGCGATGGTCATGGCGCTGGCTCCGACGACAGAAACTAGCATCCAGACGATTGCTTTAACGTTGTTTTTCTCTGCCGCAGGCGGAACCGGAGTCGCGGTTGGGCTGCGATCTGGCAAGACGGATGGCGGAGGAACAGACATGTTGGAAACCCTTCATCGCAGAGTTCTCTGGATTCCGGCGCGGCGTCAAGGCAGAACGTCACGATTTGGGAAATAACTGGGGTGCATCCGGCGCGGTTTCGCGATATGTCAAAGCATGGAACTACGGAGGCATGGATGAGCGCACGCGCATGGCAAAGAATGTTATCGGGACGGCGGCTGGATCTTCTGGATCCTTCGCCGCTGGATGTCGAGATCGAGGATATCGCCCACGGTTTGGCTTTTGTCGCACGCTGGAACGGTCAAACTTACGGAGAGTTTCCGTATTCCGTTGCCGAACACTCGTTGCTGGTGGAGCGTATTTACGGGTTGTTGTCCCCGAACGCGCAGGTGAAATGGCGGCTGGCGGCATTGTTGCACGACGCACCGGAATACGTGATTGGCGACATGATTTCCCCTGTTAAAGCAGCAGTCGGACCGGGTTATAAGGCTATGGACGCCCGACTGATGGCTGCTGTGCACCAGCGGTTTGGAATTCCCGCAGAAATACCTAAAGCTGTGAAGACACAAATCAAACGGGCGGATCGGATTTCGGCTTGGCTGGAGGCGATCCAGATTGCGGGGTTCTCAGAAATCGAGGCAAATAAGCTGTTCGGCATTCCCAAACCCGAAGAATTGCGAAAAACCCGCCTTGCCCTGCGGGCACCAATGACGGTGAAAGCGGACTTTTTGGCGCGACATGCTGCCCTGATGAAACAGATGTAGACGGGTTGATCCCGCAGGCTTTTACCCCCAAGTAAGGGCCAACGCAGATATACTCGGAGTGAGACGATGGAACTGGACACAACAAACGACCTTATCAAGGACAGCACCGAAGCGACGTTTATGGCGGATGTGGTCGAGATGTCGAAAGAGACCCCCGTAATTGTAGACTTCTGGGCACCTTGGTGTGGTCCGTGCAAGACTCTGGGACCGGCGCTTGAGGCCGAAGTTATGGCCGCTGGTGGGGACGTCAAAATGGTCAAGATCAACGTTGACGAAAACCAGCAGATTGCCGCGCAGATGCAGGTTAAGTCGATCCCGTCGGTATATGCTTTTGTAAACGGAGAGCCGGTAGACGGTTTCATGGGCGCGCAACCCGCGTCTGAATTGAAGGCCTTTGTACAGCGCGTTGCTGCGCAAGGCAGCGGTGGTATGGGGCAGGCTATGGAGATGGCTGAGCAGATGTTGGAAGATGGCGAGTTTGCGGATGCAATCGAGACATTTGCAGCAATCCTGAGCGAAGAAGCCGATAATCTGGCGGCTGCAGCAGGCCTGATCCGCGCTTATATGGCCAGCGATGATTTGGAAAAGGCTAAGGCCGTGCTGGAAGATATTCCCGAAGATAAGAAATCCGACCCGCTACTTTTGACGGCCATAGCACAGATAGACTTGGCTGAAGCTGCGGCCGATCTGGGTGAAACCGCAGAGTTCCGCACTGCATTGGAAGCTGACGCAGACGATCATCAAGCACGGCTCGATTTGGCAACAGCGCTTGCGGTTGCTGGCGATGCGTCTGGCGCGATTGACGAACTCTTGGAAGCATTCCGTCGTGATCGGGAATGGAATGACGGTGCCGCCAAATTACAGTTGTTTACTCTGTTTGACTCCCTTGGTCCAAAAGATGAGGCCGTAGCCAAGGGTCGTCGCAAGCTTGCCTCGATGATCCTAGTTTAACATGAGCGAAGCAGCCCCACACACCGTTGACCGTAGAATGCTTGAGGCATTGGTTTGTCCGCTGACACGCAGCACTCTTTCTTATGACCGCGAAGCGCAGGAGCTGATCTCGACAGCCGCAGGTCTAGCGTTCCCGATCCGCAACGGTATTCCGGTGATGTTGGTGGACGAAGCGCGGACGCTAGATATTTAGCGTTCAGTCTCGGCGCGGAGCGCGTCCATTAGTTTGGTTAGCGATTTGGTAGAAAATTCGTTAACCAACCGCCCGTTCTCGTCGAACGCTTTTCCAGCGGCGGCAATCATAATCTCTGGACCTTGCAAAATGCGCGGGTTGAATGGTGTCATGCAGTGACGCAACGAATACTGTGCCCTCTCGCCTCCGGCGCGGCCAGAAGAGGCTGACATGATGGCCACGGGCTTGCCAGTCCATGGCTGTGGCCGCTCGCGCGACAGCCAGTCGAGCGCATTTTTCAGGACGCCAGAAAGATTTTTGTTGTATTCCGGCGTCGAGATTATAACGGCGTCGGCTGCTTTGATCTGGGCATGGAGTTTTTGAACAGCTGCGGGAATACCGTCAGCGTCTTCAATATCGCCGTCGAAAAGCGGGAAGTGCAGGTCAGCCATGACAAAGGTGTCAGGTGCGAACAGGCGTGCGGCCTCGTTTACCAAAACCGTGTTGTGCGATTCTTTGCGCAAAGCGCCTGAAATTCCAAGAAGTGTAGTCATTTGGTGTCCCTAAGTTGTTGCGAACACATCTAGGGATCGTTTGTGGATAAGCAAGGGTAAACGCAACATTATACGATATGTTGTGGATAACTCGTGTTAAATGGCCAGATATGGGGGTTAACTGTTGACTCATAACGGCTAGGTCGGAATCCTGTCCTATCAACCAGAATCATTTACTATAGGCATTTCGTGCAATTCGCAAAACTCAGATTATTAGGCTTCAAAAGCTTCGTAGATCCGACCGAACTGATAATTTCGGAGGGGCTTACAGGTGTTGTTGGGCCAAACGGATGCGGAAAATCGAACCTGTTAGAGGCCTTGCGTTGGGTGATGGGGGAAAACCGTGCCAAGGCGATGCGTGGCGGCGGGATGGAAGATGTGATCTTTGCAGGCGCTTCGTCCCGACCAGCACGTAATTTTGCAGAAGTGACGCTGACACTCGATAATTCCGAGCGTCTGGCCCCGGCGGGTTTCAATGAACTGGACAAGCTTGAGGTCGTTCGCCGGATTACGCGCGATGCGGGATCGGCCTACAAAACTAACGGCAAGGAAGTGCGGGCGCGGGATGTTCAGATGTTGTTCGCCGATGCCTCGACGGGAGCGCACTCTCCATCACTAGTGCGGCAGGGGCAGATCGCAGAGTTGATCAACGCCAAACCCAAGGCTCGTCGTAGAGTCCTGGAGGAAGCTGCAGGGATTTCCGGTCTATATCAACGCCGCCATGAGGCAGAGCTGAAACTAAGGGGAACCGAGACTAATCTAGCCCGTATTGAGGATGTACTGGAGCAACTGGACGGCCAGATAAAATCGCTGGCACGTCAGGCCAGACAAGCGGCACGGTATCGCGAAATCGCGGGCGAGTTGCGTAATGCCGAAGGGTTTTTGCTATACCGCCGCTGGCGAGAAGCAGATATTGAACGCCTGCACACTTTGGAAGCGCTAACCAATGCGACCAAAGGGGCCGCAACATCACAAGGCGAGGCCGCTGTTGTTGCCAAAGCTCGGGCCGAGGCAGAGACCAAAGTACCGCCACTACGCGAGGAAGAAGCCATCGCAGGAGCCGTGTTACAGCGCTTACTTGTTGAGCGGAATTCCCTGAATGAACAGGAGCTGCGAGCACGGCAGGCAATTGGAGAATTGCAGGCGCGGATCGTCCAGCTTGGCCATGATATGGATCGCGAGAAGGGTTTGAACCGCGACGCGGGCGAGACGATCGAACGTTTGGAGTGGGAAAAAGAGGCTCTTGATAAGGCCCATGAAGGGCATGCAGCTAAACTGGATGCTGCGAAGGAAACTGCACGCGATGCGGGGGCAATTCTTCAGGATCAGGAATCCGAGCTCGACAAACTTACCGAAGACGCCGCACGATTGTCGGCGCGGCATCAATCGGCAGGCCGCCGCCTTGAAGAAGCAGGCGGAACGCTTACGAGATTGACTGCCGAAACGGAATCCACTCGCGCCGCTGCGTCGAAGCACGAGGCCGAACTCGGATCGGCAGCTGAACGTCTTGATGTCGCGTCAGCCGCGCAACAGCATGCCATCGGGGCCGCAGCAGAGGCTGAAAAAGCGTTAAGCAAAGCCGAGGTGGATCGGGCCGAAGCTCAGACGCTCGATTCCGAAACACGCGGTAGTCTGTCCGAAGCCGACGGCGAAGCGAACGCGCTGCGTGCCGAAGTTTCCGCATTGCAACGCTTGATTGCACGCGATGAGGGCGATGATAAACAATTGTTGGACGATGTGCGGGCCGATAAGGGTTTCGAGGCGGCCTTGGGGGCAGCATTAGGAGATGACCTGAAGGCGCCTGAGGTTGGACCAGGCGGGATCTCTGGCTGGGCGAAATTACCAG
The DNA here is from genome assembly GCA_050256375.1 of Paracoccaceae bacterium. GTDB lineage: Bacteria > Pseudomonadota > Alphaproteobacteria > Rhodobacterales > Rhodobacteraceae > NORP23. The sequence goes on along the minus strand of JBBWVU010000034.1, from coordinate 45,018 downwards.
ATTATTCGGATATGGCTGCACTGCCAAAAGGCGCTGTGCCTTTGTCGGATCACGTGCAGGCACCCGAAGTGTTGAAACGCAAACTATCAGCAATCGGGTTGGTAGCCCGATCCAAAGGGGCCTCAATGCAGGCTGGATTGAAACCGGGGCAGCGGCTGGTATCGCGCGAAGGTGATCTATGGCGTTGGGACGGGTATCGCGCTGGTGCGGATGATGCCCCCTCGGAAGCAGCGTTACGTTTACAACAAGTCAACCGTTTAGCGGATTTGTCGGGCGCTTTCGCGGACGCGGAGGCCTTGGCTGACACTGCGCGGGCGGCTCACCAAGCCGCGCGTTCAACACTTGAGAATGCCCAGACAGCTGATCAAAATGCGCGGCAGTTACGCAAAGACGCAGATGAGGCGGTTAACAACACGACGCGGCACCTGTCACGGGCCGAAGCCGAGCAGGACATGCTGAAAGGCAAGCTGGAAACCTTGCGGATGGCAGTCTCGCGGCGCGAGGAAGAAACCACAGACGCCCGCGACGCCCTGCGTGAGGCCGAGCGCGGCATCGATGATCTGGGCGATCTGGACGCAGCGCGTGATGCGGTTGAAGGGCGTAAAGTTGCCGTCGAGGGCGCGCGAATGGCAATGCTGACGCGGCGATCACTGTCTGACGAGTTGCGCCGCGAAGGCGAAGCGCGTGTGCGGCGTCAGCAAGAGATAACCAAAGAGGTTAGTGGTTGGGCACTACGGCTGGAAAATGCCGAGAAACGGCTTGGCGAGCTGGACGCACGTAAAACCGAGAGCGAAGCGGATTTGGTAACGGCGACCACCGCCCCTGATGAGTTGTTGGCGAAGCGCGAGGCATTGGCGGGTTCGATCGAAAAGGCCGAAGCGCGCCGGAATGCCGCTGCGGACGCGTTGACTGTCGGCGAAACTGCAATGCGGCAAGCTGAGGAAAACGAACGCCGTGCAGAACGCGGCGCATCGGAAGCCCGCGAAGCCCGCGCCCGCAGCGAAGCATTGGCCGAAGCCGCAGGTTTCCGTGTGGAGGCAGCAGCAGACCGTATTCGCGAAGAAATGGAGCTGGAGCCAGCCGCGTTACTTGAGACGCTTGAAGCCGATCCCGACAAAATGCCGTCGTCCGAAATGATCGAGAATGACGTAAATCGCCTGAAACGCCAACGCGAAGCACTGGGCGCTGTGAACCTGCGGGCTGAGGAAGACGCGCGCGAAGTGCAGGAGGAATTCGACAACCTGAATGGTGAGAAAAACGACCTTGATGAAGCGGTGAAAAAGCTGCGGCAGGGCATTTCGAACCTTAATCAAGAAGGTCGCCAACGGCTTCTGGATGCGTTCGAGGAGGTTAACAAAAACTTCTCGAAACTGTTCAAACACCTGTTCTGTGGGGGCGACGCGAATCTGGTTCTTGTCGAGAGCGATGATCCACTAGAGGCTGGGCTTGAGCTTATGTGCCAACCACCAGGCAAGAAACTGTCCACACTTTCACTGCTGTCAGGCGGCGAGCAGACGTTGACGGCACTGTCGCTGATTTTCGCAGTATTCCTTGCGAACCCCAGCCCTATCTGTGTGCTAGACGAGGTGGATGCGCCGCTCGACGATGCCAACGTTACGCGGTTTTGCGATTTGCTGGACGAAATGACTAAGCAGACCGACACGCGGTTCTTGATCATAACGCACCACGCGGTGACGATGGCGCGGATGGATCGATTGTATGGGGTGACGATGGCAGAGCAAGGCGTCTCGCAACTGGTGAGCGTGGACTTGCGGCAGGCCGAGGAAATTGTCGAGGGGTAAGTGATGGAATATCTGTCTATTAAAACCTCAACAGTCCCGATTGGCGCGCGTCTAATCCGGCGCTCCGGACGAGAGTTAGCTGTTTTGTTGCCGGGCTTGAATTACACCACCGAAAACCCGCTATTCTATTATATGGGTCAAACATTGCATGACCGCGATGTGGATGTTCTGAGTGTTGATTTCACCTACAATCGCGATGACGAATTTCTGGGTGACACGGATGAAAATCGACTGCACCGGTTGCGAGATGATGGGCGTTCGATTCTGGAATTCGCGGGCGAACTGGGCGACTACACGCGAATTACGATCATCGGAAAATTGCTGGGAACTATTTCGATGGGTTAGGCGGTACAAGCCCTGGCACCGAACACTCGGTTGGTTTGGTTAACGCCGAGTTTTGGCGGGACCGGATTAAAAGCGCAGATGTTGGGTTGCTCGAATCCGGCGTTCTGCGTGATTGGAACAAGAGATCCCGGTTACACGAAAACTGTGGTTGACGATCTCACCGCATCAGGAATAACCGTTGCGGTTATCGATGGTGCTGCTGCCCCCGTCGGGGTAGTACAACAAGCAATACAGAAACTGGAGGAGTGGAAGGAGGCGACCGACTAGCGGGAGCGGCGGTCTCGACGGCTGCTCATCGGCTGGAACGCCACGGCGACGTGGGTTTCGCAATAGGGTTTGCCGACTTGAACAGGGTGGCCGCAGAACCAGAATTCATCTGTTGCCGGATCACCGATTGGCCATTTGCAGGTACGTTCGGTCAATTGCATCAGGTTTAGCTTTCTGGCTTGACCCTCAATCTCGACAACTTTGGCCAGTGCTTCGGCGCTTACTTCGGAAGCCGAGGGTTGCGGAGGCAGCGGTTGTCCAGCCGTGATGATGGGGCGTTTGCGCGGGATGTCGCGGGCCGTCGGGATCTCGGTTGTGGATTTCGGGTTGGCGACGCGTGCCGGTTCTTTTGGTTTTGCCTTGGTTTTAGCGGCATCTTTGACCGCCTTAGGCGCAGCTTTGGATTTGGCTGTGGTTGTAGTCGCCCGGTTGGACAGGCCAAGGCGATGCACCTTGCCGATCACGGCATTGCGCGTGACTCCGCCGAGTTCCTTGGCAATCTGACTTGCCGAATTTCCTTCGCCCCACATTTTAGTTAGGGTTGCAACGCGATCATCTGTCCAGGACATCTTGCCCCTCCGTACCAATTTCACAACGCCCAAAACGGGCGCAAAACATGCACCCCTTAAATCTTTAACTAAGTAAAGGAGGCTTGCGCTCTATTGTAACCTCTTGGGCCAGAAGTTCAAGAGCACAAGAATACTGCAGAGGCGCAAAATTACGCCCCATTTTTTTCGGCCTAACGGCTATCTGGCCGATTAATATTTGAAATCGACGTCGCCACCGCTGCTTTCATCAACTTCAACACGTGTGGGGCTACCTTTGACATCAATGTCGCCGCCACTTGATGCGTCTGCATCAATCGAGGCGCTGGCAAATACAACCGCACTTGCGCCGCTTGATGATTCGGCCTTGACGAATTCACACGTGAGCTTGGCTGCATTGACCGAAGCACCACTTGATGCATCGACCCGCAGGTCAACGCATTCACCCGATACGCGCAGACTTCCACCTGAACTGGCGTCAAGGTCGACACGTTCAGAAGTTAAGCCATCTATGAATAATGACCCGCCTGACGAAGCTGTCGCGAACAGTTCGGGGCCAAAGTTGCCGGAAACCCTATATCGAGGTCTGCAATTAGCTTACGGCCACGTACTTCTATGCAAAGATCATCCAGAACTTTTGTGTCATCGGTTTCGACCCTAACAGAAAAACTGTGCCCGACTTCGACGATCGCGTTTATGCCTGCCGAAATTTCTATTCGGTTGAACCCTGACAGGTCAAATTCACGGGTTTCGGCCGTCGCTATTATTGGCGCGGCTGTCATAAGAACAGTGCTCGCGGCCAATGCTTGAAATTGGCTCATTTTAAACATTGTTATATCTCCATGTTGCTCGACCGGAACGATCAAGCTTCACTAAACTGATCTGTTGATTGCCCAGGTGGAGACGAAATGGCAGATTTTCAAGGTTTAGAGATCAATGCCTTAATCTGTCCAACCGTAACCTGTGACGCTCGTCCGTCAAACGGTAGACAGAGCCAAGGACCGCCATCAGAACCCCCAATCCGGTCGAGCCGCCGATCAGAAACATCACTAACAACTGGTATTTCACTGCCTCGGTCGGATCTACGCCCGACATGATTTGGCCAGTCATCATGCCGGGCAGGGATACGATGCCTGTGGCGGCCATTGAATTAATGATCGGCATGAAACCTGTACGAAGCGCGCGGCGGGTGAAGGGGCGCATCGCCTCCCACTTGGAGCGACCTAGCAGAAGTTGCGCCTCGATTGCGCTGCGTTCGCGGTTTGCGGCGGTGTTTAGCGTGTCCAGCGACAAGGATATTCCTGTCATGGAGTTGCCCAGCACCATGCCAAACAGCGGCAGAGCGAAGCGGGGGGTCCACCACGGGTCTGGCTGAATTTGGGTGGTTAGGGCGATGACGGTGATGGTGACGCCTGAAAACATCATCGCCCCAGTGCCGAGGCTGAATCCCCAAAGGCCGGAAAGTTTGCGGTCTTGGCGCGCCCATACTTCTCGGCCCGCAAGAATGATCATTGCAGCGGCAACGAGCGCTGTTAGCAGCGGTGATACCACGGCGAACAGGCTTTTTAGCAGAAGACCAACAAGGAGTAGTTGTACGATCATTCGGACCGAGGCGATGGTCAGTTTGCGCTCTAGCCCAAGCTTTAACCACAGCGATAGCGCGCCGTTGAGGACCAGAAAACTGGATGCGAAAACGAGGTCCAGATAGGTGAGAGAAACATAATTGCTCATGCCACCACCTGTCCATTTTCGATCAGCATTGTTTTGCACCCGAGCCGCGCGGGTTGCGCAGGGTCGTGTGTTACGAGAATTATTGTGATCCCTTTCGACAGTAACACCTGAAGCATGGCTTCAACCTTGAGTGTGGTCTCGGGATCGAGGGCGGCTGTCGGCTCGTCCAGCAACAGCACTTTCGGCATCCCTTCTAGGCATCGTAACAGGCCGAGGCGGTGGCGCTCGCCGCTCGATAACCGCGCCACTTCCCAGTTCAGGGCGTCAGGCGAAAGACCGACGATGGGCATAAGTTTGGCCGTTTCAGTTGGCTCTGAGAAATGTTCACTGACGTTATCCAACCACCAGCCCGTTTCCGAAGGCAGCAGCGCTACGTGCTTGCGCCATTCGGGGGCTGGCGTTTCCGAGCGCGTTAATTGTGCAGTGGCAACCTCGCCAGTGTTTGGATCCAGATCGACAATCGCGCGCATCAGCAGGGATTTGCCAGCACCTGAGGGGCCAGTGATCGCGAGGCATTCGCCATCGTCGACCGTAAAATCCACTCGACCAAGGCCTGATCGCTGCAGGGAACTTACGGTTATCATTGCATACGCCGCCTTTCGCTCCATGCCATTAGTAATGCGCCGAGGATGATAATTCCAGCACCTACGAAGCTTAGGGCCGACGGAATCACGCCGAAGATTGCGAAATCGTATAGCGCGGCGAAGACGAGGGTGGCGTAGAACAGCGGCGCGACGAAACTGGCGTCACCGCGACGAATGGCGAGCAGGAATAGCGATTGTGCCGAAACCATAAGCAGGCCGATGGCGATGAGGCCCAGCCATTGCATTGGTGTTGGCCATATCCACACGAACAATGCGGCCGTGACAGCAAGGATCGTTCCAAACCCGTTCGAAAAAAGCAGGATTTGTAGCGTACTTTCGCGGCGACTGAGCAGTTTGACGATGATGATCTCGAACGCCAGAACGAGAGCGGCAAGCAGTGCAATCAGGGCGGCTGGCTGGAACGAGGCAGCACCAGGTCGAATCAATAGTACGGCCCCGACGACGGACAATGCGGCAGCACCCCAGCGACGTGGGCCGGCGCTCTCGCCTAGTAACGGGATGGCCAGAACCATCGCGATAATGGGGTTTAGCATGCTGATGGCGGTTGCATCGGCCAGCGGGATCAGGGTTGCGGCTGCAAACATGCTGGTGACGCCAATCGTCCCCGCGAAGGCCCGACCAATGTGCAAGTGCAGAGCTGGTCGGGTGAATTTTGGGCGGACAATCGCGGTTGTAATGACTAACGCGGTTAACGCGAAAACATATCTGCCGGCGGTGATTTGAAACGGGCTTAGCGCGGGGCCAAGGGCGTCTGTTCCCAGGGACTTCGCCAATAGGCTAGTTCCGGCTACCAAGGCACTGGCGGCAAGCATCAACATCACCGTGAACGCGAGTTTCTGCGTATCCATGCGCGTAGTCCCTGTTGGAATGAAGCTCATTTTCAAAACGTCAGCCTAGATAGAGTTTACGACTACGTCCAGACAATCAACGCCTCTGATTGACTTAAAGTCAGCTTTCCGGCAAGAGTTGCAAATGCCCGTCTGCACGAACGCAGCAGGGCATTTTTTGATAAAGGAGACAGACGTGATTAGCCCCGTACTACCTACTTATGCGCGGGCACCGCTTTCATTCGTGAAAGGTCAGGGCCCTTGGCTGGAGACCGAAGATGGAACCCGTTATCTGGACATGGGGGCCGGCATTGCCGTGAATTCTCTTGGCCATGCGAACCCCATTCTCGTTGCAGCGCTTGAGGATCAGGCACGACGACTGTGGCACACGTCCAATCTGTACAACATCCCAAATCAGGAGGCTTTGGCCGAGCGTTTGGTTAAACATACGTTTGCTGACACCGTGTTTTTCACTAACTCGGGGACCGAGGCGACCGAGGCTTCGGTCAAGATGGTCCGCAAGTATTTCGACCATATCGGCCAACCGGAACGGTTCCGTGTAATCACGTTCGAGGGCTCGTTCCATGGGCGGACAATGGCGATGATTTCGGCTGCTGGTGGCGAGAAGCTGATCAAAGGTTTTGGGCCGCTTATGCCGGGTTTTGACCATGTTCCATTCGGCGATATGGATGCGCTTCAGGCGGCCATCGGCCCTGAAACGGCGGCGATTATGTTGGAGCCTGTGCAGGGCGAGGGCGGTATTCGTGCGTTCTCCGAAATTGATCTGCGCGACATCCGTGCGCTTTGTGATGAGCATGGTTTGCTGCTGGTCATGGATGAGATCCAGTCGGGCGTCGGCCGCACAGGTAAGCTGTTTGCGCACGAATGGGCGGGCATCACGCCCGATATTATGGCCGTCGCCAAGGGAATCGGCGGGGGCTTCCCGCTGGGTGCATGTCTGGCAACCGAGCGTGCAGCGGTTGGCATGGTTGCTGGCTCGCACGGTACGACTTATGGTGGTAACCCAATGGCTTGCGCAGTTGGTTGCGCGGTGATGGATCAAATTGCGACGTCGGAGTTTCTTGAGAACGTTAACCGTACCGCTGGTCATTTGCGGCAAGGGTTGGAGGGGCTGGTTGCTTCGCACCCTGACGTTTTTGACAGTGTGCGTGGCGAGGGGTTGATGATTGGCTTGAAGTGCAGCGCGACCAATATTGAAGTGATCAATGCAGGTTACGCGGCGCATATTTTGACCGTTCCGGCGGCTGACAATGTGATCCGTCTGTTGCCACCGCTGAACATCACCATTGGGGAAATCGACGAGGCGTTGAAACGTCTCGATCAGGCGGCTGTGATCGTGGAGGGGAACCTATGAACCATTTTCTGGACATCCATAAAACCGACGCGGGTGACCTGCGCGGGATGATTGACCAAGCGCGTGAAATGAAGGATGCGCGCATGGGTTTGCCCAAGGGTACCCCGGATGCGGATCAGCCTTTGGCGAACCATTTGGTGGCGCTGATATTCGAAAAACCTTCAACAAGAACAAGGGTTTCGTTTGATGTTGGAGTGCGTCAGCTCGGGGGGCAGACGTTGGTCCTTTCCGGCGCTGATATGCAGCTTGGACATGGCGAGAGCATTGCCGATACTGCACGGGTTCTTAGCCGATATGTTGATATGATTATGATCCGCACGTTCGATGAATCAACGCTGTTGGAGCTGGCCGAACACGCTTCTGTTCCGGTTATCAACGGCCTTACGGATCGCACGCACCCTTGCCAGATCATGGCGGATGTTTTGACGTTTGAAGAGCACCACGGGCCGATCAAAGGCAAGAAGGTTGTCTGGACAGGGGACGGTAATAACGTCTGCGCCAGCTTCTTGCACGCTGCAGGGCAATTCGGGTTTGATTTGACGTTCACCGGGCCGGAAAGCCTTGATCCTGAACAGGAATTTGTCGATTTTGCTCGTTCTAAAGGCTCGACAATTACCATTGAACGGGACGCCGATAAGGCGGTTGAGGGGGCGGACTTGATCGTCGCGGATACCTGGGTTTCGATGCATGATGACAAGGCTTCGGCCAAGCATAATCTGTTGAAACCTTATCAGGTGAATGAGCATCTTATGGCCGGCGCCAAGGACGATGCGTTGTTCATGCACTGCTTGCCAGCCTACCGCGATCAGGAAGCTACGGGCGCGGTTCTGGATGGCCCGCAATCGGTGATTTTTGACGAGGCCGAGAACCGTTTGCATGCCCAGAAAGCGGTCATGCGATGGTGTCTGGGGAAGTAATCCAAGGGCGTTAACCTTTGCGATAAATCGCCGGAATTGTGTGTGCACAACGCGTACACAGCCCGCGCACAATGCGTATGCACGTTTTTTGCGCGCAGTTTGTTAACCTTTACGTAGAAGTATCGAGCAGGGCGCCTACCGAAGCGTAAAGTTCCGAGACGTAGGTATCTTCAATACCAAGGATTTCCAGATGCTCATGAGTGTTTGATAAATATTCAAAGTTGGTGCCAAGGAACCCCTCAGCCCGCGAGATCATCTTGGCTTGATCGTGCAACGGGATGCCAGGTATGGATCATATCGTGATCGTGGTTAGCCACGAAGCAGAGCGCCTCTATCGGCCCGTCCGCTGTGTCCAGACTGAGCCATGTCGGGCGATAGGAGGAGAAGAGCATTTCGCGGCGGAATAGAACAAACGTTTCGTGATCGAGTTTCTCGGCCTGAATGCGAAAGGCGAGACCTTCGCAATTGCCGCCCTCATCGATTGCCAGCATCAATCCCGGCTCTTCCTCCGAGCCGCGGCCCCCTTCGATCCAGAGGCAAAAGCTTCGCTGATATCCACGGCAACGCGCTTGGCGGACTTCGCCAAACTCGACCGACGGATCCCACATGATCGAGCCATAGCCAAAAATCCAAAGGTCTTGTTCCCAGCGATCCTTTAGCCATTCGCGCCGCCCTGCTTCGCGTTCTTCGTCCGGAGTGCGCCAATCTGCAGGGGATCCACGTTCCGCTGCGCGAGCGTCGAGGGCGTTAAGATCAAAATCACGGAAGAATGACTCAGACGCAGGCTTGATCATTCCACGCAGTTCCGGGTGACGGTGGAACGGGTCTCTATCGGTCAAAATATTTCCTCCGGTTTAGCGCCTTATAATATCAAAATGCGAAATAACGGCTAGATTGTATGAAAATCGGCCTTTCGTCAATTTTCGCAACGGTGGCCATGCAAACGTGACCCGACAATCTATCGTTATCTTATCCGGTTGATCTCGAGGATAGCAGGAGAGTGGGCGGGTCGATTGCAGGAGGACCGCGCACCCTACGGGATTGTGGCTGGTTCTTTGGGGCGGTTTGAGGTAATCGGGTTTCGACCTCACTATAGGGCATTACCAGAACATGCGTATTGCGATTCCGCAGAGATTTGTTTCCTGTGCCTTCCTTATGATCCTTTATCGTATAATAACAACGTATTGTGAATTCATATGAAACAGCAGGAAAGTCCAGGAAATGAAAATAACGCACGCAAAACGCACGCAAAATGACTGAACGCCTGAATGACACCAAGATCAGAGCGTTGAAAGTCCGTGGGCAGCGGTATGAAGTTCGAGACAGTGTTGTGCGCGGTCTTTACGTCGAAGTCGGTGCCAAAGGTGGAAAGGTTTGGTGGCTGCAGGCTTCGCGAGGAGGAAAACGTGAACGCGTGCGCCTTGGGACGTTCCCGGAGATGGTCTCTCAGAGCGCCCGCAATCAGGCGACGTTGATCAAGGATGATATCATCCGGCCAAGAAGTTCTACCGAAGTAAAGACTGCTGCGGCATTGTTCGAGCGGTACAAAGCCGTCCATAAAGCCAAACGCCGTGCATGGCGTGATGTTGAAAGTGTATGGCTCAATTGGGCGAGAGACCGAATTGGGCACGTTCCATTGACAGATATTACGCACCATCACGGGTTGGACCTGCGCGACTACGTAGCTTCCAAGACGGGAGCAGCTCGCGCCGCAAAAGTGCTTATCTATCTTCGCCCGATGTTCAGTTGGGCCGCAAGAGAGCGGTTGATTGATACCAACCCCTGGGCTGGAATTTCAGCAGGTTCGTCACCGCAGCCGCGAGACCGGGTGCTTTCAAATTTGGAATGGCGGGCAGTATGGGACGCTTCATTTGAAGAACCCAGCCCATTTGGACCTTTCACTAGATCGCTAATGCTATCTGCCCAACGACTGAGTAACGTTGCGCAGATGCGATGGGATGAAATCAGTGACGGAGTTTGGACAATCCCGCGCGACAAATTCAAAGCGACGCGACCAGAGAAGGCCAAGGCTCATGAGGTGCCATTGTCGGCGGCTCTTTTACAGTTGATTTACGAGATGCCGAAAACCTGCAAGTATGTGTTCACCGCCCGCGGCGACAAACCAATTCAACCTGGTTTACGCCAGAAGAATAGACTAGCTGAGCGAGCTTGTGTATCTGGATGGACATACCACGACTTGCGTAGAACAGCGGCGACACAAATGGCCGAAGGCAAAGTTTCGCGATTTATCATTGAAAGAGCATTGGGGCATGCTGACCAGGGTGTAACAGCCACTTACGACCGCGCATCTTACAGAGACGAAAAACTTGAGGCTTTTGAGGTGGTAGCGTCCGGTTTGACAGTGACTAAAAACGACGACAGCAAGAACGACGCCAAGAACGATGCAGCAAATAGACAACGGTAATTGTCTTTTTTTGTAGGTAATTTGTCGGTGTGGGAAATATTGAAGAAGAACAAACAGTTCTTTCATGTCATCAGCTTGGAAGGCTAGATGCCAAAACGTGATTAGTAGTTAACTTTCAATGGCATAACAAACGTCAGTAGTGATTTTTGCAGGTAATGTGTAGGAAATGAAGTTCTGGAGCGGGCGGCGGGAATCGAACACGCGTCATCAGCTTGGCAGGCTGAGGTCTCGCTATTAAACAACGCCTGCTCTCGTTCACGAGACAAATTCCAAACTGCTTTGATGGTAGCGTTGCCAAAGTTACAAGCCACAATTGCCTTCTAACCCAATAATTTGCAAAACGGTGTTTGGAAATGTTCCCTTAGATTTTTCAATCACAGCGCTCTGCGCTCTATTCAGTCCCGGGCATTCCAGCGGTCCAAAATCGCAAAACTTCCGAAGAGGTCTTCAGGCTCATGACCTGAACGACGCTGGTTCAAATCCGACTCCCGCAACCATTTTATTGGGATTATCAATATGTTATATAGACACTTGGCGCCGTACAAAACGCTGTGAAAGCAATCGAGCGCGTTAGGTGGCGTGACAAATTTATCACGGTAAATATTTCGAATTTGCAGCATTCGGCAAGCACCGGCCATTGACCGCCCTTCGAGACGCTACGATGCAGCTTACGCGTTGCCTCGCACCCATTCATTTATTGTATCGAATTGAAGCCATTTGCTATCCTTTGCATTCAAGAGAAAATCCATTTAGTTGTTTTCCCTAACGTGAATGTTACAATAGTTATCACGTACTTTGATAGCCGCCAATCCATAGAATGTGCAGTCTGGTTGGCAGCGCAACATATAGGTGATTTTGCATAAAAAACTCCATTTCAAGGTCGGCGATTGCTGAACTAGTGCGGCGAAACCAAGGTCAAACTGACTGGAAACGGCAAAGGCTACCGCAATCAAGAACTTGCCGATTGTGTCGCAAGACTCAATTTGCTTTCCAGAATTTCGAAAATTTGGTCGGTTAAGCGAGCCAACTCTGCTAGCGCTCAGATTGTCTTTTGCTGCCAAGCAAACAATTCGGCGACGGCAGGATGTATTGAATGTAATTTTCATAGGAATGCATTTATTTGATCAGTCCCTACTGCGTCCGCAATTGCTCCAAATATTTCAGTTTTGAGATACTTATCAGAACAGCAGAATTTCCCAGACCAAACTAAGCCTAATTGCTTTGCAATCACAGTTACACTAATTTGGCTCAGTTTTGGTATAGATAAAAAACGTTTTGGTTTTAATCTGGTTTAGTGTAATGTCATCCTGTCTGATTTTGCAAATATTGCGGAATATACCGCGGGCTAACGGGGGAACCGAAAATGGAAGACCAAATTGCCGAACTGATGGCGCAAGTAGAGCAGCTAATAATAAGCTCTGGTGTCACCAACACAATTTTTGCGGAGACATTTTACTATTTGTCTATTCCGCTCATGATATTAATTCACGCTGGATTTTTGGCTTATGAAATGGGTGCATCACGAACAAAGAACGTGCTTTCATCCGGAGTAAAAAATATCCTGGCTTTTGCATTCGTTATTCCGACTTTCTATTTATTCGGTTGGTGGATTTATTGGGGCTTGCCAACAGGCATTCTTGGCACTGCAGGACCAAACGGTATTTCTGGCATTGAATACGCTAACGCCATCGCCTGGGGTTGGGGTGAATCAGCCCAATATATGGGGCCAAATATTTCTGACAACGCTTCCGGTGTTTTCTGGGGCGCATTTGCAATGTTTGCTGCAACAACAGCTTCAATCATGTCAGGCGCGCTTATTGAACGGATACAGACGGTCGGATTTGTTATCCTTGCGATTGTGCTTGGTTCCTTTGCTTGGGTTCTCGCGGCTGCTTGGGGCTGGCACGCAGATGGCTGGCTGGTCCAGAAATTCGGTGTGCATGACTTTGGCGCAGCCGGTCTTGTTCATGCGGTCGCAGGTTTCTTTGCTTTGGGTGTGCTTATTCATCTTGGGCCAAGAATTGGCAAGTTTAATAAGGACGGATCTGCAAACCATATTGCGGGACACAATATGCCGCTAACTACACTTGGTCTTATGTTAATCATCGTCGGCTTTTGGGGTTTCTTGATGGCATGTCTTATTGTGCCGGGTGAAGCTTGGTCATGGTTTGGTGATAAATTCTCAACCATCTACGGAACTCCAATCACACTGTCAGGAATGTCGTTTAACATACTCATGGCAATGGGTGGCGGAACCATCGGTGCCTGGCTAATAACGCGCGACCCATTCTGGATGATGTCCGGTATGCTTGCCGGTATTATTTCGACGGCATCTGGTCTTGATATATACTGGCCAGGTTTAACCTTTGTAATAGCCTTTGCGGCTGGCATGTTATTGCTGCCGGCGTCACGTATGTTAGAACGCATGGGCATCGACGACGCTGTTGGCGCGGTAACAGTGCACGGCACAATTGGCGTGTTCGGTGTGATTATGTTGGGCGTGTTTGCGTCAGGCTTCCCTGCGCTTCAAGGCGCCACTGGAGATGCACCGACGATCACGCTTTACGGACAAGTCATCGGGGCGATTGTTTTCGCACTGATTGGTTTTGTTCCGGGCTATATCATTGCTTGGATACTTAAATCAGTCGGAATGCTTCGGGTGCCGGCAGGCGCTGAAGAGCATGGACTTGATCCGGTCAAAGTGGCTTCCGCCGCTTACCCCGAGGGCATTCCTGCATCAGCCCCACCGGCTGAATAATTTAACCAAAGAAAGGAAAAATCATGGGATTTCCATTTGAACAAGCCAGCTGGGACGGCGTCGAAGGCGCCATATATATGGGTGCCGGAGGCATTTCACCGCTGATATATACTTTAGTCGCGGCAGCAGCTTGCGTCTTTGCTTTGTGGCTTGGCAACAGAAAAGAGCACGCGCTTTACGCTAATTTTAAATAAGTTGACAAAGCCTAAATGCTAACAACAAAGGCCGCCTTTATCGGGCGGCCTTTAATTTGCATATATTGAATATAGTATTGAGTGAATTGCTCAATTTGTTTTCAGAATTCAGCCCCCGACTTTTCAAGTTCGGGTGTCAGTAATTTCCTCTGACACGTTCCTTGTTCGGATCAAAGTGTGGAAACGTGGTGACAGTTGCCTTTAGCCGTTTCTGTTCACCATCCAACTGGCCAATTTCAACAGTCGTGCCAGTCGCAGAGTGCGTCACGTCAAGTCGTGCCAAAGCAATAACTTTCCCTAGATACGGCGACTTCATTGCAGATGTGACAACACCGATTTGCGCCTTGCCGATCCGAACACAATCGCCGTGCGCGGGGACAAGCCCGCCTTCGATATCAAGCCCAACCAATTTGCGATGTGGATGTTCTTTGCGTTTTTCTATTGCAGCGCGACCGGTGAAATTATCCTCTTGGGTTTTTAACGGGACCGTAAAGCCTATGCCAGCTTCGAACGGGTCTGTTTCATCGGAAAATTCATAACCAGCGAAAATCAAACCTGCTTCGATACGCAACATATCAAGTGCCGCAAGGCCGAGCGGGATCATTCCTTTGGGTTCACCAGCTTTCCAAATTGCGTCGAAAACTTCTTCAGCGTCTTTTGGATGACAAAAAACTTCATATCCCAATTCACCGGAATAACCTGTTCTACTCAGCACAATAGGCGTTCCTTGAATATCACCAATACGCGCCGTCGTAAATCGAAACCAGGCCAAGTCTTCAACAGCGGCATGGGTGGGCGGCGTCCAAAAAACCTCAGCAAGGATGTCGCGGCTCAGCGGTCCCTGCACAGCGATGTTGTGCAGCTGATCGGTTGACGACTTTACCCAAGCATTGAGCTCCAATTCAGCGGCTATGTCGCGCAGCCACTTTCCTGACGAATCATTTCCGCCGATCCATCGGAAATTATTATCGCCCAAGCGGAAAACCGTTCCATCGTCGATCATGCCGCCATGGTCATAACACATTGCAGTATATACGATGCCGCCGACGCTCAGCTTTTTCATATTGCGTGTGACGCAATGCTGCATAAGCGTTTCTGCATCAGGGCCCGTCACTTCGTATTTCCGAAGCGGGCTTAAATCCATCACCACAGCCTTTTCACGGGCTGCCCAATATTCTGCGATGGCACCGTGATTGCTCATCTGATTGGCAAGCCAATAGCCATTATATTCAACAAACTCACGAGAGTGCCTAGCAAAGCACTTATGGAATCCGGTTTTTTTTGTTTGTTCCAAATCTGCCTCCGGTGATTTTCTGAAACCTGATGAAGGTTTGAAATCTTCTGTATCTTTGTAAACCCGCACCTGAATATCGGTTGGATTCCATGCATTTGTCGGGTCAATATCGCAAGGACAGGCGGTTGAGACCGCTACGATGTCCGTCAATGCGCGCAACAATACAAAATCACCCGGCCGCGACCACGGGTCGTCAATGCTTATCACATGGTGATCGTCGATCATTGTATTAAAAAAGAAATTGATTGAAGGCCAACCAACGCGCGGTCGAATATTCCATTGCTCAAGTTCGGCATTGATATTGTCTGAACAGTTTACATGCCCGGGATATCCCGCATCGTCATAATATCGTGGATAACAAGACAGACCAAATGCGTCATGCCGCCCGCAAGTGTCTTGCACAATTTCAAATAATGGTTCCTGGTCAACGCTCCAAAATTTCGACATAGTGCCGGGGGCGGGGTAAATACAGCCGGTCAACGATCTTGTTGTCGTCATATCGATGTCGCGTTCGATGCCGCTGTCGAGTTCAGCCATCGAAAAACACTGAAAATCGGTGCATTCACGCCCCTGAACATCCATTATCTGAATAAATTCGCCTTTACGCACTTCATAGGATTTGGCGTTGCCGGGCTGAATGTTATGATCTTGTAGCGGATCAGCAAGTGGATCAGCGGGTGCGCGGCCGCCTTTGCCTTGCGCGGGATTAGCGCGCCGCAAAAATATCACAATTTCGGTCGCCGGGTTTTGCTCCCAAACCAGCATTGGGTTGCCAACAGCGCACACAATGAGCAAGCCATCGGTGGAGGCAAAAAACCCTGCTGTTTCTCCGGCTTTTGAACTTTCAGCAAAAAGCTTAATCCCGTCAGCACGACCGATGTCAAACCCAGAAACTTTTAGCGCATTCATAATACGTTGGGCTGATTGTTCACCTGACGATAATGCCGACTGTATACCAACCGGATTATGCCCGCCTTTTGCGCCGATCATTGTTGCGTCGGACGTTCCATCCGGCGCAAAGAAAATCATTTCAACGGGTTGCAGCCCCTCGCGATCCACGATCGAAATCTCGTCTCCTTTTTCGATTTTGACTGCTTGAGACCCGCCGCCGCGCACAACATACCGTTCTACGCCATGGGGCAATACTGGCAATCCAGGCGATATTATGCCTTTGCGTTCAAACGGCGTTTCAAAAACCGGCCTTACATTCATCAGGTCATTCCCAGCAATGTTTTGCGCTCAGCAGCCCATTTGTTAATGATGTGATCAACTGCAAGACCAATGAAGGCGACACACAAGCCCAGCATCAGTCCGTTGCCGATGCCTTGCCTGTCAGACAAAGATTTCAAAATGTACTGACCCAAGTCTTCCGTTCCGATCATCGCGCCAATAATGACCATGAACAGCGCAAATACGACCGTTTGATTGATGCCCAGCATGATATGCGGAAACGCCAGTGGTAGATCAATTTTCACCCAGCGTTGCAGAGGGCTAACCCCAGACATCAACGCGGCATCGTGCAAATTGGGGGGAACATTCCGGATGCCTTCAATTGTGTAACGCGTCGCTGGAATGGTCGCATAAATTACTACTGCGATCAAAACCGAAGTGTCGGTAACGCCAAACAGCATGATAACCGGTATCAGATAGATAAACGACGGAAAGGTCTGCAATGTATCACAAACCAACAACATCGACTTTGACGCCGTTGAATTTTGCGCGCAAAGTGACCCAATTGTTATACCAATGGTGGCGGAAACCAACACACCAAACGTAGTCATATACATTGTAATGAGCGCGCGGTCCCACCATTCGGTCAATGCAATAAACAGAATAAAACCACCGACAATAAAAGCAGACCGAATGCCGCCGACGATAAATCCGACACCCATAAACAGAAGTAATGTGGCGCTTACCGGCATCGCCAAATAAGCATTTTTCATTGGTTGAAGCACGTTAACAATCAAGCCAACGTTAAAACCCTGCAACCCGGAATACCAATTGTCGACCATCCAATCGACGCCGCTTTGCCAGAATAATTCCGTTGTCATGCCTTTGTTATGTGGCACCAGATAGAAATAGTTGATGCCTTCGCCAAAAATCAGCTTGCCAATAAAAACCAGCGCAACACAAATTGCAAAGACAACCAAGAATATAAGGCCATGTTTGTGGCGCTCAACAAAGCTGAGATCAGCAAAATAGTCTTTTTGTTTGTTGGCCCATGCCAGCGAAAGTTTGTCCAGCGATACCGCGATCAATACGATACAAATGCCCAGCTCCAATGCTTGCCCAATTCTGAGCTGATTCAAGGCCAGTAGCAGGTTAAAGCCCAAGCCTTTGGCACCAATAAATGACGCAATGACAGCCATTGCGAGACATTGCATAATCACCTGATTAACGCCAATAAGTATGTCGCGTCGTGCTGTTGGCACCAAGACCTTAAACAATAGTTGGCGATTATTGCTTCCATTCATTTTGCCCGCTTCGATGACCTCAAGCGGCACTTTTTTCAAGCCAAGCAATGTCAACCGGATCATCGGTGGCGTCGCAAATATGATGGTGGCAATCGCACCAGCATGGTCTCCAACACCAAAAAACACCGTGACGGGCACAAGATAAGAAAAGTGCGGCATGGTTTGCGCGACATTCAGCAAAGGCATTATGATGACTTCAGTTGCACGATTTTTAAACGCGGCAATGCCCAGCAGCAGCCCAAGAATAACCGAAATTGGCGAAGCAACCAATACGAAAGACAAAGTCTCCATCGCTGGTTCCCATTGGCCAAACAGCGAAATATATGCCAACGACAAACCAACCAACAATGCCAGCCCGCGACCTTTGAGTGCAAAACCCAATATTACGCTGCCGCATAAGACAACTGTCCAAGGCAGACCAGGCCAAACTGCCCAACGATTGGCGCTAATGAAATCCCAGCTGGTAAAGGCAACGATGGTTTTAACGCCACCGATAAGTATTTCGCGGATCAGCTCAATGGAGAACAATACACCACGCGAGAAACCCCTTGTCACTTCGCGTAACAAAGCTTTTTGTTCATAATCTTCAATGATCGGATCCCAAACGCTTATTGGCATCCAGTCAAACATCAAATACTCGACCGAACTGTTGATCTTGCCGGGCAAAGGCGCCAGCAAGGATGGTAGTCGCCAAAGGATATTGTCCGCGTTGGGTGACACCAATATTATAAGCAAAAAGAAAACCACAAGCAGGCCAATAAATTGGACCAGTTTTGGATGCTTTTTTACAAAGTCCATATTCATCACGCCGGACCCTGTGCCACGTCATCCTTTCCAAACAGGATATGGATCATTTTTGAACAGTGAACCGACCCGAGCAGCTTGCCGTTGTCGTCAAGCACCTGAACCGGCTTTTGCTCTGCTAACACAGCTTCGGCAACTGTTTCGATTACCGCATTTTCTGAGATTTTTAGATCGCTGAAGTCGGTTTCGCCGTTAATTGGATCCATAACAGATCGGATTTTCAAAACTTTTTCGCGGGGCACTTCTTTGGTGAATTTCCGAACATATTCCGTCGCTGGATTTAAGACAATATTAGCCGGTGTATCGAGCTGTTCAATAATCCCGTCTTTCATAATTGCGATGCGATCCGCCAGCCGAAGCGCCTCTGCGAAGTCATGTGTAACAAACAAAATTGTTTTGTTTAGAACGCCTTGGAGTCGCAGAAACTCGTCTTGCATTTCTTTGCGGATCAACGGGTCTAGCGCCGAAAAGGGCTCGTCCAAAAACCAGATATCGGGTTCAACAGCTAGTGAGCGGGCGATTCCAATGCGTTGCTGTTGGCCCCCAGATAATTGCCGCGGGAAATAATTTTCGCGGCCAGTCAAACTAACTAGGTCAACCATTTCTTTAGCGCGAACCATGCTTTCTTTAGTGCTTTGGCCTTTGACCTGCAGCGGGAAAGCAATATTTTCCAGAACAGTTTTATGCGGCAATAACGCAAAGCTTTGAAAAACCATTCCCATTTTGTTTCTGCGCAGGTTTATTAATTGTTTGTTATTCATCGCGAGTAAATCATCGCCATCAATAAAGATGTTTCCAGCCGTCGTGTCTGTTAGGCGCGATATGCAACGCAATAAAGTTGACTTACCGGATCCGGACAACCCCATGACCACCAGCATTTCGCCCTTATGAACCTCGAATGACGCATTATTTACGCCAACCACGCAACCCGCGTCTTGAAATTCTTGGGCATCTACTTTGCCATTGGATTCCTTAAGCATTTTTTTGGCATTGGCACCGAAAATCTTATAAACGCCTTCACATTTGATGACCGGCTGGTTTTGCATGGTTTCAGATTGGGACATGGTGGAAGTTCTCCTGACACAATATATTATGATTTACTGGGTTTGAGTTATCTTTAACCCTATTTTGCGTTCCAGGTTGAGTTTTTTGAATTTTTGGGAGTTTCCCCGCCCCGAGGAATTATCTGGGGGAGGGAAGGTAATATATCCGCCCTTATCGGGTGAATGGCATCCAGACGTCTTCATTGTCAGCAAGCCATCGGGTAGCCGCATCTTGATGGCTTAAATCATCAAGGTCCACCAGCGCGGCCATTTGGCCAATTTGACCTGTCGAAAACGATATTTTGGTGAACGCTGTATAAGCCAACGGATGGGTGACCGGGAACTTATAGTTCGCTGCTTTTTTCAGCCAACCGAGTGGTGAACCACAACTTCCGTCGCCGCCATCTATCACTCGGCAGCCGTCGGTGTATTCAGGGAATTCGATGAATACAAAGCCTGCCGCATCAGTGAAGTTTGGTGTCCAGTTAAAGGTAATAATACCTCGACCTTCACGCTCTGCAGAATCGAGTTCTGCCCAAATAGCATCTGCACTACCGGCAAATTTAACGGTGTACAGATCACCAAGACCCAAAGCTTCAACACGCAATGGCATCAAATCGCCGTGCCAGCTTTGCGGGCCCTCAAGCCAACGGCCTTTGCCATCCGAATCGGCCGTTGCGAAGACGTCTGCACAATCGAGCAGGGCTTCCCAGTTTGGCAGACCCGGGCAAAGGTTATTGTTAATAACATACGAAGGAACGCCCATTTCTTCCAATGTTGTGGCGGAATGTGTCCCAGCATCAATGACGCCACCTTTGGCCATCGCATTGTAGAAGGACGCACCAAAAGTTGATTGCCAAACTTCGTGTGAAATTGTGACGTCGCCGTTGCGAATTGCTTCGTATACGGCTTGCGAATCTGCGGGCACATATTCAACATTGTTACCCATGCTTTCGAAAATCCCCCCGATCACATAGGCCATCACAACTTGGCTTGACCAGTTATGGGTTGGGATAACAATTGGTTGCGCCGAATCCTGCGCAAATGCAGGAACGGCAGCGGTCGCCATCGCGACGCTTACGGCAGCAGCAGCCACCTTGTTCGTTAGTTGTTTCATTATTCTCTCCGTTTTGTGCGGGGCTGGCTTGAAAGCTTTATCGTTTCCCCAAGAAAACTCCCGGTTGGTTTTAGCTATACAGCTCATCGAAGCGCGTATTCTATGACTGTGGCATAGTCCGACTCCGTAGCTGATTTATCTTGCCAAACAACCGTGGATTCTCAACACATAAAAATAAGGGGCTAAGGCTATAATAATTGGTGCCAAATGTCAGAAAGTGTGTTTATCTCAACGTGTTAGAAAAGGTTGGATTCCGGCGCAGAACTCAATAACCGAGATTCAGAACAAATTTGTATACTGCCTAAATTGTTACTTATTGTGGGATGTGGATAAATGGCGACCAAACGAAACGTTTTACCTCCGCTGGATTATCTTTTGGCTTTTGAATCCGCTGCAAAATACCAGAGTTTTGCCACTGCTTCCCATGAGCTGAACATAAGCGAAAGTGCAATTAGTCGAAAAATAAGATTACTGGAATTGCATTATGGCATACCATTATTTGTGCGCGGTCATCAATCTATCAGTTTGACCCATCAGGGCAGACAACTGATTGATGCAATCACGCCAGAACTTCAGTCAATTCGCGATACGTCAACTCAAATACTGTCCCTCAAAAATCGCAACGAAGTAACAGTAGCTGCAACAAATTCTGCTGCATCTTTATGGCTAATGCCGCGGCTGAGAAAATTTCGCTCGCGCAATAAGCAAATAAAAATCATGTTAGTGGCCTCGGACAATGATGTCGAATGTCTGGGCGACAACATAGATCTTTCGATTCTTAGAGGGAGCGGCAATTGGCCAGGTTACCGATCAAGAATGCTGTTTGGTGAGACTATTTTCCCAGTGTGCTCGCCCAATTTTCTAAAAAACAATGGAGGCGCGCGAAATCTGGAGGAACTGCCAGGCATGTCGCTTATCGAAGTGTCCAGCCGCCACACCGAATGGATGGACTGGACGACATGGCTTAATCATCAAGGGCAGGATTCACCCATTGTTGGACAAACTGTCACTTTTAATACTTATCCTTTGGCTGTTCAGGCAGCTGTTGATGGGCTTGGTATCGTGCTTGGCTGGGGCCATTTGGTTGATCATTTGTTGGCAAGCGCTGCGCTGGTCAGGCCGCAAAGCAAGAAATTTGAAAGGACAGATTTTGGATATTATCTACTTAAGTCAGAAAAATCGAAATCTTTTCCGGAACGAAACGTCGTTGAGGAATGGCTTCTGAAAGAAAGCGCAGCGCGCAAAAGCTATGCGCCGCCAACCTGAATGTGGCAACTTCATCCGAATTAATTTGGACCGAAATGATCGCTTTAGGTCATTTTTTCAAGTATGCCTGAAGGCTGTCATCCAATGCATCGACCCAGGGCGTATGATGGGCCGGTGCTTGTGTGCCAGTCATAGGTGACACATAGCTATGATCTCGAAAAGTCATAATGCCCTTTTTCTTATGTTTTTTCCAAGCGTAAAATGCCTGAACCGCTACGTCGATGTCAAAATCAGGATAGTCTGTTTCGTCCATCAATTCCTTTGTATATGCCCCCTGAAAGTCGATGCAGGCATAATCATCGAGCAACGCATCTTCGGCGGCTTCACGCGATATTGGGTCTGCATCCAGCGACTCCTGATCTGGCAGTTCAATGCGGCCAAGAATGGCATCGCGAACCCACCATGCTTGCGCATCAAACATATTGAAAGTGAACCACTGGTCTTGCATGCCAAGATAGAATATTTTCGGGTTTTTTGTATAAACGACTCCTTTGTAAAGGTCAGCCGTTGCCAGCCGATTGGTTGTTTTCAGGCGCAGATCATCTGGTAAATACGGGAAGAAATGTTTGTATCCTGTGCAAAGAATGATCGCGTCAACTTCCTTAGAAGTGCCATCAATGAAATGCGCAGTGCGCCCTTCGACTTTGTCCAAACACGGCACTTCTTGCCAATTATCCGGCCAATCCCAACCCATTGGCGCGGTTCGGTGCGACACTGTTACAGATTTGCACCCGTATTTCCAGCATTGCGATCCAATATCTTCAGCCGAATAACTGGTTCCCAAGATCAAAATTTCTTTACCTTCAAACTCGCGCGCATCGCGGAAATCATGGGCGTGCAAAATGCGGCCATTGAAGCTTTCGAAACCGGGATAATACGGCACATTGGGCGCGGAAAAATGGCCAGACGCGACGATCACATTATCGAAATCTTCATTTGTTTCTGTGTCAGATTCACTGTTGCGGGATGTTACGGTAAATTTTTGGTTTTCATAACGCACATCGCGAACATTGGTGTTGAACCGAATTTTGTCACGCACACCTGCTTTTTCGACGCGACCCTTAATATAGTCCCAAAGCACCTCGCGCGGCGGGTAACTCGCGATTGCTTTTCCGAAATGTTCTTCGAACGTATAGTCCGCAAACTCCAGACCCTCTTTGGGACCATTCGACCATAAGTATCGATACATCGACGCGTGCAGTGGATTACCAGCTTCATCTACGCCAGTGCGCCAAGTATAATTCCAAAGTCCACCCCAATCGGATTGTTTTTCGTAGCAGATAATCTCAGGAATAGCTGCGCCTTTGTCTGCAGCAGATTGAAAGGCCCGCAATTGGGCCAACCCAGATGGTCCGGCACCGACAATGCAAATTCTTTTGGTCATGATGTTCCCCCAATTCAATAGGTTTTTCGGCAGGTTTTCTTGTAAATCGACTTTATTCGACTTTGGATCGGCCCCAGTCAGGCTCAAACCCAAGGACCACTGTTTCATCTGGCAAGTTTGTGTTAAACAATCGGTTATGGGTTAATGTCGCCTCAAATAATGGATTACGCTCAGTCAGAAACCAGACTTTACAGTCCAGATGCCAAATCTGCGAATAGGCATTAAAAATTAATGTACACCGATCAGCAGCACGAATTTTTTCAGCGCCTTCAGATTTTGGCAGAAAAGTTGATGTCAACAAATCGGAAAAGTCCATCGCCTTCTGATAATAGGTCTCGGACAGAAAAGTTAATGCGGACTCACGAATTTGCGCAGGATCGTTGGTTTTGCGCAACATGTGCTTCATTTCCGGCACCAGCGAATGGCTGGGTAATTTGTTCAAGATGGTAATGATATTGCCCATAGGCTCGGTTTCGCCGGCCAAAACTAGTGCAGGTGTTATTGCGTCATCCGGCCGCCCCTGATTGTCGCGCATCATCATTTGCCGTGTTAGGCACTGCCATTTCAGGAACGATTTCTTTAGCGGGTTGTCAACATAACTTTGGCCCAAAGTAGCGGCGATCGAACTCATGCAATATTCCTTTGGTGTTCTTGTTTGATCGAAAATGTGCGATCGTGGCGCAGACTTGGGATGCGCGCCCGCGCCTCTGCAACTTTATCGAGATCAAGGGTCGCCAATACGATCCCGGGTTCTTCGCCACCATCGGCCAGAACCTCGCCCCACGGGTCAACGATCAAGCTGTGGCCATAGGCTTCGGTGCCACCCTCGATCGGTCCGATGGCACAAGCCGAAACAACATATGCGCCATTCTCGATGGCGCGAGCCCGGTTCAGAACGTGCCAATGGGCCTGACCTGTGATGTTGTTGAACGCCGCCGGAATGCACAGAATTTCAGCGCCAGCCTGTGCAAGCGCGCGGTAGAGTTGCGGAAACCGCAAGTCGTAACAAATCGAATGGCCGATTTGCCCAAACGGCGTGTCGAAAACAGTCGCCTCACGCCCGGGGATAACCCGTGCGCTTTCGCGATAGCCTTCATTTTCCGTAATCTGCACATCAAAAAGATTTATTTTGTCATAATGTCCGCGGATGTTACCCTGATCGTCCAGCATATAGCCACGGTTCAGGATCTTGTCATTCGGTCCAGACACCGCGATTGAACCGACCGATATCCAGACACCGTTATCAGAGGCAAAGCTGCTCAGTTTCGCCAGCACAGGGTGCTCTGCCTCCGGCGCTGAGGGTGGAACAAGCACTGGCCCATCCTCCCGCAAGCCGCCGCAATACTCCGGCAAAAACAATATATGTGCGCCCGCTTTAGCCGCTGCTTTCGCAAGCGGCATTGCATCGGCAATTGCGCTATCAAAATCCGGCATTGGCCGCGTTTGTAGGCAAGCAATTTTTAACGGGCGCGTCATATATTAAAACTTCATATAGGCTTTTCGTAACATAACCAAAGGATGACGATCCGACATTTGAAATTTGATCAACAATTCGCGCGCAATCATGTCGCGATCCTGCTGATTGTCGGGTAAATCAATTGTATCAGGGATTGAAACCCACCCATTATTGTTACGATCAAAAACCGCTGGTTCGCCTTCTTCGTAACCCATATGGATATCTTCCAACCAGTTTAGATCGTCCCAACCCATCACTTCCATATATTTGGAAAGGAAAGGCGAGATCCTTTCATAATCCGGCACAAGGTTAACGTCGTAACGATACCCAATGTGCTGACCAATTTCCTTTTCACGGTCTGAATCCAAACCTGCTGAGTCATTGACGAATTGATCAACGTCCGAAATATCAGAGCCTCTGTATTGTGTGCCAGCCATTTTGCTTCTCCTTTACAGATTATGATAGTCGGCGACGCCAACTGTATAATTGGTACCAGCCAACGGAACCGCAGCCATGGCTGACGCTTCCATTGTCAATGCCGCCAAATCTTCGGGCTCAAGGTTATGAATATTTGTCTTCCCGCACGCACGTGCAAACAACTGAGCTTCAATTGTTAGCGTGTGCAAGAAGTTATACACACGTTCCGCCGCTTCATCTGGGTCAAGACGTGCGCGAAGCACAGGGTCTTGCGTGGCAATGCCAACCGGGCAACGACCCGTGTGACAGTTATAGCAATGGCCCGGGCTCGCGCCGACTTCTTCTTCATAATTGGCTTCGGGGATGTCTTTGTTACAGTTCAAAGCCATCATAGCCGAATGGCCAATCGCGATCGCATCGGCGCCAAGCGCCATCGCCTTGGCAACATCAGCGCCATTGCGAATGCCACCCGCATAAACAAGGCTGATTTCGCCGCGTTTGCCAAGATCGTCAATCGCTTTACGTGCTTGACGAATTGCAGCAATACCCGGAATACCCGTATCTTCAGTCGCAAGATGCGGACCTGCGCCGGTTGAGCCTTCCATGCCGTCGATATAAATTGAATCCGGATCACACTTAACCGCCATACGCACATCGTCATAAACCCGCGCTGCGCCAAGTTTAAGCTGAATTGGCACTTGCCAATCGGTTGCTTCGCGAATTTCCTGAATTTTCAACGCTAGGTCATCCGGACCCAGCCAATCAGGGTGACGCGCTGGTGAACGTTGGTCAATACCAGCAGGCAAGGACCGCATCTCCGCGACTTGGTCAGTCACTTTTTGACCCATCAAGTGGCCGCCAAGGCCAACTTTACAGCCCTGACCAATAAAGAATTCTATGCCGTCAGCCAAAACCAAATGGTTTGGATTAAACCCGTACCGTGATTGGATGCATTGATAAAACCATTTGGAACTATAACGGCGCTCGTCCGGGATCATGCCACCTTCGCCTGAACAAGTCGCGGTGCCAGCCATGGTCGCGCCGCGTGCCAGTGCGGTTTTTGCTTCATATGACAAAGCGCCAAAGCTCATACCCGTGATATATATGGGGATGTCCAGTTCTAACGGGCGTTTGGCACGCGGGCCAATCACGGTCTTGGTCAAACATTTTTCGCGGTAACCTTCGATCACAAAACGTGTCAAAGTGCCAGGCATAAATGTCAGGTCATCCCAATGCGGAATTTTCTTGAACAAAGACATACCGCGCATGCGATAGCGACCAAGTTCAGATTTGATGTGAATGTCGTCGATGACGCGGGGCGGAAAGACAAAGCTGTCCCCCATCCGGGTCGTGTCACGATCGAGCGGCTTTTTCGTATTGATGTTACCATCAGCCATTTTAATATTCCTTTCCGCTCTGCTCTACAGAATGATTTTCTTTTCAGAAGGTTCAAGATTGTCGTAATTCCAAAGCTGACGCCCAGCGACAACTTTGGTAAAATGGTCCACGCCGTTTTCCGACATCAACCCGTATTGGGTCAATTTTCGCGTTAGCCAAGCTTTGTCTAAATCGGTCAATTCGCCAAGCACAGCGTCAACACCAAATGACTTAATTTCGCCACCAACATAGATTGTGCCATCATACATTGAATCGCCCAGATTTTTACCTGCATTCCCGCAGATCACCATGCGGCCGCGCTGCATCATAAATCCGGTAAGTGCGCCAGTGTCACCACCAACAATAATGGTGCCACCCTTTTGGTCGATACCTGTACGTGATCCAACGGAGCCTTTGGACACCAAGTCGCCGCCGCGAAGGGCTGCGCCAAAAGTTGACCCAGCGTTCTTTTCAACAACAATTGTTCCTGACATCATGTTTTCACCGCAGGACCAACCGACGCGACCGTTGATCGTAACGTTTGGTCCATCAATCAAGCCAACGCCAAAATAACCCAGCGAGCCTTCAAAGATCAGCCGTAACCGAGTTAAGATGCCAACACCGAGCGAATGCTTTCCGCGCGGGTTTTTGATCACGATCGTGCCGTATCCTTCATTCATAAGCGCGCGTATCTTTGAATTTACTTCGGTTGACGTCATGTCATCGACGTCCAACTCCGTGCGTTGATTGTAGTCAACATCAGGTGCCCAAGGATATTCAAACCGTTCTTCTTCGTCTGCGTTGAATTCAATACGCATGGCCCGACCAGTTAACTGGTCAGTCCGCATCCCAAGCGCAGTGACACGCTCTTCTTGATCCATTTTTTTCAGATCGACATCGCTTACGCTTGCCATACTCGAACCTCCTCGTCATATGGGTCAGTTGTGTCAATTTCGTGCGGCAGAATTGCGCGGATCGCAACTTCTTCCGAGGCCATAACGATTAGTTCATCAGATTCGTAAAGAACCAATGGTTTGGCCGCCATTGTGTCTTTCGCCATGCCAAGCTGGTCTTTCGTGGCAACCAGATAAGTAAAAACGCCGTCGATTTCGTCAATAGAGCGGGTCAGGCTTTCTTCAAGCGAGACACCATTGGCCAGATTGTCTGCCGTATAGACCGCCAGCAACTCGCTGTCGCAACTAGACATAAATCGGTGCCCTTTACGCTCCATTTGGCGGCGCATGATCCAGTAATTGGTGATCTGGCCATTATGAACGACGGCAACGTCGTTGTACGGAAAGGCCCAATAAGGATGCGCAGAACGAATATCCACATCTGATTCCGTTGCCATTCGCGTATGGCCGATGCCGTGGCTGCCTCGAAAGTTGGTCAAGCCGTACTGCTCGGATACAACGGTTGCATCGCCGAGGTCTTTGATCAATTCAAGGCCATTGCCCATCGACATGATCTCAACGCCCTCAATATCTTCGATGTGACGCGCCATTTGTTCTGTATCGCCGTCATGGCTAATTACAAAACGATGTGCATAATCTGTTGCGGCATCGCGCGTTTTAACGACAGCACCATGCTGTTTCAGGCGATTTTCGACTTCGATAAGGCGTGCCGCAACAACCTCATGCATGTCAAAGCCTTTGCTCATGTCCTCTTGTTCAGCAAGCACAAAGCGCATGATAAAATCGCCCTCCTTGCCTTCGCCATAAATCGCGTACCCTGTGCTGTCGGGGCCACGATGCTTAAGTGCCTGAAGCATAGCGGTCATTTCACCGCCGACATTAGCGCGTTTGCCCTTATAAATTAGTCCAGCAATTCCACACATTTAGTGCGCTCCTTCCTGTTGGAAAAAATTGGCGACGACCAGATCCGCCGCCATAGTTCGGAACGTCCTCAGGGGAGGCATTCCATATAAGTATCTTTGTCCCATTCGGTGACAGTAGCCATAAAACGAGCATATTCATCTGACTTATATTCATGATATAAGCGATACATCTCACCCGGCAGGCCACGTTGTACAACTTCACTACCTGCCAAATGGTCCAGCCCCTCGCCAAGCGACATAGGTAATTTCGTGACCTGTTTGCCAGCTTTGATCGCTTCATAGATGTTGCGCTCTTCGGGTTCACCCGGATCCAGCTCATTATCAATGCCGTCATCCATTGCGGCCAGCAATGTGGACCCCATCAGATATGGATTTACCATGGAATCGACCGAACGATACTCAAAACGCCCGGGCGCGGACACCCGCAAGGCAGTTGTGCGGTTCTGAAAACCCCAATCCGCAAAAACCGGTGCCCAAAAACCAGCGTCCCACAATCGACGATATGAATTAACTGTGGACGAACCAATCGCAGTTAATGCCTGTAAGTGGTGCACAACGCCGCCAATAGCGTCGAGCCCTTCTTTGCCCGGCATTTGCGGGTCATCGTCATCTGGCATAAAGGTGTTTTGGCCGCCTTTAACGTACATATAGTTCTCAGCCATGCCCGGAAGGTTGTCGACATCATTGCCGCAACGAACCAGTTCGTCTTCACCGCCACGCCACAGGGACATATTATGGTGACAACCCGACGCTGAGACACCTTCAAACGGTTTGGTCATGAAGCACGCAAAAATGCCGTTTTCACGCGCTACTTGCGCACATATTTGCCGATATGTCGTCAGACGATCTGCATTGCGCAAAACATCGTCATACATCCAGTTCAATTCCAATTGGCCCGGCGCATCTTCGTGATCTCCTTGTATCATATCGAGGCCCATTTTGCGCGAATACCGGATAGCTTGCATCGAAACCGGTCGCAGGCTCTCAAATTGATCAATGTGATAACAATACGGCTTGGAAACGCCATCGTTTGGCTTGCCGTTTTCGTCGTATTTGAGCCACATCATTTCAGGCTCTGTGCCGATGCGCAGACTACGGCCGTGTTTTTTCTTAAAATCCTCGTGCATGCGTCGCAGGTTGCCGCGCCCATCTGCGGTCAAGTAACCGCCGGGATTAATTTTTTCTTCGCGGTTGCGAAACAAAGTTGAATACATCCGGCCAATTTCCGGTGCCCATGGAAGCTGCATAAATGTTTCAGGTTCTGGAATGCCTACCAGTTCAGCGGATTCAGGCCCATAGCCCAGATAGTTGCCAGCCCGATCAGTAAACAAGTTCATGGTTGCGCCATAAACCAGTTGGAAACCTTTTTTCGAAACGGTTTCCCAATGGTCAGATGGAATGCCTTTGCCCATGATTTTGCCCGTTATCGAGACAAATTGCAGGTAGAGATATTCGATCCCCATCCGGTCAATCATTTCACGGACTTGTTTGATTTTTTCGTCGCGGCCTGAGGCTTCGACGAAGCGTTCAAGATCTGTAGCCAATTTTCTTCTCCCTGATAAGGTTCTGTTGCGGCCGTTTCGCCCTTGTTGTTATTCTGTTAACTCCATGGATATGGCGAATTCGATACCGGATGCAGCTCGCCTTTGGCGAAACGATCAAACCGAAATGGTTCAAGTAATTCTTGTGTTTCGCCTAACACTTCGTCGGCAATTAAATGCCCGACGCCCAACATTTTCCAGCCGTGGTTGCTGTCGGCAATAACTGTTGCGTTGCCATGAAAATGATCAAAAACCGGAAAGCTGTCGGCGGTGAAGCAACCGATGCCGCCAGATGCTTCGCGGTGATACTTGCCCATCTGCCCTTCATAACGTTTTTGACAATGGGCCAATGCAGATACCCACATATGGGCAAAATGATCGGACGCCACAAACTCAGGGCTTGAAGGACCATAGGGATCAATTTGAACTTTGTCCCACGGCGTTTCAACTTTATAGGGGCTTGCACCGCCCTGGATACCACCAAAATGCCAGTCGGGTTTGTAATATATCCCCCACATTTCATCGGTGACCAAAGAACCATCAACCGTCGACATCAGCGGTGCATCGGTATCCACGTGAATGACCGGCGGCAAGGAACCATCGTCGGCGCGCCCTAGGTCAGGGTCAATTTGCAATACCCCTTCTTCAAGCTGCCAGAACCGCCACATGTCAACATCATCGACCATTTTACCATCTGGTTGTTTTATGGAAATCTGGCTCGGAAGGTCGAGCATTGCCCAGAAATCCCGGGCCCATGGGCCGGGTGCTATGACAACTTTATCGCAGGAAATCGCACCTCTGTCTGTTTCAATCGACTTTATGCTAGAAGAACCACTTTCTGTGTTAAATCCTTTGACAGTGACGCCAGTGATAATCCGAACGCCCAATTTTTCAATCTTGTCGGCCATCGCATACATAGTTTTGGTCTGGTTCGAAAAACCGCCGCGCTTTTCATGCAGGACCGATGTTATGCCTTTTGCCTGCCAATCGCTGAAAATACCGCGCATATAATTGGTTGCGGCTTTTTCTCCCTCAATAAAGACACTTTCATAACCAATTTCTTGCTGCTGAGCATAAATTGACCCAACATCGTCGTGCATAGATTCGCTTGAAACTTGCATGTAGCCAACCGGATGATAGGACAGCCCTTCCGGGTCGCTTTCCCAAACTCCAACTGAATGGGCCATCAATCGACGCATCGCAGGCTGAAAATAATTGTTTCTGACGACGCCACAAGCAATTCCCGATGCACCAGATGCAATCCCAGATTTGTCGAGAATTACGATGCGACCCGCAACTTCTTCGCCTTTTTCAATTAGGCGCTCTGCCAGCTTCCAAGCAGTGGAAATACCGTGAATACCGGCGCCAATGATGACGTAATCGGTGTGTTCCAGAAATGCCATATTCGATTCCTTATAACGAAGGTCGCGGCCATTTTCTTGCGACCCAATTAATTTCGCTAAGTCAGCTCACCACACACCTATACCAAAAATCAACCTTAATTAATCCAATTTCGAACAAATTTCTGGACTTTTTTGGATTTTGGTATAATATTGGTATAAAAAGTGGTAAAAAAATGAACAATCCTAAAAACCGAGTTGGCGCAGCGAATATCGCAGCACAATTGCGAAGGGACATTAACAAAGGGATTCTTCTGAAACATGACCGTTTGCCATCTGAAAGGCGGTTATCAGAATCTTTTGGCGTGGCGCGCGGGACTGTTCGTGAAGCCTTAATAAAATTGATGGACGAAAAGTATGTTGAGATCCGTGCTGGTAGCGGTACATTTGTTACACATGACCCTGCCGACGTTGTTGCTGCGCCGGTCGAAAGCGCAAATCCGCTTGAGTTGATCGACGCGCGATTCGCGCTGGAACCACATATTTGTCGGCTTGCGGTTTTGCACGGCCGCCGCACAGATTTTGACCGGCTGGAAAAATGTTGCGAACAGATGGAAGCACCGAATATTGGCACCCGCCTGTTTTCAGAAACCGACACTGAGTTCCACAAAATTTTGGCCGAAAGTACTGGCAACACATTGCTGGCGTGGATTATCAACCAGATCAACTCGGTTCGCGGTCAAAAAGAATGGACAAAAATGCGCAACCTCACACTTAACGAACAAATTATCGAAAAGTATAACCAGCAACATAGAAATATTTTGAACGCGCTCCGAGGCCGGGAACCAGAACCGGCCGCGAATTTGATGAAAGACCACTTGGAAACCGCGCGATTATCTTTGACTCGCGCGGCAGAAACTTAGGGCCCAGCTTGGGCCGCGGTTTGGAGCCAGTTAAGATAAATGCGCTCGGCCATAATGTTAAATTCCCGCATATTGTCGCTGCAATCAGAATCCAGTTTTGCAACAGCCCCGTCACCAATAGCGGTCGACAGCGCCGCTGCATATTCCGGAATTTTCGACCAAGTGTTGACGGTGTCAGGCTCAATCTCAATGTGAAACTGGCATGAGTGGGCGCGGGTGCCCCATCGCATTACCTGAACCGGACAATCCGGGGACGTTGCCAAACACTCAGCGCCAATTGGCATGGTTTTGACTTCTGCGCCATGCCATTGAAGCGCAGGAAATATCTCTGGAAGACCGTCTAAAAAAACACCTGATGCACCGACTTCGGTCAGTTGAACAGGCAACACGCCAACCTCTGGCTTTTCCGATCGGCCAACGCTGCCGCCCAAAGCTTCAGCCAATAACTGATGGCCAAGGCACAGCCCAAGAAACGGTAATCCAGCACCCTCTACTGCGTTGCGAATAAACACTTTTTCAGCAATAAGCCATGGAAACTCATCTTCCTGCCAAACGTCCATCGGGCCGCCCATGACCCACAGCCCATCATACTTGTCAATATCTGGCAAAGGCTCTCCAGCGTCCAACTCAACAGCGTCCCAACTATGGCCATCCTCCTGCAGGAACCTGCGAAAAATACCGGGGTGCTCTACATCAGCATGTTGCAATACAAGTAAATGCATATCCGAATTCCTTTTCTAAACCTATGGGAGAAGATGATATCTGGCAAGTTGGATTCTGTCCGTTGAGGGCGCGGTGCCAAAATAATCAGAATAAGCACGCGAAAAATGTGATGAATTCGCAAAGCCGGTTGCCAGCGCAATTTCAGTAAGGTGCAAGGGTGAATTCTGCAAAAGATTGCGGGCTTTGTCCAGTCGCAGCTGGCGATAAAACAACATTGTTGACTTGCCCAGCTCCGTTTTGAACAGGCGGTTTAATTGGCGTGAACCAACCCCCGCAACTTGTGATAATTGTGTCAGCGTAAGTGGATCCGCGACATGGCTTTCCATTACGTCAACAGCATCAATAATGGCACGGTTCGTGGTGCCAAGCCGTGCGACCAGCCCACCGCGTTGCTGCCCACCCGAGGGCCGAATTTCCGTGTGCAAGAACCAATCGCTGACCAACCGCGCAAAAGTCCCGCCATGTTGTTGTGAAATTAGCGCATGAATTAGGTCCATTGGGGCCGTCCCACCTGCACAGGTTACGCGACCGCGGTCTATGACATAGAGCGAACGTTCAATCGCCAAATTAGGTGATATTTCGGCCAACGCGGCGGCA
This sequence comes from Paracoccaceae bacterium, assembly GCA_050256375.1. Classification (GTDB taxonomy): domain Bacteria; phylum Pseudomonadota; class Alphaproteobacteria; order Rhodobacterales; family Rhodobacteraceae; genus NORP23. Next base: position 11,634 of record JBBWVU010000034.1, on the reverse strand, counting down.
TGTTCCCAATGCACAGTCATGCGTCGACCCTCCATAATTCCTGATTTTGCCAGAACTACTGGCCCACCGGAAACACCCCCAATTATCGGAGTTGTTCTGGCCATCCGCGCGATCCATCGCAAAACATTGCGGTCTGCAAAGCGCACGGGGTCTCCGCCAGCCACAACAAACAACATATCCAGCTTTGGCGCGCTTGATATTTTGATCACATCTTGAATCGCTGCGGCACCAGAACTTTTTACCGGCCCGCCATCAATTGAGAGGTTGATTACCTCATAAATTGGTCGTTGGGCATGCAGGTTCGCGGCGCGAAATGGCTCTGCTGTTGAGGCGTAGGAAAGAAGCGCAAAGCCCTGCAAAGGCAATATTCCGACGCGCTGCGCCTGACCTTCTATACCAATATTGTCCATAAATGACATGTATCTGTCTTTAATGAAAAAGTACAGCAACACAGAATGGCTCACAATCATCCCCGGCGGAGGGATTCGGTATGCGCTATTCGGCACTCAAAATTTTTACTCAGGGACTAACAGGCAATAAAGGTTGGAAACCGGTTTGGCGCGAACCCGAGCCTAAAAAGAATTACGATGTTATCATCGTTGGTGGAGGCGGACATGGGTTGGCCACGGCCTATTACTTGTCCAAGGTCTATGGCGTTAAAAACGTCGCAGTGTTGGAAAAGGGCTGGCTGGGTGGCGGTAATATTGGCCGCAACACAACCATTATCCGGTCCAATTACCTGCTGCCCGGCAACCAACCGTTTTATGAAATGTCGATGAAACTGTGGGAAAATCTGGAACAGGACTTCAACTACAATGCCATGGTTAGCCAGAGGTCGATCCTCAACCTTTTTCACTCTGACGCGCAACGTGACGCATTTGTGCGCCGCGCCAACGCGATGATGCTGTCTGGCGCAGGCGCTGAACTGGCCAGTGCAGACGACTTGCGCAAAGAATTGCCTTTCCTTGATTTTGACAATGCACGCTTTCCAATCAAAGGCGGTTTGTTTCAGCGACGTGGCGGCACGGTTCGCCATGATGCGGTGGCGTGGGGTTTTGCCCGCGGTGCCGACCAGCACGGTGTTGACATTATTCAAAATTGCGAAGTCACAGGTTTTAACATCAAAGACGGTGTTTGTTCGGGCGTGCAAACATCAAAAGGCGCGATACAAGCCAACAAAGTTGCAGTTTGTGTTGCAGGTTCTTCAGGCCACGTTATGGCCAAGGCAGGCATGCGATTGCCAATTGAAAGCCATGTTTTACAGGCTTTTGTGACCGAGGGGTTAAAGCCCACCCTCCCAGGGGTTATTACTTTTGGTGCCGGCCATTTTTATGTCAGCCAGTCGGACAAAGGCGGCCTTGTTTTTGGCGGCGATCTTGACGGGTATAATTCCTATGCCCAACGCGGCAATTTACCAGTGGTTGAGGATGTGGCCGAAGGCGGTATGGCGATCATGCCAATGATCGGACGGGCGCGCTTGTTGCGATCATGGGGCGGGCTGATGGATATGTCTATGGATGGTTCTCCCTTTATCGACAAGACCCATATTGACGGGCTCTATTTTAATGGTGGTTGGTGTTACGGTGGGTTCAAAGCCACGCCCGCATCAGGATATTGTTACGCGCATTTGCTTGCCAAAGATGAGCCGCATCCAAACGCCACCCAAATGCGTCTGGACCGTTTTCAACGGGGTCACATCATCGACGAAAAGGGCCAAGGCGCCCAACCAAACCTGCACTAGGGGACAAAAACATGATCATCAACCATCCCCTTCTGGGCCCGCGCGACGCTGCTGAGTTCGTTTATCTTGGTGATGCTGAGCTGATTAACCGACCCGATCCAGAAGCACCGAACGCCGACAATAAATTTTATGAATACATGTATTTACGCGACAATCCAGCAGGAGAGCACCGCGAATTATGGTATCATGAACAAGGTGATCGTTCTTGGTTGGTTGTGACACGCAACACCATTTCACACGAAATAACATCTGTTGAAATGGCCCGGGATGTGGCCAGAAAGATGGGGCGTGACAGATGAACCAAAGCAACCGCATCCACGCAGGATTAGTCGACCAATCTAAGAATTTGCAGTTTTCGTTTAACGGCAAGAAAATGGTCGGCCATCCAGGAGACACGCTGGCTTCTGCGCTTCTGGCAAACGGGCAACGGCTTGTTGGGCGCTCATTCAAATATCACCGCCCACGCGGCATTTTTACCGCCGGATCAGAGGAGCCAAATGCACTGGTGCAATTGCGAAGCGGCGCGTTTCAAGAACCAAATACTCGCGCGACGGTTGCAGAACTTTTTGACGGGTTGAGCGCCACCAGTCAAAACCATCGCGGTAGCCTTGAACACGATTTGATGGGCGTGATTGACCTGTTATCGCCATTTCTAAGCGCCGGATTTTATTATAAAACATTCATGTGGCCCAAAGCATTTTGGGAAAAGCTGTACGAGCCCTTTATCCGTAATTCTGCGGGCCTCGGCCGGTTGTCGATGCTGGAAGACCCGGATATCTATGACAAAGGATTTTTGCATTGTGACGTTTTGGTTATTGGCGCAGGCCCAACGGGGTTGTCGGCGGCACTGACAGCAGCGCGCAGCGGCGCGCGGGTGATCATAGCCGACGAAGATTTCCTGCTTGGCGGGCGATTGAACGCTGAAACAATGGCTGTTAATGGCATGGCTGGCAGCGAATGGGCTGCGCAAGCTGTTGCCGAATTGGCGTCAATGGACAATGTCCGGATTATGAATCGCACGACCATATACGGGTCTTATGATCACGGTATTTTTGGCGCGCTGGAGCGTCGCACCGACCATTTGGCGGAAAGTGGTGGCAAGCCACGGCAAATATTGTGGCGCGTTTATTCCAAACGCTCCATCCTTGCGGCGGGATCAACCGAGCGTCCGATTGCATTTGGCAATAATGACCGCCCCGGCATTATGCTGGCTGGTTCAGTGCGGGCATATGTCAATCGGTTTGGCGTGGCTCCGGGCAAAGACGTGGCCTTGTTCACAAATAATGACGACGGCTGGCGAACTGCCACCGATCTTGCAGCAAAAGGCGTCAACATAACCGCGGTGATCGATTCCCGTGATATTCCAGCGCCCGCAAGTATTTCGGGGGCGTCGGTCGTGATGTCTGGCCTTATTGTTGATACCGCGGGTCGCAAAGGGGTAAAATCTTTGACATTGTCAAACGGTCAAAAAATTCCAGCCAGTTGCATTGCTGTATCAGGCGGTTGGAACCCAAATGTTCATCTGACTTGCCACCAACGTGGCCGCCCAACATGGTGCGACGACATTGCTGCGTTTGTGCCGGGCGACAACCTTCCTATTGGGATGAGCGTGGCCGGCGCCGCAAATGGTTCGTTAACCATGAACAGAGCGCTTGCAGAAGGGCATGATAAGGCCAATAAACTGGTCAAGGAACTTGGCTTTTCAGCCTCTTGCAAAGCCGCACCAAAAGCAGAAGATGAGGCCAGCGGCGTTTCGGCGTTTTGGCACGTTTCCAAAAGCAAAAAACGCGCATGGCTGGATCTGCAAAACGACGTCACCGTGAAAGATATTAAGCAAGCCTATAGCGAAGGGTTCAAATCAGTTGAACTGGCCAAGCGTTACACAACATTGGGCATGGCGACGGATCAGGGCAAAACTGCCAATATTCCGGCCTTGGCGATCATGGCTGAATGCACCGGAAAAACCATCCCTGAAACCGGAACAACCATGTTCCGCCCGCCTTATACGCCGATCCCTATGGGTGCGCTTGGCGGTCGGTCAAGGGGCAAGGAATTCCGACCCTATCGGCTGACGCCAAGCCATAAATGGGCCAAAGAGAATGGTGCCACATTTGTTGAGGTTGGCAATTGGATGCGCGCACAGTGGTTTGCCCATCCCGGCGAAAAAGGCTGGCGGGATTCCGTCGATCGCGAGGTCGAGATGACCCGTGCCTCAGTCGGTATTTGTGATGTCACAACCCTTGGTAAAATCGATATTCAGGGCCGCGACGCTGCCGAGTTTTTGAACCATATTTACACCAACGCATTTTTAAAGCTGCCGGTTGGCAAAGTGCGTTACGGCCTGATGTTGCGCGAAGATGGCATTGCCTATGATGACGGCACAACCGCACGGTTAGGCGAAAACCATTTTGTTATGACAACCACAACTGCCAATGCAGTGTTGGTTTTCCGGCGCATGGAATTTGCCCGTCAGTGCCTTTATCCAAATTTGAACGTCCACATGATTTCCACAACGGATGCGTGGGCGCAATACGCAGTTGCTGGCCCAAATTCGCGAAAATTGCTGCGAAAAGTTGTCGACGATCTGGATCTATCGAATGAGGCTTTCCCGTTCATGGCTTGCGCTGAATGCACCGTTTTTGGTGGCACGCCCGCACGCTTGTTCCGCATTTCGTTTTCAGGCGAAATGGCTTTTGAAATCGCTGTGCCAGCACGTTTGGGCGACAGCATGATGCGTGGCTTAATGCAAGCTGGCGAAGAATTTGACGTGGTTCCTTATGGCACGGAAGCACTTAGCGTAATGCGCATCGAAAAAGGCCACGCGGCAGGGAATGAACTCAATGGGCAAACAACTGCGCTCAATCTTGGGCTTGGCGGTTTTGTGTCCAAGAAAAAAGATTGTATTGGCAAAACCCTGTCCAATCGGCCCGGGCTTAACGCGGATAATGCAATCAAGCTGGTTGGCTTTAAGCCAGTTGACCCTGCCGAGTCGCTTAAGGTCGGGTCACATTTCATAGCGCTTGAAAAGGTTGCAAACATGGAGAATGACGAAGGCTGGATGACCTCGGTTGCGTATTCGCCAAGCATGGGACATTCAGTCGGCCTTGGGTTCATTGAGCGCGGCCATGAACGCAAAGGCGAAATTGTCCGCGCGGTTAACCCTGCCGCTGGCAGTGAAGTTAAGGTTGAGATCGTCTCGCCGCATTTTTATGATCCGGAAGGGAAGCTGCAACGTGGATAATTTCGCCCTTATATCCGAACCATTTTTAGATGGATACGCAGCTGACTTTGGCGGCACAAATTTAGGTGAAGTCACTGATATTTCGCTAATCTCTGTAGCGCAACCTTTGGATGGGCAGGAAAAATTACAAAAAGCAGCAATGTCTGTTTGGGGTATTGCACTCCCTTCGCCAGGCCAATCAAATCTTTCTGAAACTGGCAATGTAAGGCTGCTCTGTCTTGGCGTCGACACTTTTTTGGCGATTCTAATTGCACCAGAAACTGTCGTCGATACAGCCAAGAGACTTGGGTCAACAGGATATACAACAGATCAATCGGACAATTGGGTGACTTTACGTTTGTCAGGGCCGTTAAGCTATGCTGCGCTTGAACGAATTTGTCCAATTGATTTAAATCCGAAAACTTTTTTGGTTGGATCCTTCGCCCGCACATCAATGGAGCATCTCGGCACAATAATCCTGAAAGAGAGCGCCGACACCTTCCTATTGCTATCGGCAAGCAGTTCGGCTCTCTCGTTTCTGCACGCCGTCGAAACGTCAATCAAATATACCATTTAATCTTTCTGTCAGCAGCACTCAATAGGAGCAGCGACCCAAAAAATTAACGAACGCCGTGTTGTTTGAAAACGCGTTCTGGATATGAACAACCGTGCCTTGCGTGATACGGTTACCAGCCTTGGAGGCATCGGCAACGGTATCCCGCGCCAAACCGGTTTTGACATTACCGCAGCATCCGAAGTCTTGGCGATCTTGCGTCTGCCCAATGATCTCGACGAACTTCAAAAACACCTGGGCGAACTAATTGTTACTTATACATGGGAAAACCAATCAATTATCCAGACATCTAAGCAGCCGGTGCATTGACCGTATTGTAGCGAAACAATCGATGCATCCCAACTGGGAACAGCCACTGGAAAATAACCTAGCCTAGTGCTCGGCGGCCCATTTTCAAATATCGCCCATAGCTGTAATCCTGTTGTGGCGACAAAAACAGGGTTAAAACTTGGTGAATATGTGGTGACCGAAGCTGGAATTGGCGCTGATTTGGACGCAGAGAAATTCATGAATATCAAATGCCGCAAAGCTGGCATTGCACATAGCGTTATTGTGTTGGTCGCCACCATTCGCTCCACTAAAATGAATGGCGGCGTCGCAAGGCCGATCTAGACGCTGAAAACGTGCGGACCGTGGCTGACGGCTGCGCTAGTCTTGATCGTCATATCAAAAAAAACCTGAAATCCTTTGGCGTGCCCGTGGTTGTTGCGATCAGCCAGGCTGTGACAGATACCGGCGCAGAAGTTAGCAGCTTTCAAAGAATACGCTGGGAGCCACGGTTCTGAAACGATTTTGTGCGAGCACTGGGCCGATGGTTCAAAAGGCACCGATGAACTGGCGACTCGTTTGGCCGAAAATCACGAATGTAGTTGTCGCGCAATTTGCACCACCTCATGCAGACGATATGGTGCCGTTTGACAAAATAGAAACTGTCGCCGACGGATTTACCGCGATGACTAAGTGATCGAAGACAAGAAAACTCCGAGCACAATTGCGCGCACGGGAAAGATGTCGGATATGGCCGTCTAAATGTTTGCATAGCTAAAACCTAATATAGCTTTTCAACGGACGCAGAACTGGACAGCGCACCAACTGACCAATCGGTTCCGATCCGCGAGGTTCGCCTCTCGGTCGGCGCCGGGTTCATTGTTGTTGTCTGCGTCGAGATCATTACGAAGCACGGGCTGCAGCGCTAGCAAGCCGCTGAGGCGATTATGCTAAATTTTGCGGGCGAAATTGGGGCTCGTTCTAAGGCTATGACAATTCGTCTAACCGTTATAATTGATGGCAAGCAATCGAGCAAGAACCGCACGACAAAGTTTCTATTCATCCAGCGTCAATTGGCAATATTGTCTAACGATCTGGCATTGCCGCCTTGTACAACAGTTGCCGCGGTTGAGATTTTGAAAACTGTGCCACTGACCAATCGGTGGCTGGATGCTACGGCGATTGGTCACTCAGAAATTGTCGGCGAATCAATTGCTTTTTTCGTTGATGGACTTGGGCGCATCGGCGACCGGCTGCCATCACATTTCGCGAAACCTTGCACCGAATGATTTTGCTGCGCGCAAGCTGGGATGGAGGATTAAATGGGAAATATGATTTCAATCTGTTCGATTCTCGAAGCCCAAAAGCACAACAAAGGTTTTTATTTCTGATAGATTTTTTTGTATGTAACTCTTTGTTTTATACGGGCTATTACCGCACTCTTTCAAAGAAACGATATCCCCCATGAATCAAGTGTTTAATCTCGACAACTGCCTGTATGAGCCGGAATTCACGATTCCCTGGGAAATAAAAAACATGCGCATTGCGGGGGGTACGGGTCTGCAGAGAAAAGGTTCTAGAGGTTTGACCCACCCCCCCCTTTTTTGAACCAAATGATTCCTAACTCCTTTTGTTGCTGACCTATTTTTTATAATACTCTCCATCAATAACATTGCAGAACTATAACATTGGGAAACTCAGTTGCCGTTGGACAGGGTTGAACTTGGTGTACCATATCAGCCATTTAAAAGACTCAGCGTCTTCACTTGCTCTAAGCAGCTCCTCGCGAGTGAGGTCGCCCTCGCCGCGCATGAACTTTTCTAACCTGCTCGGCGAAATCGCAGCGTTCTGTGCTATGGTTACGAGTTTTTGGCGATACGTTTGATCGTTCTTCAGCTTCTTTCCTACACTCGAACTTCTGACGGTCGAACACCGCTTTTCTTTTTGTCCATTTCTATTCTCCATTTTCGCTTGTGTTAATGTCAAATTCAATGCGTCTAACATTCGTGGCATCTTTGGCGCAAGCATCCCTCCACCCCCCTCTATTTATAGAGGGGGGTGGTGGGGGATGGGTGTGGCGTTTGTTGACGTTTACTCATTGGCCCACTCTCCAATCTCCACAAAAGGCGGCGTTTTCCCTCCTCCAATATTCTTATTAACTTTCTTCAAGGCTTTGGTTTCCAGCCATTCCTCGATCATTTTCTTAATGCGACGCTTGTCCTTGTCGATATTTAAAGAAAGAACTTCCGCTACCACACTCCCTACCCAATCGCTGGCCTGCTCGGAGTAGCGATACTCGCCGGCGTTAACTGCTCTTTGGATCTTGAGAAGATCTTGACTCTTCACGCCCTCAAAGAGCCTCGGCTTTTTCCACAATTCCACCACACCAACTTGATCCCCTTGGCCCAAGTCTACGGACACAGTCCTGTATGTCTCGCGGTTCCCGGCTTTCGCTAGATTAGCCTTGTCACGTTTTACCGAGAAATATGTGCTGCCGTCGCCAAATACCCCGGCGTCCCTCAGTTCTTCATCAGATAACCGTTGGAGGACGCGTGCCGACCGTGCCGCATTGATCAAGCTGCTTACGCGTCGCCCGCTTGATGTCTTTGACGATCTTCTCCGACGACTTGCGCCCAGTTCTCGTTGTCTGTCTCATGTCCCACTCCTTGGTGGTTACGATGAGCCAACAACACTCTCTTAGCAAATGTAGCTATTTGGACCCATAGGCGCTGACGTCAGACATCGGAATATCGTGCTGGGCGCGCCTGAGTTCGACGTGACCGTACAACAGGACTGGATGCAGCCAGCGGCGGAATCGTTGCGTCTGTATAGCGGGAATTTTCAGCAAGTTGTCGAAGTGCCGGATACGCTGGAGGTGCTGGCCTCGCATCCGGATTGTCCGGTTGTGATGATGGCGAAGGGTACGCATTTGATGACAGTGCAATTCCATCCGGAGTTTTCGTCGGCTTATATGCATCGGTATGTTGACCAGATTTCGGATCATATTAGCGTTGAATGTGCGGCTGCTGCGCGGAATGAATTCGATCTCGGGACTAGCGGGACACTATTTGCAAAATGGGCGACGGGTTTTCTAAGTAGTTAGTCGCCGACCGTTTTGTAACTGGCCCTCGTTTCGCGAGTAATGTAAGGCTGTGCGGGTATGATTAAGGAAACACACATGTCCCGCATTCTTATTACTTCTGCATTGCCATATATCAACGGCATTAAACACCTTGGCAACCTCGTTGGCAGCCAGTTACCTTCCGACGCTTATGCGCGGTTTATGCGGGGGCGTGGGCATGAGGTGATGTTTATCTGTGCAACCGACGAGCACGGCACGCCTGCAGAATTGGCGGCGGCCAAGGCTGGCGTTCCGGTGGCGAAATTTTGCGCGGAAATGTGGCAGGTTCAGAAGGATATTGCAGATGGGTTCCGGCTGTCTTTCGATTATTTCGGGCGCTCTAGTTCGCAGCGAAACCGTGACCTGACACAGCATTTTGCTGGGAAGCTTGCGGATAACGGCTTGATCGAGGAAGTTTCGGAAAAGCAGGTATATTCAAATGCGGACGGGCGTTATTTGCCGGATCGGTATATCGAGGGAACGTGCCCGAATTGCGGGTTTGAGAACGCGCGCGGCGATCAATGCGAGAATTGCACCAAGCAGTTGGATCCCACGGATTTGATTAACCCTCGATCGGCGATTTCGGGGTCCACCGATTTGGAAGTTCGCGAAACCAAGCATTTGTACCTTCGCCAATCCGCGATCCGCGATGATCTGGACAAGTGGATCGATCGGCAGGTGGGTTGGCCAATCCTGACGACCTCGATCGCCAAGAAATGGTTGCATGATGGCGACGGGCTGCGGGATCGTGGAATTACGCGGGACTTGGACTGGGGTGTTCCGGTCAAACGCGGCACCGCGGATTGGCCGGGGATGGAGGGCAAGGTCTTTTATGTCTGGTTTGATGCGCCGATTGAATATATCGCGGCGACGGCCGAATGGGCGGATGCAAACGGGTTGGACGACTTGGCTTGGGAGAGTTGGTGGCGTACCGACAAGGGTGCGGATGATGTGCATTACGTGCAGTTCATGGGCAAGGACAATGTGCCGTTCCACACGTTGTCTTTTCCAGCAACGATTATGGGTTCGGGCGAGCCTTGGAAGCTGGTGGATTTCATCAAGTCTTATAATTGGCTGACGTACGAGGGTGGGAAATTCTCGACCTCGCAAAGGCGCGGGATTTTCATGAATCAGGCGCTGGATGTGATGCCGAGTGATTACTGGCGCTGGTGGTTGTTGAGCAATGCGCCGGAAAGTTCGGATTCGGATTTCACGTGGGAGAGTTTTCAGGGCGGCGTGAACAAGGACCTCGCCGACGTGCTTGGGAACTTTGTGTCGCGCGTGACGAAATTCTGTCGTTCGAAGTTTGGTGAAGTGGTGCCTGAGGGTGGTGCCTATGGCGAGGCCGAGGCTGTTGTTACTGCCGAGATCGTCAAACGTTTGAAGGCTTATGAAAAGCACATGGAAGCCATCGAAATTCGCAAGGCTACAGCGGAGCTGCGCGCGATTTGGGTGGCGGGTAATGAATATTTGCAGTCAGCAGCGCCTTGGTCGGTTTACAAGACTGACCCGGGTGCGGCGGCTGCAGTGGTGCGGTTTGCATTGAATTTGATCCGCTTGTATGCGGTGCTTTCGTCACCGTTTATTCCCGATGCGACAGAAAAAATGCTGAACGCGATGGGAGTTGAGGATGCTGGCTGGCCGGACGATCTGGACGCAGCATTAAGCACGTTGCCTGCGGGCCATGCGTTTAGCGTGCCGAATATGTTGTTTGCCAAGATCACCGACGATAGACGGGTAGAACTGGAAGAGCAATTTGCGGGGGCAGCATAATGGAGTGTACGGCGGTATGTCATTGCGGAGCGGTCGAACTGAAGGTCTTGTTTCCTGACGGTTTGGTCGATTTAAAGCGTTGTAATTGCTCTATTTGCCGCCGCAAGGGCGCGGTGATGGCGTACACCAGCAAGGAAAACCTTGAGGTCCTGAAAGGTTCGGACAAGCTGTCCACCTACAGCTTCCACACCCATGCAGCGCAGCATTATTTCTGCTCGGTTTGCGGGATTTATACGCACCATGTTCCGCGTATTAATCCCGCGATGTTTGGCATTAACGTGGGGTGTATTGTGGGTGTCGATATGGATGCGCTGGGCGAAATCCCTGTGAATGACGGCGTTAATCATCCAATGGATAAGAAAACCTAAACTGGTGCTTTACAATCTCGAACGAGCGGCTATTTTCCGCGACTGAAGATGCGGGCGTGGTGGAATAGGTAGACACGCCAGACTTAAAATCTGTTGGCCGTATGGCCGTGGGGGTTCAAGTCCCCCCGCCCGCACCATCAATACATTACAAGTTTCTGACAAATAACAAATAAAACTCATTCACAAAATCTATACACACCTTTTTATCCACCCTTTTGCTTGCAGAATAGTTAATGGCTGCAACCCTTTGGCTTCAGCCGCAACTACGGAGACCCTAAAAGGTCGACAATCAAAAGTATACTTGATTAAAATAGTCATCTATAATACCCGCGCGCGGGCGCATGGGCGTTGATGCTGTATGTACCGTTGTGCCAACTCACAAGTGAAGGTGCGGGGCGGGCTATCCATTGCCAATGGAGGAGGCTAGGGGGTGTTGTCACGTTAACTGTGCGGGTGCCTAAATAGCACAAGTATCACTATTCAAGCGGCACAGACTGCCGCGTTCCAGGCGTCGAATGCTTCGAGTCTGTGGTATCGAATTGTTAGAGCAGAGCGGCGGCGGGCTGGGAC
>JBBWVU010000033.1:0-4071 GCA_050256375.1 Paracoccaceae bacterium | reverse complement strand
ACACAACAATCAGTCGCTAATCTTACTTAGCGCACTAACCGCTTATCCATCTCGGTATTCGTTGACCAACTTAGCGTCTCGCCTTGCTGGTGTGGGGACTTCTAGACCCCAACTAAGAGTCGCGCAAGAGGAAAATTAAAGAAATATCATTTTATTTTCTAACCAGTCTGTTTTAGTGTTTTCTTCAATGTTCAAAGGGGTTTTTCGAACAATCGCATGATATACGTCAACGCGTCGCATCGGACTATGGTGCAAAAGAAGGGTAATAGATTCAATTACTATTAAAGGAGGCCAAAATGACTAGCCGCATATTAACACTCGCCGCAGCACTATTGATCGGTGCACCCGCGTTCGCGCAAGATGCTACCTCTTGGGTCGTAGACGATTCCTTCGACAACGTTTCGTTCTCGGTTGAAAGCGCGATTCTGGACGCTGGTCTGACAATTGATTCCATCAGCCACGTGGCGGAAATGCTCGAACGCACGCGTATTGACGTCGGATCCGATATCTCATTGTATTCCGAGGGCTTGGTTTATAGCTTTTGCTCGGCAACCGTATCGCGCGATGCAATGGAGGCCGATATAATGAACATCGCCTTCTGCCCTTACGGCATCTTCCTGTTCTCGACACCGGACAACCCAGATCAAACGACTGTAGGGCATCGCTTTATGCCCGGCGAGTCGATGGCCGCCGTAAATGCGATGCTGGATGCAATTATTCTGGAAGCGATCAGCTACTGATTTATTGACGGTGCGTGGGCGTCCACGCACCGTCAATCCTTAATGAACGGTTTCGCTTTCAGCGACATCAACCGCTTGTCCGATCACCAGCCCTTCACTGTCGGCCGAGATCGGCACTTTGGAACCATCGAACACTTCGCCACCCAACAGCATTTCTGCCAGCGGGTTTTGCAGAGCGTTCTGAATCACCCGTTTCAGGGGTCTCGCGCCGTAAACTGGATCATAGCCGGTGTCGGCCAGCCATTTACACGCCGCCTGGTCCAATTCAAGCGATACCTTACGGGCCGCCAGACGCTTTTGGAGGGTAGCTAGCTGGATATCCACAATCCCATTCATATTATCGCGACTCAGGCGGTCAAACACGACGATCTCGTCCAGACGGTTCAGGAATTCTGGGCGGAAATGCCCCCGTACCGCCTCCATCACCTGACCTTTAGCCTCTGCCACATCCGAGCCATCCGGTAACTGGCTAAGTGCCTGTGAACCAAGGTTCGAGGTCAGGATGATCAGAGTGTTCTTGAAATCAACCAAGCGTCCCTGTCCATCAGTCAATCGCCCGTCATCCAGAACCTGCAACAGCACGTTGAACACGTCGGGATGCGCCTTCTCGACCTCGTCAAACAAGATCACCTGATAAGGTCGGCGACGAACCGCTTCGGTCAACGCGCCGCCCTCGTCATAGCCGACATACCCCGGGGGCGCACCGATCAGGCGGGCGACCGAGTGTTTCTCCATGAACTCGGACATATCCACCCGAGTCATCGCGGTGTCATCATCGAACAGGTATTCCGCCAGTGCCTTGGTCAGCTCGGTTTTACCCACGCCAGTTGGTCCAAGGAACAGGAAACTACCCAATGGACGGTTCGGGTCGTTCAACCCTGCCCGCGCTCGACGCACGGCGTTTGATACAGCAGCCACCGCAAGGTTCTGACCTATCACACGTTTGCCAAGCTCCGCTTCCATCTTCAGCAATTTCTCACGCTCGCCTTCCAGCATTTTATCGACTGGAATTCCCGTCCAGCGCTCAACCACACTAGCGATGTGTTCAGGCATTACAGCCTCTTCGACCATTACGTCTGTTGCTTCGGTTTCAGCGGCTTCAGCTTCAGCCAACCGCGCCTCAAGGTTGGGGATGATACTATAGGTAAGCTCACCGGCTTTCGCATGGTCCGCAGCACGCATCGCTTGGTCCAATTCGGCCCGCGCGGTTTCAAGCTCTTCCTTGATGTCCCGTGCACCAGCCATCTTGTCACGTTCGGCCTGCCAGCGCGCTGTCATGCCTGTGGATTTTTCTTGCAAACCGGATAGCTCTTTAACCAGCTTAACCAAACGTTCCGCTGAGGCTTCGTCTTTCTCCTGCTTCAGCGCCTCTGCCTCGATCTGCTTTTGCAGTATCTCGCGGTCAAGTGCATCCAGTTCCTCTGGTTTACTATCCGCCTCCATCCGCAAACGACTCGCGGCTTCGTCCATCAGGTCGATGGCTTTGTCCGGCAGGAACCGATCGGTGATATAACGGTCAGACAGGGTCGCAGCGGCAACCAGCGCACGATCCGAAATCCGAATGCCGTGGTGCAGTTCATACTTCTCTTTAATACCGCGCAGAATCGAGATCGTATCCTCAACCGTTGGCTCCTCTACCAACACAGGCTGGAAGCGTCGCGCCAAAGCTGCGTCTTTCTCAACATGTTTGCGATATTCATTAAGCGTTGTCGCGCCAACGCAGTGCAATTCGCCCCGTGCCAATGCGGGTTTCAGCAGGTTCGAGGCGTCCATGGCCCCTTCCGACTTGCCGGCCCCGACCAAAGTATGCATTTCATCAATAAACAGAATGATCTCGCCGTTGGCGTGAGTCACCTCATTCAGAACCGCCTTCAGACGCTCTTCGAATTCACCACGATACTTAGCGCCTGCAATCAGCGCGCCCATATCCAGCGACATTAACTTTTTGTTAGCAATCGAGTCCGGCACATCACCGTTAACAATCCTTAACGCCAAACCCTCCGCAATCGCGGTTTTACCCACACCGGGTTCGCCGATCAAAACAGGGTTGTTCTTGGTACGTCGCGCCAAAACCTGCATCGTACGACGGATTTCCTCGTCGCGACCGATAATCGGGTCAATTTTACCTTCACGGGCGGCCTCGGTCAGATCATGGGCGTATTTCTTCAACGCCTCATAACTGCCCTCGGCACTCGCGGAATCAGCCGTCCGACCTTTGCGAATATCGTTGATCGCCTCGTTCAACGCCTGCGCGGTGACCTTGGCCGTCTTCAACGCTTTCTCGGCCCCGGATTTGGTCACAGCCAATGCCGTCAACAACCGCTCAACCGTTACAAAGCTGTCGCCTGCTTTATCTGCGATTTTCTCGGCCTCGGTCAGAACCTTGTCAGTCTGCCCGTCCATATAAAGCTGATCGCCCGAAACCTTGGGCAACTTGACAAGCGCTGCATCCACTTCGGCCAAAGCCACTAGTGGCGCACCGCCAGCCCGTTTAATCAAATTCGCAGCCAAACCCTGTTCATCATCCAGCAGCGCCTTAAGCAAATGCTCGGGCATAAACCGCTGGTGTTCCTCACGTTTGGCAATTGTTTGGGCGGCCTGCACGAAACCACGGCTGCGCTCGGTAAACTTCTCGAAGTTCATCGTATTCTCCTATTTTGGCGTCCACACATCCGACGCCCATTTGGCACGTCAAGTATGACCCTTTGAGTAATAAATGGGGGTGCGGGTAACACCTTGCAAGGACTCGCGTTTTGCGGATATGCGGATTTCTGCTAGGCTGGATGTTCAGGAGGATGTTCCATGCGAAACCTGGCCGAAATCCGCGCGACCACGCCGAAAGCTGAAGTCTTCCGGGGCCAGTTTCAGCACGCAATGATCGCCGCCCTGTTAACGGCAGGCACATGCGGCTTTTTAAAGGGCGGTGAAGGCAGCTTTCTGGGGGTCAGCGCATTGTGTTGGTCCTACATTACTATCGCTGTGGGCATCTTCCACCAAAGTATGGTCGCTGTGGTTTTCCGGTTGCAACTTCACTTCGATATCATGGTCAAACTGTTCGGCGATAACGCCCTGAAGATCTGGGGATTAATGTTCTTGCCATTCCTCGGCGCGCGGCCATTGCTGTTGGTGATCGTCGGCATCGCCGATTACGGCTCGCTTGGCGGAGACCGTACAATGCAATTGATAGCCGGAGGGTTATTGTTCCTACTGATCCCATGGACCATGCATTCAGTGTTGAAATACTTTACCATCAACCGCGCGCTCGGCGGTGATCACTTCGATGACAAATACCTGAACATGCCGATGGTTAATGAGGGTGCGTTCAAGTACT
>JBBWVU010000032.1:0-2149 GCA_050256375.1 Paracoccaceae bacterium | reverse complement strand
CTTGCCCAAACACTGGGGCTCCATAAGCGCCCACATCCGATCTGTGATGACATAACGTTCTGATGACATTCCAAACTCCCTTTTCGGAGTTTGAATCAGAAATCAGACCAAATGGGAATCCTGAATCTCAACAGCCCCTAGTGACAGCCGACGGAGAACACGGACAATCGCGCCCAATTTCGGCGAGGTTACCGTTTGAATTGACGACTTGGTGTCCCTAATAGGAAGACACACATCTGAGGAAACATGAGCCGTGGAATGCTTCCACCCACCTCGTCACAGGATTATAGTTCGTTCAAAGCAAGAATTTGGCGGCACCAAAAGCTAAGTAGTTCAGTGATGTTCGTCAGGGACTTTGGCTAAGCAGGAGAATTGAATGGTTGAAGGTCTAAGTCACATAACGTTCATTGTCAGCGACCTCGATAAAATGGAGGCCATGCTGACGAGAGTTCTGGACGCAAAAAAGATTTACGACAGTGGAGAGAACACATTTTCCCTGTCAAAAGAACGCTTTTTTGACATCGGTGGGCTGTGGATCGCCATTATGGAGGGTGATCCTCTGCCAACGAAAACATACAATCATATTGCTTTCAAAATTAACGCCGACGAATACGACGAAAGGCTTGATCGCATTCGATTGTTGGGGCTTCAGGTTCGAGAAAGCCGCTCACGGGTGGCGGGAGAAGGGCAATCAATCTATTTCTACGATTATGATAATCATATGTTTGAACTTCATACTGGCACACTTGCCGAGCGACTTCGCCGATATACTGAATAGTTGAATGGAGGCTTCGATAAATCTGCAGTCTGAGGGAGAGTGTCAGGTCTTCTGTGTATCTGTGATTTGGTTCATGCTTCCAAACTGAAGGAGCATGACGACAATGACGATTTCCAAGGAATTACTTGACGAGCTGCTTAGCGGCGTTGAACGGCCCGAAGATTTGCTGGGCGACAAGGGCCTGATGAAGGAACTGAAGGTCCGCTTGATGGAACGGATGCTGGGCGCTGAACTGACTGAGCATTTGGGCTATGAGCCGAACGGCGAGCCTGCTAGCCAGCAAAGCAATCGGCGCAATGGGGCGACCCGCAAGGTTCTGAAGGGCAATGACGGGGCGGTGCCGATTGATATTCCGCGTGACCGTGATGGTAGTTTTGAGCCTGAGTTGATCCGAAAGGGCCAGACCCGGATTGATGGGATGGACGACAAAATCATCGGCCTTTATGCCGCCGGTCTGTCCACCCGCGACATCCGTGGCCACCTTGAGGAAGTTTATGGATTACGGGTTTCCGCCGATCTTATCAGCCGCGTCACCGATGCTGTTCTAGAGGAGGTGTCAGACTGGCAGAACCGGGCGTTGGAGCCGGTTTATCCCATCGTTTTTCTCGATGCCCTACGGGTCAAAATTCGCGATGCCGAAAGTCGCCAGGTCAAAAACAAGGCCGTCTACGTGGCCCTGGGCGTTACACCCGAGGGCGTGCGTGAGGTTCTGGGCCTGTGGATCGCCAACAACGAAGGTGCCAAATTCTGGCTTTCGATCATGAACAACCTGAAGAACCGGGGCCTTGAAGATATCCTGATTGCCGTTGTGGATGGCCTGAAAGGTTTCCCTGATGCCATCAACGCAGCCTTCCCTGATACCACCGTGCAGACCTGCATCGTGCATCTCGTGCGCCACTCCTTGAACTTCTGCGGTTGGAAAGATCGCAAGGCCGTGGCCAAAGACCTGAAGCGGATTTATCAGGCTGTGGACGATGAGGAGGCCGCCAAAGCTCTCGATGATTTTGAGGCTGAATGGGGTGGTAAATACCCCTCAATCGCCCCTAGCTGGCGGCGAGCGTGGCAAGAGGTCATCCCGTTCTTCGCCTTCCCGCCAGCCGTGCGCAAGATCATCTATACCACCAACGCGATTGAAAGCCTGAACAGGGTAATCCGAAAAACCACCAAAACCCGCGGCAGCTTTCCAACTGACGATGCCGCCGCCAAGCTGATCTATCTGGCAATCCGCAATTTCGAGAAAGCGGGCCGGTGCGTCAGAGAATGGGTTGCAGCAAGAAACCAATTCGCTATCCTATACCCCGAACGGTTCAACAAGTGATCCGTTTTAACTGCATGGACTGAACCCCATACACAGACTTTCGGATACTCCCG
>JBBWVU010000031.1:0-5607 GCA_050256375.1 Paracoccaceae bacterium | reverse complement strand
CCAGTTTTCAGCATATAGATTTCTCGTTTCTGCGTACAAAAACGAACGGTGTACTTTGCGTAGTGCGCTAATGGCAGCTTTTGGGAAGTTGCAACGCAGCAAAGCGTTTGCCCGCGAACGACCGCTAAGGGCCGGAAGCAGGCGCGCGTCACCGCGGGATTGCCGCCGCGAGCTCAGAAAACCTGCACTCAGGACAACCCAGCCGGCTGCGACGTTTTCATTAATGCGTGCGCATCAGATGCGGGCAGCTTTGGTATGATTGTTGACATAAAATACGACACAAATCGCCGTTGTTACTTTTACGTTGATCCATTTGAGTTACTAGAGCGGCACTAAACTGGGGCAGGTTCAATATTGTCGAGAGCCAGTTCAGACTCTTTCTTTTGCTCCGAGGTGCGCCGCTCGAATGAAGAAGGTAACGGGAACATCGACTGGAGGGTTGATCGGACCGCAGCCAGTCGGGGATCGTCGTTGGGCGCGTCGTCGGTCGTGTCGTTGATACAAAAGAAGTCCAACGCCCCCAGATTATCCTCGAGCTTCTGAAGTTCTTGCTCAATAGAAGCGTCTCCCACCGACAGGTGCATTGAGCACCAATTCTGAATTGTACCCTTGCTATGCGATAAGCACCACCGCAGTACGAAATCTGATACGATTGGAGGCGACTTCCAGCTGCGGAATGTGGTGCCCCTGACGCCGGCAAACAGTTCGGGGGCGATACGAAGCTCCAGATCGTTCATCACCTTCTTGACCAGCGGCCGGGGAGCGTGGGCAAAGGTGCGCGGCGCATGCACGTAGCCAGGCAGATTGGCTGATAGCCAGACGTTGGACAGGCGGCTGGCATTCGCCAGGGAATCGCTGCAAGCGAGTATTTCCAGACCCTGCACCGCAGGCTCGTTCGACCATGCGAGAGATATCGTTTCGCCGCAGAACCATTCTTCTATGTTGACCGGCGCGCCGAAAAAGCAATCGTCGTTCAAATAGATGAAACGATCCGACAAGCCCGCAATATGGTGAATGTAGGATTCAATGTGACTGGAGTTGAACAAGGGCAAACTGGACGCCGGTATCAGATCGCGGTGATCCACGATCGTCAGCCTCTCAGTGTTTTCCAGCCAGGCGGGGCGGTGTCCATCCGTGACGATGTAAATATGCCCATGCTCGGGGAAAAACATCTCCAAAGCGCGTAAGCTGTAGCGCAATTCCTCATTGTCTCTATATCTACCCTCGACGTTGCCGTAGGCCGCTAGGTCTTCTGCAGATTTCCCCATCGCCATTTGCGTCATGCGCTTTGCGCGCCAAACGGGATCTGACCCATCTACCCATAGATAGACGACATCGATGACTGCAGATGTTCTTGAATTTCTTCTCATTGGGCCTTTCAACCGGACGCACCGTGCGGGTTCGCCGCCAACTTCATAGCGAAAGCCGATTAAGGCTACTTAAATTTCACCAAACATCAGCAATAGAGATAAATCCAGAACTTCGCAAATTTGTTCGAAAACAATGCTAATATAGCTGAAGAAATAAATATCCACTATTACGTAATCATCGATGCGGACGAAGGGAACCTTCGCTGTTTGCGTCCTAGTTGCAGCTTCTAGCCGAGTGCACAATGTGGCCTCTTGGCTTTCGGTGTTTCCTCAATTTCTCAACGATGAGCTACTTACTCTGCAAGGGTATTATCGCCCGCGGATGGCAGGAATGGGCGGGAAGGAGACTTTTACCGCGCACACGAAATCATTGCTCGACTAGAGGGACGCGGGTATCCTGTGGCCTCACACAATCTTAACCGCCGTTACCACCGACCACGACTAAACAACAGGTGCACGCGCTTTTGTTTTTGGAATGGTGTCGGAGTGCCTGGTGTGTTGCTCTCGTTCATAACGCGGATAGCCAAAACGACAGCAATGACTGCAAAGAATACTCCGCCAACGGCTTGGCCTATCAACACGCCTTCTGCCCCGAGCCACGCTGAGCCTGCAATAACAAACGGCCATGTTCCCAGCGTATTTCGCCCCCAGTTAATCCATGCCGATTTGCCGGGGTGGCCAAGATTGTTAAACGATGCGTTGGAAACGAATATGATCCCGTTAAAGAAATATGACAGCGCGAGCGGCCCACAAAACAGATAGATAATCGAGCGCGTTAAACCTTCGGCACTGAACAGACTTGCGACCGGTTGGCGAACGAGAAACAGGATCGCCGTTGCAAATAAAACATATATTCCAATAAACAATATGCCCGCTTTAAACGCGCCGCGAACTCTATCCATGCGGCCTGCGCCAAAATTCTGACCGACTATTGGACCAATCGCTCCTGACAGCGCAAATATCACGGCGAATGCGATTGGCGTAAGGCGGCCAACGATAGCCATTCCCGCAATGGCTTCGGTTCCGTATTTCGACATTTCGCGCATAACGATCGCCATACCCACCGGTGTCGCGACATTTGTTAAAACCGCAGGGCTCGCAATATTTGAAACTGTGCGGAAATCACGTGCCAATAAATTGGCGTTCAGTTTTGCGTACCCGTCATATCTTCGTAAAACCGGAGTTATCGCTAAGTACAGCATCAACAACCGCGCAATTACAGACGCAATTGCAGCGCCTTCCAATCCTAGATCGAAACCAAAAATCAGGATTGGATCAAGCACAGCGTTTAGTATTGCACCAAACAGCGTAGCGGACATGGAGCGTTTCGCATCCCCGTGGGCACGTAAAATTGCCATACTTATAATCGCAACCGATATAAACGGCATGGTGGGCATGATTATCCATAGATACGTGGTCGCGAGGTTTGCCGTTTCGCCTTCTGCCCCCAGAAAGGCCAAAATGGTTGGCAGCATTGGCAACGCGATTGCCGGAACGATCAAACCTGTGATTACACCGAAAAATGCCACGCTGGTCGCGTATTCGCGGGCTTCGATGTGCTTTTTCGCCCCGAGCGATCGGGACACGAGTGACCCCGCGGCAATAGATAAGCCGATATTGATCGAGTTGGTGAAAAACAACACCGTTCCTGCGTATCCGACCGCCGCGGCTAACGCCTCGTTGCCGAGCATAGAGATGAAAATCATGTCTACAAAGTCGACGGCAAACATCGCCATCAAACCGATACTGCCCGTAAAAGACATGATCGAGACATGCCGCATTAGGCTTCCGCTCAGGAAAACCGGGTCGTCTTTATTACTCATTCACCAATATCCTGTGTTTGTCCAAGCGGTAAACGCTGCCCCGATTGTTTCTAACCGGAGCAGCGATTGATTTAAATCGCCTTTGGCATCTGATCTTTGTTATTCCATGCGATAGTAGCTGTAATCGCGAGTAAAATAATCGCGGGAAGCGGACTACCACCGATTAGTACCAGATGTGTTGCGATCGCGCCGAGCATCGTGACCGACAGCATGGCAGCGCCGTAAAATACTTTGCCCGGAACGAACAGCAGTACGGCACCAGCAACTTCTATTGCACCGGTCACATAACGGAACCATTGACCGATGCCGACACCGTCAAACGTCGCGACCATCATTTCGACGCCGGATAGTTTTGCATAACCTGCCGCAAGAAAGGCCAGGCCTGCAAAAATTTTCAAGGCCCACAGGCCGTAAGTTTTAAGGTTATTAGTCATAAGTTTCCCCTTTTCAACTTTGTTTACGCGGCTTGAAGTTGCGCGATATCCAATGCGTCAATCTCGGTTTCCGCCGATTTGATTGCAGCATCCGGATCCATGGCCAAGCCGGTCGCCGAAACATAAGTTACGTCTGTGATTCCAACAAAGCCCAACACCTGTGAAAGATAGGTAGTTGCGTGATCCATTGGTGAACCAACGGGAACGCCGCCAGACGCAACGGTCACAATAGCGCGTTTACCTGTTAGCAAACCTTCTGGGCCATTTTCGCCGTACTGAAAAGTTTCACCAGCGCGACAGATCAGGTCAATCCAAGATTTTAACGAAGCAGGAACGCCAAAATTATAAATTGGCATACCAATCACCAACACGTCTGCAGCGCGCAATTCTGCAACCAGCTCATCCGATTGAGCCAGCAGAGCGACTTGATCTTCCGAACGGTCCGCGCTTGGTGTGAAGTTGCTGCCGATCCAGTCTTCGGTCACAGCGGGCAATCCACCAGCCACATCCCGTTCGATAACGGTTACGCCGCTTTCACTGGCAAAACGTCCAACGAGGCGAGTGCTAAGTTGACGCGAAACCGAGCCGGACTTGCGGCCGGAGCTGTCTAGTTTCAAAATAGTCAAAGGGGTCGAGGTCATAATATTCTCCAATTATTTGCATTTGTTGAATGGATATAGCTAGAAAATATTTGAACATAAGGCGAATATGTGCACATGATATGTGCATGAACGAACATAACGACACTCTTGAAAACTGGACCGAGATACGCACGGCCTACCATGTTGCCCGTTTGGGAACATTAAGTGCAGCCGCTGAATACATCGGCATCCACCATGCCACAGTCATCCGCCATATCGACGCGCTAGAAGAACGGTTGGATAGTAAATTGTTCCATCGTACTCCGCGTGGCTATGTTTCAACCGAGGCGGGGCGAGATTTGATGCTAGTCGCGGCCACCACCGAAGACCAGTTCACGCAATTGGCCGGACGATTGAAGGGGCGAAGTGCCAGCGTTAGCGGTGACCTGATTGTAACGACTCTAAGTGAGCTATCACCTCAAATCACGCCATTGCTGGTGGAGTTCCAGCGCCAGTATCCCGAAGTGCGAATTTCACTAATTGCGGATGAACGGCGATTAAAGCTGGAATACGGCGAGGCACACATCGCCCTTCGCGCTGGAACAAAACCGCAGGAGCCTGACAACGTGGTGCAACCACTTTGCCAAATGTCTGTGGCATTGTTTGCGCACAAGGACTACGTCAAAAAATATGGCATGTTGGCAGGCGAAGACGATGCTCCCCACCACAAATTCGTGGCGAACCATTCCAATAATTCCGGAGCACCGTTTCAGAAATGGATTAAACAGCACGCCCCCGATGAAGCTGTAGTTTTCCGTTCCAACGAGGGGCGGACCCTAGTTGACGCCGTAATAAGTGGCGCAGGTATCGGCTTTCTGGACAGAAAGTCAGGAGATGCGAATCCGGATTTAATCCAGATGGCGGTGGGAAGACCGGATTGGGATACCGAGCTTTGGATTGTGACCCACATCGACTTGCACAGGACAGCCAAAGTGCAGGCGCTGGCGAATTTCCTCAAAGAGAACTTCTAAACCTGACTCTGAGTGGCGAGCTTTGTTCCGCATAAACTCTGCCACGTAGCAGGGAATTGAAACCAGTACGCACTTGTTGGACTGCACGTGGAATTGTGCGTCCAATGTGAATGGCGGCTTATGTCCGGACGGCCGACATTGCTGGGACGGAATTACCACGTATTGTATGAATGTCCGCAATGCGGGAGCTGCGCGGTCGCAATTGACATGTTGGCGAAGGTCGGGTTTGGGCCGAAAGCTAAGGAAGTTTAGCGGAGGGCACGAACCAACAACAACCAACACTGCGTCCTAACACACAAACCTCAGCCACTTCGTTCAACACAGCGAGGCCACTGGTCGTGGTGGTGGGTTGGTCTAATGGTTATGCC
>JBBWVU010000030.1:0-161135 GCA_050256375.1 Paracoccaceae bacterium | reverse complement strand
CACGATCTGCATAAGCCTGACGCCAACGATAGAAGCTGGATCGGCTGATCCCGAAATATCTGCAGGTCTTGGCTACATGCCCAGTTTCTTCTGCGTGTCGAAGTATCCGTAATTTGCGCTGTATCTCGCGTTGGTCCTTGGTCATGAACATCTCCTTCTTCCCAAAGCTGGGAGGTTAATGGAAATGTCCCGCGAGTAACGGCATATCTACACGAAATTGCTGGAAAACCGTCCGGTGTTTGCAGTGAACTATGAAAAAATTCTGCAGAAGTGGCCGTTGCCTGACGGGATGCGGGAAATGTTGCTACAGGACCTTCATCTGGCAGGTTTGAAAGTTATCGCTTACCGCAACTGATTTGGGTTGCATGCGACCTACGACTTGAATGACAAGCGTAGGGAGGATATTCCAAGAGAAAAAGCGGAGGTATCATGAACAGCGACTCACAATTACTGGTTTCCACGCAATGGCTGGAAGATCATCTGATGGCACCGGACGTGCGAATTTTGGACGCTACTTATTTTATGCCTGCGGAAAAGCGCGATGGCAGGGCCGAATACGAGGCAGCGCACATTCCGGGCGCGCGTTACTTCGATATTGATGATGTGGCTGACAGCCGTTCACAGCTACCGCATATGCTGCCGCCTATAGAAAAATTCATCAGCCGTGTGCGGGCAATGGGGATTGGAGACGGGCACCGTGTGGTGGTATATGACACACACGGAGTGTTTTCAGCGCCGCGGGTCTGGTGGATGTTCCGTCTGTTCGGAAAAATGGACGTAGCGGTACTGGATGGTGGTATGAAAAAATGGATTGCCGAGGGGCGCGAGGTTGAGGATGTTCCGCCGATTATACGTGACCGCCACCTGACGGCACGGCGCAATGCCTCAATGGTTAAGGATGTGACGCAGGTCGCGGCCAGTTCAAAGCTTGGAGATGCGCAGATTATTGACGCTCGCTCACCGGAGCGGTTTAGAGGCGAAGCACCAGAGCCGCGCAACGGTCTTCGGTCTGGCCGGATACCGGGCTCTAAGAACGTTTTTTTCGGTGACCTACTGAACACTGATGGAACGATGAAAGATATCGACACATTGCGGACCATTTTTGACAGTGCGGGCGTGGATCTTTCCAAGCCGACGATCACCACTTGCGGTTCTGGCGTTACAGCGGCGACCCTGTCGCTCGCTATGGCGCGGCTGGGGCATAAGTTGAACGCGGTTTACGACGGTAGCTGGTGCGAGTGGGGCATGTATAACGATCTGAACGTTGAAACCGGATGATACAAAAGGCCGGAGACGAGGTTTCTTACACGGTTACATTTCTGGAAATGGCCACGAAACCGACGTATCCGTATCCGCCAATGCCGACCGGCGGGCCTACGGTTTTGTTGGCGGCTGATAACCCTCCTGTGCGGTATTTTCTGAACATGTATGATGCTGTTGGTTCCGAATATGAGTGGACCGACCAGCATCTAAACCGTGTAGAAGACGTTAAGGGATTCTTGCACGACCCGTCGGTCACCATGTTCACGCTGATGAGGAACGGATGGCCTGCGGGGTTTTTCATACACGACACTCGTGTTTCCGGCGAATGCGACCTTGCGTATTTCGGGCTGGTGCCCGAGGCCGTCGGGCTGGGGCTTGGGAAATACTTGCTGCACACAGCGATCTTGATGGGTTGGGACTTGCCCGGCGTGGCAAAATTGACGGTGAATACGAATTCCCTTGATCACCCCCGCGCTTTACCGCTTTACCAGAAAGCAGGATTTGCACCTGTTCGACGCGCCGAGGATAAACGAATACTTACGCGTGACCGAACTCATTGAAGGACTAATAAGATGTTCGAAAACCTGAAACCACAGCCTGAAGATAAAATCATCAAGATGATCGGTATGTTTGCAGCCGATCCGCGCGACGAAAAGCTGGACCTCGGCGTCGGTGTTTACAAGGACGCAAGCGGCAACACGCCTGTGATGCGGGCTGTTAAACGGGCAGAAGCGCGTCTGCTGGAATCGCAAGACACCAAGAAATATGTCGGGCTTCTGGGGAACCTCGAATTCCTGGATTGTATGCGCGAGCTGGTGCTGGGCACCAGTGTGGAATCTGCACGTGTCACTGGGGCGCAGACGCCCGGCGGTACTGGTGCCATTCGCCAGATATTCGAGCTTATCAACATGGCCACGCCTGATGCGACGGTCTGGATCTCCGATCCAAGCTGGCCCAACCACGAGGCGATTTTGAAATACCTCGGAATGAAAATCGGTAAGTACCGTTATTTCGACGAGGCAACATGTGGCGTTGATTTTGACGGAATGATGGCCGATCTGGATGGTGCTGGCGAGGGCGATGTTATTCTACTCCACGGCTGCTGTCACAATCCCACGGGTGCAAATATCACGTTGGGCCAGTGGGGCGCAGTCACGGATATAATGCTGGCAAAGAAACTGATGCCGATGATCGACATCGCTTACCAAGGTTTTGGTGATGGTCTGGAGGCCGACGCGGCAGGCGTTCGCTATATGGCTTCGCGCGTTCCCGAAATGCTGATTGCCGCGTCTTGTTCCAAGAACTTCGGGCTATACCGTGACCGAGTTGGTGTGGCTTTGGCCGTTTGTAAAGACGAGGTAGCGCTAACCAAAGGGGCGTTGGCCACTTTGAACCGGATGAATTTCAGCTTTCCGCCGGATCACGGGGCGGCCGTGGTGGCGATCATTATGGCGGACCCTGAACTAAAGGCTGACTGGATGACCGAGGTTGAGAGCATGCGTGTTTCTATGCTGTCATTGCGCGCCAAAATGGCCGATGCGCTGCGGCGCGAGACAAACTCTGACCGTTTTGATTTTGTTGCCGACCATCGTGGTATGTTCTCGCGTCTTGGCTTGACCACCGAGCAAGTCGATAAGCTGCGCGACGATTATGGCATCTATATGGTCGGCGACAGTCGTTTCAACGTGGCAGGTCTGCCTGCAGAGGGGTTGGACGATCTGGCGAAGGCCATCGCGGCGGTTCTCTAGACCATGGTCCCTTTTATCCGCGCCGAAGATGTAGAGTACCTGCTGGACTGGAACGATCTGGCAGACGCATTGCATTCTGGTCACAGAATGGCGACGCCGGAAATCTCTGATCAGTTTTTGCATCGTGACGGCGACACTTTGCTGTCGCGCGCTGCGTGGATTGACGGGGTAGGTGTTGCGGTGAAATCTGTGACGGTCATGCCGAATAACGCGGCGCACGGTCTGCCCTCGGTTCACGGCGCGATGGTTTTGTTCGAAGATAAAACCGGACAGGTTGAGGCTGTCATTGATTCAGGCTTGGTGACCAAGTGGAAAACTGCTGGCGATTCCGTTCTGGGTGCGCGTCTGCTGGCGCGACCGGATTCGAAACGATTATTAATTGTCGGTGCAGGTACGGTTGCGGCCTCGTTAATCGAGGCTTACACAGCGGTTTTTCCTAATATCGAAATTTCCGTATGGGCAAGAACCAAGTCGAAAGCCGAGGGGTTAGGCGTTCAGCTTGTCGATGACCTGGAAACAGCGGTTCGCAGGGCGGATATTATCAGTTGCGCAACGATGGCCACGGAGCCGTTGATCATGGGCGAGTGGCTGCAAGCAGGCCAACATCTGGATTTGATCGGTGCGTTCAAGGCTGACATGCGTGAGGCGGATGATCTTGCAATGCATCGTGCGAAGGTCTTTGTGGACAGTCGGGCGACGACAGTTCACCACATTGGCGAACTGATGATACCGATCGCCAATGGTGCAATTTCAGAAGGCGACGTACTGGCCGACCTATACGATCTGACGGCAGGGAAAGTTGGGCGCACAAGTCCAGACGACATTACACTGTTCAAAAACGGCGGCGGGGCGCATCTGGATTTGATGACTGGGCAAGTGATCTTGAAAGCTTGGAGGGGCGCCCGCACCTAAACCAGACGCGAGCGGTTTGTTTACGAAGGCTTAAAGGTCATTGCCAAACCGTTAATGCAGTGACGTTTACCAGTTGGCGCAGGTCCGTCATCAAAGACGTGCCCAAGGTGACCACCACAGCGACGGCAATGTTCCTCAGTGCGTTTCGAAAACAGGGTGTTATCCTCTTTGAACCGCACGTTGCCTTCGATTACATCCCAGAAGCTCGGCCATCCGGTGCCACTTTTGAACTTCGTTTCGGATTTATACACAGGTAGGTCACAACCGGCGCAATGGAACGTGCCGACACGGTTTTCTGTCAGCAGGTCGCTACTTTCACCCTTAAGGCTGTTCGAAAACGGTCGCTCAGTCTTTGCTTTGCGAAGCACAGCATAACGGGCGGGCGAAAGCAGTTCTTTCCATTCCGCTTTGGAGCGCATGATTTCGAAGGTTTCGGTGGCAGCGTAAGTAGGCATCCCACTGAAGGCCACAAGCCCGATGGTGGCGGTCGAAGTTGCAAGGAAATTGCGGCGGTTCAACATTTTACGTCCTTTGGTTGTTTATAAGTCTCAACCTTATATAGGGACGGATTATGTTTCATGGGGTCACATGTTCTCGACCATTTCGTGAGGTTAGGCTAATGGCAAGGTGATGCGGAAAACCGCACCGGGGGCGTTTTCCTCGACGGTTAAGTTTCCGTTAAGGTTCCGCATGATCTCGCGACTGATGGGTAGGCCTAGACCCGCGCTGCCAGCCAAAGTGATTTCTGACAGCCGCGAGAATTTCTCGAACACCTTCTCGCGATCTTCGGAGCGGATGCCGGGACCGTTGTCCGATATTCCGATAATTGCTACTTTGCCGACTTTGCGCGCCGCTATGGTTATTTTTTGTGTATCAGCGCGTCCGTATTTGATGGCGTTAGACAGTAGATTAATGAAAACTTGGGCTAGTCGGTCGAATTCGGCGGTGACGACGATATCGTCAGGTCCCTTGAAGGTGATTTGTACATCGGCAGACACCCGCAACCCTTCGATGCTGGCGCGGGCGCTATCGATAACCGTTGCAAGAGGCACAGCCTCAAGCGGCCAATTTACGCGCCCGCTTTCCAGGAAGCTGAGGTCGAGAATTTCGTCCAGTAATCTGGTTAAGCGTTGGCTTTCATTGTTGATGATATCCACGAACCGACGGGATTGTTCGGACGAAATATCATCGGTGCCACGCAAAATCTCGGCAAAGGATTTGATAGACGTCATGGGAGTTCGAAGCTCGTGGCTGATTTGAGAAAGAAAGGCATCTTTTTGCGCACCCAACTCGGTCAACTGTGCGTTCGCTTTGCGAAGCTTGTGCGCGGACTCGGCCAACTCGCTGGACTGGACTTCGAGTTTTTGGGAATACTCCATCACTTGCGCAGTTTCGTCGGCGATTTTCATCAACTCTTCTACGGAGACTGTGCCGCCACCTGCGACTTGTGAAACCATAGCGTGAGCAGATGCGGCACCGACGCTGCCCGCCATTTCGCGCTCAAGCGTTTCGATGAACTTGTCCGTGGGTTCGGGTAACCCGACCTGTCGGCCCTGCTCGCCCGCCGCTTGCGTGAACAAGCGGTGTGAGTGGGTGGTCCCAAGGATGCGTTGGGCCAATGTGAACAGGTCTTCAGACGTGGCCGAGCGGCGGACAACTATCCCGGCACTAAGCCCACCGGTTTGTCGAAATACATCAACGAACTGCGCCCCTTGGATGCGTTCTAACTGGCGCGGTATTACTACTAGCGACAAACCAACGAACACCGCGATGTTGATGCCGAGTGACCAGAACAACGAGTGGACCAGTGGGTCATATTCGGTTAGCCCCAGCATTTCCTGCGGGCGCAACCACGATAGGCCAAAGGGCCCGTTATCGATTACTGCAGAGCTGAGCAGGAAGGATCCCTCGAAGCTGGGCAGGAACAATGTGTATGCCCAGATTATGAATCCGATGATAAGCCCCGCCAGCGCCCCAGTTCTCGTGGCGCTGCGCCAGAATATTCCACCGATCAGGCTTGGTAATATCTGGGCTACACCTGCAAAAGCGATCAAACCGATAGAGGCCAGCGCGTTGGACCCGCCTGTTAAGCGAAAGTAGAAATACCCCAGCAAAAGCAATCCAGCGATACTAAGACGACGACTCAGCAGCAGGACATTGCGCACATCTCCGCTGCTGGAGATCCGGCCACTGCCATAGCTGATCCACATCGGCATAACGATGTGGTTGGACACCATAGTTGACAGCGCAATGGCGGCGACGATGACCATAGACGTCGCCGAAGAAAACCCGCCGAGGAAGGCAAACAACGCAAGCGCATTTTGACCTTCGTGCAGTGGAACGGTTAATACGAAGAGGTCCGGGTTTGATCCGGCTGGTAATATCGACTGCCCAGCGATTGCGATGGGCAGCACGAAGAGGCTCATCATAAACAAGTAGAGCGGGAAGGCCCAACTGGCAATCGAGAGGTGGCGCTCATCCGAGTTCTCGACGATGGTAACCTGAAACATGCGGGGCAACGTTATGATGGCAGTGGCGGACAAGAAGGTCAGTGCAACCCAGCGCGAACTAAAGATTCGATCGGTTTGCAGCATGTCGGGCGGCATGCGGGCGAAGATACCGGCCGGGCCATCACCTATACCCCAGACGACGAAAATGCCGACAGCGAGCAGCGCGAACAGTTTGACCACGGCTTCCAGCGCAATCGCTGTAACGACGCCGTGATGCCGTTCGTTCGCATCTACGTTTCTTGTGCCGAACAGGATTGTGAATAAGGCGAGGACTGCTGCGATCCAGAAGGCCGAGACGCGCTCATCCGCGAATCCGGTTCCGTCGGTAGGGGAGAATACAGAAAAACTGGTAGTGATAGATTGTAATTGCAGTGCGATATACGGCGTCGACCCGATTACGGCCAACAATGTTACGACGGCGCCGAGAGTGGCACTTTTGCCGTAGCGCGAGGAAATAAGGTCCGCGATCGAGGTGATGCGTTGCGTTCGACTTATTCGCAACAGTTTGCGCAGCAACCACCACCAGCCGATAAATACGAGCGTGGGGCCGAGGTAGATGGTCACGAACTCTAACCCATTACGTGCAGCAGATCCCACAGCGCCATAGAAGGTCCATGCAGTGCAGTAAACTGATATGGACAAGGTGTAGACCAGCGGCGAGCGCAGCCATCCGAGGCGACCAGCACGAGCGCGGCGTTCGGCCCAGAAGGCAACGGCGAATAGCATTGCCACATAGATGGCACTTGCGGCGATCAGAAAGTTGAAGGTTAACACGTCAACTACCCTCGTCGCCTTTGGTAAGTCGGCGCGACATATAGAGGGCCATCAGAATTAGCAGAAACCAGAATCCAAAGATGAACAGGAACGGCAGCGGTGCACCGAATATTAATACATCCTTAGTAAAAATTGTGAATATCGGAGTTATGAATATGACCACGCCGAAGATTGGCAACACAAGTGCTGCATCGTGACGACGACGGCGGCGAAAAGCTCGCTCGGCCAGATCCGGAGAACGCTTGTCGGTCATGTTAGCATTTCCTTAACGGTGCTGATGATTTCGGAGTTTGCGAAGGGTTTGGTCATGAAGCAGGTGACGCCAATATCCTCGGCGGTTTGGCGGTCTCGGGCTTGGCCCTTAGCAGTAAGCATCAGTACTTGTGGGCTGTTGGCGAGGTTGCGAATGTCACGCAATATGTCAAAGCCCGAGCGGTTCGGCAGCATTAGGTCCAGCACTACCAGATCAGGTTTCAGGTCTAGGATACGGCTCATCGCGTGGGCGCCGTCTTGTTCCGAGGTAACCGTAAATCCCGCGCGCTCTAGCAGGAAAGTCAAGGATTCAATGATGTTAGGCTCGTCCTCGACGATCAGGATGTGCTTGGCCATGTTCCCTCCGATATTTTGTAACAACTTATAGCACCGTTTTTTCCGAACGGGCAGCACAGTTTTTTCGCGGGCAGATGCGACAGCTTGTTCCAACGGCGTGGGCTGCTTGCTGCTGGGGTGGCCATGGTGACTGATCGCGCGGTGTGAACATCATAGCGGACTGATAAATTGGAGTGGCACCGAATGCCGTATCCGATCGCGGTAGCGCGATAGTGAGCGTCACGAACTGAGCGCCCGTTGGCAACTCTATCAGGTCTTGCAATGGGCGTTCCGGCTGCGAGAATCCATGAAATACGGGCCATAGCGGGCATGCGTTACCGTGACGGGGTAGGGGGAAATTGGACAGGGCGCGTCGGCGAAGGGTTTGGCCCGAGGCGTTTGTGATGATGACGCCAATTTCCGGCGCATCAGTGTTTAGATCGGCGAGGTATCCGAATATGGTGTGCAAATCGGCCTGGAATTCAACCGCAAGGGCGGCGGGGTCGTAATTTTGTGCCACGGCACTGGCTGGGAATTCTTCCGGCATATCCAAAGCGTCCAGCGCCGTTTCAGGTAGTTCGTCCTGTGGGGCGGTTTTGTCAAAATAGCGTATCAAGTCTTCGGTCGCGTCTGACAATCGCTTGCTTTCTGTATGTATAGCTGCGTTGAAACGCGTGCGCTGGTCGGGCTCGATGTCATCAACGGACGTCAGGATTTCGGCAGTAGAGCGGATGGCCGTGATATTGGAAAGCATCAGGTGCAGACTTTCGGCCAGAAACGGGTCATGGGTTAGACGGTCGGACAGGGCAGTGATGACAGCCTCTTGGTCGAGGGACCGGCGATAACTTGCTGCCAGCAATTGTGACCATCCGGGGAACCTTCCAGCGAATTCAGCGAGGGCAGATATTTCGGCTGAATGGTCTAGCAGGTGCGAGGCGGCCTCTATCAAAGCTCCCATCAGTTCGGAGTCTGCACCTTCTGTCAGATTTGCTTGCGGGACGCCGAGTTCACGGGCAATCTTCAGCAGAACTTTCCCTGCGATTCCCCGTTTGTTGTGTTCAATAAGGTTCAGATAAGATGTCGAAATGCCGACTTGTCGGGCCAACGCGGTTTGCGAGAGCCCCGCACGGGTCCGGTGCTGGCGAATGCGGGTTCCGGTTAACGAATGGGGCATGGATAAATTCCCAGTGCTTTCATGCTCTTGCCGTGATGGGTGTAAATGATTTTACACATGTGGATTTGTATTGTGACAATAATTTACAAAAAAATACAGCAATAGCAATCATTTATTGATTTATTTACATATTGATTAAATTATGGCGTTGGGTGAATACACCCTCTGCCGATACAGGCAGCATAGAAATTGACACGAATGGGAGGAAATTCATGTCTGGATTCACAACAAATCGTCGCGGGTTGCTTAAATCGAGTGCTGTTATCGGCACAGGTTTGGCATTGCCGACGATCTTCACTGCTAGCTCTGCGGCTGCGTATACGAACGCTCCGACGGGTAATGGCGTAACACTTGGCTTCAACGTTCCACAATCTGGTCCTTACGCGGACGAGGGTGCGGACGAATTGCGTGCATACATGCTTGCTGTTGAGCACCTGAATGGTGGTGGCGACGGCGGGATGATGAACACGTTCTCGTCCAATGCTCTTAAAGGTAACGGTATCCTTGGCAACAAAGTTGAATACGTTACTGGCGATACGCAGACCAAATCCGATGCGGCGCGTGCGTCTGCTAAATCCATGATCGAAAAAGACGGCGCAGTGATGATCACTGGTGGTTCTTCTTCGGGCGTGGCTATTGCGGTGCAGGGTCTATGTCAGGAAGCTGGCGTGATCTTCATGGCTGGTTTGACACACTCAAACGACACAACCGGTAAGGACAAGAAAGCCAACGGCTTCCGTCACTTCTTCAACGGTTACATGTCTGCGGCGGCGTTAGCACCCGTGCTGTTGGAAATGTATGGTCCTGACCGTACCGCTTACCACCTGACTGCTGATTACACATGGGGTTGGACGCAGCAGGAATCCATTCAAGCAGCGACTGAAGCTATTGGCTGGGAAACTGCTAACAACGTTCTTACACCGCTTGCGACACAGGACTTCAGTTCCTACGTTGCTCCGGTTCTGAACTCTGGCGCGGACATTTTGGTTCTGAACCACTACGGTGGTAACATGATCAACTCGCTGACTTCAGCTGTTCAATTCGGTCTACGTGACAGGCAGGTTAACGGCAAGAACTTCGAGATCGTCGTTCCGCTTTACTCTCGCCTAATGGCGAAGGGTGCTGGTGAAAACGTTAAAGGTATCTTTGGTTCGACAAACTGGCACTGGTCCTTGACCGACGCTGGCTCGCAAGCCTTCGTTAAATCCTTTGGCGAGGCGTACGGCTTCCCACCATCACAGGCTGCACACACAGTTTACTGTCAGACGCTTCTTTATGCGGATGCATGTGAGCGTGCAGGTACATTCAACCCATGTGGCGTTGCTGAAGCTCTTGAAGGCTTTGACTTCGACGGCTTGGGCAATGGTCCTACGCACTATCGTGCCGACGATCACCAGTGCTTCAAAGACGTGCTGGTTGTGAAGGGTAAAGAGAACCCGACTTCCGAATTCGACCTTTTGGAAGTTGTTCAAATTACACCACGTGCTCAGGTTGAGTATGCACCGGATCATCCGATGTTTGCTGGTGGTGCTTTGGGTAACTGTAACCCAGGCGCATAAGTTTCCCCCTCGGGAATACACTGCCGGTCGCGCCTTTGTGTGCGGCCGGATTTTCCGCTAAAGTGCGGAGCCACATAGAAATTACGGGACGTAAGCGATGGACGCGATCTTTCTGCAAGTATTGAACGGGTTGGATAAGGGTAGCGCCTATGCGTTGATAGCCCTGGGTCTGACCCTTATTTTTGGCACGTTGGGTGTGGTGAACTTCGCCCACGGCGCACTGTTTATGCTTGGCGCATTTTGTGCAGTGGTGACGCGGAAAATTCTGACGCTGTCACAAATCACGTTAGACCCCGTGAAGACGAATTTTCTTGGCAAGCCTTTGGAAATCAAAACTCCTTATGTCGAGTTGTGGTGGGGGGATGTCGGCACATGGATGATCGATTATTCCGTCCTGCTGTCGATCGGATTTGCAATTCCGGTTATGGCCTTCATCGGTATTGTGATGGAACGCGGGCTGATCAAGCACTTTTACCATCGTCCGCACGCGGATCAAATCCTGATGACGTTCGGTCTTGCGATAGTTTTGCAAGAAATTATTAAGGCATTCTTTGGTGCTAACCCGATCCCGCAACCCGCACCTGATGCGATGGGCGGGGCGATGGATATTGGCATACTGTTCGGCTTCGCCGAGTACGCGGTGATTTACCCTTATTGGCGGCTGGTCTATTTCGTTTTCGCCGCCGTGGTTATCGGCGGAGTGTTCGCCTTCTTGCGGTTTACTACCTTCGGGATGGTTGTTCGCGCTGGCATGTCGGATCGCGAGACAGTTGGCCTGCTGGGCATCGACATCGACCGACGTTTCACAATCATGTTCGGCCTTGCCGCCGCGGTGACGGGGGTGGCAGGGGTAATGTATACGCCTATTCTGCCCCCGAACTACCATATGGGCATGGACTTCCTAGTGCTGTGCTTCGTGGTAGTGGTTGTCGGAGGCATGGGCAGCCTGCCTGGTGCTATTTTGGCCGGTTTTATGCTGGGAATGCTAGAGAGCTTCTCTTCCATGAACGAAGTTAAAGCTATTATCCCCGGCATCGACCAGATTATCATTTACCTCGTTGCCATGGTTGTTCTGTTGGTCCGCCCTCGCGGTCTGATGGGCAAAGCTGGCATGATGGAGGATTAAGAGCATGCTAAAATACAACGACAAACTCCTGATGATTGTGTTCACAATCCTCGTATTGACCGGACCAATTATTCTTGCACCGTTCGGCGCAGGGTACCCTGACTTGCTACAACGCTTTGTCATCTTCGGCATTTTGGCTGTGGGTTATAACATTCTGTTCGGTCTGACAGGCTACCTTTCCTTTGGGCACGCAGCGTTTCTCGGTGTGGGATCATATTCGACCGTTTGGATGTTCAAACTGCTGACGATGAATATCATTCCGGGGATTATCCTTGCGATTATTATGTCAGGCCTGTTTGCCTTACTGATCGGGTTTATCACGCTGCGGCGATCGGGTATCTACTTCTCGATCCTGACACTTGCCTTCGCGCAGATGTCTTACAGTCTGGCGTATTCGGTGCTGACACCGATCACGAATGGCGAGACAGGTTTGCAGATACGTCTGGCGGATGCACGTATTTTAGACGCGAAAAATGACTCAGGGTCGTTGCCGTCGACCAACTTGTTTGGGTTGGAAATGAACGACACATGGCGGACCACGTTTATGGGTATGGACTTTCAGTTCAACGTCGGGTTCTACGTCAGCGCGTTTATTCTGATCGCGGTGTTTTACCTGTCAATCCGCATCTTCCGATCGCCTTTCGGTTTGATGCTACGGGCGGTTAAAACCAACCAAAACCGCCTGATGTATACGGGGATCAACACAAAACCCTACACGCTGGCAGCATTTGTGATTTCCGGCATGTATGCGGGTTTGGCTGGGGCTTTGCTGGCCTCGATGGATCCGCTGGCAGGGGCCGAGCGGATGCAATGGACCGAGTCTGGCTCCATCGTTCTGATGGTGATACTTGGCGGCGCCGGCACTTTGCTCGGGCCTGTTCTGGGCGCGGGTGTTATCAAATACTTCGAGGCGATCTTCTCACGTATTAACGACAACGTTTTACACGAATGGTTCGATATTCTGCCCGGTTTTCTTGAGACTTTCATGGTCTGGATCGTCCACCCGTTTGTGGGCAAAGGCTGGAGCCTGACTTTGGGTGCAGTTTTCATGATAATCGTTATCTTCCTGCCCGGTGGGCTGATGGAGGGCGCGACTCGTATCGGAAAACGGTTGGCAAAACTGAAACGCGGCTCGGCGGATAACGCCAAGACCCCGGCTGAATAAGGAGCGAGAATTATGGGAATTCTTGAAGTCCAGAACGTCAATAAACACTTCGGCGGCTTACATGCGCTGAACAATGTGAACCTCGACGTTAAAGAAGGTTCGGTTCACGCGATTATCGGGCCGAACGGCGCAGGTAAATCCACGTTCCTGAACTGTCTGATCGGCAAGCTGGCTCCGGACACGGGATCTGTCATGTTTCAGGGCAAACCGGTACTTGGCCAGAAGCCACACCAGATTAACCAGATGGGTATAAGTCGCGTGTTCCAAACACCCGAGATATTCACGGACCTAACCGTTTTAGAAAACGTCATGATCCCGTGTTTTGCACACCGTGACGGGTCGTTCATGATGAACGCATGGAAAAAGGTTAAAGGCGAAACGGACATTCGTGAACAGGCAGAGCAGATGTTGTTAGATGTGAACATGCAGGACAAATTGTACATGAATGCGGCCACGCTTTCACGCGGTGACAAACGGCGGTTGGAGCTGGCAATGTGTTTGGCGCAAGATCCGAAATTGTTGCTGTTAGACGAACCAACGGCGGGCATGGCGCGTGCAGATACCAATGCCACGATTGACCTGCTTAAACACATCAGCGAGACGCGCGGAATTACCAAGGTTATCATCGAGCACGACATGCATGTGGTGTTCAGCCTTGCCGACACGATCTCGGTTCTGGCACAAGGTGCAATCATTGCCGAAGGGTTGCCCGAAGACATTAAAGGTCACCCGAAAGTACGAGAAGCCTATCTCGGGGAGGCAGAAGTATGAACGATGATACGGACAAACCGGCCTATTTTTCACTGCATGATATTCATTCGTATTACGGCGAAAGCTATATCGTCCAAGGCGTGTCTTTCAACCTCCACGAGGGCGAGATTTTGGCGCTGCTGGGGCGGAACGGCGCGGGCAAGACTTCGACGTTGCGCTCCATCGCTCAGATCGGTGACCCACAAGTGACGCACGGCGAATGCTGGCTGGACCATCAGCCGTTGCACGAGATGAAGTCATTCGAGGCGGCACGTGCGGGCGTGATGCTGGTGCCCGAAGATAGACGGATTATACAAGGTTTGACGGTGCAGGAGAACTTGGAACTGGCGCGAATCGCCCCGCCACATGGCTGGTCGATAGAACGGATTTACGAACTGTTCCCCCGTCTGGGCGAACGCAAAAACCAGGAAGGCACAACGCTTTCGGGTGGCGAGCAACAGATGTTGGCAATTGGTCGTGCTCTGGCGCGGGACATTAAGCTGTTGTTGTTGGACGAACCCTATGAGGGGCTGGCCCCCGTGATCGTGCAAGAAATCGAGAAGACACTGCGCCAAATCAAAGAGCTTGGTATCACCACGATCATTGTTGAACAAAACGCGGTTGCGGCGCTGAAACTGGCGGATCGTGCGGTGATTCTGGACACCGGCCAAGTGGTTTTTGACGGAACAGCGCAAGAGGTACTGGACAACGAGGCGTTGCGCGAAGAATATCTCGCAATCTAACGAATTCCGACTTCTGGAGAAAATCATGGAACAGCATATTTATCCGCCCTCGAAAGAAACCGTCGCCAAAGCATTGATCCAGGAAGATCAATACAAGGCGATGTATGCTGAATCTATTAGCGATCCCGAGGCGTTTTGGCGCGAGCAGGGCCACCGCCTCGACTGGATCAAGCCTTATACCAAGGTAAAAAATACGACTTTCGAGTACCCGAATGTGTCAATCAAATGGTTTGAAGACGGGGTTCTGAATGTTTCGGCCAATTGCATTGACCGGCATTTGAAAGAACGCGGCGATCAGGTTGCGATCATCTGGGAAGGC
This sequence comes from Paracoccaceae bacterium, assembly GCA_050256375.1. Taxonomy (GTDB): domain Bacteria; phylum Pseudomonadota; class Alphaproteobacteria; order Rhodobacterales; family Rhodobacteraceae; genus NORP23. The sequence goes on along the minus strand of JBBWVU010000030.1, from coordinate 146,504 downwards.
GACGATCCCAACGACGACGCGCGGATCACCTATAAGGAACTGCACGAACACGTCAGCCGTTTGGCGAATGTATACAAAAAGCTCGGCGTCAAAAAAGGTGATCGCATCGTTCTATACATGCCGATGATCCCGGAGGCGGCTTATGCGATGCTGGCTTCGGCGCGCATTGGCGCAGTGCATTCGATCGTATTCGCAGGCTTCTCGCCCGAGGCGTTGGGCAGCCGTATCAAGGACTCCGGCGCCAAACTGGTTGTAACTGCGGATGAAGCCCCACGTGGTGGGCGGAATACTCCGTTAAAGACGAACGTTGACAGGGCGCTGGAAATTTCCGGCGATGTGACCACCTTGGTGGTTGAACGGACAGGCGCGGATGTTGGCCTGAAGGCCGGCCGCGATCATTCGTACCGCGCCATGACGGCGGACGCCTCGGCTGATTGCCCGCCCGAGCCGATGAACGCTGAAGATCCGTTGTTTGTGCTGTATACGTCGGGTTCCACGGGTAAACCCAAAGGGGTTGTGCACTCAACAGGCGGATATCTTCTATATGCCTCGATGACTCACCAGTATGTTTTCGATTATCACGATGGCGATATTTATTGGTGCACGGCGGATGTGGGTTGGGTAACCGGACACAGCTATATCGTTTATGGACCGCTTGCGAACGGTGCGACGACGTTGATGTTCGAGGGTATCCCAACCTATCCCGATGCCAGCCGTTTCTGGCAGGTTTGCGACAAGCACCAAGTAAACCAATTCTATACAGCCCCCACCGCGTTGCGTGCATTGATGGGCCAAGGCGATTCCTACGTCGAGAAATGCGATCTGTCATCGTTGCGGATTTTGGGTTCGGTTGGCGAGCCAATCAACCCCGAAGCATGGGAGTGGTACAACCGCGTCGTTGGCAAAGGCAAATGCCCCATTGTCGATACGTGGTGGCAGACCGAAACCGGAGGCATCTTGTTGACGCCACTGCCGGGCGCGACGGCATTGAAACCCGGCGCTGCGATGAATCCGTTCTTCGGTGTGCAGCCTGTGGTTCTGGATCCGCAAACAGGGGTTGAGATGGAAGGCAACGGCGTCGAGGGCGTGCTGTGCATGAAGGACAGTTGGCCGGGGCAAATGCGGACAGTGTTCGGAGATCATGATCGCTTCATCTCGACCTACTTCGCCGATTACAAAGGGTATTACTTTGCGGGCGATGGGTGTCGCCGTGATGAGGATGGGCACTATTGGATTACTGGCCGTGTCGATGATGTGATCAACGTTTCTGGCCACCGCATGGGCACCGCCGAAGTGGAATCTGCGTTGGTTGCGCACCCGAAAGTTTCTGAGGCCGCCGTCGTCGGGTATCCGCACGCGATCAAAGGACAGGGCATTTACGCTTATGTTACGTTGATGGGGGGCGAGGAGCCGACTGATGGCTTGCGCAAAGAATTGGAACTTTGGGTGCGTAAAGAAATAGGCCCGATTGCCAAACCGGACCTGATACAATGGGCTCCGGGATTGCCAAAAACGCGTTCCGGCAAGATCATGCGCCGTATTCTGCGTAAGATCGCCGAGAATGATTTTGGCTCTCTTGGGGACACGTCGACACTGGCCGAACCCTCGGTGGTAGAAGAACTGATCGAGAACCGGATGAACCGGGAGTAGACTGGTGGCGCTTATGTTCGAAGGTTTTGAAAGTAAACACATCGCGACTAGCGGGACGGAAATAAACGTGAAGGTGAGGGGTGATGGACCTCCCCTCCTTTTACTGCACGGGTATCCGCAGACGCATGTTATCTGGCACAAGATTGCTCCGAGGCTGTCCGAGAAGTTTACCGTAGTTGTGACGGACCTGCGTGGTTACGGCGACAGCGGGAAGCCTGCATCGGATGCAGAACACTCCCCGTATTCGAAACGCGCAATGGCAGCGGATCAGGTGGAGGTAATGTCGGCATTGGGGTATGAGCGGTTCTCGGTTGTTGGGCATGATCGTGGTGGGCGCGTGGCACACCGGATGGTACGGGATTATCCTGACCGGGTCGAGAAAATCGCTGTTTTGGATATCGCGCCAACGGCGACGATGTATGGCGCGACGGACAAGAAATTTGCGACGGCCTATTACCATTGGTTTTTCCTGATCCAGCCCAATGGATTGCCCGAACATATGATCGGGTGCGATCCGGAATTCTACCTGTCGCGAAAGATGGCAGCGTGGGGCAAGGCGAATGGCGCGATTACCGGGGAAGCATTCGCAGAATATCTGCGGTGTTTTTCTGATCCTGCAACCATTCATGCGACATGTGAGGATTACCGCGCGGCGGCGGGTATTGATCTGGAGCATGACGCGACAAATGCTGGCGAAAGAATCCCCAATCCGCTTTTAGCGCTGTGGGGGCAAGATGGCTTTGTTGCAAAAGCGTATGACGTTTTGGAAACTTGGCGAGACGTTGCAAGTAACGTTTCGGGCCACGCCGTTCCGGGCGGGCACTTCTTGCCGGAAGAAGCGCCTGACGAGACATTGCGGGCGTTACTGGAATTTTTGTGAAAGTCGTTAGTTGCGTCGCAGACGGATAACCACATCGATCTTGGATATCTCGGCGCCTTTGGGCAGGTTCGGTAGGCTCTCGAATTTCACCGAACCTACAGGGGCGTCAGTTAGAATGCCTTCGTCTTCCCAATAGAAATGCGAATGATCGTCAACCCGCGTGTCGTAATACGAACGATGCCCGTCTACGCTGACTTCGCGCATTAGACCGGCCTCGCAGAACGCGCCGAGCGTGTTGTAGACGGTGGCCAAAGACACTTTCGCGTCGGAATCATGTGTCAGGTCGAACAAAGATTCTGCTGTGACGTGGCGGTCTTGCCCGTCGCCTACCAGCAGCTCCGCCAAGGATAACCGTTGCCGTGTGGGGCGCAGTCCGCCGCCGGATAGCCAAGTCGAGGCACGTTGTTGCGGGTTTTGAATGTGCAGGTTCATCGTTCTAATTCCTATGGTTTGTTACTATATACGACTAAATCACTCACAATGGCCAGACCCGCGCCAGCGCTATTGCGCCTCGTTGTAGCACAGTGGTAAGAATGCCGAACGAAACCGAATTTTAGGAGCATCCTCTAACATGACCGAATTTGCCTCAAGCTTTGATCGTGAAGACCTTCTAAAATGTGCTCGTGGCGAGTTATTCGGGCTGGGTAACGCACAATTGCCGATGCCACCAATGTTGATGATGGACCGTATTACGGAGGTTTCGGGCGACGGCGGCGAGCATGGCAAGGGCCACATCGTGGCGGAGTTTGATATTAACCCTGATCTGTGGTTCTTCGACTGCCATTTTCCAGGCAATCCTATCATGCCTGGTTGCCTTGGCTTGGATGGCCTTTGGCAGCTAACAGGTTTCAACCTTGGCTGGCGTGGTTGGCAGGGTCGCGGATATGCGCTGGGTGTGGGCGAGGTCAAGCTGACCGGCATGGTGCGACCTGAGCGCAAAATGCTGACGTATTACGTTGATTTCACCAAAGCCATCCAGACGCGTCGTTTGACTATGGGTGTTGCCAATGGGCGGGTCGAGGCTGACGGTGAAGTGATCTATCTGGTTAAAGACATGAAAGTTGCGCTGTCAGCGGAATAATCTGAATAAAAGGAATACAATATGCGTCGCGTTGTTATTACCGGCCTCGGGATCGTTTCATCCATTGGCAATAATGCTGAAGAGGTTCTGGCCTCGCTGAAGGCTCAAAAATCCGGCATCACTTTTGCCCCAACTTATGCGGAGCACGGGTTTCGATCGCAAATTCACGGCATGCCGACGGTTGATCTGAAGGAAAGCATCGACAAACGAGTATGGCGGTTTATGGGCGACGGCGCTGGTTATGCTTATCTGTCTATGCAACAGGCCATTGAAGATGCGGGCCTTGAGGAAAGCGACGTTTCTAACGAGCGCACTGGGCTGGTTGTTGGTTCTGGTGGGCCATCGACGAAGCACCTGCATGATGCGCATAACATCGTGATTGCGAAGGGTGCGCCTAAGCGTATGGGACCGTTTATGGTTACGCGGGGGATGTCTTCAACGACTTCGGCTTGTCTGGCAACGCCTTTCAAGATCAAGGGTGTTAACTACTCGATAACTTCGGCCTGTTCTACATCGGCGCATTGTATCGGCAACGGTGTTGAGCAAATCCAGTTCGGCAAGCAAGACATAGTCTTTGCTGGCGGCGGGGAGGAACTCGATTGGACGTTGTCATGCCTGTTCGACGCGATGGGCGCGATGTCTTCCAAATACAACGATACGCCGGAATTGGCGGCGCGGGCGTTTGACGCAACGCGCGACGGTTTCGTGATTGCTGGTGGTGGCGGCATGGTCGTGCTTGAGGAGCTTGAGCACGCCAAAGCACGTGGTGCGAAAATTTACGCCGAGGTCACTGGGTACGGTGCGACTTCTGATGGTTATGACATGGTTGCCCCATCGGGTGAGGGTGGCGAGCGGTCGATGAAGTTGGCGATGTCTACGCTTGGGGATCGCGAGGTGGATTACATCAACGCGCACGGGACTTCGACGCCAGTTGGCGACGTTAAAGAAGTTGAAGCAGTTCGCCGGATATTCGGTGAAGGCACTACTCCGCTGATCTCCTCGACTAAATCGCTGACAGGTCACAGCCTTGGTGCAACTGGCGTGCAAGAGGCGATCTATTGTCTGATGATGTTGCAGAGCGACTTCATTGTTGGCTCTGCTAACGTGACGGAGCTTGATCCGCAATTGAAAGCTTCCGAAATAGCAACCGCGAATGTTGAAAACGCGGGACTGGATACCGTTATTTCCAACAGCTTCGGATTTGGCGGCACGAATGCCACACTAGCGATGAGCAAATATCATGGCTGATCTGATGAAGTGCAAACGCGGGCTTATCATGGGTGTCGCGAACGAGCGTTCCATCGCTTGGGGTATTGCAAAGGTTTTGGCGGACGAGGGCGCGGAACTGGCGTTCACCTATCAGGGCGAGGGCTTTGGTAAACGCCTGCGCCCATTGGCCGAAAGCGTTGGGTCATCGTTGGTTATTCCAGCGGATGTGCAGGACGAGGCATCGCTTGACGCTGCGTTCAAAACACTGAAAGACGACTGGGGCACCATTGATTTTCTGGTCCACGCAATCGCCTATTCGGACAAGGAAGAGCTGGCAGGGCGGTTCATTGATACCAGCCGCAAGAACTTTCTTAACTCGCTGGATATTTCGTGCTTTAGTTTTGTGGACGTGGCCAAGCGGGCGGCGGCGCTGATGCCTGACGGTGGGTCGATGATAACGTTGACATATATGGGCAGCAACCGCGTGCAGCCGAATTATAACGTCATGGGCGTTGCCAAGGCTGCGCTCGAAAGTTCGGTCAGGTATCTCGCGAACGATCTTGGGCCTGACAACATCCGCGTTAATGCGGTTAGTCCGGGGCCGATGAAAACGCTGGCGGGTGCCGCAATTGGCGGCGCGCGCAAGGTTTACCGGACGATTGGTGAAAATGCGCCCTTGCGGTCCAACGCAACACCGGATTCGGTGGGTGGAACCGCTGCATTTTTGCTGTCGGATTACGGCGCATTTACTACCGGCGAAATTATTCGCGTCGATGGCGGCTATCATGTCATGGGCATGATGCAGTCGGAAAACCTTTAACGCGAAATAGCGTTTAACAATGGTTCCTCTTGTGCCAATGTACCGGCAACGGAGGAACCAACCATGCCAATCACCACATGTGTATTCGATGCCTATGGCACCCTGTTTGACGTGGCCGCTGCCGCGCGGATAGCCGCCGCAGAACCCGGCCGCGAGGCTTTTGCTGCCAAATGGCCGCAGATCGCGCACGACTGGCGGCTTAAGCAGTTGCAATATACTTGGCTGCGGGCTGTTGCTGACGCGCACACGGATTTCTGGGAAGTAACGCAAAACGGGTTGGATTACGCGCTAGAGGCCTCTCGTATTGATGATGCCGAACTGCGAGAACGATTGTTGGCATTATATTGGGAATTATCCGCCTTCCCCGAGGTTTCGGCGATGTTAATGGCGTTGAAAGACGCTGGGATGCAGACGGCGATACTTTCGAACGGCTCGCCTGAAATGCTACAAGGGGCGGTGAAAAGTGCCGGAATTTCCGACCTGCTGGACGACGTTCTAAGCGTTCAAGATGTGGGCGTGTTCAAGCCACACCGTTTTGTCTATGACATGGTTTGTGATCGTTTTGGATGCGAGAAACCCGAGGTGTTGTTCGTGTCTTCGAATGGTTGGGATGCAGCGAATGCAGCGGGTTATGGATTCTACACCGCTTGGGTAAACCGCGCCGGCGAGCCAATGGACCGCCTGCCGTGGAAGCCGCAAAAAGTGATGTCGGATTTGACCGGAATACCGGAACTGGCAAAGGGCTAAGTATGAAATTCACCACATCCGACGGGCTTCAATTGGCCTATGAAGACGAGGGCGAGGGACCGATTCTGCTGTGTTTGCCCGGACTAACGCGAAATGCTCGGGATTTTGATGATCTGGCGTCGGTAATAAACGGCGTGCGGTTAGTTCGCCTGACCTACAGGGGGCGTGGCGAGTCGGACTACGATCCGACTTACATGAACTATAATGTGCTGCAGGAGGCAAAAGACGCGCTGGAACTGCTCGACCATTTGGAGATCGACAAGGCGTTGTTCGTGGGAACGTCGCGCGGCGGAATTATCGCAATGCTAACAGCTTTGATGGCTAAGGGCCGGATTTCCGGTGTGTTGTTGAATGACATCGGCCCTGAGATAAATACAGACGGCATGGGTCGGATAATGGAATATCTGGGGGTTCAGCCAAAGGCAAAAACGTACGAGGATGCGGTTGCCGCGTTGAAAGTCACGATGGGGAGCGATTTCCCTAGATTATCAAGCGCGGAATGGCGCGCGCAGGCCGAACGCTGGTTTGACATTGCGCCGAATAGTTTGGTTTTGCGCTACGATTCGAAACTGCGGGACGCGGTGATCGAACAATCCGCGCAGCCCGCGCCTGATATGTGGCCGATGTTTGACGCACTGGAAGGGTTGCCGCTTGCGTTGATACGCGGTGCAAATTCAGACCTGTTGACCGAGGAAAGCGTGGCCGAGATGCAACGTCGTCGGCCAGATATGCTTTACGCTAACGTGCCGGACAGAGGGCATGTGCCGTTTTTGAACGAAACGCAGTCTGTTACTGTGATTGAAAAGCTGATTGGGCAAGTTGGATGAACATCGAAATGATTATGGCGGCGGCCACAAGGTTGGCTCCAGTCGTGCGGCGGACACCGCTGCTCAGCTCTCCGTTTCTGGACGAAATAGCGGGTCGGCGTGTGTTCGTTAAGGCCGAATGCTTGCAACACACCGGCAGTTTTAAGTTCCGTGGCGGCTGGGCCGCAGTTTCGGCGCTGGAAGAAGCGCAGCGAGCGGGCGGCGTCATCGCTTTTTCCTCCGGAAATCACGCGCAAGGCGTCGCCTTGGCGGCACATCGGCACGGGGTCGAGGCAGTCATAATAATGCCGCATGATGCGCCGGAACTAAAGATCGCGAACACACGAGCTTTGGGGGCGGAAGTGGTACTTTATGACCGTCTTACTGAAGATCGCGGTAAAATTGGCGATGAAATGGCGACGGCGCGTGGGTTAACGTTGATCAAGCCGTTTAACGAACCACAAGTAATCGCCGGACAAGGCACCGTCGGCCTGGAAATCGCCGAGCAAGCAGCATTCGAGGGGATCACGAACGCCGAGGTTATCGTGTGCTGCGGCGGCGGTGGTCTGACGAGCGGAATTGCATTGGCTTTGGCCGATAAGGCGCCGTCAATGTGCGTACGCCCTTGCGAGCCGATGGAATCTGACGATGTTGTGCGTTCACTGCGCTCCGGTGTGATCGAGGTGAACGCGGCTGTCGCCAACTCGATTTGCGATGCGATTCTTACGCCTTCTGCCGGGGATATCACCTTTGAAATCATGAAAAACTTATGTGGTTCTGGGCTGGCTGTCAGTGATTACGACGCGATGCGGGCGATGGCGCATGCCTTCCGGCGGTTGAAAATTGTTCTGGAACCGGGCGGCGCGGTGGCGCTTGCGGCGGCCTTGTTTCAGCCAGAGGAAATTAGCGGTGACGCCGTGATTGTGGTCGCCACGGGTGGAAACGTGGATTCGAACGTCTTCGCGCGCAGTTTGGAAACGTTGAATGACTGAAAATGCTGACATAATTGTAATTGGCGGCGGGATCGCTGGTGGCAGTCTCGCAGCGGCGGTTTCGGGCGACGCCAATGTCATATTGCTGGAGGCGGAGGACGTCTTGGGCTACCACGCCACTGGCCGGTCCGCCGCGATGTTCGAACCAAATTACGGCAACGATGTAATAAACGCTCTGACCCGCGCGAGCCACGATGCTTTTGTCGAGGCAGATGTTCTTTCGCCGCGTGGGGTGATGACGGTGGCGGACGAAACCGAAGTACATCTGATGGACGCGATTGCAGACCAACAGGAAAATGTGCGGATGGAATTGGAAGAGGCACACGCATTGGTGCCGATCCTTAATTTATCGACCGTCAAAGATGTTGTGCTGGGTTCTGCGGCGCAGGATCTGGATGTGGATAAGCTGTTTCAGAGCCGTTTGAAAGTTGCGCGCGCGAACGGGGTGCAGTTGCACACGAAATCCGGCGTTGAAGGCATCGGATATGTTGATGGAAAATGGCACGTTTTGACTGCTGCGGGGGAATTCACTGCCCCAATAATAGTTAACGCCGCAGGTGCGTGGGCTGACAAGATTGCTGCCTTGGCTGGTGTAACGCCTTTAAGCATTCAGCCGTTTCGACGTTCTGTGGCGCGATTGCCTGCGCCGGGTGGGCGCGATATCAACGACTGGCCGATGTTGCTATCTGCGACCGAGACTTGGTATGCCAAGCCGGATGCCGGAAAATGGCTGGTGTCTTCCGCTGAAGAAGACCTCATTGAACCAATGGACGCTTGGGCTGATGATGTGGTTCTGGCCGAGGGGTTGGCGCGCTATCAGGCGTTCGTCACCGAAGAAGTTACGCGCGTCGAGGGCAACTGGGCCGGAATTCGCAGTTTCGCACCGGACCGCACACCTGTTGTGGGTTTTGATCGCGACGCACGCGGATTTTTCTGGCTGGCAGGGCAAGGGGGGTACGGGGTGCAGACGTCTCCGGCTTTGTCGGAGTTAGCTGCGAACTTGATCTCTGGTCGAACATTAGGGTTTGATGCCGATATTATCGCAGCACTCTCGCCTGCGCGGGACATGTAAATGGAACAGTTAGACGCCTTGGTGATCGGGGGTGGCCCGGCCGGACTAATGGCGGCGTCTCGTCTGGCCGCTGCGGGTGTGTGCGTGGTTATTGTCGAGGGCAAACCTTCGGTTGGGCGCAAGTTATTGATGGCCGGAAAATCGGGTTTGAATCTGACGAAAGACGAACCGTACGAAGATTTTCTGAAAGCGTACGGTGATGCGCAAGCGTGGCTGGAACCGATGCTTCGTGATTTCGGCCCCGTTCAGGTTCGGGAGTGGGCCGAAGGACTGGGGCAGGAAGTTTTCACGGGTAGCAGCGGGCGGGTTTTCCCAACGGTTATGAAAGCCTCGCCTTTGTTGAGAAACTGGTTGAGGACGTTGGCGGACGACGGCGTCGAACTGCGGACGCGGTGGCGTTGGATTGGGTGGGACGGGGACGCGCTGCGGTTTGACACTCCCGACGGAGAACGCGTCATATCGGCCAAAGTCACGGTTCTGGCCTTGGGTGGAGCAAGTTGGCGAAGACTTGGATCGGACGGGGCTTGGGCAGAATTTCTTGATGCCCCGCTGGCCCCGTTCAAGCCAGCCAACATGGGATTTTTGCGAGAATGGTCGCAGTTTATGCAGCCGCAGTTTGGAGCGCCAGTGAAACCGGTTCGACTACGCGTTGGAAAACAAACGGTTAAGGGCGAATTTGTGGTGACATCACGCGGGATCGAAGGAAGCGCCGTTTACGCTGTTTCATCAGCCTTGCGCGACGGCGGAGAATTAATATTGGATCTGCTGCCAGACGTTGATCTGCCCGAAGTCGTTACCAAACTGAACCGTCCTAGGGGCAAAAACAGCCTTTCAAACCACTTGCGAAAAACGCTTGGTTTAAAGGGGGTTAAGGCGGCCTTGTTGCGTGAGGCGGGCGCGCTGCCGGAAACCATCAATGGTTTGGCGGAGCGGATCAAGGCGCTGCCTTTGGCGCTGAACGGCCCCACACCAATGGACGAGGCGATCTCGACGGCAGGCGGAGTCACGCGGGCTGCGCTTAATAATCGGTTAATGCTTAACGCCTATGATGGTGTGTTTTGCGCGGGCGAGATGCTGGATTGGGAGGCTCCGACAGGTGGGTACCTGCTGACAGCCTGCCTTGCGACGGGCCGTCTTGCTGGTGGCGCGGCGGCCGAATATCTTAAGAATTAGTAACCGGTTTTGTCTTTGGCCCGTTGATACGCAGGCCGATTGGTAACGCGCTTAAAGTATTCAGCAACTTTGCCTTCGGGAATGTCGAATTTGGCTCCTTCGGCCCAATTCGAGCAGTGCCCAAGAAGAAGGTCGGGAATAGTGAACGTGTTGCCCATCACGAATTCATTATCACCGAGACGGGTCCCCAAAGTTTTCATAGCCTTGGCGAACTCGTATTTCGCGGTCGGCTTGATCGCGGGAACGCGGAGCTCTTCTGGGTGGACAAACGAGTTTTTAGCGGCCATCCAAAGCGTGCCATCCACTTCATCACAACAGAACTGAGTGAAGCTGTCCTGTTGTGCGCGGTCGATTGTGCCGGCCGAAAAAGTCAATTGCCCGTGCTTGTCGGCCAAGTATTGGATGATCGCCACCGAGTCAAAAATGGTCTCGCCCTCAACAATTAGGCAGGGAACTTTTCCCGACGGATTGATCTCGCGGGCCTCTTTGGAGCCGGGACTGACCAGCACCATTTCATATTCCAAACCCATCTCTTCAAGCGCCCAATATACGCGCATTGTGCGGTTTTGCGATTTTCCGATGACTTTATACATATCGATTCCTTATCTGGGGTGAAGCATGGCGATGCGAATGAACGCGCGTTCCATCATGGCCATTGCGGGGACGGGACTAGAGGATCGTAGCGCAAGATCGGTGTCTGTTAAAACCTTTAACGCCGCTTCAAGGCGCGGGGTCTGCCATTGTCGGGCCTGCCGGATCATACGATCGCGGCGCGGACCGAATACTGGGGGGCGGGCGCGAGACAACGCCGCCTCTGGCCCTTGGTCGGAAGAGGCTGCCGTATGAAGCAGTCGGAAATGGCGTGTGGCCCCAATGCAAAGCGATGTTGGATTGACGCCTTGTCCTGCCAGCCTTCGCATTTGCGGAACGATAGCCGCGGAGTTTCCGTCGGCAGCAAAATTTACCGCGTCGTCCAATGCGGCTTCGGATGTTAACGGGGCGCAGGCGACAATGTCGTCGGGCGATACTGGAGTATCGTCATCGAGTTTATACAACGCCAGTTTTTCGATTGTTTGACGAAAATCCCCAAGGCTTAACGCGCGCGACAGGTTGTCGAGATCGGTCATGGCGTCAGGGTCCACGGCGGTGACGCCGGATTTTTTTAATGTTGCTTCAATTTCATCACGGCTTGGTGGATCGGTGTAAATGCCTATACCAACACAAGAATTGCTGCCTTCAAATGCCTTACGAAGGGCAGAACGTGCATTTAGCTGGCCTGCCGTCACGACCATCATCGCATCACCGGGCAGCCAGTCTTGAATCGCGGCGAGGAAGGTCTTGGACAGGCCGTCTGTAGCGTCTTCGATCAACACGACCCGTTGGCCAGGGAAAAACCCTTGCGCTTTGATTGCATCCAGCAGTCCGGCGGGGTCTTTGCGTAGCTCCGCACCATTAATGCGGGTCAGGCGCATCTCCGTTTCGCCATCCGGTCCAATCAACGTTTTAACAACATCTTGACGTTTCAATGCTATCCGCATCGCATCCGGTCCGTACAGCAAAACCCCTGCTTTGGACAGGTCAGGTTTTGCCAGAAAGCGGGTGGCGTCGCGGGCGTTTAACTTCACGTCAACCAATCCTCGGCGGATGTGGATAAGCGCGTCACGATTTTATTTGCAATGGTTGCAGCCATTCGCCGGTTGGCGTCCTGTTCCGCGATGCGCGTGGCATAAGCCGAAGCCGTAGCATTATAGGCCGTGAACGCAGATACGGAGTCCTGAAAAGCGATGCCGCCACCAAGCTGCGTTATGGTAAACACAGCAGTTCCCGAAAGATTATATCGTGTGATCGAGCCATCCTGAGTAATCGCCACCCCGACACTGTCCACATTCAGTACAATGTCCAACCGATGCGTCGCTGCGGTTGCTGTCCCGAGACGGGTCACCAATTGTTCGCGCATCTGGAAGCCATCGAGACCGATGAAATCCCCCAGCGCGATACGGCCGTGCATGCGTTCCGCGGCCGAACCTTGGCTGTAGATGGGCGTAAACCCGCAGGCCGACAGGGCCAGCGGGGCGGCTGTCAGGGTCAGAAATTTGCGGCGATTAAATAACGACATTGATGATACGGCCCGGAACTACGATCAGTTTTTTGGGCGCATTGCCAGCAAGCGCCCTGATCACAGCTTCGTCTGCCAGCGCCAGTTTTTCAACCTCGGATTTCGGCAGGTCTTTGGCAACTTTGATTTCCGAACGCCGTTTGCCGTTGATCTGTATTGGCAACGTGATTGTGTCGTCTATCAGCATCGCTGGGTCAACTTCGGGCCAAGGCGCGGTTGTCACCATTCCGGTCCCACCCATCAATGCCCAGACCTCTTCGGCGATATGCGGGGTCGTCGGGTGCATAAGCTGCGCCATGATTTTCATGGCTGCCTGCTTGTCAGATTTGCCAGCTTTGGATTTCTGCAACGTGTTCGTGAACTCGTACAACTTGGCGATCGCTTTGTTGAAAGCGAAACCCTCGATGCCCGCAGTCACCTCGTCAATCGTACGGTGCGCGGCTTTGGTCAGGGCCAGCGCATCTTGCGCTGTCGATGGTTTGGCATCGGATTCGTCAATTTCGCAAGCCATACGCCAGATGCGTTGTAGGTGTTTCCACGCGGCCTCAGCGCCTGCGGCTGTCCATTCAACGTCGCGCTCTGGTGGGCTGTCGGACATGGTGAACCAGCGGGCGGTATCAGCGCCGTATTGGTCGATGATGTCTTCCGGGTCCACGACGTTTTTCTTGGACTTGGACATCTTGATAATCGGGCCGACGGTAACTTCCTCGCCTGTAGAGCGCAGGGTTGCGCCCGTTGCGGTGCGGATCACCTCGGAGGGGTTATGGTATGTAGTGCGATTGGCCTTGGTGCTGGCGTAGAATTCATGCGTAACCATGCCCTGCGTGAACAAAGCGTTAAAAGGCTCGATCGCAGATTTTGGCAAATGTCCCGTCTTTTCCATCGCCCGCGCAAAGAAGCGTGAATACAGCAGATGCAGGATCGCATGCTCGATGCCGCCAATGTATTGATCGACGTTCATCCAGTATTCGGCTTCGGCCAGATCGGTCGGTGTTTCGGCATTCGGCGAGGTAAAGCGGGCGTAATACCACGAGCTGTCAACGAACGTATCCATAGTGTCCGTCTCGCGCAGGGCCGCTGCACCACATTTCGGACATCCCACATCACGCCACGTTTCGTGACGGTCCAGCGGATTGCCTGGGCGGTCGAATGACACGTCCTCGGGCAGCTTGACAGGCAGGTTCTCTTTCTTCTCGGGAACGATCCCGCAGGTATCGCAATGAATTACAGGAATCGGGCATCCCCAGTAACGTTGACGGCTGATGCCCCAATCGCGCAGGCGGTATTGGGTGACGCCTTTACCTGTACCGATGACCTCGATACGGGAAATCACCTCGGCCTTGGCGTCATCAATCGACAGGCCGTTAAGAAAATCGGAATTGATGATCGTGCCTTCGTCCGTAAACGCTTCGGATCCGACTTCGTAGTCTGGTCCTTCCGCCGAGACGACAGTCTTCACGTCCAGTCCGTATTTCCGCGCGAAATCCAGATCGCGCTGGTCATGTGCCGGACAGCCGAAAACTGCGCCCGTGCCGTAATCCATCAGAACGAAGTTGGCGATATAAACGGGCATCTTCCAATCGGGATCAAACGGATGCGTAATTGTAACGCCGGTATCCAACCCGACCTTGTCGGCTTTCTCCATCTCTTCAGCCGATGTTCCCATGCGACGGCAATCTGCGTTGAAAGCGGCCACTTTCGGGTCGCTCTCCAATTCTTTGGCCAACGGGTGATCCGCCGAGATCGCGGCAAAACTGGCCCCGAACAGCGTGTCGGGACGGGTGGTATAAACGTCGAGTGCCTCAAACCCCTCGGGTGCGCCATTCATTTCAAAGCTGAACTGCAACCCTTGCGACTTACCAATCCAGTTCATCTGCATAGTCCGCACTTTTTCCGGCCAGTTGGGCAGGTTGTCCAACGCCTCCAGCAGCTCGTCCGAATAATCTGATATTTTGAAGAACCACTGCGTCAACTCTTTTCGCTCCACCGGAGCGTTCGAGCGCCAACCCTTGCCGTCAATCACCTGTTCGTTCGCCAAAACCGTCATATCAACTGGATCCCAATTAACGACAGCGTTCTTGCGATAGATCAGACCAGCTTCGAGCATGTCCAGAAACATAGCCTGTTGTTTGCCGTAGTATTCAGGATCACAGGTGGCGAACTCGCGGCTCCAGTCAATCGAGAACCCAAGCGGGCGCATCTGCTCCTTCATTGCGGCGATATTCTGGTAGGTCCACTTGCCGGGATGGGTGTTATTCTCCATCGCGGCGTTTTCCGCGGGCATACCAAAGGCGTCCCAGCCCATCGGGTGCAAAACGTTGAACCCGCGGGCGGCTTTGAAGCGTGCGACCACGTCGCCCATCGTATAATTCCGCACATGGCCAATATGAATGCGGCCAGAGGGATAAGGGAACATCTCGAGCACATAGTACTTTTCACGCGATTCGTCGCGTTCTGCCTTGAAAACAAGGGCTTCGTCCCACGCTTTTTGCCATTTCGGTTCCGTTACGCGCGCATTATATCGTGTCACAGCCAGCGATTCCCTTATTTTGCCTCGGCCTACACCGAATTTGTTAACATTTTCTAAGTATCGAGTGTGGAATGCGGTAACAAGAGGTATTGAGTCACCCCTACCGTGCAAAAGTGTGACATCCCTGCATCACCCCGAAGAACATTTATCACGGAATAGTCAGCTTGCTTGACCAGAACGGCAGGTTGGTTGAATAAAGTTGCACTCCTTCCGGGCAACCGGCGATAGGTGATTATTTTAACTAAACGAAAGAAAAAACGATGAAAAACGTTCTTCTTACTACTACAGCATTGGTTGCCTTTGCTGGCGCAGCTGCCGCGGATTCTTCTCTGAGCCTGTCCGGCTCGGCAAGCGCAACATACAACGTTGAAGCGGCAACTACTGCCCTTGTTGCAAGTGCAACAGTCGGCGCTTCCTACTCCGCGACATTGAATAACGGCATGGTTGCTACCTTGTCCGCTGGTGACGTGCTTTCATATGACGGCGACGACTGGACCCTTTCTGGTTCCGCGTTCACTGCCTCCCTAGCTACTTCTTACGGCACTCTGTCGTTTGGCGACGTTGAGAATGCGGGTTACGACGGCGACGGCGATTCTACTCTGTCCTTGGTGTCCGGTATGTCTGAAGGTGTGGCCGCTGCAGATGCTGCTCACGACGTCCGTATTGATGCCGCTATGGGCGGCTTCTCCGCTGAACTTAGCTTTGCCTCCGGCGCTGCAGGCAATAATGCAATTGCTGTGTCCGGCAATGCAGCGGGTGCGGATGTCGCATTTGCCACAGACGGCGATCAATCTGCCATGACGGGAGCCATCTCCTTTGGCGGCGCTGATGTAGATGTTGCCTATGCGAGCGACGGCACAAACACCTCTGTGGGTGTAGCAGTTTCCTACGCCTTGACTGGCGGAGTCACTGTATCCGGTTCTGCCGCATCTAACTCTGCAGCAGATGATGAGCAAGCATTTAAGCTTGCATACGCAAGCGGTAATTTAGAGGCCGACATATCTTATGATGTGGACGCTGATACATACGCCGTGAACTCTACATACACAACTACCTTGGATGCGGTGGCAGTTGAACTGACCATGGGCTACGATGGGTCGGATGTTAGCATTTCCGTAGACGCTACCTACACTGCTGGTGATCTTACTGTACTCATTGGTGCTAGTGACAGCGGCAATGCTTATCTAGATGCTAGTTATGATCTTGGTGGCGGCGCCTCCGCATTTGCATCATACGCAAATGCTGACGATCTTGGACCTAACGATGTTGATACCGGCACGTTCGTTGGTGTTTCTCTAGACTTCTAAGCCTAACGGTTTAGATTTGAATTGAGAGGGCGGGCCGTTTGGTTCGCCCTTTTCTTTTGTTCTCTTGAATGGGGGCGCTGCGCCCTGTAGGCATTCCATAGGCGGAGGGATGCATATGGCGCTTTTGGAAATTCAACAACGTATTACGGCGGCGGAGGCTAAGGCAGGACGGGCGGATGGCTCGGTTCGGCTTATCGCTGTTTCCAAGGTCCAGCCGAGCGTGCGGGTGACCGAAGTGTTAACGCAGGGGCATCGATTGTTTGGCGAGAACCGCGTGCAAGAGGCCGCTGGAAAGTGGCCGGATTTCAGGGCCGAGTTTGCGGATGTGCAGGTGCATCTGATCGGCCCGCTCCAATCAAACAAGGTGAACCAGGCGCTGGAGCTGTTCGATGCCATTCACACGCTAGATCGAGAGAAGCTGGCCAAGAAGCTGGCGGATGCGGTGCAGAAGCGGGGAAGCTGTCCTGAATTATTCATACAGGTAAACACGGGCGAGGAGCAGCAGAAGGCTGGTGCCGTACCCGCAGATGTGGATGATTTCGTGAAAACCTGCCGCGAGGTTTACGACCTTGCAATAGCCGGACTGATGGTAATTCCCCCGTTGGAGGAGGAGGCAAGCCTGCATTTTGCGCTGTTATCCAAGATGGCCAAACGCAATGGGCTGGAAGGGTTGTCGATGGGCATGAGTAGCGACTTTGAAAAGGCGATTGCGCTGGGGGCGACGCATGTTCGTGTCGGCTCGGCCATATTTGGAGAGCGGGTCACTGGCGTTAAACTTTAGGGGTTTTGGCGTAATTTTCGTGTACACAACGCGTATGCACAAAAATTGACGACGGGTTGTAACTAATTCAGGATTGAACTGCGGTGGCGTTCACTAGGCAGCGGAACCATGGGCGATCATGTGCTGGTCCGATCCAAAAGAGTCGATCGGAATTTGGGGCCTCTCTGTATTCATTGACTGAACGTGGTGAACAGACGGGCCAGTTGCTTTTTGAGCTTGCGAGATTCGGCCGGCAGATGCCGCATCCGGAAAAAGTTCAAAAACCGGGTAATTTCAGGACTATTGCAGTTTTACTTGGAACCGCATGCAAAAGAGCAGTCGGTCCCGATCATAATTTTGCCGCGACTATATTGATCAACGAACAAGCGCATCAATTGATTGCGCGGGACGGCGACGCCCGAATTTGAACGGGCGAGGCGGACAGTCCCGACGTGGTGATGACCACGTCATATGAGGCGATAATGGCGCTCGCTGATGGTGATATGCCGCGGGACGAGTTTATTTCAAAGCACGTGGCGCTCGAAGTAATGACATCCGGCAAAGAAAAAGAGTTCTTTGATTTGTTTGCAAGGGCCATGAGGGAATTCGACTGAAGTTGGACAGTTTACACCAATACAATTATTGGCCGGAAGTTACATCAAGGCGATGATGATACCCACGTCAGACCAGCCGGATGTGCTGCAATGGCCGCGAATGACAATGTATTCGACACCATCGGGAATTTCGAGACCGTTGATCTGGATTGTCACATGCTTTGCACCAATGCTGGGTTTCGGGACTTCCGCTATTGTTAATTCGACGTCATCCGGAGAAAAAATCGCGATATTGTCGAGCATGTGATCGGTGCTGACGTCTGCATGGTGAACAGTCACGTCAAAATCCCACAGGCCGTTTGTCTGGACTGCTTTTACCATCAGAACATCCACCTCGTCCGATTGGGCGGGGAGGCTGAACGTCAACAATATTAATATGGCGAGGATTGATCGCAATTTGGTCTCCAGCGTTGATTCTCCGCAATTTTAACACAGGGTTAACTGAAATGCAGATCACATTACTGAAAGGTTGACGTGACTATTGTTCCAGACTTAAGACGAAATCCGGTCCGTCTCCATGCACGAGATCATGAGGGCGCAGGATGATTGTGGTCGTCCCTTCGGGAAGGACCACGCCGCTTAGACTGCGGGTGAAAGGGCGTGCGTTGACGTGGGGATAGGTGAGAATGCGGTATGCGATCGCGGTTCCATCAAGGCTGTAGATGCCCCAGCCGTCGGCGTAATGGTCCCAGCCCTCGTCGGCATGCAAAACGGTTACATCAAAGCGCCATGTGCCGTTCGATTGGAGCGCGTTGACCAAGGTGATTTGGGGAATGTCGGCGATGGCGGTTAGCGGTACGAGGGCAAAAAGGGCGGCGAGGATTGGGGGTTTCATCGGTATTTATCCTGTTCTGACGCGTATATAGCGCAAATTCGGTCGAATCCCTTTCACATTCGCGTGGAAATCGCTAAGAGCGCGGTGTTGAACCCCCTATTTCAGGAGAAGAACCTTGGGTTACCGAATCGTCGTCGTTGGCGCCACAGGCAATGTGGGCCGTGAAATGTTGAACATCTTGGATGAACGTGAGTTCCCGATCGATGAGATCGTAGTGCTCGCCAGCCGTCGCTCGTTGGGTACGGAAGTTGCGTTCGGCGAGAAGACGTTGAAGACGGGTGATCTGGACACGTTTGATTTTACCGGCTGGGATATGGCTTTGTTCGCTGTAGGTTCCGAGGCGACGAAGAAGTATGCGCCACGGGCTACGAAAGCCGGGTGTGTGGTTATCGATAATTCGTCGTTGTATCGGTACGACCCGATGGTGCCGCTGATTGTGCCCGAGGTGAACCCCGATGCGATCATGGGGTACGATCAGAAAAACATCATCGCCAACCCGAATTGTTCGACAGCGCAGATGGTAGTGGCATTGAAGCCACTGCATGACCGCGCAACGATCAAGCGGGTGGTTGTGTCCACTTACCAGTCGGTTTCAGGTGGTGGCAAGGATGCGATGGACGAGCTGTGGATGCAGACCAAAGGCATGTATGTGCCGGGGCAGGAACGGGTTCCGGGCGTCTTTACCAAGCAGATAGCGTTCAACGTAATTCCGCATATCGACGTGTTTATGGACAGTGGCGACACTAAAGAAGAATGGAAAATGGCTGCTGAAACCAAGAAGATCGTTGATCCGAAAATTAAGGTGACGGCGACTTGTGTGCGGGTTCCGGTGTTCGTCGGGCATTCCGAAGCAATCAACATCGAATTCGAGGATTTCCTGGACGAGGATGAGGCGCGGGATATCTTGCGCGAGGCCCCGGGCATTCTGGTGATCGATAAACGCGAGGATGGAGGGTACATGACGCCAATCGAGAGCGTCGGCGAGTATGCCACATATATCAGCCGTATCCGGCAGGACGTGACCGTCGAGAACGGGATTAACCTTTGGTGTGTATCGGACAACTTGCGCAAAGGGGCGGCGTTAAACGCAGTCCAGATCGCCGAGCTGCTTGGGCGGCGAGTGTTGAAAAAAGGTTAACGGTAAAAGGCGGCTGCAAGGGCCGCCTTTTTCGATATAGTAGGTTATTCTTAATTTGTTTCCATTTCGTCGAGGGTAAATATGATCAAAGTACCAACAAACGTGATAGATTTTTTGGTGCCTTTTGGAATTTTACTTAGAAAATCCGAAGACCTGCCGCCGTTTGATCGCTGGAGAGACTTGGTTTTACGATTTATCCCGCACTCATTTTTCGTACGTACCGATTATCGGCGGTTTTGCTTATATGCTGATTTTTGTACCGTTGAGCGCACGACTTGATAGCCAGACGACTGCTTTTGACGATGATCACCGAATTGCTTCTGTCCTCCTCGTTTATTACACCGTCATTCTGATAGGATTTGGCGGGATTTGGTCCTTTGTAGGCCATACTTTTCTGGCAGACGATATCGCTGCGTGAATTGGTTGGGAAACGGGAAGCCCATTCCAGACCGAGCTGGCATTTTACACTTTAGGTGCCGGTATCGCTAGATTGCTTGCAATTTGGGTGCAGGGCCATCTTATAGCGGCACTAATAATCTCGAAGTCGGTTTTTTGGTATGGTACCGCGTACGTGCATATTCATGATGCTATTGTGAATCAAAATTTTTCGCCACTAAACATCGGCGCTCCGCTGTTGGGTGATTTGATCTACCCTACATTACTTCTGGTGTTACTTTTCAGGACAGTCCGTCACACTTGATATTGGCAGACACCACTTCAGGTCGCCAAGTTGAATGCCGTTTTTACACGCGGAAGAACGCCTCGGCTTCGGCGTTGTAATATTCAAGCCCACCATCGCGAATATCGTTCCATATTCCATGCAGCGATAAACTGTCGTTTTCGACAGCTTCCTTGATAAACGGGAAGGTCATCAAATTTTCGAGGCTGACTAGCACGCCTTGCTTTTCAAGAGCGGTCTGGCGTTCTTCGTCGGTTACTTCCAAGTCTTTAACGCGTTCGTAGCCTGGGCGTAGGATGTCCATCCAGCGGCCGATAAAGCTGGAGGTCTTCTCTAAATCGGGGGCCTTGCCGCTACACATTTCAAGGCAACCTGCGACGCCTCCGCAATCCGAGTGACCGACGACTATCAGATTGGAAACGTGAAGGTATTTGACGGCGTATTCGATGGCAGCAGAGGTTCCGTGGAAATCTTCGGACGGTGTGTAAACGGGCACAAGATTGGCGATGTTGCGGTGGATGAAAAACTCGCCAGTCTCGGCGCCGAAGATCGCGGTTACGTGCACGCGGCTGTCACAGCATGAAATGATCATGGCGCGGGGGCGTTGGCCCTCGTCCGCGAGGCGCGCATACCAAGCTTTGTTTTCCTGAAACTGCGTTGCCCGCCAACCCGCATAGCGTTTGGCCAAATAGGACGGCAGTGGTTTTGCATGTTTCATCGGCGGCTCCTTTCCTCTCTTTTGAGGGTTTTTTAAGGGGTTATCAAGCACTGGATGCTTGATAACACTTTTTTCAGACTTAGCCGCTAAGGAGGTCGACGCGAGACTAGAGGGGAAAGAGGTTATGGGACAAATTCACCATATTTGCACGGCGCACGCCGTGGGTGCGGGCGTGGACCACGAGGTTATTCGGAATCTCAAAAAATCAGTAGGAGTGGCCAAATATGAAGAGATAGCAGAGCAAGCGGCCTTTCAATTGGCGGATTGGCTTGGGCGGCTGGATCGGGCGTTGCGGGAGGCGGACTTAACAATGTGTTACCGCCATGCGCTGCATATTTGCGGGGTCGCCAGCCAGATCGGGCTGGTTGACGTAAGGAAGGTTGCCGCAGACGTAATGCGCTGTGCCCGGGCTGAAAATAATCCCGCGTCGGTGGCAGTGATCGGGCGGCTGAACCATGTGGCGGAGGCGTCGTTGTTTTCGGTATTTGACCTCGAAGCATAACAGGCCTTGCGGTTCCGCTGCTGACGGCTAGTTTACGGGGGACTTATTTTTGGAGATACCCTCGATGGCTGACCGCTTTGTTAAGAATTCCAGTGCTGCGATAGATGTTTATGCTGTGGCCAAGGGTGGGGAGTATCCCGTCGGGTTGACCTCGGCGCAGCTCGGTTGGTTGAAGGTAACCGGATTTTCGGGTGGTTTGGGCGAAGTGGCGTTGTTGCCGGACGACGGCAAGATCGCGGCGGTGTTGGTTGGATGGGGCACAGAGGATGCGCGGGCACGTGGACGGTTTCATCTTGCGGCTGCGGTGGCGAAGTTGCCTGCCGGGGATTACCGGATCGCGTCTGGAATTCCAGAAGACGATCTGGAAACCGAGACGTTGGGCTGGTTGTTGTCGAACTACCGTTTCTCAAGATATAGGGATGCGGGGGCGGTTAAGGCGAGGCTGGTTGCGCCAGACGGTGTTGATGCTCGGCGAATCGAGGTATTGGCCGAGGGTGACGCCTTGGCGCGAGATTTGATAAACACGCCAGCGTCGGACATGGGGCCGGAATCGTTGGAGGCAGCGTTTCGCGATTTGGGCAAGCTGCACGGCGCCGAAGTTTCGGTGACCACGGGCGATGCGCTGTTAGAGCAGAACTTTCCGATGATCCACGCGGTTGGTCGGGCATCGGATCATGCACCTCGGTTGCTGGACATGCGATGGGGAGATGCGGGGGCGCAGACCGTGACGCTTGTAGGCAAAGGGGTTTGCTTTGACACGGGCGGGTTGAACATCAAACCTGGTGCCTCGATGGGGTTGATGAAAAAGGACATGGGCGGCAGTGCTAATGTGATGGGGCTGGCCCATATGATCATGTCGCTTGGGCTGAATGTACGGCTGCGGGTGCTGGTTCCAGCGGTCGAAAACTCGATTTCTGCGGGGGCTTTCAGGCCGCAGGATATTCTGACCAGCCGTAAAGGTTTGACGGTCGAGGTGAATAATACCGACGCCGAGGGACGCTTGGTTCTGGCCGATGCGCTGGCCTTAGCGGATGAGGAAACGCCGGATTTACTGTTTTGTCTGGCGACCCTGACAGGCGCTGCGCGGGTGGCGTTAGGGCCGGATATGCCCCCGTTTTTTACTGATGGTGATGATCTGGCCGCCGAAATCTCCGAAGCGGCTGGCCGTGTGGCCGATCCGTTGTGGCGGCTGCCGTTCTGGCAACCGTATGAGGAAAATATCGAGCCGGGAATAGCCGATCTGGACAACGCACCGTCGGGCGGCATGGCCGGCGCGATCACTGCGGCACTGTTTTTGCGTCGTTTCGTTGAAAATACCGACAATTTCGTGCATCTGGATATTTACGGCTGGGTGCCCGCAGCCAAGCCTGCGCGCTCTAAGGGTGGGGCGTGTCAGTCGGTTCGGGCGTTGCTGTCCGTTATCGAAAATCGGGTGGGATGATGGATAAACGCCGCATTCCGTTTAGACATGATCTGGCCGCTGAGCATCTACGCGGACAGGTTGATGTGGAGAATTTTGTTGAGGGGAAACCCATGATGGTAGGGGTTTCGCTGCTGAATCTATCCACTAACGCGAATCCGGCGACGGCGATGGCGACACAGCTTTTGTTCGGTGAAGGGTTTACGGTGTACGACGAAATCCCTGACATGGGGCTGTCTTGGGGGCAGTCGGATGTGGATGGGTACGTGGGCTATGTGGCGTCGGCGGGGCTGGTTGGTCCGGTAGATGGCGAGGCGGTCAGGGTTACGGCCATGTCGGCGTTGATCTACGCCAAGCCTGACTATAAATCGCAACCGATCGGGTCATATTCGTTGGGTTGTCGGGTTGTTGTCGAGGAAACAAAAAACGGGTATGCGCGGCTGGGCGACGGGATGTTTACGCCGGTGGTTAATCTCGCCCCGATTGTCGGAGATTTCGTTGATGTTGCAGAGAAATTCGTAGGTACACCCTATTTGTGGGGTGGGCGTAGTGCTTTCGGGTTGGATTGTTCGGGATTAGTGCAGATCGCGTTGCAGGCCGTGGGCGTGGATGCGCCACGGGATTCTGACATGCAGCAAGCCGAGCTGGGCGAGGGCGTTAAAGATTCGTTAACTCGCGGCGATCTGGTGATTTTGGACGGGCACGTGGGGATTATGCTGAATGGCGAGAATGTGTTGCATGCGAATGTGCATCACATGGCAGTGGTTTCGGAGCCACTGGCGGACGTGATCTTACGCGTTGGCGAGGTTGTCGAAAGGCGCAGGTTAACGACGGATTAGCCGTTTTCTTGAAGGACCCGGCCAGCGAGGTAAAGCGAGCCGCAAATCAAGATGCGGGCGTTTGGTTCGACTGTTACGATGGCGGATATTGCTTCGGATATTGAGGTACACTCGCGGGCGTCCATACCGACGGATTGCGCAGAAGCAACGGTTTCCGCCGCCGACAAAGTCGCTGCTTCGCCCTCTATCGAGACGCCGTATAAGGTTTGAGAGACGCTAGCTAAAGGTCGCAAATATCCCGAAATATCCTTCGTATTAAGCATCCCGCAAACCAGATATGTGGGGCGTTCCGGCAACCGACCCAAGGCTTCGACCAAGGCGTGACCCGCGGCGGGATTGTGCCCGCCATCAAGCCAAACCTCGGCTTGTGCTGCGGTTTCGATCAGCGGTCCATTACGCAGGCGTTGCAGCCGGGCTGGCCATTCGGCCTTTGTGATAGCGGCCTCGATTGCGGATTCCGGTTTACCCACAGCGCGTAACGCGGCAATTGCCGCGCCAGCGTTCTGGACCTGATGTGCGCCGATAAGGTTCGGCATCGGCAGGTCCAGCAGGCCGTTTTCGTCTTGGTAAACCAGCCGCCCGTTCTCCTCCCAGACTTGCCAGTGCTGTCCGTGGACCAGAAGCGCGGCACCGACCTTGGCGGCTATGCCTTCAATCACCTCAAGGGCTGCGTCTTCTTGCGGACCGACGACGCAATAGACGCCGCGTTTCAGGATGCCGGCCTTTTCGGCGGCGATTTCCTCGATGGTTTCGCCGAGGTATTGTTGGTGATCGATGCTGATCGGGGTGATGACGCATAGGCGCGGAACGTCGATCACGTTGGTGGCGTCAAGTCGCCCGCCAAGACCGACTTCCAGCAAGGTGTATTCCGCACCGGAGCGTGCGAAGGCTAGCAATGCGGCGCAGGTTGTGATCTCGAAATAGGTGATGGTTATGCCGTCGTTCAGGGCAACGCATTCGTCCAGAACTTCAGTCAGATAATCTTCGGAAATCAATCCACCAGCCAGCCGGATGCGCTCATGGAAGCGTGCCAGATGCGGCGATGTGTAGGCATGAACACGGTCGCCATCCGCCTCAAGCCCTGCGCGGATCATCGCTTGAGTCGAGCCTTTGCCGTTGGTTCCCGCAAGGTGGATTACAGGCGGCAGGCATTTTTCGGGATTACCTAGCGCGTCCAGAAGGCGCGTCATGCGATCTAGTGTCAGGTCAATAATTTTGGGGTGGAGCGACATCATCCGCTCCAGAATAATGTCGCTGTTGCTCATTTTTCGGCGTCGGCGCTGGTCTTTTCCGGCTTGGGCAGATCACCGTACACGCGCGGTGGTTTCTTGCTAAGCATCAGCAGAATAGTGATCAACTCGTCGCGCATATTTTTGCGGTGGATCACGCGGTCAAGGACGCCGTGGTCCAGCAGGTATTCGGAACGCTGAAAGCCTTCGGGCAGTTTTTCGCGAATGGTTTGCTCAATAACACGCGGTCCGGCAAAACAGATCAGCGCGTTAGGCTCGGCGATATGCACATCACCCAGCATCGCATAGGAGGCCGTCACACCGCCTGTAGTCGGGTGGGTTAGTACGACGATATACGGCAGGCTTGCCTCTTTCAGCATTTGAACGGCGACGGTCGTGCGGGGCATCTGCATCAGGGATAAAATCCCCTCTTGCATGCGTGCGCCGCCCGCGGCTGCGAACAACACCAGTGGAGCCTTCAGTTTTACAGCACGCTCGGCGGCGGCGACAATTGCATTGCCGACGTACATGCCCATGGAACCACCCATGAACGAGAAATTCTGACCTGCGCAAACGACTTTCATGCGTCCCATGTCACCTTCGGCGACAAGCATCGCGTCTTTCTCGTTAGTCTTTTTACGGGCATCGCGCATCCGTTCCGGGTACTTTTTCTGATCTTTGAAGTGCAGCGGGTCGGTCAAGGGCTCGGGCACGTCCACCTCGACAAACAGACCATCGTCAAAGATGGTTGCAAAGCGCGCGCGGGGCGTGATGTGCATGTGGTGATCGCAAGATTGGCAGGTGTTCAGTGCCTCGGTCAGTTCGCGGTGAAACAGCATGGTTCCGCACTCTGGACATTTGGTCCACAGATTATCCGGTGTCTCGCGACGGGAAAAAATCGAGTTGATTTTTGGACGAACGTAGTTTGAAATCCAATTCATGTGCCGTTTGGCCCTTTTTGCTGCTCTTTAGTCTAATTAATCCGGCGTCGAGGGGATTGCAACGTCAGAGCCGTCGCCTGCGCATGATTAGCATGAATATAATGTAGCCTACCAGCATCGCGGCCAACGAGATTATCATGGCGTTTCTCAACTGGTCACTTTGCAGATCGACGTTGTAAAGATAGAGGCTGACCCCACTAAGTTGCCCTGGAGAGTTCAACAACAGCATTACGATCAGATTGTTGGCAAAATGTAGCCCCATGGCCGGAGAAAGCGAGCCGAAACGGGCGGTTACGTCGGCCAGAATAAGACCTATCAGCGTAGTAATCGCCACAACGAACACAGCGTTACCATCAAATAGTGCCGGATTAAAATGGCCAAGCCCGAAAATAAACGACGGTAGGAACCACCAGATCCAGCGACTATTGAAGCGTGCAGCAAGCTGTTGTTGCAGATACCCGCGAAACACCAGTTCTTCGGCCGTGGTTTGCAAAAACAGGATCACGAGCGCCGGAGCTAGCCACGTTAACCATTTGATTAGTGACATTTGCTGGATTAGATCGGCGGTCAGGAAGGTTGTAATGGCGTCGACAATACCAAGTATCAGGATAATAGCCGCGCCCGCTTTCCAGAGCTTCCAGTTGATGCGTCCGGATGGCCCTAGCAACGTGCGAAGTGGCCGTTTGTGCAAGAATAGCAGAACCAGCCATAAAGCGGGGATCAGGGTTGCGATCATAGCTAATGCACCGAAAGTGGCAAAGATCGTCCGACCGCCCTGTATTTGGCGCATTAGGTCTTCGCCTAAACCCGGTTCGATGTATTCGCCGATGAACGCGGTGCCCAATCCCAAAACCAGTGTGGTTAGCAGGAAGATCGCCAAGATAAGCACCATGCCTAAAATTGTGCGCCATATCTCGGAACGGTGTTGAGCCGGGGCGATGAACCGCTGAAATGCAGGGGAAAGATGGGGGAACATGGGCAATCCTGTAAAAGGACCAAGGGTAACGGGCGAAAAACCGCGTTGCAATGCTTGAGATTATCGGCGGTAATCCCTATTGCTGGTTTTAACAGAATTTTCCCAACAGGAGTTGCCTAAAATGTCTTCCGGTCCAATCGACAAATCCAGACTTCCCAGCCGTCACGTAACCGAAGGGCCAGAGCGGGCGCCGCATCGTTCGTATCTGTATGCGATGGGTTTGACGGAAAAGGAAATCCACCAGCCGTTGGTCGGTGTGGCGACATGCTGGAACGAAGCGGCACCTTGTAACATCGCGCTGAACCGTCAGGCACAGTCGGTCAAAGCGGGCGTTAAAGTTGCAAACGGTACACCGCGTGAATTCACGACGATTACCGTGACAGACGGGATTGCGATGGGTCACGAGGGGATGCGGTCATCCTTGGTTAGCCGTGAGGCGATTGCGGATACGGTTGAATTGACCATGCGCGGGCATTGTTATGACGCGCTTGTTGGTTTGGCGGGTTGTGACAAGTCCCTGCCCGGTATGATGATGGCGATGATACGTTTGAATGTACCGTCGGTGTTCTTGTACGGCGGGTCGATCCTGCCGGGTCGTTTTGAAGGTCGCGATGTAACTGTTCAGGACGTGTTCGAGGCTGTGGGCCAGCATCAGGCGGGCAACATGTCGACCGAGGATCTGATGCGTTTGGAAGCGGTCGCTTGTCCGTCGGCGGGTGCTTGTGGTGGGCAGTTTACTGCGAACACTATGGCGTCGGTTTCCGAGGCGATCGGTTTGGCATTGTTCCAGTCCGCTGGCGCGCCAGCCCCCTATGAAAGTCGTGACGCTTTTGGTGAGGCCTCTGGCGAGGCGGTGATGAACCTGCTGCGCCTTAACATTCGCCCTCGTGATATCGTTACGCGTAAGGCACTTGAAAATGCGGCACGGATTGTGGCGTGTACAGGTGGTTCGACCAACGCAGGGCTGCATTTGCCAGCGATCGCACATGAGGCGGGCATTGATTTTGATCTTGAGGATGTTTGTGACATCTTCCGCGACACCCCGTACTTTGTCGACCTTAAACCGGGTGGTCAGTATGTAGCCAAGGACTTGTTCGAGGTTGGCGGCATTCCCATTGTCATGCGCGAGCTAGGCAGAGCGGGCCTGTTGCACGAAGAATGTATGACCGTCTCGGGCCGCACCATTGGTGAAGAAGTCGACCGCGTTGCCGGCGAGGCGGATGGTAAGGTTATCTATCCGGTTGAAACGCCGATTTCTAAAACTGGCGGTGTTGTTGGCCTGAAGGGCAACCTTGCCCCAGACGGTGCGATTGTGAAGATCGCTGGTATGACTGAAGAAGAGACAGTCTTCACTGGCCCTGCTCACGTTTTTGAATGCGAGGAAGATGCGTTCGAGGCCGTGCAGAACCGCACCTATAAAGAGGGCGAAGTTTTGGTTATCCGCAATGAGGGTCCTTCCGGCGGTCCCGGTATGCGTGAAATGCTGGCAACGACTGCGGCCCTGTCCGGTCAAGGGATGGGCAAGAAAATTGCGCTGATTACGGACGGGCGTTTCTCGGGCGCGACGCGCGGGTTCTGCGTGGGTCACGTTGGACCAGAGGCGGCGCATTGCGGGCCAATTGCGCTGGTTAACAACGGCGATATGATCACGCTGGATGCACACAAAGGCGAGATTTCGATTGATGTTTCCGACGAGGAAATGGCCAAGCGCAAAACAGAATGGAAAGGTCCGCGTGATACGATCTATTCCTCCGGCGCGCTCTGGAAATATGCCCAGCAGGTTGGTGCAACCAACAAGGGCGCGGTTACGCATCCGGGCGGAAAGATGGAAAAACACGTATATGCGGATCTCTGATCGTCCAATAAAATGGCTAGCGCCGATTGCCCTCGCGGGGATGCTCGCATCCTGCGGGGATTTCCAGACCGTTAGCGTTGACGATGGTCCGACACCGATCCCAAAGACCATGCACGTCATGGCTGGTGGTGTCGATTTGGCCATCGTTGCGCCCAACGGGTTTTGCATCGATCGTGCCTCAGTCGAAGAAAACGGCAATGGTGCGTTCCTGTTGCTTAGTGATTGCTATGTGGTTGCAAGCACGGGTAAAGCCGCGCGAATGCCGATCTCGACTATTCTGACGGCTAGTATTTCGCCAACAGGTCTCGCAGGCAGCGAGAGTGGATTGAGACCGGCGCTAGAGGCTCTGGGGAAATTTTTAGAGACCCCCGTGGGGGTATTTTCACTTGGCAAAAGCCGTGTGAACGGGGCGATAAGCATCCTTGAAACTAAGCAAACCGACACGGCATTGTATCTGCTGGTCGAGGATACGGCGTTCAGCGATAATGCCGGTATTTCAAACCGCTATTGGCGGGCATTTAGCGAAGTTAACGGCAGGCTGGTTGCGCTTTCGGTGACTGGATATTCTGATACCGACCCCGACGAGGACCGCAGCCTTCGGATTATCCGCGCGTTTATGCAGTCCATCGTAGATGCTACCACGGTGTCATGAGGCGGTCAGCCAAACCATACAATCTACCCGCGATTGAGGTGCCAGAGAGCTTCGAACTGCCACCAAAAACGCAGTAGGGGTTCACGCCCAGTTTGCATAATAGCGTGACCGAGGGCGGGATGTCTGGTGAAATCCTGACAGGCACCACGCTTGGACCGCATGTAACGTTGTATCACGACGGCGAAGGCGCTGTTTTTTCAATCAAGAATACCAGCGGTTATGGCAGCGGTTTGCCCATTGAATTCAATGAGTTTGGTGGCAGTTTTTTCTCGCTGGCGTTCGAGTTACCGACCGAGGGCGCGTTGGCACTGGGCCGTCAGGACTTGTTGCGATTTGCTTTGCGGTCGCAAACGGACGCACCGTTCTAGGCCTATGCCCGCCTTATTTTGGGTTACGGCCCCAACGCCGAGCATATCGTTAGGATAATTGAAATCGGTCAGATACAAAGCTTCGCCGAGTTTGACATATTCTACACGGATTTTGAACCGAAGCGCGCAAAATCTGCGTGGATTGATTTGATAATAAACCAACCAGCGGGCCGACGGTTCCTGCTGGAAGAGGTTGTAATTCTACGCCGTGCCCGCGCCAGCCTATAGCTTTCGGGTTGATCGGTTCTGCGCGGCGGGTTAGCGTTTGGTCGAATTTAAAGGGGCATTATTATGAAATTAACTGTTCTAGCATTCTGCGTTTTCGCGTCTCCGTTGGTGGCGCAAACCGTGCCTTGTGGCGGCTCGTTCTCAGACTTCTTGAACGGCGTACGTGCCGAAGCTTTGGCGGCGGGATATTCGACTAGCGCGACAAGTGCGGTGCTTAACGGAGCGCAAATCGACCCTGACGTCCTGTCTCGTGATCGGGCGCAAGGCGTGTTTAAGCAGACGTTTCTAGAGTTTTCGCAACGCTCTATCAGCAGTTACCGCATGTCGCATGGGGCCAAAAACATGGATCGCTACGGTGATGTGTTCGATCGTGCCCGTCGAGAATTCGGAGTACCAGCCGAAGTGATCACCGCATATTGGGCGCTGGAGACAGATTATGGCGCGGTGCAGGGGGATTTCAACACGGTTAACGCGTTAGCGACACTGGCGCACGATTGCCGTCGCCCGCATTTGTTCCGACCACAGCTGTTGGCCGCTATCGCAATGGTCGAAAACGGAGATCTCGATCCCGCCACAACTACGGGCGCGTGGGCAGGGGAAATCGGGCAGGTGCAGATGTTGCCTGACGATATTCTTACGCGCGGAATCGATGGCGATGGAGACGGCCATGTGCGTCTAAAAATCAGTGCACCGGATGCGATTATGACGGCGGCGAACCTGATCAATTCACTAGGCTGGTACGCTGGTGAGCCTTGGTTGATCGAGGTGACTTCCACTGGAAGCACGCGTTGGGATCTGACGGGCTTGAAAACGAAATTGTCCGTTTCCGAATGGAAGTCGATGGGGATCAGCGCGCGGAATGGTAATATGCCATCTGGGCGCACACAGGCCTCCTTGTTGGTTCCACAGGGTCGTAACGGACCTAAATATCTGGCGTTTCGTAATTTCGACGTCTATCTGGAATGGAACCAGTCGTTTATCTATTCGACCACAGCTGCCTATCTTGCAACCCGTTTAGGCGGCGCGAAGCGCTATGATGCAGGGTCGCCGGATCAAGGGCTTGATGATGGACAAATGAAACAGTTGCAGCAGATTTTGACGGATCGCGGGTATGACGTTGGCAAGATCGACGGCATCCTCGGCGGTGGAACAAGGGCAGCGGTTCAAGCGGAACAAATACGATTTGGAATGCCCGCCGATGCTTGGCCGACTCCAGCTTTGCTGGCAAGGTACTAAGGAAGAACGGCGAAATCCAACTGCGCGATTTTGAGTTCGAATAACAGTTCGTTTATGTCTGATATGCGGGCGGTCAAGAATGGAATCACTTCTTCGGACGGGTCGCCCGCGAGGATCAGCAGAATCTCGATTTTTTCTTCTTCCAGCGCGTCTATTTCCTCGCCGATCTCATAGAACCGCACGCCGTAAAAATTCGCCAACTTCAATTCGGTAACTTGCGAGGCTGGACACACCGCGTTCAGTTCTGCCCCTTGGCGGCCTGATAAATAGGAATTTAATGGAGTGCAGTACTGCTTAAGCCCCTCGACCCTTCCAAGCAGCCACGCGGCCGAGTTCGGGGCGATGCCATAGTCACCACAAGCCTCGCGGTGTTGATTCAGATACGTCTCGTATCGCCCGCGCACACCGTCGTTGAACCCTATGCTTTCCCAGTCGCCGGTGCGACACGCTTCTTCGGTTAAGCTGGCGCAGGACATCAACAGGATAACTGGCGAAATGGTAAGGAATTTCATGAACATCGGATGGGCCCCAAGTTTGTTATACATTTCGCAATATATAGCAGGCTACATCTCGTAGATAGGTAAATATTTTGGTTTAAGCGACGCTGGAAGACTGTTAGTATCGCGCAGTTAAATTCGGTAAATACGGGGAATATGCGCTTGTTTACAACTGTATCATGGCGAAAAACGGGATGGTCGCTTATCGGATCGATAGGCGTGTTTTCGCTGCTGTTCCTGACGACCCCCGAAATAGATCTGCGGTTCTCGGCGTTGTTTTTTGAACAGGCCGATGGGTTTGCGCATGGATTAGATGCGATTTTCGGGGTTGTACGGAACATTCTGATGTACGGGCTGATGTTGGTGGCATTAGGGACGATCCTGTTGCTGCTTCGCAATCTTGCGATCGGTAAGCGACGTGCAGTTTCACTGAATGTTTGGGGCTTTATGGTGGCCAGTATTGTGATCGGGCCACTAGGCTTAGTTAACGGCATTCTCAAGACTTATTGGGGGCGGGCACGGCCCTTCAAGGTTGAATATTTCGGTGGCGACAAGACCTTTACCCCACCGATGGTGATGACCGACCAGTGCGACGTGAATTGTTCGTTTGTGTCTGGCGAGGGCAGTGCCATTGCGACAGCATTGATCGTGTTGGGTATAGCGCTTTGGGCGAATATGACGGCAACGTGGCGCGCAATCAGTCTGTATTTTTTACTACCCCTCGGCCTGTTCGGAATTGCGCTGCGGATCATCACAGGGCAACATTTCCTAAGCGACACGGTGTTTGGCGCACTTTATTGCGCCCTGATCATCTGGTTCTTTTACGGGTTTTTCAAAATGTCGGACCATTTGAACGATTTGACGTGGTCCAACTTCAAGAAAGATATGTCAAAGGCGTAGCGCCCGAATGAAGGCGCGGTCGCCCGGATTGAAGACTTGAGTGGCGGCGGTTTCAGGGCTCATCCAGACGGCTGTGTGCCCTGCCTCTAGCGGTTCGGATTTTTGAATGACGGCGCGACACAGGAAAATATGGCAGACTTTTCGGGCGCTGATATCGTACTCGGGCATATAAGTGTAATACACGAATGCACCGAGTTTTCGTTCGATATCAATGGTCCAGCCGGTTTCCTCATAGGCCTCGCGATGCAGTGCAGTCGACGCGTTTTCGCCTGCGTCGATGCCTCCGCCCGGTAATTGGAATTCAAAAAACGGGGCGCTTTGGTGGGTGATCAGTAGGTCGCGACCTCGGCGAATAATTCCGTAAGCGCCGGGTCGAGTGATGTAGTTTACGCCTGTTACGGGGGGTGTGCCAAATCTTCTCATACGTCAACAAAACATAAACTTTAATAAAATGCACCAGCCCATTTGCACTTGGGGGCTGGAAGGCATATCTAGCGGTTCGGACCAATTAGGGAATTGTTAACATGAACACTGCCAACCAGATTGTATGGGATGACACCATCCTGCCATTTCAGCTCGATAATGCTGATGTTCGTGGACGTGTGGCGCGGCTGGACGGGGCTTTACACGAGATATTGGGGCAGCATAATTATCCTGCGCCAGTGGCCGGATTGGTCGCCGAGGCAGTGTTGCTCACGGCGATGATCGGGCAGACGATCGGGTTGCGCTGGAAGTTGTCGTTACAGATACGCGGTAACGGGCCGATCCGGTTGATCGCGACGGATTATTTTGCGGCCGAGAACGACGGTGAGCCCGCGAAAATTCGCGCCTATGCCAGTTATGACGCCGAGCGTTTGGCTGATGCAGACGGGACCCCGTTCGAGAATATTGGTACCGGAATGTTTGCCGTAATTATCGACCAAGGTGCCGGAATGCAGCCCTATCAGGGGATCACGCCGCTGGCGGGCGGGTCGCTGACGGCTTGTGCTGAAACGTATTTTTCTCAATCAGAACAGTTACCTACGAAGTTTTCGATTGCGATGGGGCAGGCCAGTGTGCCCGGCGAAGCGGCTGAATGGCGCGGCGGGGCGGTGATGTTGCAACATATGCCAAAGGCTGGTTTGCACGCCAAGGATGCCGCTTCGGGCGATGATGGATTGTTGAGCGGAAGCGATCTGGTTGACGGCGATGATGTGGACAACTGGAACCGTGTTTCAATCCTATTGGATACGATTGAAGTGACTGAATTGATCGGGCCGCATGTGTCGCCTGACACGCTTTTGGTGCGACTTTTCCATGAAGAAGAACCCCGTATTTTTGATGCACAACCGGTAAAATTTGGCTGCACTTGTGGCCCGGAAAAGGTTGAACAAACCATGTCGATTTATTCGACCAAGGACATCGCGTATATGACGAATGATGCGGGGAAAGTGACGGCAGATTGCCAGTTCTGCGGTGCGCATTACGAGTTCGAACCCAAAGCGTTGGGCAAAGACGCGAAGCGTTAACCTTTTCTATTTCGGGCGATTTTTCGTGTACACAACCCGTACACAATGCGTGCACAACGCGTATGTACGATTTAGCATGCGGCGATGTTAACCTTTTGGTTTTCAGAGTTGTGTGACCACGCATTCAGTCATTAACCGTTTGGTAACTTCTTTAGTGCATAATTCAGTTGTTCCGGTTTGCACCGCCGAGGTTGCTGATGACACGGCCAGCAGTCCCGCTCGTTCCAACGTGTCGCCTTGTGCAAGGCCGAGGGCCAGCCCGCCCACGAGGCTGTCGCCTGCGCCGACCATGCTTTGGATCGGGATTTTTGGAGGGCGGATTTGGAACCGCTCGGTTGCGGATGCAAAAACTGATCCGTCTGCACCGCGGGCGAGGATGACGATGTCGGCGATGCCGTCGTTAACCATTTGTTGGGCGAAATCGACCATCTCGATTGCGGTGGGGAATTCGCGTCCGGCGAGGAACTCGGCCTCTAGTCGGTCCATGCGCAGGACGGCGTACGGGTGTTTAGCGGATTTGACTGATGTGATCAGGGCATCGCCGGAGGTATCCAGAATCATGCGTGCGTTTTTTTGGCGCAATGCGGTGTTCAGGCTGACGGCGAAATCATAGGGCAGGGCAGGTGGCATGCTGCCGCTGACAATGACTATGGCGTCTGTTTCGGTGTGTTCTAGAATGCGGGCCAGCAATCCGACTACCTGTGCCGATGTCCAGATCGGGCCGGGCAGCACGAGGCGCAATTGCTTGCCAGAGGAGCCTTCGGAAATGTTCAGGCATTGACGGGTGTGACCGTCGGTTTCATAGCGGATCGGGTCAACGCCGTGTTTGCGGATTTGTTTGACCAAAACATCGCCTAGAACACCGGCGGTGGCCACAAAGGCGGAACTTTTACCGCCAAGAATTTTGATGGCGCGGGAAACGTTAACGCCGCCCCCGCCCGCAGCAATCTGACCGCCCTCGCAGCGCAATTTCGGGCCGATTTCGATTTCATCGACCGACCCGAAAATATCAAGCGCAGGATTAAGTGTGATGGTCAGGATTGGCGTCATACGGACATGCAGACGTATTTCATTTCAAGGAAATCCTCGACACCATGGTGTGAACCTTCGCGACCTTGGCCCGATTGCTTGATGCCGCCGAAAGGCGCAACTTCGGTTGAAATGATGCCAGTGTTTACACCGACGATGCCGTATTCCAGTTCCTCGGCCACGCGCCAAACGCGCGACAAGTTGTTGGCGTAGAAATACGCGGCCAGACCGAAGATCGTGTCGTTGGCTTGTTGAACCACGTCGGCTTCGTCTGTGAAGCTGAACAAGGGTGCGACGGGGCCGAAGGTTTCGTCGTTGGCTACCTGCATTTCGCGGGTGACGCCTGTCAGGATAGTTGGCTGGAAGAATGTGCCGCCCAATTCGTGACGGTGGCCGCCGGACATGACTTTTGCGCCTTTGGCCGTTGCGTCGGCGATGTGCGCCTCAACTTTTTCGACGGCGGCTTGCGTGATGAGAGGACCTGTTGTGATGCCCTCGTCAAACCCGTCGCCTACGTTCATTTTGGCCACCGCTGCGGCCAGTTTTTCGGCGAATGCGTCATAGACGCCTTCTTGCACGTAAATGCGGTTGGCGCAGACACATGTTTGGCCGTTGTTGCGGTATTTCGAGATCATTGCGCCCTCGACCGCGCTATCAAGGTTGGCGTCGTCGAACACAATGAACGGGGCGTTGCCGCCGAGTTCCATCGACATTTTCATGACCTGATCCGCACCTTGGCGCAGCAGGATACGGCCAACTTGAGTGGAGCCGGTGAAGGTCAGCTTGCGGACTTTCGGGTTAGAGGTGAATTCCTTGCCGATGTCGGAACTGCGATTGGTGGTCACCACGGAAAACACGCCAGCCGGCACGCCTGCGCGTTCGGCCAGCACAGCCATTGCGAGGGCGGAAAGCGGGGTGTCTTCGGCGGGTTTCGACACGAATGTGCAGCCCACGGCCAGTGCAGGCGCGACTTTGCGGGCAATCATGGCGTTGGGGAAATTCCATGGTGTGATCGAGGTGACCACGCCGATGGGCTGTTTCAGCACCATAATACGTTTGTCTTCTTGGTGGCCGGGGATGGTTTCGCCGTAGATGCGTTTGGCCTCTTCCGAGAACCATTCGATGAAGGACGCGCCGTACATGATTTCGCCTTTGGCCTCGGCAAACGGTTTGCCCATTTCGGCGGTCAGGATCATTCCCAGATCGTCGGCGTTCGCTATCATAAGGTCGTACCATTTACGCAAGATCGCGCCTCGGTCTTTGCCGGTGCGTTTGGCCCATGCTTTTTGGGTGGCGTGCGCCGCGTCGATGGCGCGGGCTGTTTCTGCCGCAGTCATGTTTGGAACGGTGCAGATCACGTCGCCGCGTGCTGGATTTGTTACGTCGAAGGTCTCGCCGCTGTCTGCGTCAACCCATTCGCCGTTGATGAAGGCTTGGGAGCGCAGCAGGGTTGGATCGTTGAGTTTCGCGCTTAGGTTGGTTGCGTCTAGCATGTGGGAATTCCTTGGGTTGGGCATAGCACATCAGGTGTGTCGGTGTTTGACGCAAACGAAGCATATTCGTGCCCTGGCTACAAGGTCTGTAACGCCGCGGACTTATCCGAAAACCATGACGGCCAACGCGACGGCAATGAGTGCCAAAAGGCCGGATGTGCGGCCCATCGCCTCGAAATATGATGGCGGTGGGGTGCCCGCTTTGGCGGACTTTTTGGCGACGACCATCATAATCACGCTCATTGCAAGCATTGTCGCCGCAACTAGCAGTTTCAGGTAGAACAGTCCGCCGAGTGCAGAGGTGTCGTGGTTTTGCACCATGATCAATCCGGTAATCCACAGTAGCGAGATGCCGGCGAGGCCGAACATGCCGAGAATGGGTTTTATGGCTTTGATAAAGTCCGAAGGTGGACCGCCTCCGGTGCGTTTATGGGCAATTGCTGCGGCCATGCCGCCAAGGCCTGCGCCTGCGCCGAGCATCAGGCCGAAGTAGTGAAAGAATTTGACGAATTCCATGAATACAGTCCCCCTTTGATTTTGTTATTGGGGGAACGTTAGCAGATTTTGAGGGATTTCAAACGAGAACAAACCGAAGGGGCTAAATCGCGCGCCCCTGCATCAGCCTTGGTAGATCTCCGTTCAGACCTGCGGCTTCGCGTATCAAAGTACGGCGGGCGGCGGGGATTGCGTTAACTAGACCCATGCCTAGGTCGCGACCCACGCGGAGCAGAGGGTTGTCGTTGGAGAAAACGCGGTTGATCATATCCGTCGAGGCGACAAGTGTGGAGGTGTCCACGCGGCGCCATTTGGCGTAGGTGTCGAGCACGATGGAGGAGCCGATGTCTTCGCCTAGACGGGCAGCCTTGATTAGCGTTTCGGCCAATGAGGCAACGTCGCGTAGGCCGAGATTCAGGCCTTGTCCGGCGATATAGTGAACGCCGTGGGCGGCATCGCCCGCCAGTGCAACGCGCTCGGCGGTGAAGGACTGGGCTAGGGTCAAATCGAGAGGGTACGCGAAGCGGGCGCCCTTCAGGGTGAGCTCGCCGAGGAAATCGCCAAACCGGGGCCGGAGTTCTTCTAGGTAATCCTCGTCTGACATGGCGGCGATGGTTTCGGCGCGTCCGGACGTTTCAGTCCACACGATCGACGAGCGGTTGCCCGGTAGGGGCAGGATGGCGAGTGGGCCGGAAGGCATGAAGAATTGGTGCGCAACGCCATTGTGTGGCAGCTCGTGGCTAATTGCGCAAATGAGGCCTGTTTGGTGATACGATTTGCGGGTGCGCTGGATGCCAGCACGCATGGCGGTTTGGCTTTTGCGGCCGTCGCAGCCGACGATGAGGCGGGCGGTTAGTTCGCGTCCATCCACAAGTGAAACGGATGCATGGCCCTCAACTACCGACTGGCCAGTGACCAATTGCGGGGCGATATGTTCAATTAACGATTCGGCTTCCAGCGCTGCTAAAAGGGCGTGGCGCAGGAAGCGGTCCTCGATCATGTGGCCCATCGGGCCTTCCTCGATCTCGCGGTGGTCGAAGTGCAGGTGGAGCGGGGATACCCCCTCTCCAGCCTTGCCGTCAGTTACGACGATGTCGAGCATGGGCTGGGTGTTTTCTACAATGCCAGACCAAATCCCTAGCGCCTTGAGCATGTTCACCGATGTCAGTGACAGCGCATAGGAGCGGCCATCGAAGTCGGGGTCATCGCGCTCGGCTTTGGGCATGGCATCAATCACGATGCTGCGAATGCCACCGGAAGCGAGGGCGAGGGCGAGGGCGGGACCGTTGAGGCCTCCACCAACAATCAGGACATCGGTATCAGTTTTCATAAGTATCAATATGATCGTGATTGCGGGTTTGTCCATATGGCATTAGCGTGCGGGCAGATAATTCTGGAGGAATCTATGGCTGATTGGCTGAAAATGACGGCGTGTGATCTTGGGCGTGCGATCGGCGCAGGGGATATTGATCCGGTAGAGCTGTGCGAGGCGTTTCTGGAGGCGATTAACGCGCATGAATATCGTGACCGGATTTACGCACGTCTTACCGTCGATCGGGCGCGGGCCGAGGCGTTGGCGGCGTCAAAGCGGGCCAAGGCTGGAACGCGGCGTGGTTTGCTGGACGGGGTGCCGATTAGCTGGAAGGATTTGTATGACACGGCGGGTGTTGTGACCGAAGCGGGCACGGCTTTGCTGAAAGGTCGCGTTCCGGACACGGATGCCGAGGTGTTGGCGAATGCGACGCGTGCTGGGTTGGTATGTCTGGGTAAAACCCACATGACCGAGCTGGCGTTTTCAGGGTTGGGCTTGAATACTGTGACTGAAACGCCGCCGAATTCGAATGATCCGGCGCTGGTAGCGGGGGGGTCGTCGTCAGGGGCGGCTACGTCTGTGGCATTTGGGCTGGCGGCGGCGGGGATCGGGTCTGATACGGGTGGGTCGGTGCGCCTTCCGTCGGTTTGGAATGATCTGGTTGGCCTGAAAACCACGCATGGGTTGTTGTCTTGCGAGGGTGTAGTACCGTTGTGCGAGAGTTTCGATACCGTTGGGCCTTTGTGTCGAACGGTCGAGGATGCGGCGGAGTTGTTGGCGGTTATGTCCGGCGAAACCGCCCCGGATTTGACGGGAGCTTCGCTGAAAGGCACGCGGTTTATGGTGCTGGAAACGGTTGCTTTGCCGGGCTGTCGGTCGGAACCGTTGGCGGCGTTCGAACGTGCAGTGGAACGGTTGCAAACGGCTGGGGCCGTGGTCGAACGTGGAGAAATCCCCGCAGTCGCCCGCGCGATGGAGCTGGCTGGAAGTCTGTTCACATCTGAGGCTTATGCGCAGTGGCACAAGGAAATCGAGGCGAACCCCGATGCGATGTTTCCGCCAGTGCGCGAACGTTTTCGGGCGGGCGCGGCGTATTCGGCGGTTGAATATATCGCTGGTTGGCAGGAATTGCGGAAGTTACAGGCGGAATATCATGCGGCGACGGCCGGGTTTGATGCGGTGCTGGTGCCGTCTACGCCCATTCTTCCACCGAACATTGAGCGGTTACTGTCGGATCATGAGTATTTCATCAGTGAGAATTTGATGGCTTTGCGTAATACCCGCATCGGGAACCTTATGGATTTGTGCGGCCTGACGTTGCCGACCGACACGCCGATGTGTGGCATCACAGCGTTGGCGGAGCCGTTCTCCGAGGCAAAACTGTTACGCTTGGGTTCTGTGATGGAAAAGGTCGTGCGCGGGCATTGATGCCGCAATTGCTTACATGATTGGTTAAGCGACTAGACCTGAAGCGGGCTTAACTGTAAACTAAGTGGAACAAGGGGCGATTAGACCCCGTATGAGGCAGCTATGCAGTATCCCACACGGTTTTCCAACCTGCCGGAGTATGCTTTCCCGCGTTTGCGTGCGTTGCTGGACCCCCATGCAGCAGGCGGCGAGGTTTTGCATATGTCGATCGGCGAGCCTAAGCACAAGTTTCCCGACTTTGTGCCCGAATTGCTGCTGCAACATGCCGACGGTTTCAACAAGTATCCACCAAACGATGGCGCGCCCGAGTTGCGCGGCGCTATTGCTGGCTGGCTGGAGCGGCGGTTTGATTTGAAGCCGGTTGATCCTGATAGGCAGGTGATAAATTTGAATGGAACGCGGGAAGGGCTGTTTAATGCGGCCCTCGCGCTTTGTCCTGAAGAGAAGAACGGGCAAAAGCCTGTCGTACTGCTGCCGAACCCGTTTTACCAATGTTACATGGTGGCCGCGTTGGCAGCTGGGGCTGAACCTGTGTTTGTGCCTGCACCCGCGGATAACGGCTTTCTGCCGGATTTCACGTCTGTGCCCAAGGATTTGCTTGAGAGGACGGCGATTGTGTATATGTGCTCGCCTTCGAATCCGCAGGGGGCAGTGGCCAGCAAAGCTTATTGGCAAGAGTTGATCGCGCTTGGCGAGTCGTATGATTTCCGTGTTTTCGCCGATGAGTGCTATTCCGAGATTTACCGTGATACGCCGCCGACAGGTGCGCTGAGCGCGGCGCAGGACATGGATGCGGATCCCGAGCGGGTGGTGGTATTCCATTCCCTGTCCAAGCGATCCAACCTTCCTGGGTTCCGCAGCGGTTTTGCTGCGGGGGGGGCGAAATCTATCGCTGCGATGAAGCAATTGCGTAATTATACGGGTGCGCCCGTGCCGCTGCCGATCCAGATGGTAAGTGCTGCGGTGTGGGCAGATGAGGCATATGTGGTGAAAAACCGTGAAATGTATCAACGAAAATTTGACATTTCGGATAGAATACTGGGAAACTTGGGTGGGTATACGTCTCCGCAGGCCGGATTTTTCCTTTGGTTGAAGGCTGGCGACGGTGAAGCGGCCGCTTTGAAATTGTGGAAAGAGGCCGGCGTACGGGTTTTGCCCGGGGAATATCTGTCACGACCAAACGATCAGCGTTTGGGTGGTGGTAATCCGAGTACCGAATATTTCCGAGTAGCCTTGGTAGCAGATGAACAGCAAATTGAGCGGGGGCTTTATGCCATCCGTGACTGTCTGGGTGACCAGATTAATGTGGGGGATTAGGTCCAGATATGGCAATGACAGCGACGAATGGTAAGCCGAAAAGCAAGAAGAAGTCGGTGAAATCGAAGGCCGAAACCACGCTGCGTAAGCGCGGGTCCGAAGCCTTGGGTTTTTTGCTGGTGCTTGTCGGTGCCGCTTTTGCGGTCTTACTGGCGACGTATTTGCCTTCGGACCCCAGCTTTTCAACGGCCACGGATGCTGCGCCGCATAATATGCTGGGTGTTGTTGGCTCGTATATTGCCGACCCGATGCACAAAGCCTTGGGTTGGGCGGCGTACGGATTACCTTTGGTACTGTTTGTTTGGGGTGCGCGGTTGCTGCTGCATCGTGGACAGGAACGTGCGGTGTGGCGGGCGATTGCAGTGCCGCCAGCGATTGCGGTCGCGGCGGCGTTTTTGGCAATGCATGTGCCGCCGGCAAGCTGGGCGTTTGAATATGGTCCGAACGGGATTTACGGGTTAGGCGGAGTCTTTGGCGACACGACGGTAAGCGCCCTCTTTGTAATATTGCCAAATGGTTCGATCGGACAAAACCTGCTGATCGCAACCTTGGCACTGTCTGTATTGATGATTTTGCTGGTGGTATATGCGCTGGGCATGAACTGGGCCGAATGCAAGGTAAGTTTGCGAGCGATGTGGCGAGGATTTGTATCTACGTATCGTGGTTTGCGGTGGATAGTGGTCAAAATTGTATCGATCGTCTTTGCAGTACTGTCATTTCTTGGGGTCAAGGGATTGGATGCGGCCCGCAAAGCGCGTGAAAACCGCCGTGCCCGTGCAGAAGAGGCTGCGGAAAGGCGTCAGGCTGGCGAGGTGCAGGTGTCTTCGAATGCACTACCCGCCTCGGGAGATCGCCTTAGCGCACGGATTTCTGCGGCGGTGAAGGCACGGCAAAACCAAAGCTCAGGCGTTCCGGCCTTGGGCGGTGTGCACCGTGACGATGGTGAAGTTCCAGATGATGACGAAGTCGTCGATCACGGTCCGATGATCTTGAAAAAACCCGAGCCACGCGTGCAGCATGCCGCGCCTAAGAAGAAAGCCAAATCAGTGCGGGCGCGTAAGGAAGAACAACCAAGTCTGGCGTTGGAGCCAAAAGAGGACGGCTATGAAACACCGCCTATTTCCTTTCTAGCCAACCCGACCGAGATCGTGCGCCATACCTTAAGCGACGAAGCGTTGAACGAGAACGCGCGCATGTTGGAGAATGTCTTAGAGGACTATGGCGTTAAAGGGAATATCATCAAGGTTCGCCCCGGTCCTGTGGTTACCTTGTACGAACTAGAACCAGCTGCGGGCCTGAAAGCCAGTCGCGTGATTGGTTTGGCAGACGATATTGCGCGGTCCATGTCTGCGCTGTCTGCGCGTGTTTCGACGATCCCGGGGCGCTCGGTTATCGGGATTGAATTGCCTAATGATCATTGCGAGATGGTGCTGTTCCGCGAGCTTATCTCGAACAGTTCTTATGGTGACAGCAAGATGCAGCTGCCGCTGGCGCTGGGCAAGGATATTGGTGGTGACCCCGTGGTGGCGAACCTAGCGAAGATGCCACATTTGTTGATTGCGGGTACGACGGGTTCGGGTAAATCGGTGGGGATCAACACTATGATCCTGTCGCTATTGTATACGCTTAGTCCGAAGGAATGCCGGATGATCATGGTTGACCCCAAAATGCTGGAGCTGTCGGTTTACGATGGCATTCCGCATTTGCTGTCGCCCGTTGTTACCGACCCCAAGAAGGCCGTTGTTGCTTTGAAATGGGCTGTGGCCGAAATGGAAGAACGCTACCGCAAGATGTCCAAAATGGGTGTACGCAACATCGACGGTTACAATGGTCGCGTGAAGGATGCGCTGGCCAAGGGCGAGGGTTTCAAGCGAACAATCCAGACAGGCTTTGACGATGCAACTGGCGAACCGGTTTTCGAAACCGAGGAATTCACGCCTGAAACCATGCCGTATATCGTTATCGTCGTGGACGAGATGGCCGATCTGATGATGGTCGCCGGCAAAGAAATCGAGGCTTGCATCATGCGCCTTGCGCAGATGGCGCGCGCTTCGGGCATCCACTTGATTATGGCGACGCAGCGGCCCTCGGTTGATGTGATTACAGGCACGATCAAGGCGAACTTCCCGACACGTATTTCGTTTCAGGTGACATCGAAAATTGACAGCCGGACTATTCTTGGCGAGATGGGGGCAGAGCAACTGTTGGGTATGGGCGACATGCTTTATATGGCCGCTGGTGGCAAAGTGACACGCGTGCACGGGCCGTTTGTATCTGATGAAGAGGTCGAGGAGATCGTCAATTTCTTGAAGGCGCAGGGCGAGCCGACCTATGTTTCCGGCGTGGTCGAGGGGCCGGAGGGCGAAGCCAGCGCCAACGTTGATGCATTGCTTGGGTTGGGCGGCAATACAAACGGTGAGAACGCGCTATACGACGAGGCTGTGCAGATTGTGGCACGGGACCGGAAATGCTCGACATCCTATATCCAACGCAAACTGTCGATAGGCTATAACAAAGCCGCCAAGATTGTCGAAGAAATGGAAGAGAACGGCGTTGTCAGTCAGGCCAACCATGTGGGCAAGCGAGAAATTCTGGTGCCGGAAATCCAATAGTCGCCGATATCCGCCTATCGGCGCTATGGCGGGTTTAATAATGCGTAAACGGGATATATGGTGCGTATATGTTGAAAAAAATTTACCACGCGGCGATAGGCGCCGCTCTTCTTGTTTTGTCTAGCAGTGCCGCAAATGCGCAGAATGCTGTGGTTGACGAAGTGAACACCTATCTGAACTCGTTAATTACCGCGCGGGCTGCATTCACGCAGGAAAGCGCCGACGGGTCGATCGCTACGGGGACGTTTTATCTGCAAAAACCGGGGAAGATGCGGTTCGAGTATGATGAGCCGTCACCTGCGCTGCTGGTTGCGGACGGAAGCGTGTTGGCCATTTTTGACAAGAAATCCAATCGTGGCCCTCAACGTTACCCGCAGTCCAGCACGCCCCTGTCGTTGCTGTCGCGGAGTAATATTGACATCCAACGATCAAAGTTTGTGCAAAAGCTGGAAGCAGGCCGCACAGAAATTCATTTGACGTTATTTGATCCTGAAGCGCCGAACAACGGTAGCATCAAGATGATATTCAAGCGCAACCCCGTTCGGTTGGTTCAGTGGATCGTTGTCGAACGTTCAGGACTCGAGTCAGTTATCAGACTGGGGCCGATGACCACTAACATTTCGCTGAACAGTGCACTGTTCAGTATTCCGTTGACCATTCGCGCATTGGGGCAGGGCGGTTAAAGCAGGTCTTGTTTTTGCGCGCCTGAACGTCCAGAATCGAGACGAAACAGTTTCGATCGGGCGGCGCTTTGAACTATACTA
Source organism: Paracoccaceae bacterium (assembly GCA_050256375.1). Lineage (GTDB taxonomy): Bacteria > Pseudomonadota > Alphaproteobacteria > Rhodobacterales > Rhodobacteraceae > NORP23. The sequence goes on along the minus strand of JBBWVU010000030.1, from coordinate 101,776 downwards.
AAACTCTGGAAACGGCTTTGGATGCTGCTGAATTAGCAGCAAACTTCGCGACGCACCTTAAGGGCGGCGATTGTGTATTGCTGTCCGGTCCAGTTGGGGCAGGGAAGACGCATTTCGCACGGTCTATTCTTCAGACAATGATGGCGCGGGATGGTGCGGTTGAGGATATTCCTTCGCCGACTTTCACGCTGGTTCAGGTATATGACACGTCGGCTGGAGAGGTGTGGCACACGGATTTATACCGTCTTGCGCATGTGGATGAGTTGACCGAGCTGGGACTGGATGACGCATTCGATACTGCGGTTACGCTGGTCGAATGGCCCGACCGATTGGGTGACACGCGGCCTGCGCGGCATCTGGATTTGATGTTTTCGATGCCGGATCTGGACACGGATGTGCGGATTCTTGATTTGGAATCTGTGGGTGAGGGCTGGGATTGGCTGGCCAAGGTTTTCGCCGATGTTTGAGGTGCAGAAAACACCACGCGTTTTTGCTTTGCCGCTGGGTGTGGATTTCTCGGCGGCGTTTGTGGATGGATTGTTGGCGCGGCTGGATGGGCAGCCACCCGAGGCTTTAGCCAAAGTTGTGATCTATGTGAACACACGCCGTTCGAAACGCGGGATCGAGGCGATTTTCGCAAATAACGGTGCAAGGTTGCTGCCGGATATTCGGGTAGTGACAGACTTGGCGCGGGATCTGCGGTCTGCGCTGCCTCCCGCCATCCCCGCGCTACGCCGCAGGCTGATCATAGCGCGGTTGGTGGCGGCGTTCATCGAACAGCAACCGGACGTAGCCCCGCAATCGGCGGTGTTCGATCTGGCGGATAGTCTGGGTAAGCTGCTTGACAGTTTTCAGGGCGAAGGGTTGGCGATGGCCGCTCTGACGGATATCGAGGTGGGCGCTCAATCCGAACATTGGGAACGTTCGCGCAAGTTTCTGGAAATCCTTGACGAATACTGGAACAACCATCGCCCAGATAACGCGCCTGATGCCGAGGAACGGCAACGCTCTGTTGCCAAAGGATATGCTGCGCTGTGGGCGATATCCCCTCCGAAACATCCGGTTATTGTGGCTGGATCTACTGGTTCGCGCGGGGCAACGGCGGTGTTTATGAAAGCAGTAGCCGCCCTGCCACAGGGGGCTATTGTGTTGCCCGGTTTCGATTATGACACGCCGGATAATGCGTGGGAGGCAATGGCGGCTGATCATCCACAATTCGGGTTTGGAAAATTGGCTGCGAAGCTCGGATTTACCATAACTCCACCTTTGTGGACTGATGTTTCTGCCGCGCAAGCCACCCGTAACAAATTGGTATCACTAGCATTACGACCCGCGCCTGTGACGGATCAATGGCTGCAAGAAGGCCCACGTTTAGCGGCTGATCTGCCGTGCGCTTGCAATGATATGACTCTGATCGAAGCGCCCAGTCAGCGCGCCGAGGCTGAGGCGATTGCCATTCGCCTTCGTCAAGCGGCGGCCGATGGGCAAAAGGCGGCGCTGGTGACGCCGGATAGGGTGTTGGCAAGGCGTGTGGATTCGGTACTGAAGCGGTGGAACATATCGCCAGATGATTCCGCTGGTCGACCGTTACCTTTGACCCCACCGGGAATATTTTTACGCAGGATTGTCTCACTGATCGGTGCACCATTGACGCCTGAAGGGTTGTTGGCGATCCTGAAACACCCGCTGTGCGGGGGAATCGGCGGGCGGGCCGATCACTTGCAACTGACACGAAGGCTGGAACTTGAAAAGCTACGCGGTGGGGCGCCGTTTATTGTTTGGAATGCCCTGTCTGACTGGGCGCTTAAGGCGGATGCGGTGGCGTGGATCGACGGGATTCATGCGGCGTTGTTGCCGGTCCTTAATGCGCCAACCACAGCAGGTTTACCTGACTGGATCGCGCTACATCGCTGCGTGGCGCAGCAGTTATCGGCAGGATTGGACGCCGTCGGTCCGCTTTGGGATAAAGAGGCGGGCGAGGCTGCGAGCGACGTCTTTACCGCCTTGGAAAAAGAGGCCGCGTATGGTGGTGTCATCCCTGTGGTGCAATACCGCGCGCTTTTTCAATCGGTCTTGAACAACGAAGAGGTCCGTGATGAGGCTTACCGACCCCATCCGGCCATTGCTATTTTGGGGACGCTGGAGGCACGGGTGCAATCTGCCGATTTGGTCATTCTGGGTGGCTTGAACGAGGGTATTTGGCCTTCGACCCCGCAGCCTGACCCCTGGCTAAGTCGTGATATGCGTCGTCAGATCGGGTTGCCGTTGCCCGAACGTCAAATAGGGCTGTCCGCACATGATTTCCAGCAGGCGATCGCCGCGCGGCAGGTGGTGCTGAGCCGTGCAATCAGGGATGGCGAAGCGCCGACGGTGGCTTCGCGTTGGGTGATACGGCTGTTGAATTTGCTGGAAGGATTGGGTGAAGCTGGCTCGACCGAATTGGCGAATATGCGCGCGCGTGGCAATGTTTTGCTGACCTACGCCGACGCGATGAACGTGCCTGAACATGCGGTTGCACCGGCGGTTCGCCCGTCGCCAAGCCCACCGGTGGACGCGCGGCCAGGCAGCCTGTCGGTGACGCGAGTCGAGACGTTGATCCGTGACCCCTATACTATTTACGCCGAAAAAGTCCTGAAGCTGCGTGCGCTTGACCCGCCGGGCAAAGAAGCTGACGCTCGCGAGCGTGGGACCGCTTTACACCAGGTTCTGGAGGTGTTCATCGAGCGCACCAAAGACAGTTTACCTGAAAACGCCGAGGCAATTTTTATCGAAACGGCCCGCGAAGTTCTGGACGAACTTGTTCCGTGGCCTAGTACACGGCGGCTGTGGTTGGCGCGCTTGCAAAAGATTTCAGGATGGTTCGTTGCAGGCGAACACATCCGACGTGAACGCGCGCGCCCCCTTATAACGGAGGTGTCGGGAAAGCGGACCGCTCAAGGCTTCACGCTAACAGCCAAGGCTGACCGGATCGACTTGTTGCCCGACGGAAGCTTTGCGATCTATGACTATAAATCCGGCGGACTACCATCACGAGCGCAAGCGGCAAAGTTTGCAGTGCAATTGCCGCTTGAAGGGGCGATTGCCCAAGTTGGTGGATTTGAAGGGATTGCCAAAGGGCAGGTTTCCCACCTTGAATTGATAGGTCTGGGTAGCGGCGGGAAAGAGCTGTCCTTAGGATTTGAGGATGCAGAAATCAACGAAATCTGGATCCGGTTGCAAGAACTGATCGCGAAATTCAGCAGCGCGCAGATGGGCTATACCGCGCGGATGCGACCGGAACAGATCAAATATGCCAGCGATTTCGACCACCTTTCGCGCTATGGCGAGTGGCAAAACGGCGATCCGTTCAAAGCGGAGGCTGTGGAATGAGCGCAATCGAAAAGGCCTCGGCAGCGCAGGTGCAAGCGGCGATTCCGGTGCGCTCGACGTGGGTTTCGGCGAATGCTGGATCGGGTAAAACGCGCGTGTTGACCAACCGTGTGGCGCGCCTGTTGCTATCTGGTTGCCCACCGCAGAAAATTTTGTGCCTGACCTATACCAAGGCTGCCGCAGCCGAGATGCAGAATCGTCTTTTCAGCAGCCTGGGCGCGTGGGCGATGAAGCCGGATGCCGAGTTACGTAAGGCGTTGAGGGAACTGGGCGAGGTTGATCTGGACGCAGACCGCTTGCGTTTGGCGCGCACGTTGTTTGCCCGCGCGCTGGAAACGCCGGGGGGGCTAAAAATCCAGACGATCCATTCGTTCAGTGCCGGAATTCTACGACGCTTTCCATTGGAGGCCGGCGTTTCACCTCAGTTCGTCGAGATGGAGGATCGACAGGCCAAGCAATTGCGTGCCGAGATACTTGAAGAGATTGCGCTCGAAAACGGCGCTGTGTTTGACGGAATCGCGTGGCATCTGACCGGTGACGATGTCGAAGGTTTGCTAAGTGGCATTCTGAAGCTGCGCGACATGTTTGGCACATTTCAAGAAGACGCCACTGCAACGGCTTTGGGTCACATAGTTGGTCAGACGGATGAAGGGATTTTGGCGGCTGTGATGCAGGGCGTTAGTGATGATGCCATTGATCGGTTGGCAGCAGCGATGGCAGAAGGTGGCTCCAAGGACCAGACGTTTGCGACCAAGATTGGTGGCCGTAGGACGCTCTCTGCCAGCGATGCGTTGAACCTCTATGAAAGCCTGTATCTGACCAAAGAAGGAACTGCGCGGGCCGCACGGGGGTTTCCGACCAAGTCGGTGTTGAAGACCAACTCTTGGGTTGCAGAAATGATGGAGTCTTTGAAAGGTCGCATGGTTATTGCGCGCAACCAGCGATTGGCGCGGCTTGCTTTCAACCGCGCGCTAGCGCTGCATGTTTTTGCGCGAGAATTCCTGACACGCTATGACCAGCGTAAGGCAGGGCTGGGAAAACTGGATTTTGAGGATTTGATTCAAAAGACACGCAGTCTGCTGGAGCGGTCGAACATGGCCGCATGGGTTTTGTACCGTCTGGATGGCGGTATTGACCACATTCTTGTGGACGAAGCGCAGGACACATCCCCCGCGCAGTGGGGCATTGTGCGGATTTTGGCGGAGGAGTTCCACGCCGGTATAGAGGTCCGTGAAACGCCGCGCACCGTTTTTGTGGTGGGAGACGAAAAGCAGTCGATCTACTCGTTTCAGGGGGCTGATCCAAAGGCGTTTGGCGCGATGCGGGCGTGGTTCTCGGTTCGGCTTTCGCAGGTTGCGCAGGCGTTGTACCAGACCGAGTTGCTGTATTCGTTTCGGTCTGCCATGCCCGTTTTGGCGGTTGTGGACAAGGTGTTTACAGGGGATGCGCGCGAGGGGCTTGAGGGCGATATCCTGCACCGTGCTGTGCATTCCGACATGCCCGGCCGGGTCGAGCTGTGGCCCTTTGTTGAAAAGCCGGAAAAGCCCGAGGAAAATCCGTGGTATTTGCCGGTGGATTCTCGCACGCCGGATGATCCGCGACTGAAGTTGGCTGAAGCAGTTGCAGAGCGGGTGGTGAGATTGATTGAAACTCGGCACCTGTTACCGGGCAGTGATCGCGCAGTTTCGGCGGGCGATTTCCTGATTTTGGTCCAAAGCCGGGGAACGCTTTTTCATGCGATAATAAAAAGGTTAAAGGCGCACGGTGTTGATGTGGCAGGTGCAGACCGCCTGAAGATCATCGAGGAAATCGCCGTTAAGGATCTGTTGGCGTTATTGCAGTTTATGTCAACGCCTGAGGATGATTTGTCGCTTGCGGCGGCCCTGCGCTCGCCCCTGTTCGGATTTTCTGAGCGTGATTTATACAAGTTGGCGCATGGGAGAAAAGGCACGTTGTGGCAGTCGTTATGGACGTATCGCGAAACGTGGCCCGAGGCCTATACTGCCTTGGACAAGCTTCAAAATCAGGTGGATTTCTTGCGCCCGTATGACTTGCTGGAAGAAGTGTTAACCAAATACGACGGACGCCGAAATCTGGTCGCGCGACTGGGGTATGAGGCCGAGGACGGGATTGACGAGCTGCTTAATCAGGCATTGCGTTATGAAAGTGTCGAAGCGCCGTTGCTGACGGGTTTTCTGGGTTGGATCACTTCGGATGACGTCGAGGTAAAACGCCAGATGGATGCCGCCGGCGATCGCGTTCGGGTGATGACCGTGCATGGGGCGAAGGGGTTGGAGGCGCCGATCGTGATCTTGCCAGACACAACAAAACGCCCCGAAGGTAGTCATGCACCTCAGGTGGTTTCAGTGGCAGATTTGCCAATGTGGAAGGCCTCGGGTGGGTCGCCACATGCTCTTGTAGCAGTCGAGGATGATCGTAAACAGTTGGTCCGTGAGGAGAAACGGCGGCTGTTATATGTTGCCCTAACACGCGCCGAGAAATGGTTAATCGTCTGTGGGGCCGGAACATTGGACAAAGAAGGCGACAGCTGGTTTCAGCGTGTCGAACTGGCGATGCGCGCATGCGATGCGCAAGCAGCAGCAGCCCCTGATGGCCTGACGGGCGAGACTTTGGTTTTGGAACATAATTGGAGCGACGCAACTGTCCGTAAAAGCGCTTCGTTGGCAAAAAATCTCTTGGTGATGCCGGAATATATGACCGATCTTGCACCCACGCCGGATCGTGCGGCTAAAACCTTATCCCCCTCGAATCTGGGTGGCGAGCATGCTTTGAGCGGCGAGGCGGATGATGAAGAAACTGCCAAAAACCGCGGCAACCAGATTCATATTTTGCTCGAGGTTCTACCCGATGTTCCTTCTGGCGAACGTACAAAAGCTGCTGAGCGATTGCTTAACGACGAAAACTGGCGGGAAATCTATGATGAGGTAAAGGCCGTTCTGGATGCGCCCGAGTTGCAGGCGATTTTCGTTGATGGTGTGCTAGTAGAAGTGCCCGTGACGGCACCGATAGCGGAACTGCGCGGTGAGCGGATTCTGGGGCGTATCGACAGGCTGCTGATCACCGACACCGAAGTTCTGGCGATAGATTTCAAATCCCACCGCCAAATCCCCGAATCTGCGGCGGACACCCCCGAGGCAATATTGCGGCAAATGGGGGCGTATCGCGCGGCGCTGACGCAGATTTATCCGGATCGGAAGGTGAAAACCGCGATTATCTGGACTCGTCGCGCAAAGTTGATGGAATTACCCGAAAAAATCACGACTGATGCATTGTTGCGTGCCGCCGCTTCTTGACGGTTAGCCCTCGCGTGCCTAGGTTACATTCAGAAACTCAAATATTTGTTTAGGAGATGCCTTATGGCCACTGTTACTGTTACGGACGCGACGTTCGAAGCCGAAGTTGTGAATTCAGATATTCCCGTAATCGTAGATTTCTGGGCGGAATGGTGTGGCCCATGTAAGCAGATCGGGCCAGCTCTGGAAGAACTGTCCGCTGAGTATGATGGGAAAATCAAAATCGTTAAGGTTAACGTTGATGAAAACCCGGCTTCACCAAGCCAGATGGGCGTTCGCGGCATTCCGGCATTGTTCATGTTTAGCGGCGGTAAAGTTGTGTCAAACAAAATCGGTGCGGCACCTAAGGCTAGCCTGAAAAGCTGGATCGACGAAAGCATCTAGGCTGATCAAAATATGATATGAAAGGGTCGCGATCTTCGCGGCCTTTTTCGTTTCAGGGGTTTCGCCGCGCGAGATTCTGTGATCGAGTGACGCCGAACGAACCTTCTGTTTCGAGGCACAAAATGCAACATAATCTTAAAACTGGCGGCCAACTTTTGGTCGAATGTTTGCAGGCTCAATCCGTTACGCGGGCCTTCGGTGTGCCAGGTGAAAGTTACCTCGCGGTGTTGGACGCGTTGCACGATGTGCCCGAAATCGAAATGATCGGCAACCGGAACGAAGGTGGTGCGGCCTATATGGCGGCGGCACACGGAAAACTTACAGGGACGCCGGGGATTTGTTTCGTGACGCGTGGGCCCGGCGCAACGAACGCCTCGATTGGGGTGCATACGGCGATGCAAGACTCAACGCCGATGATTCTTTTTGTGGGACAGGTTGGCACCGATATGAAGGGCCGCGAGGCGTTTCAGGAGATTGATTACAAGGCGTATTTCGGATCAGTTGCGAAATGGGTGACCGAGATTGATGACGTTGACCGCATCCCCGAAATCATGGCGCGAGCCTTTGCTACGGCCCTTTCAGGGCGGCCCGGTCCGGTGGTGATCGCGTTGCCCGAAGATATGTTGACCAGCATGACGACTGCTTCTGCCGGACCTAAGGTCAAAGTGGCGGAGGCTGCGCCAAGTGTCTCGGCGCTGGACGGTATTCGGGAAATATTGAGCAAGGCTAAACGTCCGTTGGTGATCGTGGGCGGTGGCGGTTGGAATGATGCGGGTCGCGCGGCGTTTAAACGGTTTGTCGAGGCTAATCACTTGCCCGTCGCTTGTGCGTTCCGGTTTCAGGATATTCTAGACAACTACTCGCCAAGCTATATCGGCGACGCGGGGTTGGGGAAAACACCCGCCATGCAAAAGGCATTGAACGAGGCCGATGTGATTTTTGGTGCGAACATCCGTTTTGGAGAAAACACCACAGATGGGTTCGAGCTGTTCGAAGTGCCGGATATGGCCGCTACGTTGATTCATAGTCATGCCTCAGATAGGGAGCTTAACAAGATTTATACTGCTGACTTGCCAATACACGCAGGCCCCAATGAACTGTTTGCCGCGCTGAGTGAAACTGTTGTTGGTACTCCGTGGGCGGAAAATACTCAGGCGGCACGCGCGGCGTTTCTTGACTCTATCAAGGTTCCACTGCAGCCTGGTGGCGTTGACATGGGGGAAATTATCCGTTTCCTTCAGGACGATTTGCCCGAAGACGTAATCCTGACAAACGGGGCGGGGAATTTCGCGATATGGCATAATAAGTTCTTCCTTTATGGTGATAAGGCTCGCCTGATTGGACCGCAATCCGGCACGATGGGCTATGGTTTGCCAGCGGCGATCGCGTCGAAGGCTGAATATCCCGACCGCATGGTGGTTTGCATCTCTGGCGATGGCGATTTCCAGATGAACTGTCAGGAATTGGGTTCCGCCATGCAGCACGGGATTGCTCCAATTGTGTTGATTGTGAATAATAGTACTTACGGCACGATCCGTATGCATCAAGAACGCACGTATCCCGAACGCGTCAGCTTTACTGACATCAAAAACCCAGACTTTGTGGCGCTAGCAAAGGCCTATGACTTTCAAGCCGAACTTATCACCGAGACGGCCCAGTTTGCCGATGCTTTCGCACGGGCCAAGCGGTCAAAAACCGGTGCAGTGCTGGAACTGGTGGTCAGCGCTGAATCCCTTACTCCTCGTGCCACGCTTTCCGATTTGCGGGCGCAGGGTCTAGCTAAACAGGAGGGCTAAATGCCTGAATTTAATCGTATTCTTATTACAGGTGCGGCCGGCAGCCTTGGCACGTACCTGCGTCATGGCCTCAAACACCTGACCACACATATGCGTCTTGTCGACCGTGTTGACATGGGCGAAGCCGCCGAGGGCGAAGAGCTGATCGTCATGGATCTCTCGGACCGCGGGGCGGCAATCGAGATTACCAAAGATGTGGACATTATCATCCATTTTGCAGGTGTTCCCCGCGAGCAGAGCTTCGATGAGATTATGACGGATACCCTACCCGCCGCCTATCACATGTATGAAGGCGCGCGGCTGCACGGTGCGAAACGGGTGGTTTATGCCAGCTCGATTCACGCTGTCGGATTTGCCGAAGTGGACAGCGTGCCGGACACTACAGGGCGGCATCGGCCTGATACGTTCTACGGTATGACCAAGTGCTTCATCGAAGACCTAGGCAGCCTTTACTGGGATAAATGGGGTGTTGAATCTGTGAATTTGCGGATTTGCTCGTGCTTTCCTGAACCTGCCGACCGTCGAATGCTGTGGAGCTGGCTAAGTTTCGACGATTGCGTGCGTTTGACTGAGGCAGCGATGACTACGCCACGGGTGGCGTTCTCGGTGATTTACGGGACGTCGGACAATGCGCAACGGGCTGTTTCCAACGATAAGGCAACCCACATCGGATATCGCCCACAAGACAGCGCCGACGGATATGCCGCCGAGATTCTTGCCAAGACCGAGCGCCAAGACCCGAATGCCCGCGTAGCCCGTGTTGTTGGCGGCTGGTTTACCAACCACCCGCATCCAGCCGATGAAAGCTGATGTTGTAATCTGTGGCGGCGCGGTCATTGGCAGTGCCGTTGCATATTTCCTGAAAACTCTGGGGTTCGACGGGCGCGTTCTGGTGATCGAGCGTGACACAACCTACGCCCAATCCTCGACCGCATTGTCAGCCAGCGGGATACGGCAACAATTTTCGAACCGTCTGAACGTGCAAATCAGTCAGTTCGGGGCGGCGTTTATCAAAGCAGCGCCAGAGTGTTGGGGCGTGGATTTGAACCTGCAGGAGAACGGCTATCTGTATCTGGCTGGTACGCCTGAGGGGGCGAAGATATTGCGGGAAAATCACGCGGTTCAAAAGCGTGAGAGGGCGGATGTGATCTTGCTTGAGCCCGATCCCCTAGCTAAAAAATTCCCGCATTTACGGCTGGACGATATCGTTCTGGGGGCACACGGTCTTGCGAACGAAGGCTGGTTTGACGGTGTCTGCCTAATGCAAGGCTTTCGCGAGGGCGTCGATTATCTGGCGGACGAGGTTGTAAGTCTCAGCACTCAAAACGGCCGAATCGCAACCGTTCATCTGGCCAGTGGGCAGGCAGTGGAATGCGGCATTTTCGTTAACGCTGCCGGACCGCGCGCTGCGACGGTCGCTGCGATGGCGGGGATCAGCATCCCAGTTGAGGCACGCAAACGCACGAACTTTCTGTTCGACTGTATGGAACCACCACAAGATAATCTGCCCTTGATGATCGACCCATCCGGCGTCTGGTGCCGACCCGAGGGCAAGCATTTTCTGACCGGGTGCACTCCCGTAGAGGATCCCGCTGTGGCGTTCGACGATTTTGAACCGCGCCATACAGAATTCGAGGAGGTCATCTGGCCGGTTCTCGCCGCGAGGTCTGAAAATTTCGAGGCGATCAAGCCGATCCGCTTTTGGGCGGGACATTACGCCTATAATACGCTGGACCAGAACGCGGTCATCGGGCCGCATCCAGAGATAACGAATTTTCTGTTTGCCAACGGATTTTCCGGCCACGGTTTGCAGCAATCGCCCGCCGTGGGCCGCGCTTTGGCCGAGTGGATTTGTTTTGGAGAATACCGTAGCCTCGATCTCTCGCCGCTTGGGTTTGAGCGGATCCTAACGAATACCCCGTTGCTGGAAAAATGCGTGATATGAACTGGGCAGCCCCCACGGCAAGTGAACTTTACCACGCGAATGACGTCTCGTGGCCTCCGGTCGAGATGCGCCGTTGCGGGCCGTTTATGATCCGCAAAGGCGGTGGGGGTGGGCAACGTGTCTCGTCCACTTCGTTGGTTGACAAAGATTTTCTGATTTCGGATATCGAAGCGGCTGAACAAGCTACGGTCGCTTTGCGTCAACCCTTGCTATTCATGATCCGCGACAACGATCAAAAACTGGACGTGGCACTGGAGGCGCGCGGGTATTTCATCAAAGACCCCGTCACGTTGCTGGCTGGCCCCTCGGCCCGACTGGCGGAATATGACCCCAAAGGTTTGGCCGCGATTGATGCCCCTGAACCGCTGGCCATTATGACCGAAATATGGGCTGCGGGCGGAATAACCGAAGGGCGAATGGACGTAATGCGCCGCGCCGCCAATCCAAAGGTATGCTTTCTGGGCCGGATTGAGGATCAACCCGCTGGGGTGGCGTATTTGGCGTGTGACGGCAATATCGCCATGATGCACGCGCTTGAAATACTGCCAGACAAACGCCGCAAGGGTTTGGCCAGATCAATGATGGGGGCGATGGGGGCGTGGTCCGCCCGCAACGGGGCGGGTACGATCAGTCTTGTTGTGCTTTCAAGCAACAAGGCCGCGATTGACCTTTACCGATCCATCGGAATGGTCGAAGTTGGCGCATATCACTACCGCAAAAAGGATGTCACATGACCGATCTTCCAACCGCCCTTAACCTGCCTGTTGTTGACCCTCTGCCGGAGGGAACAGCGAAGTTCTTTCGTATTTGCGAGGAAAAGCTGGGGATGGTCCCGAATGTGCTGGTCTCTTATGCGCATAACATCGAAAAACTAAACGCTTTTTCGGGGATGTATAACGACTTGATGCTTGGGGATTCGGGCCTTAGCAAGCTTGAGCGCGAGATGATCGCGGTCGTTGTCTCCGCCGTTAACCGTTGTTTCTATTGCCTTACAGCTCATGGTGCGGCGGTGCGGCAGCTCTCGGGTATGCCGGAACTAGGCGAAGCGTTGGTGATGAATTACCGTGTAGCCAAACTTGATGCCCGCCAACGTGCCATGCTGGATTTCGCGGTGCTGATGACCGAGGAGAGCTATCGGATCGAAGAAACTGACCGTCAAAAACTGCGCGACGTTGGTTTTAATGACGCCGACATTTGGGACATCGCAGCGGTGGCGTCGTTTTATAACATGTCGAACCGCATGTCGTCAGCTATTGCGATGGAGCCAAATCCTGAATATCACGGACAGGCACGGTGAATAAACGAGGCGCGTCATGGCGTTAGTCACAGCTAAAGGGGTCGAGGTACGCGTGGGCAACAAGCGGTTGTTACACGATGTAGACCTGCGGATCGAAGCTGGCGAGATTGTTACCGTGATTGGTCCCAACGGCGCCGGAAAATCCACCTTGCTGAAGGCTATTATTGGCGCGGTTCCGATTAGTTCAGGGCGAATTGATAAGCGGGCAGGGTTGAAAATTGGCTATACACCGCAAAAAATCCAGCTAGAGAAAACGATGCCGATTTCTGTGGCGCGATTCCTGTCTTTGGCGGGCAGTTTGCCCAAAGGGGCGCGGTCCGAGGTATTGGATAAAACTGACGTAACCCGCCTGCGCGACGCCCAGATGACTGACCTGTCGGGTGGCGAGTTCCAGCGTGTTCTTCTGGCTCGTGCCTTGTTGCGTAAGCCCGACTTGTTGATACTGGACGAGCCTACACAAGGTCTGGACCAACCCGCCGAGGCGCGTTTCTATCGCCTGCTGGCCGAGGTTCGCAAGGAAACTGGGGCCGCGGTGCTGATGGTCAGCCATGATCTGCACGTGGTAATGGCGCAGTCCGATCAGGTGGTTTGCTTGAACGGTCACGTCTGCTGTTCCGGCGCGCCTGCGCAAGTTTCGGTGGATCCAAGTTACAAAGAACTGTTCGGCGTGCGGGCCGAGCTGGCGCTTTATGAACATAATCATGATCACAGCCACGATCACAGTCATGACCACGGGGAGCATTCGCATGATTGATGATTTTCTTGTGCGGGCATTGATCGCAGGCGTCGTAATCGCCCTTGCCGCCGCACCGCTGGGTTGCCTGATCGTTTGGCGGCGTATGGCGTATTTTGGTGATGCAACGGGCCACGCTGGATTATTGGGCGTGGCGCTGGGGTTGGCGTTTGGCCTGCCAATGATGGTCGGCGTTGTGGTTCTGGCCGCCGCGATGGCCTTTATGGTCAGCTATGCAACGCGGCGCGGGGATTATGCCATAGACACGGTACTCGGCGTTTTCGCCCATAGTGCGCTGGCCATCGGGTTGGTTGCTGCTGCGCTGTTACCTGATGTGCGCTTGAACCTTACCGAGACCCTGCTTGGTGACATTCTTTCGGTTTCTTGGTCGGATATCGCGCTGATTGCGGCTGGCTCTGCTGGAATATTAGCCGTTATGGCGTGGCGCTGGCGCACATTGTTAAATGGTACTCTTAGCCCTGAGCTACTGGTTGCCGAGGGTGGCTCTTTGATGCGGGATCGTCTGACGTTCACACTGACATTGGCGCTGTTCGTAGCGCTTGCGATGAATTTGGTTGGCATATTGCTTATCACTGCGATGCTGATTTTGCCCGCAGCTTCCGCGCGTCCTATGGCGCGCTCGCCCGAACAAATGGTGGCGCTTGCGGCTGGTATCGGAATTGTTGCGGTCGGAGCGGGTTTGCAATTCAGTTGGGTCACAGACGCCCCCGCAGGCCCGTCAATCGTGGTGATGTCCAGCATCGCGTTTATCCTTTCGAACTTCTGGAAACTTCTGAAAAATTAGGAATTATTGATGCGAACCGGCTTTGTATTCTTGACGCTGGCCTATGTGCTCAGCCAGTTTTATCGCGCAATTTTGGCAGTAATGACTCAGGTTTTGGGCGCCGATCTGGGTGCGACCGCTGCCGATCTGTCGATGGCTTCGGGCCTTTGGTTCGGAGCCTTCGCTGCCATGCAAATTCCCGTCGGCTGGGCGCTGGATCGTATCGGACCACGCTGGACGGCGGCTGTGTTACTGGCAATTGGCGGAGGCGGAGGATCGGCCTTTTTTGCGATGGCGCAAAGTCCGTCGGACGTGCAAATGGCGATGGTTCTGCTGGGTATCGGTTGTTCACCCGTATTGATGGCCAGTTATTACATTTTTGCCCGACTTTATCGCCCCGCCATGTTTGCAACGCTGGCGGGCGTGGTCCTTGGGGTGGGAACCGCGGGAAACCTCGCCGGATCGGTGCCCTTGGCTTTGGCAATCGAAACGCTGGGGTGGCGCACCAGCCTGTGGGCAATGGTCGTCGCCAGTCTGCTGGTTTCCGCAGGCCTTGCCGTATTCGTCAAAGACATGCCTAAGATCGCAGCGCAGGACGGGCTTAAAAAAGGCAACTTGCTAGACATCCTGAAAATTCCGGCGCTATGGGTGATATTCCCGCTGTTGATTGTAAACTACGCCCCCGCCGCAGGAATACGCGGCCTTTGGGCTGGGCCATACATGTGTGATGTGTTCGGACTGGATGCTGGCGGCATCGGCACAGTTACCCTGTGGATGGCGGTGGCAATGATGGCTGGCAGTTTTCTTTATGGCCCGTTGGACCGGATGCTGGGTACGCGCAAATGGGTGATTGTGGGAGGTAACCTGCTTGGTGCCGCGTGCCTGCTGGGCCTATGGGCCTTTGCCGAGAACGCAGTGATAACATCGACCATCCTGCTATTTGGTATTGGCCTGTTTGGACTGTCTTTCCCGTTGATGATGGCACACGGCCGCAGTTTTATCCCGCCGCATTTGCTAGGGCGCGGCGTTACTCTACTGAACCTGTGCAGCATCGGAGGGGTGGGGTTACTTCAATGGATCACTGGCCGGATGTATGTTGCCTCTAGCGCCACGGCCCAAACGGCGGCGGCGCCCTACCAATCCCTGTTCCTGTTTTTTGCGGTCTTGATAATCATAGGCTGCGCCATCTATTCGTTCAGCGAAGACAGGATGGATTAACGCCCTTTATAAGCTATCGCGGCGATTTTGTTTTCCTCAAAACATCGGCCAGATAGTTGATAAACGCTTGCGATACCCTTTGGGTGAACGTTTTGGCACAGTAATCCGACAGGTAAAAAGTTGCGAATAACGAAAAGTTACAGACCCTTAAGACGCAAATTACGTGCAATATTGTAGTTGTGACTCGTACCGGTTTGCCATCGCCTGAACTTCGTTTGCGGCACCTATAAGCCACGCTTTGCTGGCGTAGCTACCTCGTGAATAACCTGTGTGGCCCTCGTGGTATGCCAAATATTGGTTGAAAGCGTCGTTTTTTGCGATACCGAGCCGCCGGTTAGAGACGTTCATATACCAGCCGATAAAATCAGTGGTATCGCCGAAATCCGTGCGCTTGGCGCGACGGTTTCCGGTCTCGTCACGATACCAGTCCCATGTTCCATCCAGCACTTGCCCATATCCGTAAGCCGAGGAAACGCGCCCGTTCGGGATCACCCACAAGAAATACTTCTTCGAAGTTTTGGCCCGTCGTTTATAATTAGACTCTTTCCAGATCGTTGCCATTTGCACATGAACAGGAACGCCCCAAACGCTCTCACTGCGTTGTAAATCCTTCAGCCAACCGCGTTTCTGGTCAAGAATAGAACAAGCATCCGTCTGGTTCTTCGGCGGGCCAGAACTACCCACACAGGAACCTAGGATCAACACCAAAAGGAGTGTGAAAACACGCATTGTATTTGCCTCAAAATTAACTGCTCGGGTTTTTACCCTTGTTAGTCGCAGAAAATCGCATTTTTACAGAAAAAGCAAGGAAATCCTATGTGATCTTCAACCTTTTGGCTTCTTGTTCTGTAAGTTGCTCGCCTTGCTTCCGCTTCAACAAGGTTTCACGGGCGCGGGCATATGTGTCGTCCTGCCAGAAAATTATGCACCCATCGCAGCCTTTTCCACAGCACCCTTCGGTGCCGATACGATTGGTTTTGAAGCGTCGTTCGTTCGGGCCTTCGCCGATCGATTTGGCCAGAGCATCCCGCCGTTTATCGTAATTGGCATCGTCCCGCTTGTCTGCAACCTCAAGGTTTTGCGCCAGTTTGTCAAACTTCACACGGTTCCATTGTTCCTCGTTCAAGGGCCTTTCTTTGCGCAGCACTGTAAAAGCCGGAAAACGGGCTTTGAGTGTGTCGATGTTCTCGTGGTCAAACAGATCAAAGGGAATCCGAACGTTGGTTTGCGTGCCACCATGCATAACGTTACGCCGCGCACCGGTGTCTGCCACTTCGAAATCATAGATACGCAGCAACATAGTTTCACGACTGACAGGGGATTCGAAGTCCAGTACCTCGCCTGCTTCCAGCTTATTCTTAACGTCCACCAGAAACGCGTCATCCGTCACTTCGCGAACCACGCCTGCAAATTCCCACTGCGCTAACGAGGCCGTGTGCTTATAATCATGCGCGTAGTTTGACAAACGTCCTTCGTGAAACGCCCGCGTATAGCCTCGATTACCGACGCTCTCCAACTCGTGCATATACTTGCGCGGGTTCCAGTTGTCAGGGTCATCGTAATAATCATCAATCGCCATACGATATGCCCGCGCCACAACAGCGACATAGTATTCCGACTTCCCGCGCCCCTCGACTTTCAGACTATCCACGCCGATGCGCAGGTATTCGTCCAGCTTCGGCATGATGCACAGGTCTCGTGAGTTCAGGATATATGACCCGCGACCGTCTTCTTCAATTGGCATCAACTCACCGGGGCGGCAACCTTCTTCCAGCAGGAATTCGAACATGTCTTTGTTGGAATCATTGATGTCGAGTTCCTCGACCGTCCCATCCTTCATCCGCATCCGCATCCGCACATTGTAATTCCAGCGGCACGAATTGGCGCAATTCCCCTAGTTGGCGCCACGTTCCGCCATAAAATTCGACAGCAGGCAACGCCCCGAATAGGTCATGCACATGGCACCGTGCACGAAAGCCTCTAGCTGCACATCAGGGCATCGTTCGCGGATCTCGGTTAGCTCGTTGAACGAGGCTTCCCGCGCCAGCACCACCAACTCTGCGCCTTGGGATTCTCAGAATTTCATCGAAAGCCAAGACGAAACATTCGTTTGGGTCGAGATATGCAAAGGCAGTTCGGGCGCGCGTTCCTTGACGAACTGGAAAATTCCGGGATCGGCGATAATCAATCCATCAGGTTTCACGCGGCGGATCGTGTCGATGTATTCCTCAAGCTTCGGAACATCTTTGTTGTGCGAAAACAGGTTTAACGTCAGATAGGCGCGTTTGCCGTGTGCGTGGCAGAATTCCACCCCTCGATCACATCCTCCAGGGCGAATTGCGATTTCGTGCGCAGGCTCATGTCTGGCGTGCCAAGGTAAACGGCATCGGCCCCGTAAAGCACCGCCATTTTCAGCTTGCGCAGGTTGCCCGCAGGCATCAGCAATTCGGAGCGTCTTGTCATCGCATTAACCTATATAAAAAACGCCAGCAGGATCGGGGTCAAGATAATCGAGATCAACGTCGAGACCATCGCCAAGCCCGCCACCCGATCAGCATCCGCGTTATATTTTTCCGCCAGCATATAGGATGTCACCGCAACCGGAGTCGAGACCTGAATGACGAGCACCCCCAGCGCTATCGGCGGCAGCGCAAAAAGCAGTCCGACGCCCAGCGACACAGCGACGCAAACGATATATTTCAGTCCGGACATCCAGACTGCTTGCCCGAATGCCCCGGGTTTTAATCGTGCAATCGCCACGCCAAGGGTTATTAGCATTACGGGAATAGCGATCTGCCCGATCAGGCTTAACGTGTTGACGGTCCATGTGGGCAAGCCCCAGCCGTTAACCAGAAATATACCACCAAGGATAGTTGCCCAAACCATTGGCTCTTTGATCGCTGACAGCGGTGAGCCCCCACCGGAAACCACCCAAACCCCTACGGTAAAGGACAAAACTGCCATGATCGCAAAGACTACTACCGCGTAATCGAATCCCACTGTGCCGAATGCGAACAGCGCCAGCGGAAGACCAAGGTTGCCCGTGTTGCCAAAGGTTAACGGCGCAAGGAAGGTTCGGATACTTAGTTTCGTTGTCTTGAGGAACACCAGCAACAGCACGCCGATCCCGACATATGCAGCCAATGAGGCCAGCGCTATATCACGCAATGCCTGCGGGTCGATCTCGGTTTGCATCAGGGAGACAA
The DNA here is from genome assembly GCA_050256375.1 of Paracoccaceae bacterium. Taxonomy (GTDB): domain Bacteria; phylum Pseudomonadota; class Alphaproteobacteria; order Rhodobacterales; family Rhodobacteraceae; genus NORP23. Next base: position 83,730 of record JBBWVU010000030.1, on the reverse strand, counting down.
AAATTAGCGCTGGAACGGATAGGGTCATGGTCAGCCGCGTCACGAACTCGACACGGTATTCCCAGCCCAGTTTCACCCAGATAACGCCAATCCCGCCAAGAATGAAAACAGGCGCGACGCTTTGCAGAACTTGAAGAATGAGGTCCATGAGACTACCTTAACAGTGTTCACAGCTTTTCAGTCGCTGTGGACAGGAAGTCAACCTGTCTATAAGAGAGCGACTCGAATTCTTGAGGTTAAAGTAATGTTAAAATTGTCGGCAAAATTTTCTCTGGGTCAGGTGGTAAAGCACCGTGTTCATCCGTTCCGCGGCGTGGTCTTTGATATTGATCCGACTTTCGACAACACAGACGAGTGGTGGGAGTCGATTCCCGAAGACATTCGCCCCGTCAAAGATCAGCCATTTTACCACCTGCTGGCCGAGAACGACATGTCGTATTATGTGGCCTATGTGTCCGAGCAAAACCTTCTGAATGATGAAAGTGGTGATCCGGTCGAGCATCCTGAAGTGGCCGAAATGTTCGGGCCGTTAACCGACGGAAAATATGATGTCGGCGGACAAATGCATTAGGGCAAGGCCATTATTCGCCTCAATAGCCAATAGCACATCCGTCTTTTCGTGGGTCCGACGCGCCCCTTAACACTCCGTTAACTTCGTCAATCAAGATCGCTTGTGCACCGCCTAGCGGTTTGTCCAGAACGTTAACTTTGTGCCCCAACGCTTGCAGGCCCGCTTGCGTTTCCGCCGAATACCAGTTCTCAACGGCCAAGCCGCTCGCGTCGGCAAAGCTGCGCGGAGTGTCCATTGATTCCTGCGGGCTCATCCCGAAATCCACGATGTTTGACACCATCCGCATATGCCCAGTCGACTGGTACTGCCCGCCCATCACGCCAAACGGCATGATGACCTTGCCATCTTTCTTGAGCATTGCAGGAATGATTGTATGCATCGGGCGCTTACCACCCCCTGCTTCGTTCGGGTGGCCCCTTTGTAACGTAAACCCCGAACCACGGTTTTGGAACAACAGCCCGAATTTATCCGAGGCCAACCCTGTCCCGAAACTGTTGAAAATCGAATAAATCAGCGAGACCGCCATCCGGTCACTGTCCACCACTGTCAGATAAACGGTCTCTTTATGCACTGTTTCGCTTAATGCGGCAGGGGATTCCATTGCCCTGTCGATGTCGATCAACGCGGCCAGTTGCTGCGCCGTTTCATCTGACAACATGTGTGCCAGCCGGACGTCCTGATCCGTCGGGTCAGCGATAAATCGGTTGCGAGCATCATAGGCCATCTTGGTCGCTTCGGCCTCCAGATGCGTGCGGGCGACCCCGAAAGGTTCCATCAACGCCACATCAAATTGCTCCAGAATATTGCCGAGCAAAATCGCCGTAGCCCCTTGGCCGTTCGGCGGCAGTTCCACTAGCTCCATCCCACGATATGTGCCGCTGATCGGTTCAACGTAAGTGCATTCCGTCGCTGCGAAATCGTCCAAAGTATGGCAACCACCAAGCGCGTTCAGAGAATTAACCATGTCCTCGGCCACCTCGCCCTCATAGAAGCCAGCACGGCCCTCCATTGCGATCCGGCGCAAGACTTCAGACTGCTGTGGGGCGCGGAAAACCTGCCCCTCGGTCGGGATTTCGCCGTTCAGCAGGTAGGTGTCCTTGGCGACACCCTTTAGAAATTGCGCGCTGTTTTGATAGTCAAACGCCGTCCGCGCACCGATCGGGATACCTTGCTGCGCATAGTGAATCGCGGGGGCCAGCGTCTCTTTCAGGCCCATTTTGCCGAAATCCTTAGACAGCTTGAGCATTGCGTCCACAGCACCCGGCACAGTCACAGCCTCAACGCCGTGAGCGGGCATAACCGAGTGCCCCGCCGTCCGAATTGCATCAGCGTCCAGCGCGGTAGGTGCGCGGCCTGAGCCATTCAGCCCGATAATTTCCTCGGAACCCGCAGGCTTTACCAAAACAAAACAATCCCCGCCCAGACCCGTCATCTGCGGCTCGGCGATATTCAGGACCATGGCGGCTGCAATCGCCGCGTCTACGGCATTTCCGCCACGTTCAAGCATCTGAACGGCAACTTTCGCCGCTAGCGGGTGCGAGGTCGCACACATGCCGTTGCTGGCTATAACTGTAGATCTACCGGGGGAACTAAAATTTCGCATAATGAGGGCCTGATTGTTGATTACGCTCTACGTGTAAACTATAAAATCAGGCCCCGCCATACGGCGGTTACAGGCAATTTATAGAACCGACATCGCGTATCGGGGTGGGGCTGATAAGTGCGATGCCGGTGAAGCTTTGTAGCTACAAGCCTAGGAATAGATTCGGAAAAAGGCGCGGTTTGGGCCAAATTGTGACTGGAAAAAGAAAAAATAAGGCGAAATTGTGAATCTTATGAAGGTATTGGCCTTCGCCTCTTGAAAACCATCGGTTTTGAGGCGTAGATTATGCGTATGGCTATCACCCTCGTCACTACAGCGCAAAAGAAGAAACAAGTTCCCCAAGCGGTCAGTTACCACCGCACAGAACTGACGGTAATCCTTTCTTTATATGGTCGAATGGTCGCAGCGGGCGAGTGGCGGGACTATGGCATTTCTGCATTTCGAGACGTGGCAATTTTCGCGATTTTCCGCCACGCAGCCGAAAACCCCGTCTACCGGATTGAAAAACGCCTCAAACTGGCGAACAAACAAGGGCAATATGCCGTTATCGGGATGAACGGGCAGGTATTGAAGCGCGGGCGTGAACTGAAAACGGTTTTAGCGGTGCTTGAGCGCAAAATGATTCGGGCTGTGTCCGGCTAAATCAGCAACGCACCACCTTTGTAAAATGTATCTGCGGGGCGGATAAATCCGGTGGTCACCTTGCGGCAATTCAAAACATCGGGATTCATGCGTTTCTTTGCCATCGGGTGATCGGCCGAAAGCGCACCCAAACGTACCAGAATTGCAGCCATTGCAGCCTCGGATGCACGAGTTGCGCCATCCTCGATCTTCAGGGCGACTCCCAAACCTTGCTCTGGAAGGATCGCGACGTATACACCCTCGGCACCGGTCTTGATGGCGACCTTGCCATCCATCGCGGGCATCAACTCAGAACAGGCGCGGCCTTCACCGGCTACCAGCAACGGGTGTTTGCGCATTGCTGATACCAACTTGCGCGCTGCGTTTTCCCGTGCAGCACCCAATCCTGACGGGTCTGCCATGCGCGCCGCCGCGCGGGCCAGTCCGGTGACCGATGTGGCAAAATTCGGGGCGTTGCAACCGTCGATACCGTAACCGGGGGTGTCGATCCCAGTCATTTCCTCGAATGCTTCCTTCACGGCTTTTTGCAACGGGTGGTCCACTTCGGTGTATTCCGAATGCCCGCCGATGTGTTTGTTTACCGTCAAAAAACCGGAATGCTTTCCGGAACAGTTGTTGTGCATCTGACAAGGTGATTGACCGTTGTCGCGCAGTGCGTGGCGTGCAGCATCATCTTTGGGCTGGTGTGAACCACAGCGGAAGTCGTCGTCGTTCAAACCCATGCCCGCAAGCCAAGTCTGCACACGGTCGGTATGGATCGCAGCACTGTTATGCGAGGCACAGGACAGCGCTAGTTGTTCGGTGTTCAGGCCAAAAGCCTCGGCAGCGCCAGTTTCAATCAATGGCAAAGCTTGCAGCATTTTCGAGCTGGATCGTGGTAGGATCACCTGATCCGGGTCACCCCAACTGGCGATGATATTTCCTGCCGCATCGCTAACAACTGCGTGTCCGCGATGTTGGCATTCCAGAAAATCGGCGCGCCAGATTTCGACTAATGTTTCGGCTGTACTCATGGGATTGGCCCTTATCGGATGCAAATGTTGGTAAAAGATCGGCGTATCCCTGCCAATCGGTGTAATTAGCGGCGTTTTGGGGCTAGCAAAACGCCTTGCGCTGGGGCTAGATTAGGCACGCAGGTGATGGAAATACAAGCCGTCTGAAACAATCCGCAGCGAAATGCGGTCCGGACGGCAAAATTATTTGGGCGGAGGCTATAAATTATGGGCTGGATTATTCCACGCGGTATTGCATTTACAATGGTAGTGGTCGGTTTGACCTTGGGCACTGGCGCAAAAGCGCAAGAACTGGCTATGATCGAAGCGATCACCGACTGGAGCGTCTACGTCGATCAAAACCCGAAGGTTTGCTTCATCGTATCCCAGCCTACCAAAAGCGTGGCGCGCCGTAATGGTCAAGACGTAACCGTTAGTCGTGGCGATATCCGTTTCCATATCTCGGTTATTCCGGGACAGGGCGTCGCCGGCGAGCCTAGCTTTCTGTCAGGCTACCCTTTGAAATCAGAAGGCGTCGTAAAAATCGCGATCGGCAGCACCAAGTTTGAAATGTTCCCCGATACTTCGGTCCATAAAGAATACGCGTGGACTACGCCTGCGGACGATGTCGCGCTGATCGCCGCCATGCGTAAAGGTGCCGATGCGATTGTCACGGGAATGTCCGAGCGTGGAACTACGACGATCGACACCTTCTCGTTGCGCGGATTTACGGCAGCGGTTGAAAAAGCAATGGACTTGTGCAAGTAGGGCACACTGCCTATCTGCTAACAAAGAATTAATGCGCCTCTCGTTCTTTCGGGGGGCGTGATGCGTTGTAAGGAAACCCACAATGTCTGCGCCGATTACACCTGATAACCTGACCGTTCCCCGCAAGGAACCTGCAGGTAAGCCAAGCCTTATCGGTCTGTCCCGCGATGCCATGCGCGAGGCACTTATCGGCATGGGAATACCTGAAAAGCAGGCGAAAATGCGGGTCGGACAAATCTGGCACTGGCTGTATTTCCGTGGCGTGACCGACTTTGGTTTGATGACCAATCTGTCGAAAGGATTCCGCGCAGAGTTGGCCGAAGTATTCACGCTTGCGCGCCCCGAGATCGTTACCAAACAGGTCAGCAAAGACGGCACACGCAAATACTTGCTACGCATCGCTGGTGGTCACGAGGTCGAGGTGGTTTATATCCCGGAAAAGAACCGTGGCACGCTGTGTGTGTCTTCACAGGTTGGCTGCACGCTAACTTGTTCTTTCTGCCATACCGGCACGCAAAAACTGGTACGCAACCTGACCGCGGGCGAAATCGTCGGGCAAATCCTTGTGGCCCGCGATGACCTGAACGAATGGGACAACACTCCGTTTGATAAACGCTTGCTTTCAAATATCGTATTTATGGGTATGGGCGAGCCTTTGTATAACTTTGACAACGTGCGCGACGCTATAAAGATCGCGATGGACCCCGAGGGGATTTCCATTTCACGCCGCCGCATCACGTTGTCGACCTCTGGAGTGGTGCCAGAAATCGCAAAAACAGGTGACGAAATCGGCTGCCTGCTTGCCATCAGTTTTCACGCAACGACTGACGAGGTTCGCAACACGCTGGTCCCGATCAACAAGCGCTGGAACATTGACGCGTTGCTGGACGCGCTGCGAAATTACCCGCGGCTGTCAAACTCGGAACGGATCACGTTTGAATATGTGATGATTAAGGGCGTGAACGACAGTGATGAGGATGCTCGGCGACTGGTGGAGCTGATTGCGGGCATCCCAGCCAAAATCAACCTGATCCCTTTCAATCCGTGGCCCGGATCGCCTTACGAGCGGTCAGATTGGAAGCGGATCGAGGCGTTCGGCGATATCGTCAACACCGCCGGATATGCCAGCCCTGTTAGACGCCCGCGAGGTGAGGATATCATGGCCGCATGCGGACAGCTAAAATCCGAAACCGAGCGCGCCCGTAAAAGCCGCAAACAGATTGCCGAAGAGGCAGGGCTTTAGACGAATTCACGCACACCTTTCAGATGGGAAGGCCAGTGGCTGGTAAGATGACCAGAAATCATGTATTAGGGGCATAATAACGGGCGAAAAACCCATTTGTAGGTAAGAGCAGACCACATGACGAAATTTAACAGACGCACCGTTCTATCGGTTCCCTTGGCGCTAGGTATTGCAAACGTTGCGAGGGCCGAGCCTTCGGTATCCAGCCGATCGGCCCCAATTGCAGACTTTGTTGTGGTGTTCAAATCCAGTCGCAAACTCGGTTTGTATCGAAGCGTCGATGGCAAACCTGTGTTGCTGCGCACCTACCGTGTAGCATTGGGGTTCGCACCGCGTGGCGACAAGGGACAGCAAGGTGATGGCCGCACACCGGAAGGCACGTATTTCATCAACCGTCGCAATCCCAACAGCGCGTATCACCTTAGTTTGGGGATATCGTACCCCGACGCGAACGACCGTGCCGATGCACGGGCCAAAGGCGTAAGCCCGGGCGGCGATATATTTATCCACGGTGGGCCAACGAATTTCAGGGACCGGTTCAAGCGGGACTGGACTGCGGGTTGCATTTCGGTCAGCGATAAAGAGATTGAGGAAATCTGGGCGATGGTCCCGATGGGGACCCCTATTTCAATTCGGCCATAAGTTCGAGCTCCGGTTCGGGGAAGGCCTGCGCCAGAACCTGGACCCACCAGATTTTGCCATTACTTTCCTGATACCAGCCGTAACCCAAATGCGTTGCTTGGGGGTCCAAGATGGAAGCACGAGACGCTGCGTCGTCCAGCCATGCCTGTATCACGAACAGCTCGCTGCGGAACGATTCAGCGACGTTCTCGCCCCGAACAATCCCATTAAAGCCAGCTCGCGTCGCACGTTCCTGTGGCGAGGTTCGGTCTGATCCAAAATTCCATGCCCGTTGTTGTCTAGACATGTCGCGCGCATGGGTGTCGGCTGCTGCGTTTAGCTCGGCCGACAGTTGCAAGGGTGGCGCACCGCGCTCGGCTCGTATGGCGTTGACGCTGTCGAGATGGCGTAAACGGATGCTGCCCACGCTGAATCTAGAGATGTCGCCGGAATAGGTCGAGCCCTCGTAAATCCCGGATTCAACTTCGGCACATGCCGAAAGTACGAGCATTGCGGAAAATAAAATGGCACCTAACCGAAACATAATGATACTCCAGATAAAATATATTCGGCCCTGTCTAGCGCGAACTGCATCAGGATTCAAATAGCGGATTTCCGCCCAACGAATTATTGATCAGCCTGTGAATTGCCTACGGCCACCTATTCCCATATGGTGCGCGCAAATCGATTTTTGAAAGTACCGCCATGACAAAAATTAGTAAGCTCTTAATTACGCGCCGCCGTTTCGCGACAACCGTGGCAGCGTTCAGCGTTGCGGCCCCCACGGTTCTGAGCGCACAGGAAGAGACGCAGCCAACTGGGACCGTTGAGATCCGCACAAACAACTATTCGGTCCGCGATTGGAGGGGGCATTTTTCAAATCTGCTTAAAGGCGCGATCCTTGTGGATACCAAAGGTCGGACCTTGCATTATTGGCCTGAAGACGAGGCTTATCACCTTATTTTCCCTGTCAGCGTGCCACTTACGCCAGATTTGACGCGACTAGGCCGCACAAGTGTCGTTCGTAAACGTAACGGGCCGGATTGGCGTCCGACCCCGTCGATGCTAGCGCGCAATCCTGATCTGCCCTCATATATCGAACCAGGACCGGAAAATCCGCTGGGCACGCACGCGCTGTACCTTAGCTGGCAATACTACCGCATTCACGGCACGAACGACACGCGCAAGATCGGGCGGCAGTCCTCGAACGGGTGTATTGGCCTGTATAACGACGACATTGAAGAACTGTTCGGGTTGGCGAAAGTTGGCACGCAAGTGTTGCTAATATAGCGCAGGTGAAACCAGTTTGCTTTGTGATTCTTCTATAGTTGCAATGTCAAAAAAGAGACGGTAGAACATTCTTGTAGTTTTCTGTGTTTGCGTGGCTCGATGAGCGAGTTTAGGCAGGCAACATCTTTTTGGAGGATATTCCTATGAAAAAACTCGCAGCTCTTACAGCAGCAATTACAGCCACAGCATCCACAGCATTTGCTGGTTCCGTTGCAATGGTCGCACCAGTAGCAATGGAAATGGTTGCTGAAGAAGCAGGCTCCATGGGTGGTGCCGGCATGTGGCTAATCCCACTTCTGGTTATCGCGCTGATTTTCTTCGCAATGCAAGACTAAACGGTTAATACCTAAAGTTTACGATATTATAATCGAATTAAACGGCGCTTTTCGGCGCCGTTTTTGTTGCTTTGAGCAGCAGTACCAGCCAATAGATACATGTAGTATGATCACTTTTGACCCGCGTGAATATTGATTTCGAAGCTACGTCAAGGATTTAGCTCCAGCGCTATTCCAATGAATACGGTTCTAGCACGTCAATGTTAACATAGCCGACCTTTTCACCGATCCACTGTAACGATTGCCATATCTGACCCGTTTCGGTTTCTGTGAAATAGGTGTTGGTGAACGCGACGCCATCCCCTTCGCAGTTCTCAGTAAACGGGGTTACTTCGTACGTAACCTCGACGATTGTGATTACAGTCGCCGCAGACGTGGTCAGCGAGCAGGTGACCGATATGGTGTCGCCGGATGGGCCGACACCAGGGAAGCGGTAGTCGCGGGTCAGGGTCGCGGGCCAGTCGTCAGTTGGAGTGATATAGGCAATGGGGTCGGTGGCATCATTACGTACGGCCAGCAGGTCGCCGCCCATGCCGCGCGTGCCTGTCACCAGACCTCCCAACATGGTTATGTTCTGGCGGAAGGACGATATGTAAGTAACATATTGGTCGTTAACTGCTGTACCTGTTAACAGGTTGGTAACTTCCTCACCCTCGATCCGGCCACGGATTAGCGCGAGACCAAACTTTTCGATTTTTTCGCGGGTTAGCTTGCTGCCAATGGACGGAACCTCGGGCTGTTCTACTGTGGAAGGCAAGATGACGCCTCTGATCACCGTCACTACAGGACTGGTGCCGCTGGACGAGCATGCGGCCAGTAGGCCAAAAGCCGATACCGCTAGGATGGGTCGTATCATTGCCAGAAGGCTCCCCAGGTTTCGTTGAAATCGACGACGTCATAATCGCGGATGGTGGAATACAGACGCTCGCCCGTTTGCAGACGCGCTCCGCCGTCACCGCCGACGGTTCCAAGCGCGATGCTGGTGCTCGAGCGCGTTTCCAGTGGCATGGTCCAGCGTAATGGTATGGTCAATGTGATACCCTTAGAGAAGTTCCCCTCTCCATACTCGGCGAATGGCATGTCAGTCATGGTGACAAAGCCGGACACCTCCCAACCGTTTTCAAAGCGCCGAGATACCGAGACGGTGGCGCCGACATCCCCTGCCAGATATTTCCCCACGTCAACTTGTGCCTCGATCCCGTGATAACCGGTATCCCAATATAACGAGGCATGGGCTGTAACGGTTTGGTAATCCTTAAAGCCAAACATATCGCCGTAAGCACGTTGTTGTACGGCCCCAACTTCGGCCCCGATGCCCCAGTTCTGGTTGGTAGGCATCCATAGAACCTCGCCAGTAATACCGCCGAACATGCGTTCCAGATAACCTGCCGAAACACGGGCGTACGTGCTTGTCGTCAGTTTGAAGTCGTAATCAGCAGTCAGACGGTCAAGAATAGGGCCACCGGTTTGATATAGTGCAAAGTCGCTGCGAACCGGTGTCGGGCTTGTAGAAGGCACAGCGCCTGCGCCGATGTTCCCGATCAACTTCTCTGTTAACGAACCGTTAAGCGACAAGCCGCGGGACAGGCGATAACTGGCGTTGGCATTCAATAATACGTCGATGCTGGCCGCCGCGCCGTTGACCGCCAAATTCACAGGAATGACCGGAATGATCCCCCAAGTGAAATCGGGATAGATATCGCGGGACCATGCGCCGTCTGGCAAATTGTTCTCGGCGTCGAAGAAACGGGTCGTTGCGAAGCTGTCAGGTCCTGCGTCGGGGCGGTCAACCTGCGCTTCGAGGTCAGAGCGCCGAACCTCGATTGTGGTGGTGGCTAGACCGGATGCGACCGGCGTTATACGGAACACTTCGACAGAGTGGGGTAAGGCCACGGAAAGGGTTCGCATAATACGACCGACCGCCTTGGTCGTTTGTGGCATGTTGTTGTTGGTGACATACAAGTTGATGGTGTTGCCTGTTATCAACGCCTGTTCGATCACCAGACCTTCGGGTTCCAGAACGGGCGCGAGGGCCGATACCAAAAGTTCGGTAACCAAGGAATTGTTCGCCCACTTTTCGCTGCGGTTATAGTGGCCAAGGCGCGGGTTGACCGGAACGGGGCCGATGCCAAAGTCTGACGGCACCATCGGACGGTTAGGGTTGCCGGAAATCGTCAGGCGGAGACCGAACTCGCTGCCGTATTTGTAATATCCGCCCAGCGAAATGCCACGGATTGGTTCATATTCGATGCCGAAGTTCAGAGGGGATACGTGTTCGAAATCGCCATAAACCTGCTCGCCCAAGTACGCATCCGATGAATATTCCGCCTTCAGCGAAAGACCTTTAACGGGGATATCCCACTCGAGGCCGCCAAACAGGGCCATGTCGCCGCGGAACAACTGGTCGTAGGCCAGCGGGTCATCCGAAGGTGCGGGTCGTGTGCCTAGCGAAGCGATCGGACGATAACTACCAAGGCGACCCCAGCCGAGACCACCGGTTACTGTTAACCCGTGTCCAACGTTTTTACTGGCCACAATGTATTCACTGCTGAAGGCGCCGTTGGACAGAAAGTCGTTTGACCCGACTGCCAGTGACGGCAACGTGTCGGTCTCGACGAAAATTTGGTATTTCAAGTCAATACTTTGATCGAAAAGCGGTTCTCCGAGGCCGATCCAGTCATTCACCGTCATGAAATGCACCGAGGTTTCCAGATTAGGCAACATCTGGAACGTTAACGTCCCACCGTAAACTGTGCCACTGCCGGAAAAGGTCCATGCGGTCTCGGCGTCAGGCAAAACCTGCGCGGTTGGTATGTCGATCAGACCGGATGTGCCGTTCAGGGAAAAGCTGGCCGATTGCGCGCTGGCAACCGTGGTTGCGATTAGCGCGAGGCCAGCAGGAAGGTGGCGGAAGAGGCTTTTTGGCATGAACTTGGAACCACTGGTAATTTCAGATTTAGGCCGTAGGACAGATCCTGCAAACCAAGCATATTTTTACATTGGAGCCGTTACTTATGCGAGTCAATTTAGCTACATTCCAACACCTTGGTTGGAATTACGCCGATTCAGCTTCCAGCAAGGCCGCCAGCCCGCTGCGATAGTCGGGATATTTCAAGGTGATGCCTAATTCTTCAAGTATTCGTTGATTCGAGACTTTTTTCGATTCGGCATAGAAACTGCGGGCCATCGGGGTCATCTCGGCGGTCTCGAAATCGACGGCTTCGGGGATTGGTAAGCCCAGCAAACGTGCAGCCTCGGCGATGACATCCTGTGGTGGGGCGGGGTCGTTGTCGCAAACGTTGTAAATCGCACCTGCGTTGGGGCTAGCAATAGACGCCTGCAGCACTTGCGCGATGTCTTCGACGTGGGTGCGGCTGAAAACCTGCCCTTGTTTGATAATCCGACGCGCCGTGCCCGCGCGGACTTTGGCAAAGGGGCCACGACCGGGTCCGTATATTCCTGCAAGGCGGAAAATATGGACCGGAAGTGTTGTCGTCTTACCCAATTCAAGCCAAGCGCTCTCGGCTTGAACGCGCAAGTTTCCGCGTGCGGTGGCGGGGTTCAGGTCGGAAGTTTCGTCCACCCAACCGCCACCACGGTCGCCGTAAACAGCTGTGGTGGATAGGTATCCGAACCATTGGATGGCCGCCGCCTGCGCCTCGATTTCGGATTGGAAAGCGGCTAGAACGGGGTCGCCGTTTTTGTCGGGCGCAGTACAGATCAAAATGTGCGTAGCCGCGTTGATTGCGGCGGTTACGTTCGCATCCGGCCAGATGATGGCCTCGATTCCTTCGGTCTGCATTTCGGCAGCCTTTACTGGGTCGCGCGTAGTGCCAATCACCCGCCACCCTTTATCGCGAAGCTGCGCGCCGACAATTGTAGCGGTATAGCCGTACCCGAACACCATTAAAGTGTTCATATCAACGGGTCTTTTCGTGTGCCAAGCGTTGCTGGGCGACATCCTCGTCGCGTATATCGCGGTTTTGTTGGACCATGCATTCTTCGATGAAAGCAAGATGGGCTCCGATCGCTGCGCGGGCGGCCTCGGGGTCTTGCGCCATGATGGCGTCGAAAATCGCGCGATGCTGATCCAACAGCATACTGCGGTTAGATCGTTTTCCGAACAATAACTGTCGGTTATAAAAAACACCCGCCTGAAGCATGTCGAACATCGAGCGCATCATGTGCAGCAATACGACGTTATGCGCAGCCTCGACAATGGCGAGGTGGAACTCGGCGTCGATGGCGGCCTCGTCGTCCGGGCTGCGTTTTTCGTGGGCCAATTCCATGCGCTTGAAAATGCTTTGGATAACTTTGCGGTCGGTATCGTTGGCGAACTCTGCGGCGCGGGCAGCCGCCATGCCTTCGAGATCGCGACGGAATGACAGGTAATCCAACAACGCTTCGTCATGGGTCGAGAACAGTTTGATCAACGGTTTCGAGAATGCCGAGCCAAGCACCTGTGCAACGAACGCGCCCGAGTTGCGTTTTGTGACAATCAAACCGCTGGTTTCCAGTCTGGCGAGCGCGTCGCGTAATGTCGGACGGGATACGTCGAACTTGATCGCCAGATAGCGTTCCGAGGGCAACCTTTCGCCAGGGTGAAGAACCCCTCGCAATATTAAGCGCTCGATTTGCAAAACGATGGCGCTAGCAGCTTTTTCCTGCTCGATTTTTTCAAATGGCATTTAGTACCCTCTCAAGATTGGTGAAATGATATTACCAATCGCAGTGGTGTGGCAAGGATTAACCATTAACCGGATCGAAGAGGCCGACCCAGTTAATGTTTTGTTAGGGGGTTATTACTTAGGCGTGATGTAAATCTCGACCCGCCGGTTTGCCTGGCGCCCAGCGGATGAAGAGTTAGAAGCCACTGGGCGCGTCTCACCAACGCCGTAAGCCAGCACGCGATTGGGATTGACGATGTTTATCAAGATGCCTCGAACGGCACGGGCGCGTTGTTCAGACAATGCTTGGTTATACGCGGATGTGCCCGTGTTGTCCGTATGACCGACGACTTCGATCATGGTGTTCGGGTAGGCATTCATGCTGGCCGCGAGAGTATTCAAGTCTGCCACCAGACTGGATTTAACTACAGCGCTGTTAGTGGCGAAGGTGATTTCCTCGGGCAAGGAAACGATAAGTTGCGTGCCAGTATTGAAGATACTGACCGAGCCACCCATCGATTCGCGCAGTGCTGCCTCTTGCGCGTCGAGGTCGGCACCTATGGCACCGCCAATCGCGCCACCTATCAGGCCGCCGATGATTGTGCCTTTGCCTTTGTCGCCAGACACCGCACGGCCAAGTAAACCGCCGAGGACCGCCCCGACACTTGCGCCTGTTCCAGTGTTATTGGTAGTTCCGTCAGGATTAACGCAACCGGAAAGGGTGAGAGTACCAGTTAGAACGACGACGCTTGCAGTTTTGAATATGGCCATTGGAAATATCCTTAATAAGAAGTTAAACGCTTGTTTCCCCCTTATTGTCGCCTCTGAAGCGTGTAATTCAAGCCTTTTCGCCCACTGCGGGATTTTTGGGCGAATCCTTGCTTAGGGGGCGTCGAGACGTGCCGCCTCATACGCCAGCATCGCGCGTTTGACTGGAAGTCCCCAATGATACCCACCTAAGCCACCGGATTTGCGTAGTGCACGGTGGCAGGGAATCAGCCAGCTCACCGGATTTTTGCCAACGGCGGTCCCAACAGCACGGACGGCTTTTGGATTGCCGATACGTTGAGCGATCTCGGAATAGGTGGTGACGTGGCCTGACGGAATCGTAAGCAAGGCCTCCCATACTTTGATCTGGAAAGGTGCTCCGATCAGATGCAGGGATGTATGTCCGCCTTGTCCAAATGCTGCGGCAGTCCAGTCGGCGATGGTGTCAGGGTTCTCGACGAATTCGGCATTGGGCCAGCGCGAGGCCATATCTTGAAACGCAACATCACGCCCGAATTCGGACGAGAACGCCAACCCGCACAGCCCGCGGGTCGTGGCCATGGATAGGACTTCGCCGAACAGGGAATCGAACCAGCCGTAATCTATGGTCAGCCCTTTACCCTTGCGCGCATACTCGCCTGGGGACATGGCCTCCCATTTCACGAACAAATCGTGCAGGCGGCCAGCACCGGACAGGCCAGTTTCCTGCGAAGTGCCCAGCACCGTGAACCGCTCGCCCAACAAAGATTTGGCGTGATCCAGCGTCAGGTATTGCTGATACCGCTTTGGACTAACCCCTGCCCACTGGCTAAAAACACGTTGGAAGTGCATCGGTGAAAGCCCGACGGCGGCGGCGGTTTCCTCAAGCGATGGCTGGTCGACCACGCGGTCCCCTATAAAAGCGATGGCGCGGGCGATCACTGCGTAATGGTATGGGTCTTTGCCGCTCAACTCGTTCATCAGGGTTCCTTTTGGTTAGTATGGCCACGGTATTGCATACAGGGTAGAACTCCACCCGAATCTTGCGCTTTTTCGGGGACGATATGACCGCCCAACTGGACTATAAAACTATTTCAGAGATTTTTCGCCGTTTTCAGGTCAGCGAGCCTGAGCCGAAGGGTGAACTTAATCACGTGAACGCGTTCACTTTGGTGGTCGCTGTGGCGCTGTCGGCGCAGGCAACGGACATCGGCGTGAACCGTGCGACGGCCGAGTTGTTCAAGTTGGCGGATACGCCGGAGAAAATGCTGGAGTTGGGCGAGGAAGCCTTGATCGAGCACATCAAAACTATAGGCCTCTTTCGGAATAAAGCCAAGAATGTCATCAAGTTAAGTCAACGTCTGGTGGATGTCTTCGACAGCGAGGTGCCGTCCTCACGCGCCGCACTTGAAAGCTTGCCGGGGGTGGGCCGCAAGACCGCCAACGTGGTTTTGAACATGTGGTTTCATCAGCCAACGCAGGCCGTAGACACGCATATCTATCGATTTGGAAACAGAACAGGGGTCGCGGTTGGCAAAGATGTCGTCGCTGTGGAACGTGCAATTGAGGACCATATTCCGGCAGAATATCAACAGCACGCTCACCACTGGATGATTTTGCACGGGCGGTATATATGCAAGGCCCGCAAACCTGTTTGCACAAATTGTATCATCGCCGATCTGTGCGAATCCAAGGATAAAACATTATGAAGAAGTACCAAGTCGTCGGAATCGGTAACGCGATGGTGGATATCCTCGCGCATGTGGAGGACACGTTTTTGACCAAGCACGGTGTTGAGAAAGGCATCATGCAGCTTATCGACACGGATCGTGCGGCGGAGCTGTACGGAGTGATGGGTCCGGCCATGGAAATATCCGGTGGCTCGGCGGCGAACACTATCGCAGGACTTGCGGCTTTGGGCGTGCGGACGGGGTATGTTTCCAAAGTCAAAGATGATCAACTTGGCGGCATTTTTTCACATGATATCAAGGCACAAGGTGCCGATTTTGACACGCCTATGGCGGATGCGGATCATCCGGCCGAAACGGGTTGTTGTATGGTGCTGGTATCGCCGGACGGTGAGCGTTCGATGAACACTTATCTGGGTGTGTCGGAATTCCTGTCGCCTGACGATATTGACGAAGATATCATGGCGGACGCTGACTGGATCTACCTTGAGGGGTATCGTTTTGACGGGCCGGACAGCCACGCGGCGTTTGCCAAGGCTGTTACGGCCTGCAAGGCGGCTGGAGGGCGTGTTTCGCTGACGTTATCGGACCCGTTTTGTGTGGAGCGTCACCGCGACGCATTCCTCGAGATTATTTGTGCGGACGTAGATCTGCTGTTTTGCAATGAACATGAATTAATGTCTTTATATCAAACCGATGACCTTTCGGTTGCCATGACGCTGGGTGCGGCGGATGTTGACATTCTTGCCTGCACAGTTGGCGCGCGCGGCGCATATGTTGTGAGCTGCGACGAAGAGGTTCACGCCCCCGCCGACGAAATGAACGTGGAGGACGTCACCGGTGCCGGAGACCTGTTCGCGGCCGGCTTCCTGTATGGTCTGACGACCGGCCGAGACTACCTGACCTGCGGCCGCATGGGCTGCGTTGCGGCGGGTGAAATTATTGGGCATATCGGGGCGCGGCCAGAGGCCGACCTGATGGATTTATTTGTGTCCGAGGGGCTGGTCTAGGGCGCTAGCCAAGTTCGATATTTTTTCTCTGTTTGGGGGTCAAATCCTCAATCCATGGTAGGGTGTTGATGTCCGGCTCCATACCCGTAAGAACGTAGTATTCTTGGCGCACCACCTCGGATGGGTGGTGTGAAGAAGTTATCAGAACTTGATCAATTTGTTTCAGTTTTTTTATTGCCGATTTTCCAGTAACCTTTTGTCGCCGACATAGCATTCCTCCTAATCTGGCTTTGATGCCTAAGTCTTTTTTTTATTATTTATATGGGAATAATAACCTAAGTTCAGCTGATTCTGCAAATTCTGCTAGCTGGCATTGGCGTGAACTGGCGTCCTATCCGCAAGGATATATCTATTAGGTTTGGCTGTTATTAGCGCCACCAACTTGTTTGTAGCAGGGTACTTTTAGTCTGACGGATGGTCAGGACTACGTGGGGCGCGGGAGTGTAGGGTGCGTTACGGCGGGTGAAATCATCGGCCATATCGGTGCGCGGCCAGAGGCGGATTTGATGGAATTATTTGCTTCAGATCGACTGGTTTAGGGGGGTACGACCTCGTTAACTACCAGATAAAACGTCGAATTTCCGTGTGCACAACGCGTACACAACCCGTACACAATGCGTATGTACGTTTTTGTGGGTGGGGGCGCTAACTAATTTTGTCATTTTGCGAATATTCTTGATTAAGTTCCTGATTTGTTTCAATATAATTGTAATGGCTCTCTTTTTCAGTAGGAGCAAGAAATGGATAAAACTTATCGACTATTTATTAGCCATTCTTGGAAGTACGGCGAAATGTACGACCGATTGGTTGAATTGCTAGGTGAGCAACGTATTTCATTCTATGATCACTCGGTTCCAAAGAATGATCCGACACATACGAATGGTACAGACCTAGATTTGCTGGCCGCAATCGATTGAAAAATTTCTGGTTGTAGTGGAATAATCATAATGGCCGGAGTCTACGCAAATTATAGCAAATGGATTCGGAAAGAGATTTCGATTGCAAGCAGTTACGGAAAGCCAATCATTGCGGTAGAGCCTTGGGGTGCGGAACTGACATCTCTTGCGGTCAAAAATGCCGCTGATCAAACTGTAAGATGGCAAGGAAAATCAATTGCTGATGCCATTAGAGCGCAGTTCTAATGTCTCGAAAAGCACTAGTTGTTGATATTGATTATTATCAAAATGGTGGTAACCTTTTTGGGTGCGTGAATGACGCATATTCTGTGAATAGTGTGCTTGCAAGAAATAGCGACGGCACCCGAAATTTTGATGTAGAATTGATGAGCGGTAATGGCCCAGACTCGTCAATAACAAGGCGACAATTGAAAGATAAAGTTAGCGAACTATTCGTGGGTAATGATGATATTGCGTTGTTTTACTTTGCAGGGCACGGGCATTTCGAAAATACCGGCGGATACTTGTTGACTTCCGAATGTGCTGACGGTGATGAAGGTCTTCCGTTAAAAGAAATTGTTGAGTTGGCAAATAGGTCGAGAGTACGAAACAAACTCATTGTTTTTGATAGCTGCCATTCAGGAATTGCGGGAAATCCACGCGCTGGAGATGCGATTGCAAATATTGGTGATGGAGTTACAATTTTAACTGCGTCCAGTGCAGATCAATACGCAGTCGAAAAAAACAACTCTGGCGTATTTACAACCTTATTTGTTGATGCACTGAACGGAGGCGCTGCAAATTTGGTTGGCGATGTGACACCGGGTAGCGTTTATGCACACATTGATCAATCGCTTGGTTCTTGGCAACAACAGCCATTATTCAAAACCAATGTTGAGCGATTTATTTCTCTTCGAAAAGTTCAGTCCCCAATTTCTATTGATGATTTGTCCAAACTTACAGACATTTTTACAGAAGATAATTTCTCTATTGAACTAGATCCATCGTTTGAACCTACGTGCGATGCATCAACGGAGGAAAATACTTAAGTATTCGCTGTGCTTCAGAGAATGGTGAAAGTAAATTTGGGTGTCCCCGTCGACGAAGAACATATGTATTATGATGCTATTAATTCTAAAGTATGTCGATTGACTGTGTTAGGCGAGCATTATTGGAATTTATTCAACCAAGGCCTCGTTTAACACGTCTTGGGAGCATGGGCGATATTAGTCCGGTTACCTTCCATAACGACTTGAGAAATTTGTCGATAGTTTGTGGGTTTTGTGCACCCTAATCCAAAAACACCTCTGTATCCGCGCCACCAAAGTGGCGGACTCTGATTTCTTTCATATCGGCCTCGGTCGCCAGTTGACAATTTACAGCGAAGCCTGATCCGTCCACGGCCGTCCAGTGGGTGGTGCAGTTGCAGTTTTTGCAGCTGTGGAACTCGAGGGTTTTTGCGCCCCACTGATAGATGTGAGTCGTGCCTTCGGGCGCGTTCGTTGTAATTTTCATTTGATCAGAACGTGCCCAGACGGGGTTCAGACGTCGACAGATCGAGCAGTTGCAGGAGATTACGAATTTCGGGGTTTCCAGAATTTCGAATGTTATGGTGCCGCAGTGGCAACTTCCCTTGATCATGTCGTCCATTTTCTATCCGTTCATGCGGATCGTTTCATTTTTCGGATCGTACGGGCTGTCCTGTACGATTTCAGCGTCCCAGAGTTCGGTGAACATTTTGACCTTTAGTTTTTGGCCCACGACCGCCAGTTCCGGACTAACATAGCCCATGCCGATAGATTTTTCAAAGTGGACGGAATAACCGCCGGAGGTCAAGCGGCCGATTTTTGTGCCGTCAAGGAATAGCGCTTCGCGGCCCCATGGGTCGGCGTCGGTTGGGCCGTCGATCAGCAGCGTGACGCATTTGGCGCGGATGCCAGTGGCCTCCATTCGGGCTTTGCCGTGGAAGTCTTTGGAGAGGTCGATGAAGCGGGGGAGGTCGGCCTCGATTGGGGTAGCGTCGCGGCCTAGTTCTGTGCCGAAAGCGCGGTAGGATTTTTCCTGACGCAGCCAGTTTTGGGCGCGGGCACCGACGAGCTTTAGGCCGAATTCCTCGCCTGCGGCCATGATCTGGTCGAAGAGGTAGTTTTGCATCTCGATGGGGTGGTGGAGTTCCCAACCCAGCTCGCCAGTGTAGGCGACGCGGATGGCGTGGACGGGGCACATTTTGAGCTCGATGTTTTGGGCGGAGAGCCACGGGAAGCGTTTGTTGGAAAGTGCTGTTTCGGGGCCTGGGTCCGAGATCAGTTTTTTCATTACATCGCGGGATTTTGGGCCGGCGAGGGCGAAAACGCCGTATTGGGTGGTGACGTTCTGGATTTCGATGTAGCCGAATTCTTCGGCCTTGGAGGCAGCGGCTTTGCGTAGGAAATCGCCGTCGTAGTCGGTTAGGGCGCCGGAAGAGACGAGGTAATACTCGTTTTTCGCTTCGCGCACGATGGTGTATTCGGTGCGGGTCGTGCCGGTGGCTGTCAAGGCGTAGGTCAGGTTGATGCGGCCGATTTTTGGCAGTTTGTTGCAGGTGAACCAGTCGAGGAACTGGGTTGCGCCCGGGCCTTTTACGCGGTGTTTGGTGAAGGCGGTTGCGTCGATCATGCCGACGCCTTCGCGGATGGCTTTGGCCTCGTCTACGGCGTGCTGCCACCAGCCGCCACGGCGGAAGGATCGGGATTCGTGGTCGAAGTTGCTGGGGGCGTCGAGTGGGCCGAAGTAGTTCGGGCGTTCCATGCCGTTAACAACGCCGAACTGTGCGCCTGCGGATTTCATGCGCTCATAGCAGGGGGCGGTGCGGAGTGGGCGGCAGGCTTCGCGTTCTTCGTCCGGGTGGTGGAGGATGTAGACGTGGTCGTAGCATTCCTCGTTTTTCCGGGCGGCGTATTCGGTTGTCATCCAGTCGCCGTAGCGTTTGGGGTCAAGCGAGGCCATGTCGATTTCGGCTTCGCCGTCGACCATCATTTGCGCAAGGTAATAACCGACGCCGCCAGCGGCGGTGATGCCGAAAGAGAAACCTTCGGCCAGCCACATGTTGTCCAGGCCAGGTGCCGGGCCAACAAGCGGGTTGCCGTCTGGTGTGTAGCAGATTGGACCGTTGAAATCGTCTTTTAGGCCGGATTCTTCGCATGATGGCATGCGGTGGATCATGGCCATATACTGGTCTTCGATACGTTCGAGTTCCAGCGGGAACAGGTCGGCGCGGAAGCTGTCAGGGACGCCATGTTCGAAGCGTGCGGGGGCGTGTTTTTCGTAAACGCCGAGAATCCAGCCGCCGCGTTCTTCGCGCACGTAGGATTGTGCGTCGGCGTCGCGGATTACGGGGTGCTCGGGGTTGCCAGCTTCGCGGAAGGCTTGCAGTGCTGGGTCAACGTCGGTGACGATGAACTGGTGTTCGACAGGGATGGCAGGGAATTTGATGCCGAGTTGTTTGGCGGTGCGTTGTGCGTGGTTACCCGTGGCGGTGACAACGTGTTCGGCGTGGATTTCGAAAGTTTCTTCGGACGGTACAAGGTTGCCGCCTTTTTCGACCATGATTGTGCCACGGACGATCCATTCGGAACCTGTCCATTCGTATGAATCGACCTGACGTTTGCGGATGATTTCAACACCGCGTTGGCGGGCCCCTTTGGCCATCGCCATGGTGACGTCGGCGGGGTTAATGTAGCCGTCGGTCGGGTGATAGAGCGCGCCTTTCAGGTCTTGGGTGTTGATCAGGGGCCAGCGGGCTTTGACTTCGTCCGGAGTCAGGAATTCGTATTCGATACCAACGGAATCGGCGGTGGTGGCGTAGAGCTTGTATTCGTCCATACGTTCATCGGTCTGGGCCATACGCAGGTTACCAACGACGGAAAATCCGGCGTTCAGGCCGGTTTCGGCCTCAAGTTCTTTGTAGAACTTTACTGAGTAATCGTGGATGTGCGTGGTGGCGTAGCCCATGTTGAACAACGGCAGCAGACCAGCGGCGTGCCATGTGGAACCGGAGGTGAGTTCATCGCGTTCCAGCAGGATTACGTCATCCCATCCGGCTTTGGCCAAATGGTAGGCGATGGACGCGCCGACGACACCGCCGCCAACGACACAGGCTTTTACGTGGGTTTTCATAATACTACTCCGAAATGCGATTTTCACGCACAATGACGGATTTTGGAGAAGGGTCCAATATCTTGCCGACTGAACATATGCTGAATCCGACTTTTCAGGCGGAAAATGTTTTGGAGGTGCTGCATTTCGGTGGGCAAACTGGATGCGGTGAATCCTGTTCTAGACATTAACAGTGCGATGATGCTACCAAACGCCGAAATGGTGCAGTGCGGGATAGGCGATTCAGACATATGCTGGTTTGTTATACAAAACACGAATTACGACAGGCGCTGACGGAACTTCGGGTTCACGGCTCGGTTGGTCTGGTGCCTACTATGGGGTATCTGCACGAGGGGCACATGGCGCTGGTGGCGCGGGCGCGGGCGGAAAACAAAGTTGTGGCGGTCACAATTTTTGTGAACCCGACGCAATTTGGTGCCAACGAGGATTTGAGCACGTATCCCAGAGATATCGAACGCGATTTGCAAATGCTGCGCGATGCAGGAGTTGATGTGGTTTTCACGCCGACTGTGGGCGAAGTTTATTTTCTGGATGCCGACACGCACGTTGAAACAGGGTATTTGTCGCGCGTGTTGATCGGGCGGATCAGGCCGGAACATTTTCGCGGTGTCGCAACCGTTGTGACCAAGTTGTTCAACATCTTCCAGCCGGATCGAGCCTATTTTGGACGCAAGGATTACCAGCAGTTGACTGTTATCAATAAGATGGTCGCCGATCTGGATATTCCGGTCGAGGTGATCGGGATTCAGACAGTGCGGGAGGCAGACGGTTTGGCGCTGTCGTCGCGCAATGTGCGCTTAACGCCGAAAAACCGTGCTGCCGCGCCGGTATTGTGTCAGTCGCTGGATCGGGCCGAAATTCTGGTCTCGGCGGGGAACGCAACGGTGCATTTCGTCAAGAAGGAAATCGTAGATATATTGGCGGGTGCCCCGTCCGGTGTTGTAGAGTCTGTAGATATTCGCGATGCCGAAAGCTTGGCGCCTATGCGCGGGCGGATTGCATCTGCTGCTGTTGTATTGCTCGCTGTTCGCTTCGAGAGCGTGTTGCTGATAGACCAGCGGGTAGTTGCCCCGTCAAATAACCGTTAACCGAAAGGTAAATCCATGAGTGTACCTGTGAAAATCCGCAGAACCACCGTTCCACAAATCCGTGCGCGCAAGGGCAAGGAACCTATTGTTTCGCTAACCTCCTATCATGCCCATACCGCTGCAATTGTTGATCGGTATGCAGATTTCATTCTGGTGGGCGATTCACTGGGGATGGTAATGCACGGAATGGAATCCACGATCGGTGTTACGCTTGATATGATGATCACGCACGGGGCGGCGGTTGTTCGCGGGACGCAGAAGGCGCTGGTGGTTGTCGACCTGCCATTTGGAACCTATGAGGAAAGCCCTGCGGTGGCTTTTCGGAATGCCGCGCGGGTGATGAAGGAAACTGACTGCGGGGCAGTTAAACTGGAGGGCGGCGCGCGTATGGCCGAGACGATCCGGTTTCTGACCGAGCGGGGCATTCCTGTGATGGCACATATCGGCCTGACACCCCAATCCAGCCACGTGATGGGCGGTTTTAAAACGCAAGGGCGAGATCAGGCGGACTGGGCGGTGCATGAGGCGGACGCGGTTGCTGTGACCGAAGCGGGCGCTTTTGCGCTGGTGCTGGAGGGAATGGTGGAGCCGCTGGCCGCGAAGATCAGCAAACAGATCGAAATTCCGACGATCGGTATTGGCGCGTCAGCGGAATGCGACGGGCAGATTCTGGTGCTGGAGGACATGTTGGGACTGAACCCGACACCGCCGAGGTTTGTAAAAGTTTATGGTGATCTTGGGAACGGGATCGAGCGGGCAGTGAAATCCTACGCTCAGGACGTTAAATCACGGGCGTTTCCGAGCGATAAGAATACATATTAACTAGCACAGAATAGAAAACGGGCTTGTGTCTTGTAAGAATTTTCGGAAAGCACCACATTGAGCGATAGAATACCTAACAGATGGGCAGCACATGACCGATAATCCGCTTCTGCAAGAATGGACCACTCCTTTTGAAATCCCGCCGTTTGATAAAATCTCAAACGAACATTACGCGCCGGCGTTTGAGCTGGCGTTTACGCAAGCCCGCGCAGCGATCGATGTGATTGCTGACAGTGACGATGCTCCAAGTTTCGCCAATACAATCGAGGCGATGGAACGGGCCGAGGGATTGTTGGAAAGAGTTTCGGCAGTGTTCGACAACCTGTCCAACTCGGACGCGAGTGATGAGATGGAAGCGTTGGAGCGCGAACTTGCCCCGAAGTTCGCCGCGTTTTCGGCAGAGACTTTGATGAACACAGACTTGTTTGCGCGTGTTGCTAAATTGGTGGAAGACGCGGACAGTTTAGGGCTGGATGCCGAGCAATCGCGGGTACTGGAGCTGTACCACCGGATGTTTGTCCGTTCCGGGGCTGCTTTGGAGTCGAAGAATGCAGCTCGCTTAAAGGAAATTATGCAGCGGCTGGCGTCTTTGGGGGCGACATTCTCGCAAAACGTTCTGGCGGATGAAAAGTCGTGGGAATTGGCGTTGGGGCCTGATGATCTTGGCGGGCTTCCCGACAGCTTGATCGCGTCAGCCACGCAGACAGCAAAAGAGCGGGAGAAAAAGGGCCCCGTGATTACACTAACCCGATCGTTGGCGATACCTTTCTTGCAGTTCTCTGACCGTCGTGATTTGCGCGAAATTGTTTTCAAAGCGTGGGAAGCGCGCGGGGCCAATGGTGGCGAGACAGACAATATCGAAACTATAGCTGAAACGTTGAAATTGCGGCATGAACGTGCGGTGTTATTGGGATTCGAAAACTTTTCGAGTTTCAAGCTGGACAACGAGATGGCTAAAACTCCGGCCGCGGTACGAGAATTGTTGATGAATGTCTGGAAACCGGCGAAGAATAAGGCCAAGAAGGACGCCGAGAAGCTGGCGAAATTGCTGCATGATGACGGCGTGAACGATGATTTGGCTGCGTGGGACTGGCGTTATTACGCAGCGAAGGCAAAGAAGTCCGAACATGATCTGGATGAAAACGAGATCAAGCCCTATCTTCAACTTGATAACATGATTGCGGCCGCGTTCGATGTGGCTGGTAAGCTGTTCGGGCTGTCGTTCGAGGCGTTGAACGTGCCTTTGTACCACCCTGATGCGCGGGCTTGGGAAGTGAAACGCGGTGACGAACATATCGGTGTGTTCATCGGTGATTATTTCACGCGATCTACCAAACGGGGTGGCGCGTGGAGCTGGCGTTTCCGCGGGCAATCAAAGATGGATGACGATGTGCGCCCTATCACGGTGAACGTTTGTAACTTTGCCAAAGCACCCGAGGGTGAGGTGACGTTGCTGACATTTGATGATGCACGGACGTTGTTCCACGAATTCGGACATGCGCTGCATTCGTTAATGTCGGATGTGAAGTACAAATTCATTTCGGGAACTTCGGTTTCGCGCGATTTCGTGGAGCTGCCCAGCCAGCTTTACGAACACTGGTTAAGCGCGCCGGAGGTGTTGTCAAAACACGCACTACACGTCGAGACGGGCGAACCGATGCCTAAAGAGATGTTGGAGAGGCTTGAGGCGGCGAAGAATTTTGATCAAGGGTTCGATACGGTAGAATTCATCGCTTCGGCTATGGTGGATATCGATTTCCATACGGGAACGCCGCCAAATGATCCAATGTCCGCGCAGGCAAAATCGTTAGCGGCGCTGGACATGCCCGATGCGATTTCGATGCGGATTGCTTCGCCGCACTTTAATCATGTGTTCGCCGGTGACGGGTATTCGAGTGGGTATTATTCCTACATGTGGTCGGAGGTGATGGACGAAGACGCATTTGCAGCGTTCGAAGAGACGGGCAACGTGTTCGATCCTGACATGGCGGCGCGCCTTGCTGAGCATATTTATACGGCGGGTGGATCGAAAGATGCGGCTGAGTTGTATACGGCGTTCCGCGGGTCTTTGCCCAAAGTCGAGGCTTTGTTAAAAGGTCGCGGGTTGGACTGAAGTTGGCTTGGTGCGGGGCAAACCGAACTTATTGTTCGGAAAACTCTGACATAATATATCTTGCTGTCTCACCCAGCTTTAGCAGTCTTTCAATGTCCCGTCTTGACGGCAGGTCGATGGGTGGCCAACAAATGTTTCCGTTGTTCCTGAAGTGGCACCCTTCGTCCATTTTATTGTGACTGAATCGCCTTCGGTCGCTGTGATCATCCCCACCAGCAGGCCGTTCCAGTTAACCACAGTTCCATCTGAATACAGATCCATTCCTAGCCCATCTACGCGATCAAAGGGCTGTGTGTTTGCCTTAGGGGAGAGAAACGGTAGATTGGCGTTGGCTTGTTTTGGAATACCGGATTGGCGATTTGAATTCATGGTAGTGTGTGGGGGACCATATGCCTACGAGATTACTAGTGCCGGTGACACTGGCACAGCGCTTATTTTCGCACCGCTTGAAATCCGACATTTATTTGCTTTTTAGTAATTTCTGCGGTCTGATATAGTGAAAAGGGGATCACTATGCCAAATCGCTGGGTAATACTGGCTACGCTGTTCTTTGCGCGGCTGACTATGGCCTTTCAGTTTCAGGCAGTGGCCGCGATTTCTCCGCTTATCATGGAAGCACATGGTCTGAATCTGGCAAACATTGGCTTGCTTATCGGCATCTACCTTGCACCTGGGGTGATTGTGGCAATTCCCGGCACGTTTTGGTGACAAACGTGTTGTCGGTCTAAGCATGGTATTGATGCTGATCGGCAGTGGCATGATCGGATGGGGGGTTTAACTTGGAGACTCTGGTCGCTGGTCGCTGGCCGCGTGGTGGCGGGCACCGGTGGCGTTATCCTTAACGTGGTTATGTCGAAAATGGTGGTAGACTGGTTTGTTGACCGGGAAATATCGACGGCGATGGCGATATTCATAAACTCGTGGCCAGTGGGGATTGCGGTTGCTTTGGTGGTGTTACCATTACTGGCAGCGTTGGGCGAAATTGAACTGGCTTTAGCTGCCGTTATGTCAACAAATCGCTTTGGGTTTGTTTCTATTTATCGCTGTTTATCGGGTTCCAGAGAATGCCGCCAAACCAGCTACCAAAATCAAGATCAGTAAACTTCCGGCGCCCGCGCTCTTTTTGGCGGCTTGCGTTTGGGCATTATATAATACGGCTTTCGCAATGGTTTTCAGTTTCGGACCCGCATTTATGAACCAACGAGGATGGGAATTGGCATCAGCCAGTTCTGTGACGAGTATCTTCATCATAATGACAGCAATTTCAGTACCTATAGGCGGCATCCTCGCGGACCGAAAGGGACGTAAGGATACAGTCATTATTGTAAGTATGCTGAGTTATACCATCTTAATGCCTGTGATCCTCTATGTGCCGGTCGGCGTGGTGCCGGTGATTTTTGCGGTCGTGGGTTTCTTTTTTGGGCTGGGCGCTGGGCCAATCATGACGTTGGCATCAATGATCCTTCAACCAGAAGCGCGTGGGGCGTTTTCTACTCGATCTATTATGGGTTAATGATGATTGCACCGGTGATAGCGGGCGCGCTGGCAGACCGCATCGAGAATACGGGCATCGTGTTTATCTTTGGCTCGTTTATGTTGGTCGTCGGGATGATTGCGCTTGGTCTGTTCCGCCGTTTTGACAAACCGATGGCATAGCGGCACAACCGCAGGCTTTAGAACTAAGTCGTCTGGTTCGGTGACAACGGATCGCCCGCCGGATCCTTGTGGATGATGACGTCGGCGTTAGGTATTACGCGCAGGATTTCGACTTTTAGGCCCGCGCCGATACCGTGGGCTCGTTCCAGCGTTTGTGATCCGTCGAGCTCAATATGGACTTGCACGAATATGCGGTTGCCAGAGGTGCGGGTTTTTAGGTCTTGGTATCCAAGGATGTCCGGCCAGTTTGCTACCAGTTTTTCGACTTTGGCGATGCTTTCAGGGTCGGCGCGGCGGTCCATAAGCGCGTCGAACGCGGCCTTGGCAATGCGCCAAGCGCCGAACAGCAGCAAGATCGCGGCGGCGAGCGCGATGACGCTGTCAACCGCTACCAGACCGAATGCCGAGGACGCGAACAGGGCTACGATTGCGCCGATGTTTGGTAGTAGGTCCGAGATGTAATGCAAGCTGTCGGCGGCGACTACGCGGTTGCCGGTGCGCAAGACTACGCGGCGTTGCCACAAGATTAGCGCAAACGTCAGAGCGAAGGAGATGGTCATGGCGATCATGCCTGCGCCCTCGGCAGCAAGTGCCGGTGGGGTGTCGGACAGCAGCCGGTCAATTGCGGACCAGCCGATGACAATGGCCGAGACCGCGACAAGGACGCCTTGGGCGAGGGCGGCAAGGTCTTCGGCAGAGGAGTGACCAAATGCATGGTCGTCGTCTGCGGGGCGCGCGGCGTAGAATATGGCCAGCACACCCGTCAGCGACACGATCAGGTCGAGCGCCGAGTCCGTTAGGCTGGCGGCAATGGAAAGCGATCCAGTTTCACCCAGCGCCCAGAGCTTCAGGCCAACCAGCAGCAAGGCGACCAGAACCGACGCGCCGCCAGCGGTAAGATTTAGACGCAGGTTATTCAAAACCACTGCCTCGGTTTTATGAAGCCAAGCTCTAGAAGTTGGGTCGAGGTCCACTCGAATTTTCGGCTGCCGCCCCAGTGGAAACTGTCGATATCTTCGGCTGAGCCAGGGTTGTGCATTAGGGCTTTGGCGACGCCGAAGGACATGACGGCGATCGTCAGGCTATTGTGCCACTCGCAGGAAATCGTGTTCATTTCTGGGTCGTTCAGGCGTAGATCGGGGCCGATTTTCAAGCCTTTCGACGCCTTGAACAGGCTGATCCGGTCGATACGGCGCTTTTCCCACGGGATGTGTTCTTCGAACCGCCAGCGCAGGCCGCCGAATATCTCAGGTTGACGTTCGACTGCCTCGCCGTCGAGAAAGCGTTCTTGGCCATAGTATCCGTTCCGATCTAGATGGGCGGTTTCTATGTCTACGCCGTTGCCGTGTGCCGACAAACTTGCGGGGTATAGGTCGATGGAATAGGTGAAAACAGTGCTGCGGCGCTCCTCTTCCATGAAAGTTATGGCGTCTTTGACGCTGCGAGTTTCGCAAAACGGAAAATATAGGTATTCGGCGTTGAAAGCGTAATATATCCATTTTCCGGTGCAGGCGGCGATGATCTTGTTCAGGACTTCGATAGTGTCGCCCAAGCGGTTAAGCTGCATCGGGAACGTATGGAGGTTGTCGCCTGTGACTGACGCGACGTCTCCGATTACCAGGATTGTGGCGAATCCCATTTTGCGGTGGTGCTCGATTGTGCCTGACAGATCGACGTTCTCCTCGGCCAGAATCACCGCGATGGGCGAGGGCAGGTTGCGGGCGTTATTTCGCAGGAACGTGTCGAGGGCTTGCGCGGTCATAGGCTGGCTTTCAATGTTTCCACTGCTTTAGCAAATATCCGACGCATTGCACAAGAATAGTCAAACCTATAGAGGGGGCTGAAACGTGAAGCGGGTGTTATAATGTCGAATACCAAAAAACTGTATATCAAGACCTATGGCTGTCAGATGAATGTCTATGACAGCGAGCGGATGGTTGATGCGATGGGGGCCGACGGCTATGTCACCGTGGATTCGCCCGAGCAGGCGGATATGATTTTGCTGAACACCTGTCACATTCGTGAAAAAGCGGCTGAGAAAATTTATTCGGAACTGGGGCGGTATCGCGGGCTGAAGGAGGCCAATCCTGATCTGAAGATCGGTGTCGCTGGATGTGTTGCGCAGGCCGAGGGCGAAGAAATTATGATCCGCCAGCCGATGGTTGATCTGGTTGTTGGACCGCAAGCCTATCACCGCCTGCCTGCGATGGCAGCGAAGGCTGGTAATGGGGTGCAGGTTCTGGACACCGAGTTCCCCGAGGAAGACAAGTTCGACTTTCTGCCGCGTGGCACCAAGGCGCGGCGTGCGCCTGCTGCGTTTTTGACCGTTCAGGAAGGCTGCGACAAGTTTTGTGCGTTTTGCGTGGTTCCCTATACACGCGGTGCCGAGGTTTCGCGTCCTGCGGAGCGCCTGCTGGATGAAGCGCGGGATTTGGTGGATCGTGGTGTCGTTGAAATCAGTCTGCTGGGGCAGAATGTGAATGCTTACGAAGTTGACGGCTGGACTTTGGCCAAGTTGATCCGCGAACTTGCCAAGATCGAAGGCTTGGAGCGAATTCGATATATGACCTCGCATCCTAACGATATGGGTGATGATCTGATTGCCGTGCATGGTGACGTTGAAAAGCTGATGCCGTATTTGCATCTGCCTGTGCAATCCGGATCGGACAAGGTTTTGAGGGCCATGAACCGCAAGCACTCGGCGGCGGATTATATGAAAGTTCTGGAGCGGATGCGTAAGGTGCGGCCTGATATGATGTTGTCGGGTGACTTTATCGTTGGTTTCCCCGGCGAGGATGACGCGGATTTCGAGGCGACGATGGAATTATGCGAGCGGGTTCGCTACGGGCAGGCCTATAGTTTCAAGTATTCCCCACGTCCGGGCACGCCCGCTGCTGACCGTGCGCATGTTGATGAAAGCGTGAAAACCGAGCGTCTGCACCGATTACAGGCCTTATTGACCAGCCATCAGGTCGAATTTCAGGACAGCATGATCGGGCGCACGTTGCCTGTGTTGGTAGAGAAGATCGGGCGAGAGGCGGGGCAGGTGATTGGCAAGTCTCCGTATTTGCACGCCACGCATTTTCTGGGAGATGCTTCTGATATTGGCAAAATTGTTGATGTTCGGGTGGTCGCAACGGAGCAAAACTCGTTGTCAGCGGAAAAAGTAGTGTGGCTGGGAAACCACACTAGCTTCGGTGGGTAACTAACGGATTCACAAACGTAATACCTCTGTGTTAGCACTCAAGCAACGTCGGCGTTAACAATCGACAAATTTGAGGCAGACAGTATGAGACTTTTGGCGGTCACCCTGCTTTTTGGGGTATCCAGCTGTATGTTGCCAGCGACAGTGCAGGCAGCAGAAACTGGTACATATGAGGCGGCGATCTGGATTGATCCGGACGGCTGCGAGCATTGGGTTCTGGATTTGGGTGTCGAGGGGATGATGCCCCCGCATTTGGATCGAGCCGGTAATTCAGTTTGTGATCGAAATCCCTACATTTGCATCGAATTTCCGGGTGACATGTTGTTCGAGGTGAACAAGGCTGCGCTTTCGGATCGCTCTATCAATACGTTACACGGATACTTCACGCGCGAAATTCTGGACGGTAAAACGCAGTTTTTGATCGTCGGGCATACTGACAGTTCCGGTTCTATTTACGACAATTTCGATTTGGCATGGGCACGGGCGAACGCTGTGGCCGACGTTGCGCGGCAATCCGGCGCAATTGTCCGCACTGACGGGTTTGGCGAGATGCAGCCGATTGCTTCGAATGACACGGCTGAAGGCAGGCGCCGGAATCGTCGCGTTGAAATTCTTTGCGAATAGGGGGCTGCATGTCGGTAAATTTTCTAAACCGGCATTGATGGTTGCAAGCGCGCTGATTTTGGTGGCGTGCGGAAACGGGCCGTCGGATCGCGATTACGGGGTCGATCGGGGGGCGTTGCTCGACGATCGCACTGCAGGGATTTGGGTTGATGGAAACGGATGTGATCACTGGATCATCGACGAAGGGGTCGAGGGATATATGTCGCCACGGTTGATGGATGACGGCAGGCCTGTTTGCCGTGACGGGGCAATTCTCTATACCACAATCGACTTTGATCGTGCTGTTTTCGGCAATTAACCCGAAGTATTTCGCTTGCCCCTCTGGCGAGGTTGTTGCACCATAGTTCTGTATAATTCTTTATTTGAACGGATGGTGGACTTTGGCGATAACCGCGCTGACCGATGTTAAGACCGAGGCTGGATCGGCTGAGACGGCCCTTGAATTTCCCGATAATCGCTTGTTGCTGCTACTGTGCGGCGAGCTGGATTCAAACCTCAAGAAAATTGAAACGGCTACGGGTGTAGAGATCACGCATCGCGGGAACCGTCTGTCGCTGTTTGGTGATGACGAGCAGCGTAAGCATTCTGCAGCAATATTGCGGGCGATGTATTCGCGGCTGGAGCAACGCCGTCCACTGGAACCGGGGGATGTGGACGCGGCGATCAGGATGCCAAGCGAGGTGTTTGATGCGCCACGCGACCCTGACCAGATCGAGATGTTCAAGGTCGACACTGTCGAAATTCGCACACGCAAACGCACTATTGAACCACGCACGCCGATGCAGAAGGCCTATGTGAAGTCTCTGTTCGAATACGAACTGGTTTTTGGGCTTGGGCCCGCGGGAACCGGCAAAACATATCTGGCGGTGGCGGCGGCGGTCTCGCACTATATCGAGGGCCATGTTGACCGCATCATCCTTAGTCGTCCTGCCGTTGAGGCGGGCGAGCGTCTGGGCTTTCTGCCCGGGGACCTGAAGGAAAAAGTCGACCCTTATATGCAGCCGCTTTATGATGCGTTGAACGCGTTTTTACCCGCCAAGCAGGTGCAACGGATGATCGAGGACAAGCAGATCGAGATTGCGCCACTTGCCTTCATGCGCGGGCGCACATTGGCGAATGCATTTGTTATTCTGGATGAAGCGCAGAATGCTACGTCGATGCAGATGAAAATGTTCCTGACCCGCCTGGGCGAGGGCAGCCGTATGGTTATCACAGGTGATATGACACAGACTGACCTGCCGAGGGGTGTGACCTCGGGCCTTGTCGAGGCCGAGGGGATTTTACGCAACGTTAAGGGGATCGGTTTTACGCGGTTTACTACTGTCGATGTGGTGCGGCATCCGATGGTTGCCAAAGTGATTGATGCATATGATGCGGCGGCTAAGCTTCGTGGCTGATCTGGTCGATTTATTGATCGAGGATGATCGCTGGTCGAAGTTGGGGATGGGTGCTTTGGCCGAACGATCGGCGCACGCGGCATTGACGATCGCAACGGTTCCACCTGGATATGAAATTTGCGTTATGGCCTGCAACGATGCCCGTATTGCAGAGCTGAACGCAGAATTCCGCGAGAATTCCAAAGCGACGAACGTGCTATCTTGGCCAGCCTTCGAACTGGCCCCTGAATTTGCGGGCGGAAAGCCGATAATGCCGCCCACCGCAGGCGTTATGGCGGAAAGTCTGGGTGACATTGCCATCGCCTACGAGACTTGTGCGCGCGAGGCCGCTGAGAAAAAAATTACAATGCAAGCCCACGTTAGTCACTTAATCGTGCATGGATGCCTCCATTTGCTGGGCTTCGACCATGAAACTGACAAAGATGCCACAGTTATGGAGGAATTAGAGGTTAAGGCCCTTGCCACGATGGGGTTGGACAACCCATATTGAACCCACGGGCACAGCATGTTGCCTATTTACGGAATTAAGGAGCTATGGGCGACACTAAAGACGGGTCCTCTATCGCAGCGCATCGCGCGCAGACAGATTTGAGTTTTTCGACCCCGCAGGGCGGGTTCTGGAAAAAACTGTTCAGGCAAACGCCTGATGACACTCTGAACAATCACGACGAACCAAACGCTGCCGAGATTTCTGCGGCGGGTGCCAACTCGATGTTGCTGAATATTCGTAACATGCACGATATGCGCGTGGATGATGTTGCAATTCCGACGGCAGATATTGCTTCGGTTCCCGATGATGCAACGCTGGAAGAGGTCGTTGCGGCGTTCCGGGACTCTACCAATAGTCGTCTTCCGGTGTATTCCGAGACGCTGGATAATCCGCTGGGGTTGGTGCATTTGAAAGACATCGCGCTGAATTACGGCTTTGGTGGTTCCGCCAGATTTGATTTGAAATCCATCCTGCGTCCGTTGATTTATGTGCCACCATCCATGCATTTAGGCGCGCTATTGCAAAAGATGCAGAGCGAACGGTTGCATATGGCGTTGGTCATTGACGAATACGGAGGGGTCGAAGGCTTGGTGACGCTTGAAGACTTGATCGAAGAAATCGTTGGAGAAATCGAAGACGAACATGACGCCGAAGACGAACAACTTTGGACCGAAGAATCCGCATCAGTGTTTGTCGCGCAGGCGCGTGCACCGCTGGATGAATTCGAAGATGCAGCGGGCGTTGACTTGCTGCCGGATGATTTGGACGAAGAGGTCGATACGCTTGGCGGTTTGGTCTTTATGCTGATCGGTCGAGTGCCATCGCGCGGCGAATGCATTCGTGATGGGCATGGGCATGAATTCGAGGTCATCGACGCAGACGCGCGGCGAGTGAAAACCTTGCGTGTGCGATTGAACGTTAAAGGGCCGCTCGGCCAAGCGGCAGAATAAACGGCGTGGCAGGCTGGGTCCGTAATTTGACGGGATTTCGTCAACTAATGTTGGCGCTGATTGCGGGTGTTGGCTTGGGGTTGGTACAAGCCACGTGGTCCATCCCGTCCGCATTTCTATTTCTTCCAATTATCTTCTGGCTACATGCCGGAGCTGACAAGCGAAGACGGGCGGCGCTGTTGGGCTGGCTTTTTGGGCTGGGGTATTTCGGCTTAACGCTGAGCTGGATAGTCGAACCTTTTCTAATTGACGTTGCACGGCACGGGTGGATGGCCGCTTTCGCGCTGTTCTTTATGGCAGGTGGGTTGGCGGCCTTTTGGAGCATGGCGTTCGCGTTAGCCCATCGCCGACGGTCGTTAACGCTTGTTATCTGGTGGACACTGGCCGAGTTTGCGCGCTCGGTATTGTTCACCGGTTTTCCTTGGGCGCTATTGGCTTACGGATGGGTCGAAACACCTCTGATCCAGATAACTTCGGTGGTTGGGGTGCATGGTCTCGGGCTGCTGACGATGATCGTGGCGGTGATGATCTCGCGCCTTAATATACGCGGAATCGTCGGCGGCATGGTGATTGTTTCGGTGTTGTGGACCTTTGGATCGAATCGCCTCTCGCAGGGGACATTCTTGCGCACCGATGGGTATACTGTGCGGATCATTCAGCCGAACGCGCCGCAGGATCAAAAGTGGTTGCCAGAATTCCAACTCATGTTCTTTGAGCGTCAGGTTGCGTTTACAGCTGCCGAACCGACCGTTGATATGGTGATATGGCCCGAGGCGGCCGTCCCATTTTTCCCGCAAGAGCGCCTTGACTTGCTGGAGCGAATTGCGCGTTCGGCAAACGGTGCGAATGTGTTGATGGGGGCAAGGCGACGCGATTTGGCGGATGACTGGTTTAACGGGTTGGTGGTGATTGATCCAACAGGTGCTATCATCAGTAGTTACGACAAGCATCATTTGGTGCCGTTTGGCGAGTATGTACCGATGCAGTCCGTCCTGTCGCGCACGGGTCTTACGGAACTTACCGGGCGCGGCTTCGCAACCGGCAGGGGCGCGCGGGTGATTGATGCAGGAGGCGTCCCGCCATTCCTGCCGTTAATCTGCTACGAGGCTATTTTCCCCCAACACGCAAGCGTTGATGGCCAGCGGCCAGACTGGATCATACAAATTACGAACGATGCGTGGTTTGGCGATCTTAGCGGCCCCTATCAGCATCTGGCGCAGTCTCGGGTACGGGCAATCGAGCAAGGGCTACCCCTTGCACGGTCTGCGAATACGGGAATTTCGGCGATGATTGATCCGTTTGGGCGGATAACGGCTTCGATGGGCCTTGGCGAGATGGGCGGAATTGATGTCGCTTTGCCCGCGCCTCTAAAACCCACCGTTTTCTCACGATTTGGCGATTTGCCTGCAGGGGTGTTGTTGATGCTGTTAATAATTTATCAACTGTTTTCGCGTAGTAAGCGTCTGTACCGATATTCGGGCTCTTAAGGGCTAGATTCGGTCTGCGGACGTCACTTATGATGCATCAGACCATTGACGGCGCAACTTCGCTTCAATTAGAGAAACACATCACGCGTATTTTGCGATGGAGGCCGATTTGGCACGAAAAAATTATCTGTTTACCTCGGAATCTGTTTCCGAAGGTCACCCGGACAAACTTTGCGACCGTATCTCGGATGCGGTTCTCGATGCGTTTCTGGCCGAAGATCCAGAAGCCCGCGTAGCTTGTGAAACTTTCGCCACAACGGATCGTGTTGTCGTCGGTGGTGAAGTTCGTGGCCCGCAGTCCGTAATCGACAGTGTCGAAGATATCGCCCGCAAGTGCGTCAAAGACATCGGTTACGAACAAGAAGGTTTTCATTGGAAAACTTTCCAAATGCATAATTTCCTGCATGGCCAGTCATCTGATATCGCGCAGGGCGTGGATGCGTCTGGCAACAAAGACGAAGGCGCTGGCGATCAGGGGATCATGTTCGGTTACGCCGTTGATGAAACAGCCGAGCTGATGCCGGCCCCTATACATTACTCGCACGCAATTCTTGCGCGTCTGGCCGAGGTTCGCAAAAGCGGGGCCGAGCCGACGTTAGGGCCGGATGCCAAGACACAGCTTTCTTTGCGGTATGAGGATGGCAAACCTGTAGCTGTATCTTCGATAGTGCTTTCGACGCAGCATTTGGACGAGTCTATGACGTCGGAAGATGTGCGCGATGTGGTCGAGCCGTACATCCGAGACATCCTGCCCGAGCAATGGATCTCGACTGATACAGCGTGGCACGTGAACCCGACAGGTAAATTCGTGATCGGCGGACCTGACGGTGACGCTGGCCTGACTGGGCGCAAGATTATCGTTGATACCTACGGCGGCGCGGCGCCGCATGGTGGCGGTGCGTTCTCGGGTAAAGATCCGACCAAGGTTGACCGCTCGGCGGCTTATGCAGCTCGGTATTTGGCGAAGAATGTTGTGGCCGCCGGTCTGGCGAAACGCTGTGTGATTCAGTTGTCATATGCGATTGGCGTGGCGGAACCCCTGTCGATTTTCGCGGATACTTACGGAACCGGAACAGTGGATGAAGTCGAGATCGAGCGTGCTATTGCAGAAGCCATGGACCTGACACCACGTGGAATTCGCGAGCATTTGGGTCTGAACAAGCCGATTTACCAGCGCACTGCGGCCTACGGCCATTTCGGGCGTGCACCCGAGGCTGACGGCGGGTTTAGCTGGGAAAAGATCGATTTGATCGACGTGCTGAAACGCACGGTTTAAACGGTCCGAATGACACGCCCTAACATCAAACCAGCGGATGCTCCGCGGCGGAATTTCTATGGCCGTCGTCGGGGTAAAGCCTTGCGCAAGAACCAGATCAAACATCTGGATACGACACTGGAGGCGGTGTCGCCCAAGGGCGTTTCGTTTGAAGAAAACCCTGATCGGAACCCGATTGATCTGGACGCGTTGTTCGGTAACGATCACCCTGTCTGGCTGGAAATCGGCTTTGGCGGGGGCGAGCATCTGTTGCACATGGCGCAAACTTATCCTGATACCAATCTGTTGGGCGTCGAGGCGTTTTTGAACGGTGTTGCCAAAATCGTGCCGCTGATCGATGAGCATAATCTGACTAATGCTCGGGTGCATTGGGGCGATGCGCGCGACTTGTTGGAAGTACTGCCGGAGGCTAACCTCGACAAGGTATTCCTGCTGTATCCAGATCCGTGGCACAAAACGCGCCATCATGCGCGCCGCTTTGTGAATGTGGAAAATCTAGATATGATCTCGCGGGTTCTGAAGCCCGGCGGAATTTTCCGAGTGACGACAGACATCGAAAACTATGTTCATCATACGCTGGAACGGATTATGCCCCGCGATGATTTTGAATGGCTGGCTGAAACCCCGCAAGACTGGCGCGCGCCATGGACCGACTGGACTCGCACGAGGTACGAGGCCAAGGCGGTTCGCGAAGGACGCACGCCGCATTATCTGACATTTCGCAAAACCTGACTCTGGTTGATACAGGTCAAGGTGATGCATAAGTATTAACTGTTCAATATTCATAACGAATATGAAGGATAAGCCTATGAAATCGATTACTGAACGCGAAACGAGGATGCGGGCCCGCTTGACCGAGCTGGATAAGCACATGCATAAAATCGAGGACACGCTTGATGAAACGCCCAACCCCGATGTTGAAGAACGTGCGGTTGAGCGTGAAAACGACGAAGTGCTTGAAGGGCTCGGAAATGCCGATATGCTGGAATCTCGTATGATCGAAGCCGCACTGGAACGTGTCGCAGAGGGCGAATACGGGTATTGTGTCGAGTGTGGTGACCAGATTTCCGAAGAACGTCTTGACGTGTTACCGTCGACTCCGAAATGCCGGAAATGTGCGTCCTGAACTGATAAGAAAGGGGTAGTTATGCCTTTTGAAAGCCTGAAAGCCCGTATGGCGATGCTGTTGGAGCAGATGGTCCATCAGCCCGAAGATATGCACGAATTACAAGAAACCCTGCGCGAGGAATTGGCCGAGCTGCGGGCGTCCGGTTTGCCGGTTCCGCGTGATCTGGTCGAACTGGAGCAAAAGCTGAAAGATCGCTTGCACGTGCCCAAATCCGCTAAATGAGCCAATCCGAAGACGAGACGTCGCTTGCACGGGTCATAAGCCTGCCGCTTTTGGTGTTGTACGGGTTGGGCGTTACCATCGGTGCTGGAATATATGTGCTTGTCGGCCAAACCGCCGCGCAGACCGGAATTTACGCACCGATGTCGTTCATCTTTGCGGCACTGGTAATGGCGCTTCAGCGCCGGAAGCTTTGCCGAACTCAGTGTTCGGTTCCCGCAAAGCGCAGGCGAGGCGATTTATGTTAAAGAAGCGTTAAAGTCCGAAGGGCTAGCCTTGCTGACGGGTGGGATAGTGCTGCTGTCGGCAACTGTGGCCGCCGCGACGATCACGTTAGGGGGCACGGGGTATGTGCTGGAACTGACAGGCCTGCCGCGCGAAATGGTGATTGTTTCGATTGTGTTGCTGATGGGCGGCGTCGCTGCATGGGGCGTTAAGGAATCGGTAATATTTGCGGCGGTGTTTACGGTGTTGGAGGTTCTGGGTTTGCTGGTCATCATCGGTGCGGGCATCTGGACGCAGCCGGATTTGTTGTCACGTATCCCCGAAGTTATCCCGCCGATTGACGATATTGCCGCCCTGACGGCGATTTTCGCCACCAGCCCCATCGCGTTCTTTGCCTTTATCGGCTTTGACGATGTGGTCAATCTGGTCGAAGAAACGCGCAATCCGGCCAAGACGGTGCCGCTGGCTATTTTGATCGTTCTGATTGTCGCTACTGTGCTGTATTTCATGGTAACGGCGGTTGCCGTGCTTACAGTTCCGCTGGATGAACTAGCTGCCTCGCAAGCTCCAATCGGGTTGCTGTTTGAACGGCTGACGGGCAGCTCGGCATTGG
Organism: Paracoccaceae bacterium; assembly: GCA_050256375.1. GTDB lineage: Bacteria > Pseudomonadota > Alphaproteobacteria > Rhodobacterales > Rhodobacteraceae > NORP23. The sequence goes on along the minus strand of JBBWVU010000030.1, from coordinate 45,208 downwards.
TTATCACGCTTATCGCCATCGTTGCGATGCTGAATGGGATCGTGATCCAGATTGTCATGGCGGCGCGCGTTTTGTATGGTTTGGGCCGTAAAGGCAGCATCCCCAAGATATTCTCCCGCCTCCACCACAAGACCAAAACGCCGGTGATTTCGACAGGCTTGATTACAGCAGTAATTTTGGCACTAGCCCTGTTTTTTCCAATCGGAGCACTCGTCGAACTTACTACGCAGTTCATACTGGCCGTATTCGCTTTGGTTAACCTCTCGTTAGTGGTTTTGAAATTACGAAAGGTCGCGGCACCGGAGGGAGCTTATACGGTTGGAATATGGGTTTCTGCGGGCGGCGTAATCGCAACAGTTGCCCTGCTGGTTGGTCCTTGGTTGATTTAGTCAAGAACAACACATTCAATTCTTGTAATATGAAAATCGCCTCTTATATAGGTCTCAACACAGATCAAACAGGGGACATCCCATGACACCTGAAGTAAAAGCATTTTTCGACAACGCTACGAACACAGTTTCTTTTGTAATCAAAGATCCTGAAAGCAGCAGCGTTGCAATCATCGACTCGGTTCTGGATTTCGATTTCTCGAACGGCCGCACGGATACGGTTTCGGCAGACAAGGTGATCTCTTACGTCAAAGAGAACGACCTGCAAGTCGAGTGGATTCTGGAATCGCACGTGCACGCTGACCATCTGTCCGCCGCGCCTTACATCCAGAAGCAGTTGGGTGGCAAGATCGGGATTGGTGCGAATATCACAGTGGTACAGGGTGTTTTTGGCAAAGTCTTCAACGAGGGCAGCGAGTTCCAGCGGGACGGTTCGCAGTTTGACAAGTTATTTGTCGAGGGTGACGTTATAGAAATCGGAAATATGAAGGTCGATATCATGCACACACCGGGGCATACGCCAGCTTGCATGACATACGTTGTTGGCAACGCGGCTTTTGTTGGCGATACAATGTTTATGCCGGATTTCGGGACTGCTCGTTGTGACTTCCCGGGTGGCTCGGCCGAGGATCTTTATGCCTCCATCCAGAAAATTCTGGCACTGCCTGACGACACTCGCATTTTTGTTGGCCATGATTACAAAGCGCTGGGTCGGGACGAATTCGCATGGGAAACTTCGGTGGCGGAACAAAAAACGCTGAACGTGCATGTTGGCGTTGGCAAAGACGTCGCGCAGTTCGTTGATATGCGGACAAAACGTGACAAAGAATTATCCATGCCAAAACTGATTGTACCGTCGATCCAGATCAATATGCGCGCTGGTCGTATGCCCGAACCCGAAGAGAATGGCCAAGTTTACCTTAAGGTTCCCGTAAACGCCCTTTGATTTACAGAGATTTACGGCCATTATAACCGCTCTAGTGAGAAACCAGTGTGGGTTTTCCAGTTAAGGCGTTCGATATGCAAATCTATAAAGTGACTGATAACTACAGCGTTTGCGGTCAAATTACCGCCGACGATGTGGCGCAAATCAAGGCCTCGGGCTTTAACTGCATCATGTGCAATCGCCCCGATAGCGAGGAGTTTGGTCAACCAACAGCGAAAATCATAAAGATGGCGGCCGAGGATCACGGTATCAAGTTTTTCTACCTGCCTTTTGGCCGTACCGGCATCAGTCAGGAATTACTGTCTGAATTTCGCGATGTAATTAACGGAGACTACGGCCCGGTGTTCGCATACTGCCGCACAGGAAACCGTTGTGGAATATTATGGAATGCAGCGCATAGCTGATAGCCTTTGAGGAAACCTCACCATGTTAAAGCGCTATTTCCCTATTCTGGAGTGGTCCGCAAAGTATAATCGCGACACGCTGACCAACGATCTCGTGGCGGCTGTGATTGTCACGATCATGCTAATCCCGCAATCGCTCGCCTATGCGTTGCTGGCGGGCTTACCTGCAGAGGTTGGGCTGTACGCCTCGATCGCGCCGCTCGTGATTTACGCCATTTTCGGCACATCGCGAGCATTGGCCGTTGGACCCGTGGCGGTTGCCTCGTTGATGACGGCGGCTGCGGTGGGCGAACTGGCCTCGCAAGGGACGCCTGAATATTACGCAGCCGCGATTGCGCTAGCATTGATTTCGGGCTTCATGTTGCTGGTGATGGGGTTCTTACGGCTCGGGTTTCTGGCGAATTTTCTATCGCATCCGGTGATTTCCGGATTCATCACGGCCTCGGCGATAATCATCGCGACCAGCCAGTTGAAGCATATCTTGGGGGTGAATGCCTCTGGTCACAACCTGCTTGAATTGTTGCAATCGCTGGCAGCGCACGTGAACGAAGTTAACTTTTACACGCTGACGATCGGAGTGTTTGCGACTGCATTCCTGTTCTGGGTGCGGAAGAACCTCAAGCCGATGCTACGCAAGCTGGGCCTTGGCCCACGGCTTGCCGAAGTGGTCGCCAAAACCGGACCTGTGGCGGCGGTTGCTGCCACAACGGCTATTGTCTGGGCTTTGGCGCTCGATGCCCAAGGCGTGCGGATAATTGGCGAGATTCCGGCACGACTCCCAATCCCGACTGTGCCTGCATTCGATTTGGATTTGTGGCGCGCTATTGCGGTTCCGGCCTTGCTGATTTCCATCGTTGGCTACGTGGAAACCATTTCCGTTGCCCAGACGCTCGCGGCCAAGCGTCGGCAACGGATTGACCCGGATCAGGAACTAATCGCCCTTGGTGCGGCCAACGTGGGCTCAGCGATTTCCGGCGGATTTCCGGTGACGGGTGGTTTCTCGCGCTCGGTGGTGAACTTTGATGCGGGCGCGCAAACACCAGCTGCAGGGGCTTTTACGGCGGTGGGGATTGCAATGGCGGCCCTGTTTCTGACGCCTTTACTGCACTATCTTCCAAAGGCGACGCTTGCAGCAACGATCATTGTGGCAGTGCTGTCGTTGATTGATCTGGACGCCATAAAGCGAACGTGGATCTATTCAAAATCTGATTTTACCGCGATGGTGGCGACCATTCTTGTCACCCTGTCGATGGGCGTGGAACTGGGCATAACGGCAGGCGTTTCATTGTCGTTGCTTTTACACTTATACCGATCCTCGCGGCCGCATTCCGCGGTTGTGGGGCAAGTTCCGGGCACCGAGCATTTCCGTAACGTTAATCGTCACGAGGTGGTGGTCACCCCTGAAATCTTGTCCATTCGTATCGACGAGAGCCTGTATTTCGCCAACGCGCGTTTTCTGGAAGACCGGATAAACGATGCAGTTGCTGCGGACCCTGCGATTGAGCATGTGGTGCTGATGTGTCCGGCGGTGAACTTCATCGACGCGTCCGCGCTAGAGAGCCTTGAGGCGATTAATGAACGGTTAAAGCATGCCGACGTGATGTTGCACCTGTCCGAGGTCAAGGGACCCGTAATGGACCGCCTGAAGCGCTCCCATTTTCTGGAGGGACTGTCGGGGCGGGTCTATCTGACCCAATACGACGCCGTGCGAACAATAAGCCCGCACGCCGCCGATAAAGCGATGGAGATGCCGCGCGGTAGCCTTTAGACCGTTAGCCCGTCGGGTTCCGGCAATCCAGCTGCGCGACAGCACGCTGTCACGGTGTTGGCCAGCAGACAGGCAATAGTCATCGGGCCAACGCCACCTGGCACGGGGGTAATTGCGCCTGCGACCTTACTCGCGGATGTGAAATCGACGTCACCCACCAGCCGCATTTTGCCCTCGCCACGTTCGGGCGCGGGGATACGGTTGATGCCGACATCAATCACGACAGCGCCCGGTTTGATCCAGTCCGCATTGATCATTTCTGGGCGACCGACCGCAGCGACCAGAATGTCGGCGTTCCGGCAGATCGCCTCGATATCCTTGGTGCGAGAATGGGCAATAGTCACGGTGCAACTGTTCTTAAGCAGCAATTGCGCCATCGGCTTGCCAACGATATTGGATCGCCCGACAACAACTGCATTCAGACCAGAAAGTGAGCCAAGTCTGTCGCGCAGCATCATTAAACTGCCCAGCGGGGTGCAAGGTACCATGCTTTTCTGACCCGTAGCCAAGCGCCCGACGTTAAGGATGTTGAACCCGTCCACGTCTTTTTCGGCAACGATGGCGTTAATCACAGTAGTTTCGTCAATATGGTCCGGCACCGGCAACTGGCACAAGATTCCATGAACGGTCGGGTCGTTGTTCAGCAGGTCTATAACGGCCAGCAAGTCGGCTTGGGTAGCGTCGGCGGGCAGCTTGTGTTCGAACGTGTTCATACCCACCTCGAGCGTCATTTTACCCTTGCTACGAACGTAAACTTTCGAGGCCGGATCCTCGCCCACCAAAACCACAGCCAAACCCGGCGTAATCCCTTGTGCTTTCAGGTTGGTGACGTGTTCCGCCACTTTTAGCCGAATGTTGGCAGCGAACGCTTTGCCATCAATGATATCTGCGGTCATAGTGTGATCCTCCTGAGGGTCCTATTAGAACAAACCTTCGATCTGTCCAGCGTCATTTAACATGATCGCTTCGGCAGACGGTTTACGCGGCAGACCCGGCATGGTCATAATCTCGCCACAGACCACGACGATGAAACCGGCACCCGCAGAAAGACGCACTTCGCGGACCGGAATCGAGTGCCCAGTCGGCGCGCCACGCAAGTCAGGATCGGTCGAGAAGCTGTATTGTGTTTTGGCCATGCATACTGGCAGATGGCCAAATCCGGCCTCTTCCCACGTCCGCAACTGAGCGCGAATTTTCTTGTCGGCCAGCACTTCGTCGGCGCGATATATACGCTTGGCGACAGTTTCGATTTTCTCGAACAAAGGCATATCATCGGGGTAAAGAGGTGCGAATTGCGACACATTCGCGTCGGCAATCTCGGCCACACGAGTTGCCAGTTCAGTAACTCCAGCCGAGCCATCAGCCCAATGTTTACACAGGATTGCGTCCGAGCCGTGAGTTTTCACGTAATCCATTACCGCCTGCACTTCGGCATCCGTATCCGTTACGAAATGGTTGATGGCCACGACAACGGGTACACCAAACGACTTCAGGTTTTCGATGTGGCGGCCAAGGTTGGACGCGCCGCCGTTCACAGCATCTACGTTTTCCGCCCCGAGGTCAGCGCGGGCAATGCCGCCGTTCATCTTCATGGCGCGGATAGTGGCAACCAGAACCACGACGTCCGGCGCAATCCCTGCTTTACGGCATTTGATGTTCATGAACTTTTCGGCACCCAGATCGGCACCGAAACCCGCCTCGGTCACTACGAAGTCGGCTAGTTTAAGGGCGGTTTTTGTCGCCACGACCGAGTTGCAACCATGGGCGATATTCGCGAACGGGCCGCCGTGAACGAATGCCGGATTGTTTTCCAGCGTTTGAACCAGATTTGGCTGCATTGCCTGTTGCAACAACACGGTCATTGCGCCGTCGGCTTTGAGGTCGCGGCAGTAAATCGGTTTGCGATCACGTGTGTAGGCAACGATGATATCGCCCAAGCGTTGCTGCAAGTCGTCAAGATCGTCGGAAAGGCACAGAATCGCCATGACTTCAGAAGCAACGGTAATGTCGAAACCGGTTTGACGGGGGAAACCGTTGGCGATTCCGCCAAGGCTGACGACTGTGTCACGCAGGGCGCGGTCGTTCATGTCCAGAACGCGCTTCCATGTGATGCGGCGCCCGTCGATTTCCAGTTCGTTACCCCAGTAGATGTGGTTGTCGATCATCGCGCTCAGCAGGTTGTGGGCGCTGGTGATAGCGTGGAAATCGCCTGTGAAATGCAGGTTCATTTCTTCCATCGGAACCACTTGTGCGTAACCACCGCCAGCCGCGCCGCCCTTCATCCCGAAGCATGGACCAAGCGAGGCTTCGCGGATGCATATCGCGGTCTTGCGCCCAATCGCGTTCAGCCCGTCGCCAAGACCAACGGTCGTTGTGGTTTTACCCTCTCCCGCGGGGGTCGGGTTGATCGCCGTCACAAGGATTAGCTTGCCATCTTCCTTGCCGGCTTGTGCGGCGATGAATTCAGCCGAAACCTTGGCTTTGTCATGCCCGAACGGCAGCAGGTCCCCAGACGGGATGCCTAACTTGGCGCCGATTTCTTGAATGGGCTTCTTGTTCGCTTCACGGGCGATTTCGATGTCGGATTTATAGCTCATGACTGATTCCTTCACGGAGGGCTTCTGGTTTCCGCAATTGTTAGGAGCGATACGACCGATTGGCGAGGCATTTTTCGACATCCCATCGCGATAGTGCGACAAAACTGCGAAACTTGTGTGCAAATGCATACAAAAATGCCGGAAATAAAAAAGGGCAACCAAAGTCGCCCTTAATCAGTGTTAAAATTTGGGTAACGATCAGCTTGGCTGAGGCTCCATGCCACCGTCATCCTTTGGCTTACCAGCCTTGGGAATGGCCGTCACACTGGCCGAGCCACCATCGTCTGCCGATCCGGCGTCGTCCTCGTCGTCTGTATGCGGAGGTTCGCCTTCCACCACACGCGCTATCTCTGCGCCGGTCAAAGTTTCGTATTCAAGCAACCCTTGAGCCAAACGTTCGAACTTTTCGGATTCGCTCTCAAGGATTTCATAAGCGATCGCATAGCCTTGGTCGATCAAGCGCTTCACTTCAGTCTCAATGAGCTCTTTCGATTTGGCCGAAAGCGAGAAACCACCTGCGCTACCCGAGGAATACCCCTCGTGCGCTTCGGAATAATCGATGTTGCCAACCAGATCGGACATACCCCAGCGCATCACCATAGCACGCGCCAGCGCCGAGGCTTGCTGAATGTCGCCTGCAGGGCCGTTGCTTACGCGGTCTGCGCCAAACTTGATGATCTCGGCTGCTTTACCCGCCATCGTCATAGCCAGTTTTTGCTCGCATTCGATCTTGTGCCAGTTCAGGCGGTCCACCTCGGGCAGGGATACAACCATGCCCAACGCACCACCGCGTGGAATGATTGTCGCCTTATAAACCGGATCACATTCGGGAAGTTCCATGCCGACAATCGCGTGACCAGCCTCGTGATACGCAGTTTTTTCCTTTTGGTCCGCCGTGATAACCATCGAGCGGCGCTCGGTGCCCATCATGATCTTGTCTTTGGCGGCCTCAAAGTCTTCCATCGTCACAACGCGTTTGCCTGTGCGGGCGGCCATCAATGCTGCCTCGTTAACCAGATTGGCAAGGTCAGCACCAGACATACCCGGTGCACCGCGCGCGATGATCCGCAAATCTACATCAGGGCCCAGTGGCACTTTACGTGAGTGTACTGCCAGAATTTTCTGCCGGCCTTTGATGTCAGGATTGGAAACATGGATTTGACGGTCAAAACGGCCCGGACGAGTCAGGGCAGGGTCCAGAACGTCGGCACGGTTCGTAGCGGCCAACAGGATCACACCCTCGTTTGACTCAAAACCGTCCATCTCGACCAGTAACTGGTTCAACGTTTGCTCGCGCTCGTCGTTACCACCGCCATAGCCAGAGCCACGATGGCGACCGACCGCGTCGATCTCGTCGATAAACACAATGCACGGCGCATTCTTTTTGGCCTGCTCGAACATATCACGCACACGGCTTGCGCCGACGCCGACGAACATTTCTACGAAATCGGATCCCGAAATCGCAAAGAACGGTACGCCAGCCTCGCCAGCAATCGCACGCGCAAGCAGCGTTTTACCTGTGCCCGGAGGGCCGACAAGCAGCGCCCCTTTAGGGATTTTACCGCCAAGGCGGGTGAATTTTTGCGGGTCCTTCAAGAACTCGACAATTTCCTCAAGCTCTTCTTTGGCCTCGTCGATACCGGCAACATCGTCAAACGTCACTTTGCCTTGCCGCTCGGTCAGCATCTTGGCTTTGGACTTGCCAAAGCTCATTGCGCCGCCTTTGCCGCCTTGCATACGGTTCATGAAGAAGACCCATACTCCGATCAACAGGATGAACGGCAGCCATGCGCCAACCATCGACATCAGGCCGGATTGCTCTTGTGCGGCGGCTTCGATTGCCACGTCTGCGTCCCGCAAGATTGGCAGGATTTCAGCATCGCGCGGCTGAATAGTTGTGAAACTGTTTGAACCGCTGCGGATGTAAATATTTTCGCCGTCCAGCGTTACTGCGTCGACCTGTCCTGCGTCGACACTGTCGAGGAACTCCGAGAAGGAAACCGCTGTAGCATTAGGGGTAGTGCTGCCGCCTTTGAAGATATTGAACAAGGCAATCATTAGCAGAAACAGGATAACCCAAAACGCGATGTTTTTATTGTTGCCCACAGTATTCTCTCCTGATCGATATTCTAAATTCGTACGCTAACGAGTCAGTCAGCGCGGTTGTTTGTAACATAGGATCTGAATCTCGACATTCAACGTGTCATTACGGACTTGTGCAGACCTTTTTTACCATTTTTTAACCCGATTGCCCATCCATTGCCCATTCCGGCCAAAGGAGCCGCAATTAATCGATCCTCAGACCATATCGCCGGACTGGCCAGCAGCACCTCGCGCGCATGTCCGGTTTCACGCCAGTTGTCGCAAAAACGCAGGCCATCCTCGCCCAAAGCAGCAGTGACAAACGACCCCAGCGACCCGGTTTGCGTGACGACCCAGCGATGATCCCACACATCGCCAAGTGGGCAGGACGGGGCGGCCCTCGAGACCTCTCTTCGCATGATGATATTACCAAGGTGTGAACGAATTACGCATCCATGCAATGTTTGTCCGGCTTCCGAGCCGATTCTGTCCAAAACGCCGCGTAAACTGTTGAAACGTGGGCGGTATGCTTCGCCGCTGATCCATTGCAGGGACGCTGAAAGCAACCGATAGCGGATTTCGTCTGGTGCAGCGTTGAAAACTTCCGCGTTAATGCGCACTTCGCCTGCATCAGATACCACGGCGCATTCGTTCGCCAATGCGAGTGTCGCGGTTTCCAAAGCAACCCGCGCGTCTTGCATCCGCGCAGCGGTCGCGGCCAGCCCATCAACGGTGATGCCCATGCCTGCCAACAAAGACAACGCCTGTCGGGCTTTAACACGATCATATTTAGGATCGTCGTTTGAGGGGTCGTCGATCCAGTCGATACCTTGCGCCACCAGATAACGTCGCAAATCTTCGCGTCGCGCATGAAGAAGCGGTCGAATCCACGTCAGTTGACCGTCAACCCGCTGCACAGCCATGCCTGATAACCCGTCGACGCCGGACCCTCGGGCAAGCCGCAACAAAACCGTTTCCGCCTGATCGTCCAGCGTATGCCCAGTTGCGATGTGTGTAATGGATTCACGTGCCGCCCAAGCGGAAATCAAGTGCAATCGCGCCAGTCGCGCCTGATCTTGCAGGTTTCCAGTCTCGTCCCAGCCTTCCCATTTCAACGTGGTGTGCGGAATCCCCAGCTGTTTGCACTGGGCGGCAACCTGCGCGGCCTCTTCGGCGCTTTCCGGTCGCAAACCGTGGTCGACGGTCACTGCGTGAAGGCCCTTGCCCCGTGCCGCCAGCATATGCAGCAAAGCGACGGAATCCCCGCCGCCGGAAACAGCAACGCCCATCGTTGTATTGGAAATGCCGTCTAGGGCGGAATCGAGTTCTGCAATCGGATCGCTCAAGGGCACGCTAGTAACTGTTTTCGACCAAGGATTCGCGCCCCGAGGTCCACGCTGACATTCTGATACCTAATACCGATCTCGCCCAATGTCAGACATGCTTGATCAAGTTGGCCAAGTTCAGCAAGGCTTCCCGCCAACTCATACAGCGAGATCGCTGCGAACGGGCCATCCGGCGCGCCGCTAAACGCATCCAGATAGTTGCGTGCAGCCGTGCCCCAATCCTGCAACCCTGCGAAGGCCAAACCACGGCGATACTGTGCTTCGGTCGTCAACGGGCCACCGGGATAGTCCGCCGTAAAACGCCCGAACTGCTCGGCCGCGGCTTGGAAATCACCGGCATCCAACAAGGCCAAACCTGCATCAAAGCTGCGCTGCTCGTCCGAGGCTAGTTGTTGCGCGCCATTGTTTGTTCCAACCTTCGATTGACCCCCAAGCGGTACGGGAGTGCCAAGTGCGCCGGTGTCTCCGCCCTCCAGTTCTGTCAGGCGGAATTCCAGATCGCTGATGCGTCGCAAGGCGTCGTCGGCAATCTGGACAACGCGGAATTCCAGCGTTTCAACCAGACCAAGCGCCGCGCTTAGATCAGCCTCGAGGTCATTCAGGCGTTGCAATATGGTTCCCACAGACTCCTGCGAAACACTCGAATTTCCGGTGGTTAACAGTTCGCTGCGCAATTCCTGCATGATCTCGCTTAGGGTGGCGATATCAAGACGCACATCCTCGAGTGTTACGGCCTGTGTCTGGGCATACGCAGGCAGAGCACCTGTGCAGCAGATCACAGCGGCAGCAAAGATACCGCGCAAAAAAGAAACCATTGCTTGACCTTTCAACAGGAATTAGACGCCCATGCCGCCGTTAACGATTGTTACCGCGCGACGGTTCTGTGACCAGCACGAGGCATTCGAGCATACAGCTATCGGGCGCTCTTTGCCATAGCTTACAACACTGATCCGGCTGTCGGCGACGCCTTGGCTGACCAGATAATCCCGAACCGAACTGGCACGTTTCGATCCCAATGCGATGTTATATTCGCGGGTTCCCCGTTCGTCGGCATGCCCCTCAATCACAAGCGTAACTGCGGGGTTCGCATTCAGCCATCCTGCTTGTGCATTAAGGATCGCGATGGTTGCGCCAGACAAGGACGATTGATCAACGGCAAATAATACCGTGCTGCCGATCGAGACTTGGAAATACTCTAACGAGCTTTCGTCGATGTTGCCGATGCCCGCGCCACTGATATCAGAACCGCCGCCGCCGCCAAAGAATCCGCCGGCGGTATCAGTGCAGGCGGCTGTTGCTAATAGGGCAAGAATTGCTACTGTTTTAGTTAAATATGTCATGCTCTTAACCTCGTTATTTTTCAGGTATTATCCCAATTTACCACAGTTGATGCCCCGTTGGAACGGAGTTCTATTTTAATAGGCCGGACCATGCCGGATCGGAAGCAAAGTTTGGTGTTGAAATCCTGTGCAGATTGCGACCCGTGATGCCGATTGAATAAATCTGCGGCGCACCGTTCGCACCGGAAGACACACGGAAGAACATCAGCACGCGGCCATTTGGTGACCAGGTCGGCGCTTCGTCGATAAAGCTGGCCGTTAGCAGGCGTTCCTGTGTACCATCAACACGCATCACGCCAATATGGAAGCGTCCACCTGCGATTTTTGTAAAGGCGATCAAATCACCACGGGGTGACCACACCGGCGTTGCATAACGCCCGTTACCAAAGCTGATCCGTTTGGCATCACCACCCTTGGCTGACATGATATATATTTGCTGCGCCCCCCCACGGTCCGATTCAAACACAATCTGTTTACCATCGGGCGAGAAGCTGGGTGATGTGTCAATTGCAGGCCCTGAAGTCAGTTGTGTGCGCCGGCCGGATTGCAAATCAACGGTATAGATATCTGTGTTTCCACGTTCGGATATCGACATAACGATTTTGCGGCCATCGGGCGAGAACCGCGGAGCGAACCCCATGCCTGGCAAGTTTGTGAATACGCGGCGTTGTAATGTATCAACGTTCATCAGATAAACCCGCGGCACTCCGGTTTCGTAACTAGTATACAGGATTTCACGGTTGTTAGGCGAGAACTTAGGCGACAGGACAAGCGCGCTATCATTCGTCAGATAGGTCAGACCCGCCCCGTCGTGATCCATGATGGCAAGCCTTTTACGACGGTCGTTCTTTTGACCTGTCTCGGATACAAACACAATTTTGCTGTCGAAATATCCGGTTTCTCCGGTCAGGCGTGAATAGACTGCATCTGCAACCTTATGCGCAATCCGCCGCCAGTTTTCGGGGCTGCCCGACAGTTGCACACCGTCCCCCATGGGTGCTTGTGCAAACACATCAAACAGGCGGAACTTTACTGTAAGTCGGTTGCCCGAGGCGTTAACGGCCCCGACAATCAAAGCCTGCGAATTGATCGCCCGCCAGTCAGCGAATTGCACCGGTGCATTGAAATTCGAGACGCCGGAAATATGCGCCGCCTTGGCAATTTCGCGGAACAGTCCGGTGCTAAGCAAGTCCTCGGCAATCACGCGTGTAATGTTATTTGCGATCGCAGACGACGCTGCATTTTCCGCGATAAACGATGGAATAGCGAAGGGGACAGGCTCGATAACGCCGCCCGTCACATCGATCGTCAAAGTCGGTTGTTGGGCGCTTGCGGGCACCGCACTAACGCTAATCGCCAGCAGCAATCCAAAAGCAGCGCTGGTTATCCGATGTAAAACTGCCATTTTTTGCCTCTTTTTTATGTTTATATACATAATTTTCAATTACGCACCAATTAGTTGAATCCGGCCTCGTTCAGGGCCGGATCGAATGTCAGGACCAGGCGCACGCCTTCGGGATATTGTCCAGCGGGCAACGGGATCACCTCGGCTCGCAATACAGACCGTCTGGCAGCGTCATATGCGATGATGAAATCACCGCTTGGAGTCGCAGGTGTAACCGGTTTGATGCTTTCCCTAATAATCATCCCGTTCGGCGCAACACTCACTTCCAGTACGATCACCAAATCTTCATAATTCTCTTTACCTATAACGATGCTCTTGTTCCAGTTTCGCGAGACCGCCTCGATAATACCCTGACGCTGGCCACCGCTAAGAACCACTTGCGGCTGTTCGACAGGTTTTGCGGCTTCTTCGGCCTCGGCAACAGCGGCGTCCAGCATTTCACGGATGGCAGCCTCTTCGGCTTCTCGGATTGCTGCTTCAACTGCCTCACGCGTAGCATCTTCGATGGCTTTGGCTGTTCGGGCAACATTTTCGGACCGTCGTACCGGGCGCGTCACACGCGGTGGAATGTCTGGTTGTGCGTCTGGCACGATTTCGGTTACAGATTCTGGCGGCGCCTCGGCCACAGTTTCCTCGGCAGGCTCCGTTCCGCCTTCGTCGGGCGCGGTTGCCTCAACGCTTCGGTCGCTTTCGCGGGACGCGTCAGGCAGCGAGGGTGCAGAGAAATTGGCAATACGCGGCGCGGATCGCGGTTGTTCTGGCGTAAGAAACAAAGGCGAGGGCGACGCACCACTTTTGCCAGAGCTTATCACGGGCGAAATCTGCGGCAGCACGTTGGGCGTATCTAGTTGCGCCATTGCCACTGCCACTTCGGGCTGCGAAATACGCTGAGCCGCCGACAGGTCAGGATCAACGTCCCTTTCACTGGGCGCTTCGGTGATATCAATCGCGGTCGCCTCGGGGGCTTTGGTCGCATCCGGCATCGCTGCGTCGTCCACTTCGATAAACGGCTGCTCCATTGCGGTGATGCTTTGATCAAATAGGACCGGAGAGTCAGACCGCGAGGCATCAAACTCTGCCTCCGAAATAATCGTAACTTCGTTGATAATAATCTCGTCATTGCGTGGTGGGGATTTCCATCGGGGCTCCAGAAATACCAACAGCAGCAAGATGCCATGTACAAATGCCGATATGATGACGCCGGTTTTCATGCCAGCTTACCTGTCCGTTTCGGTTAGCAACGGCCCACTGGAGTCAGTTACCAAGCCGATATTGTGGAATCCGCCCTGATTAAGCGCGCCCATGACTTGCATTACAGCTTCGTAAGAAATCGAGCCGTCCGCACGTAAGAAAACCTTGTCATTATTCCGCTCGGCGGCGATCGCGCGTAACTTGGGAATAAACGTGATCATATCTTCGACTTCGGTCTCTTGAATTATAACCCGTCCATCCGCCGTCAGCGAAATGGTTAACGGTTGTTCATCCTCGGCTGGCAAAGCGCTTGCCGTGGTCTTGGGTAACTCAATTGGGACGCCTGTTGTCAGTAACGGTGCAGCAACCATAAATATAATCAGAAGCACCAGCATAACATCGACGAATGGTGTTACGTTGATCTCGGACATTGGGCGATGCCCGCCGCCGCGCCTGTGCCGTCTGCGAGATCCGCCGCCCCGACCTATGGTTCTGGCGCCCATCCTATGCGTCCGGTCCGTCGATCTGGCGGGAAAGGATCAAGGTGAACTCATCCATGAACGCTTCCCACTCGCCAGAAATCTTGTCAGCATCTGCCGACAGCTTGTTATAGAATATCACTGCAGGAATAGCTGCCAGCAATCCCATTGCGGTTGCAAGCAAGGCTTCGGCAATACCAGGGGCAACAACCGCCAGATTGGTGCTTTGCTGTGCGGCAATCTCTTCAAACGCGCCTTTGATACCCCACACGGTTCCGAACAACCCTACGAATGGTGAAATGGACCCAACGGTCGCCAAAAACGTTAGACCTGCATTCAACTGATCCGCTGCCTTATCCAGCGCCACATTCATTGCCCGCTCGATCCGCGCTCCGGTGCCCGCAAGCATTCCTCCGTCCGAGCGATGCGATTTCCGCCACTCTGACATCCCTGCCGCAAAAACTTTTTCCGAAGCACTGCGCGGGTTGGCGCTGATGCGTTCATATAGCTGGTCCAAAGGTTGCCCTGACCAGAATGCATCCTCGAACATCTTGGTTTCACTGCTGGCCCGACGATAAGCAATAAATTTGGACAGAATAATCGCCCAAGACCAAAGCGAGGCCGCAACCAGCGAAATCATTACGATCTTGACGGTAAATGTCGCCCTTAAAAATTGCGCCAACAACGAAAAATCCATCTGCTGCGCGGCGGCGAGGGTCTCTGCTTCCATTATACTGCTCTCTCTGAACGAATTGATTTCGTTTCATGTATGCTTGTGGTTCTTGCTAAGATAGCCACAATCTATCGAAGGTGCAAAATATTGCGCAAAAGCGCAAGGTCAGACCAGCAATTTCAACAATTGCTGGCGGATTGTTGCCGGAATACGCGCGGGCGCGCCTTCGGTGGTAACAAAGGCCACACGCACATCGGCGGTGAAGATAACCTGATCGCCCCGTTTAACCGTCTGGAACATCTGCATTGACGCGCCTTTCAGGGCGGTCGTTTCGGTCTCGACTATCAATTCGTCATCAAACTTGGCAGGCAGTAAATAGTCGGCGATGACTTGGCGAACGACAAACACAACGCCGTCTTGCTTCATGGCTAACTGGTTAAGGCCCACATCGCGAACAGCCTCGGATCGAGCCCGTTCTATATAACGCAGGTAATTGGCATAATAGACGTTTCCGGCCAAATCGGTGTCTTCGTAATAGACGCGAAGGTGGAATTTGTGGATCAAACTGGAACCTTTTCTTGGTGTTGCGATTTGAGTATTTATGCAAAAAAGAGAAGCCGGTCTACGCGCCATCCCCTACCAATTGTGTTACCCGCGCCTCCAGCCGCAAAGCGTGGCTGGTTTCGCCTGCTGTGTCTGGCAGTGTGGGATCATAGGCCGAGCGAATCAGTGCGGCGATCTCGGGGCGCACAATGGCCATGTTGTTGGCGGCGATGATGCCAATAGGACTCTTTTCCAGAAAGGCGGACGGGGACCATAGCAACATCGCTTGCGCCATCTGGCCCGTAGCCAAAGCTTGCGCCGACAGTTGCGCCATATCGTCGTCGTATTTCAACAGTAATACACACAGTTTGATTGCGCCTTCGGGATCAAACGCGAAACTGCGGTACTGGTTTGCGCCACTTCGATCTAATTCGCTCACGAGATCGTCGATGTTGGCCAGCAGCCGTTCCAGATTCGGAACTTGTTTTATTTCGGACCAGTCAGAACAGATGAACACTAGAAAATTTGCGCCAAGCTCCGGATCGGTTTCCGCCAGACGCATGTCACCGAGGCTGGCGACGGTCGCAAACGCATCCTTGAAAACGGCGAGGGATTCA
Source organism: Paracoccaceae bacterium (assembly GCA_050256375.1). Taxonomy (GTDB): domain Bacteria; phylum Pseudomonadota; class Alphaproteobacteria; order Rhodobacterales; family Rhodobacteraceae; genus NORP23. The sequence continues at coordinate 29,428 of JBBWVU010000030.1, read as the reverse complement.
TCGTCAGTCCCGAACACGACTGGTGCAATCGGGCGGTTCCAACGGGCAAAAATATAGCGGCCGTCATTGGTGAACATGCCCTCGATTTCAGCGGCACTCAGCGATTGTGACATGGTTTAGTCCTCGAATAAGTCAACCCGATTGGGCGTCTTTGGCACGTCCAGTCCCAGATGTTTCCAGGCCTTGGCTGCCAGCATCCGCCCGCGTGGCGTTCGCATTATCAGGCCTTGCTGCAAGAGGAAAGGCTCGATGACTTCTTCAATGGCGTCGCGCGCCTCGGACAACGCCGCCGCGATGGTTTCAACGCCGACCGGCCCGCCGCCGTAATTCTCGGCCAGAAGGCGCAGATAACGTCGATCCGCTGAATCTAACCCTAGATGATCTACACCCAGCCGCGTTAGCGCCATGTCAGCCAGCGCCGCGGTCACCTTACCGTCGCCCTCTACAATCGCGAAGTCGACCACACGGCGCAGCAATCGTCCCGCAATTCTCGGTGTCCCGCGAGAGCGTTTGGCGATCTCCATAGCGCCCCCAGCATCAGCGTCTGCCTTCATCAGGCGCGCACCGCGATCAACGATTTGCACCAATTCGTCCACTTCGTAAAACTCCAGCCGAGTCGGAATACCAAATCGGTCCCGCAGCGGCGTCGTCAACAACCCCAGTCGCGTCGTTGCCCCAATCAGCGTGAAAGGCTGCAAGTCAATCCGCACTGTGCGTGCGGCAGGCCCCTCGCCGATGACAAGATCAAGTTCAAAATCTTCCAGCGCCGGATAAAGGATTTCCTCGACTGCGGGGTTCATGCGGTGGATTTCGTCGATAAACAGCACGTCGCGCTCATCAAGGTTCGTCAGAATGGCCGCCAAATCGCCAGCCTTCGCCAGCACCGGCCCAGAAGTCATGCGAAAGTTGACCCCCAACTCCCGCGCCATAATCTGCGCCAGCGTCGTTTTCCCCAACCCCGGCGGGCCATAGAACAGCGCATGATCCATCGCTTGGCTTCGCATCTTGGCGCTCTCAATAAACACCCGCAAATTCGCCCGCGCCTCGCGCTGGCCGATGAATTCATCGAGCGTCTGTGGCCGTAATGCGCGATCCGCATCGCCGGGGCGTTCTTGTGGGCGCAAATCCTGATCCGGTTCCATAATTTACCCCTTCGGAGCCAAAAGTCGGAGCGCAGCACGGATCAAGCCGGATGAATCAGCCTCGGGATCTGCACCCGATGCCTCTGCCACTGCACCCGCTGCATCACCTGTGCCGTACCCCAAATTAACCAAAGCCGAAAGCGCATCCGCCTGTGCTGCCGCGCTGCCTTCGTGCGGGGCAGGAGCAACCGCTTTGGCTTTAACCGTTTCAATCACCATGTCATCGTCCACCACCGCCGCCTGCGTGCCAGATGCTCCAAGCGCCATTATTGCAGGCGCTTTGCCTTTCAGTTCATTAACCACCCGTTGCGCAATTTTCGGCCCGATCCCCTGTGCGACCTTAATTGCATCCATGTCGCCCAGCGTAATTGCCCGTCCGGTACCCTCGGTTCCAAGCGTTCCCAATATCGCCAGCGCCGCCTTGGCCCCGACACCCTGCACCGAGGTTAGCAACCGGTGCCACTCCCTCTCTGCAATTGTGGGAAACCCGTAAAGCTGCATGAAATCCTGTCGAACAACCATTTCAGTGTAAAGCGAGACCATCTCCCCCGCAGCAGGCATCGTCGCCAATGTGCGTTCCGAGCAATAGACGATATATCCAACGCCGCCGGTATCAATCAGCACATGGTCCGCGTTGCGATAATCCAGCCGCCCTGTCACCTTGCCAATCATGCGCCCGCCCTTTTCAATGCTTCTTCAAGTCTTCCGGCAAACCTTGCATGATGCGCGTGGCACATGGCAATCGCCAATGCGTCGGCCGCGTCCTGCCCGTTGATCTTGATCCCGGGCATTTGCATCCGCACCATGTGTTCCACCTGCTTCTTATCCGCGTGGCCCACACCAACAACTACCTTCTTGACCGAGTTGGGTGCGTATTCCGCCACCACCAACCCCGCCTGTGCCGGCACCAGCATCGCAATTCCACGTGCTTGACCCAACTTGAGCGTACCTGCGCCATCCTTGTTCACGAAGGTTTTCTCGACCGCGGCGGTATCAGGGGAAAATTCAACAAAAACTGCACGCAATTGGTCGAACAAACTGCTTAAACGATAGGCCAGATCATCGCCCGCCGATTCGCAAGTGCCATTCGCCACATGTGAGATTTTTGTGCCCTCGACGTCCACAATCCCCCAACCCATGCGCCGTAGCCCCGGGTCAATACCGATAACACGCATTTTGCCTGTATTCCTTTTATTTTTTCGTTAACAAACAGTTAGCACGAAACGGGAACATCTGCCAAGCAAAGATTGAAAGCGACGGAAATCGACGTGAAATTTTTCTAAAACGACCCCGCTCGTATTGCTATGCACAGAATGCATATGGGCCATGCAAACTAGGCAATTGTAGACTCGGGTGACCGAGCATAGATGCGATTTGTAGCTGACAACAATGTCGGTTTAACAAGATTATGGAGAGCCCCAATGACTATGTATATCGAACCATCCCGCCCAGTTCCTTTTGGGGCTGTTTTTACTGTTAATGTCGTGAACTTCGTCGACGCAACAATTTCAAACCTGATGGCATGGAAGGCAGCTCGTAAAACCGAGAATGCGTTGCGCAACCTAAGCAACCGTCAGCTTGAAGATATCGGCATGTGCCGTGCAGACATCAAGTTCACTTCCCTTAACGTTGCAACACGCCAATTTTTCTAAGCCAGTAACTTAGAACGATTTAAGCCGTCCGTAGTGGGCGGCTTTTTTGTGTCTTTACCTTTTCGATTCCGAAGTGATCAAGGGTGCTGAACGCTGATACAGCCTCCAAAGGTTAATAAACTACAGCGGAAAAATGGACATACGGGTTGTGCACGTGTTGTGCACGCATTGTGTGCACGCGTTTGCTCGAAAACCGGCAAAGGTTAACGCTTTCGCTTATCCGCGCTGCAACGTTAACGTCGTCCATTCGCCGATCTCGCGACGCTCAGACCTATGGAAGCCCCACCCCTTGTAAACAGCCTCGACACCAGTGGCTTGCGTGTTCAGAATTCCCGATAAAATCAGCACAGAACCGCTACCCGTATGCTCTGCCATATCCGGCGCCAGACGTTTCAGAGGTCCAGCCAGAATATTGGCGAAAATCAGGTCAAACGGGCCCGCGCGCCGTATCGCAGGATTACGGAAGCCGACTGCTGTATGGCACGAAATCCGGCCCTTGAAACCGTTTGCCGCAATGTTCTCCGTTGCGGTCGCAGTTGCAACAGGGTCGATGTCTGAGGCCAGCGTTGCGCAGGGCCAAACCGCAGATGCCGCCATGGCCAAAACGCCTGTTCCGCTGCCGATATCAGCTACATTCTTGGCCACCATCCCTTGCGTTACCAGCTTGTCCAAAGACAGCAAACACCCTTGTGTCGTCCCATGGTGACCCGTGCCAAAAGCCATGGCTGCCTCGATTTCAAGGCGAATCAGGTTCGAGGGGATGGTATCGCGGTCATGCGCTCCGAACACCACAAAACGGCCTGCGTAAACCGGAGTCAATTCGCGGCGAACCTGCGCAACCCAGTCTCGGTCCGCCAGTTCGGAAACAGCGAAGGGTTTTGCACCGTTCATAGCCGCCAACAGGTCTAGGCCGATCTCGTCTGGCTGCTCGGTGAAATACCCGCCTACTTCCCACGTGCCCGATCCATCCTCCACCTCGAAAACGCCAACCCCTGTAGGTTCTGGGGTAAGGCTTTCCAACGCCTCAGCCAAGGCCTCGGCTTTGGGTTTGTCGTTAAGCGTGGTCAGGGCGGTGAATGTGGACATGGGTTTCTCCTTTGGCGATGCGGATAGGGCCGCGCCGCCGAAAGGTCAAGCCAGTCCGATGGGGCAGGTGACTCCGGTGCCACCAATCCCGCAGTATCCGTCAGGATTTTTGGCAAGGTATTGCTGGTGATACCCTTCGGCAAAGTAATAAGTGTTGGTCGTCGTGATCTCGGTCGTGATCTTACCAAAACCTTTATCGTTCAGTCGTTTCTGGAACACATCCCGTGAAGCCTCGGCTGCCTTCAACTGCCCCGCATCATCCGCATAAATACCGGAACGATACTGTGTGCCGCGATCATTCCCCTGCCGCATACCTTGCGTTGGATCGTGCCCCTCCCAGAACACCTGCAACAGGCGCTCGAAGGTGATGATGGCAGGGTCAAACACCACCTGAACCACTTCGTTGTGGCCGGTCTGTCCGCTACACACCTCTTCATACGTAGCGTTTGGAGTAGAACCACCCGCGTAGCCGACCGAAGTGACCCAAACACCGTCGAGCCCCCAGAACATTCGTTCTACACCCCAGAAACAACCCATACCGAATACGGCCACCTGAGAACCGTTCGGGAACGGTCCTTTCAGCGGATTGCCGTTAATAAAGTGTACATCATCCGTCGCAAGGGCTTCCGCCCGCCCTGCAAGCGCGTCACGCCCCGAGGGGATTACTGATTTTTTCGATAGTCCGAACATTGCGGCCTCCTGTAGTATTTCCCCAATTCTAACCCAGCGGATTAGTCCCCCAAAGCGTAAAATGCTAAACTCGCGAAGTTTTTATTTAGCACGCGTGAAAACTGGTCTAGCGTGCTTCGAAACGGAGGCACCATGATGACAAATCTACACCCTAAAAAAGGTACGATCGAAACCCGCCTGAAAGTGCTGACATGGAATGTCTGGTGGCGCTTCGGTCCATGGGAAGAACGTGGCGAGGCGATTGCGACCACATTAGCAGAAATCGACGTCGATGTGATTGCGTTGCAGGAAGTTTGGGATCACGAAGGGGCAGACTTTGCGGCGGAACTGGCGGCAAAACTGGGTTTTCATCACGTTTATGAAAATTGCATGGACGTGGGCGATGTGGGATTCGGCAACGCTATACTGTCACGCTGGCCGATCAATATTACGGATCACACTACGCTATTTGGCAAGGCGGAAACTGGCGAAACTCGAATAGTCATCTATGCTGAAATTGACGGCCCACGCGGAAAAATCCCACTGTTCAACACACATATAAACTGGATGTATGAACAAAGCCACATTCGTCAGAAACAAGTGGCGGATATCGCCCGTTTTATCGACAGCAAACCCAAACTTAAATTCCCGCCAATCCTTTGCGGGGACTTTAACGCCAGCCCTGGTGCCGAAGAAATTCGCATGCTGAACGGCCTGACCACCGCCCCTGTCGAGGGGCTGGCATTTCACGACGCATGGGATTTCGCAGGCGGCCCGACAGCGGGAATGACTTGGGATAACACCAACCCCTATGTGGCGCAGGATTTCGAGGCAGATCGCCGGATCGATTATATTTTTGTAGGCCTGCCAAAGGCCAAAGGGGCGGGGCATATTGTTGGCTGCCAACTAGCTGGCAACCAACCTGTGAATGACGTTTACCCTAGCGATCATTTCGCCGTTCTGGCAGAGCTGCGGTATTGATACGCCTATAGGTTAATCGTAATTAACCACTTCGTATTCGACGTTGTCATGGTCGTGGAAATAGAATCGCCGCCCCGGTTCATAGTCCGCATGGTTGATCGGAGTGTAGCCTGCCGCCTTCACCTTTTCTTCGGTTGCATCAAGGTCATCAACCACAACGGCGATATGGTTCAGTCCACCCAGATTGCCATAACTGCTAGGGCTCGCGTCCAGTCCGCTGTTTGGGGAATACAGCGCCACATAAGAATCCGAACTTCCTACATGGATAGTATAACCGCCGTTAATCGCCGCGCCCTCCCAGCGGATATGCCAGCCGAACAGCTTTCCAAGCACCTCGGCACTTTTCGCAGGGTCGCTGACTGTTACGTTAACATGTTCCAATATTGCACTGCTCATCGTGATCTCCTTTAGTAATCAATTGTTGATTTTTCGTTTGTAATTGCTAAACCTAACTTTAGGTCAAGGTTTATTTTCATTATTATTCGAGAGACAGAAATGTTAACAAAAACAATCTCCATTGGTCAATTGGCGGCGCGCACGGGCATCGCTGTTTCCGCCATCAGGTATTATGAAACGCAAGGGCTGGTTTCCCCCGAACGCAACGCGGGCGGTCAGCGGCGGTTTTTGCGATCCGACATCCGCCGGTTGTCATTCGTGCACATAGCCCAGCAATTCGGGTTTAGCATCAGACAGATACGCCAGCAGTTCGACGCGTTGCCGGACGGGCGCACACCGACCAAACGGGACTGGACCAAAATCAGCCGCGCTTTCCGTTCCGAGCTGGACGAAAGGATTGAGACTTTGACCAACCTGCGAAACAAGCTGGACGGTTGCATCGGGTGCGGATGCCTGTCGCTGCGAACCTGTGCATTATATAACCCGCAGGATCGAGCCGCAAAACTGGGGCAGGGGCCGCGTTATTTGATGGGGGACAAGCCCTGAACGCGCGAGAATATCGTTTCATTACCTGGTTCTGGGTGGCGCGGGATCATCAGGGCCAGCATTAGTGAGGTTAATGCCATCCCTGCCGCAAGCACAAACACCATTGTGGGCGAGGTGATCCACAAATACCCCAAACTCGCTGGCAGGAACACTGCCGCGATATGGTTAATGGTGAACGAGACTGCAGCAGTTGGCGCAATATCCTTCGGGTCCGCAATTTTCTGGAAGTAGGTTTTTAACGCGAATGCTAACGCGAAGAACAAGTGGTCGATCACGTATAGCGCCGCTGCCAGCATCACGCCCCAGCCAAAGAAGAATATGCCACCGTAAGCAAGGAATACCAGCGTCAGGCCGACGTATTCAAAGGCCAGCGCGTTACGCTCTCCGACGCGGGCGATAAGGTGGCCCATCATTGGGGCAAAGATCATGTTGGCGGCGAAATTCACAAGGAACAGGGCCGTAACTTCGTGCACTTCGAAGCCGAACTTTTCGACCATCATAAAGGCCGCGAATACTACGAATATCTGCCGCCGTGCGCCTGCCATGAATTGCAAAAGGTAATACAACCAATAGCGTTTCCGCAGGATCATCTTGGTATGCTGTGCGTGCGGGGATTCAAATTTCGGATAGGCAAACCAGCAAATCACCACTATTACCAGTGTCGCACCACCGCCCATCATATAGACGAAATTATACGACAGATCGAAGGTCTTCCAGCTTAGCACTAGCAGTCCGTAAGCCACCAACGCCGCCGCCGAGCCAGCAGACACGATCCATCCCAAAGTTTGCGGAGCCCTTACCTTATCGATCCATTGCAACTGCAACGACTGACTGACGGTTGCATAGTAATGGAACCCGATTGAACTGATCATCGTGGTTACCAGCAACCCGCCGACCGTGGGGAAAAATCCGGTAATCATGACCGCGATCGCCAACGTCAGCAGGCTTATTAGCGCCAGCGTTTGTTCGCGCATAAACATGATGACCACGATCACACCAACCGCCAGAAATCCCGGAACTTCGCGCACGGATTGCAGCCAGCCGATGCCAACTCCGTCGAAGCCGGCAGCCTCGATCACGAAGTTGTTCAGCAATGCCACCCATGTCGAAAACGCCAAGGGCAGAGCCGCTGCCATGACCACCAACAACATGATGGGCCGTTGCCAGCGAGGCAGCGAAGAAGCGTCAGCCAGCGACACGGTTCGGCGGTGATGAAACATAGACATGCGATTGATTTACGGCGCATTTCGCGGATTGGCCAGCGAAATGTGATTCACCTGACATAGATCAATTTGTTACGCCGGAGTTTCTATATTCAATAATTCTAATATAGAATTGGAGAACAGCATGGATCTGATCTGGCTATTGGAAACCATAGGCGAAGATCGCGCTATCGTGGCCGCTGGTCTGTTGGTTGGCGTTGTCTTTGGCATCGCCGCTCAACGTTCACGGTTTTGCCTTCGCGCCGCTGCGGTGGAATTCGCCCGCGGCAACATCGGCCCGAAAACTGCGATATGGTTGCTCACCTTCGCAACCGCTCTTTTCTGGACCCAAGGTGCAGTGTTTCTAGACCTATTATCCTTGGATGAGGCGCGGATGCTCTCGGCCACGGGCTCCATATCGGGGGCGATACTTGGTGGGTTGATTTTTGGCGCGGGCATGGTGCTGGCGCGGGGCTGTTCGGGCCGTTTGCTGGTGTTGGCTGCCACCGGCAATCTTCGTGCCGTGACTTCGGGGCTGGTATTTGCCGTGGTCGCACAGATGAGCTTGCACGGCTGGCTCTCGCCGCTTCGTGATTATCTGGCGGGGTTATGGGTCACGCCGAACGGCGCGAACATCCAGATACTAAATTACTTTGGCCTGCCCGATGGAACGGGCGCTTTGATTGGCGCCGTTTTCGCAGCTTATGCCCTTTACGTGGCTTACGAAAACAAAGTTGGCAAACGGGTGTTGTTCATGTCCTCCGGTGTTGGTTTCGCCATCGCGCTGGGCTGGATGGTTACCTATGCGTTCTCGGGCATCAGCTTCGATCCCGTTCAAGTAGAGAGCGCGACATTCACCGGCCCCTCGGCTGACACCTTAATGTTTTTCCTAAGCCGTGATGCCGTTATAGATTTCGACATTGGGTTAATCCCCGGCGTATTCCTCGGGTCTTTAATGTCCGCTGCTTGGTCACACGAACTACAACTGCAAGGTTTCAAAAGTGGCGAATGTATGCGCCGCTACCTCAGCGGTGCAGCGATGATGGGATTTGGTGGTATGTTGGCAGGTGGTTGCGCGATCGGCGCGGGGGTCACAGGAAGCTCGGCACTCTCGTTGACTGCATGGATCGCGCTTACGTTCTTCTGGATCGGGGCCGCAATCACCGATCGTCTTGTTGATTACCGCACCGAAGTTTGCGCAGTCGCCTAAGACTATGCCGCCCGATTTGGTGCGGAAACCTTGCCGCTACCCGCCAGTTCCCGCGTCAGCTCGTCCACACTGTCGATTATGAACTGCGCGGTCTTGTTGCTCATCAAGTAGCTGAAGTTAAGGCGCACCCAGCCCGGCTTCACCGCATCATTTCCACCCGAAATTTCCGCCCGAAGACGGTCTGAAGTTTCGCGATCAATGCCCAGCAGACGATGCCCGTATGGCCCTGCACAGGCACAGCCGCCACGGGCCTGAATGCCGTACCGCTCGCTTAGCAGACGGGTGAATTCTGGAGCGGGGATTTGGTTGCCTTCGGCGTCCGACACAAGGAAGCTGAATATCGGTAGGCGTTTCGGCAGGTTTTTCCCCAAAATCGTGATGTACGGATTTCCCGCCCAACCAGCAAACCCCATTTCGTTCAGTTCATGCTCGCGGATGGTGATTACATCCTGCCCGATCGAGTCTTTGACCATGAACACCAGCGCTGCGCGGATGTCACCGATCACGTTCGGCGTTCCGGCCTCCTCGCGAGTGGCGATGTCGTCAATATAGTCATGCTCCCACGGTGAGACGAATTCAACGGTGCCACCACCGGGCCAGCTTGGCGTTTTTAGGCGCACAGCCGCATCGCGCACGATCAGCACACCCGAGGCCGCCGGCCCACCGGGGAATTTATGCGCGGACAACACAACTGCATCCTTCTGGGCATCCGTACCCGTTGCCATATCGATCGAAAGATACGGTGCACCACCTGCATAATCCCAAATCGCCAGAGCACCGTGTTTCTTCAGTACCCGCGTTACCGAATCAGTATCCGCAATTACGCCCGTTACATTAGACGCAGCCGAGAATGTCCCGACCTTCAAATCCGCACCCGCATGTTCTTTAAGCGCCGCTTCCAGCGCCATCAAATCCGGCCCGCCGCTCTCAGCCTCGGAAATTTCGATCACTGTCGCTTTGCTTTCGCGCCAAGGCAGGATGTTGGAATGGTGCTCGTAAGGCCCCAAGAACACCACCGGATTTTCAGCCTGTTCGATGCCTGTCAAAGCCACCAAACGGTTCAACCCTGCCGTCGCCCCCGGCCCAGCAAAGATAACCGAGCATTCATCGGCCTTGGTAAGCCGTGCGATCTCGCTCCGCGCATCTTCGCGAAGCTTGGTGCTGTAGGCCCCCGTAAACGAGGTGTCCGTGTGGGTGTTGGCATAAAACGGCAACACATGCCGCGTGATGTAGTTTTCCACCTGCGTCAACGCACGGCCCGAAGCAACGTAGTCGGCATAGATCAACGGCTTGCCACCGGGCAGCATCATGCCTTCGCCGATTAGTCCATCGCGCAGAAATTCAGTTGGGTTGGATACGTTTAGCGTATTGCGGAATACTTGTAGGGTCATAGTAATCTCCTTTGGGAGGAAATTATGCGGTATTTCACCAAATTACATTATCATTAACATTGCTAATTCAGTACTTACTGTGTCAAATGATCGAATGAAATACCATAAACCCGATCAAATTGATAAAATGATGCTCGCAGCGTTGCAAATCGACTCCTCCATTTCACAGCGGGAGTTGGCGGACAAAGTCGGTCTATCCCAGAACGCATGCTGGCGCCGCCTGCAGGTTTTGAATGCCGAGGGGATCATCACCGGCTCCACCATCCAACTAGACCGGCAAAAGCTGGGGCTAGGGCTGGTAGTCTTCGTGATGCTTCGAACGCGCCACCACTCGGCAGGGTGGCTGCAGAGCTTTCGCACGCATGTCTCCACCATCCCTGAAGTAATCGATTTCTTCCGTATTGGTGGCGATTATGACTACATGCTGAAAGTCGTGACCGAAGATATGGCCAGCTACGACCGCGTCTACCAACGCCTGATTTCGAAGGTGGAACTGGACTCGGTAACCTCGTATTTCGCGATGGAAGCGATAGAAGAACAACGCCCGTTGCCATTGTAGATGACGTCAGGACAACAGATGAAATTTGATGCGATCATAATTGGCGGCGGAATAATCGGTTGCACCGCTGCGTTCTATCTTGCGCGCAAAGGCAAAAAGGTGGCGGTTGTCGAGAAGGGTGCGTTGGGCTGCGGCACCACGGCCAATAATTTTTCGTGGATCAACGCCAGCACCAAGGTGTCGGACGAGGCATATCACCGTTTGAATGCGTTCGGGGTAGATATTTACGATGACCTATTGAAGGAATATGGGCCAGAGAAGTTAGGACTGCTTTCAATCGGTGCCTTGGGCGTCGTGCAAAAATCTGCAATTTCAGACTATTCCGCGATGCAGGAGCAGGCGCGATCATTGGAAGGATTTGGCTACCCATGCGACTGGCTCGACAGTGCAGCATTACGGTTGATGGAACCGCGGATGAACTTCCCAAACGATGCCGAAGCCCTTCACACACCGACCGACAAGAAAATTGATGCCAAACGGTTCGTCCATTTTCTGGCAGGCGAGATCGTCGAAATGGGTGGCGAGATATTCGAGAATTGCACGGCCCAAGAGATCCACGCAGATGATGATGGTGTGGTAACCGGCATAACCACGACATCGGGCAATATGGAAACGCCCAATCTGATTGTCGCAACAGGCCCGAACACCCCCGAGGTTTTGGGGGCACTCACTGGTTACGACGGGTTTGCAACGCGGTTTCCAGTGCGAAAAGTTCCGGGGTTGTTGTTAACGACACCGCCTGTTGAGAAGGGGTTGCTTCAACATCTGGTCTATATGGACGGACCGGCAGAGCTGCACATCTTGCCTGATTTCAATGGCGGCCTACGGATAGGGTCTGATGATATCGATGGTTTGGTTATCGAAGACCAATCGCCGGAAAATTTACGAGACTGTAGCATCGAACTGCTGAAGCGAACACGAAAGGTGATACCGGAATTCGCCGGAGAACACCTGATAGATAATTGCAAGTTAGCAATCGGCGTGCGGGCATATCCAGAAGACGGTAAAACCATCGCAGGGCCATTACCCGGTTCCGAAGGTTTGTTTGTAATAGCCACCCACAGCGGCATCACCCTCGCACCTGCAATCGGTAGCCTTATGGCTGCGGGTATATGCGAAGGGAAAATGCCAGAAGCATTGTTGCCATTCGGATTGGACCGGCTGGAAGGCTTCGCCTAACGAAAAAGGGCCGTACCAACGGTACAGCCCTTTCCAATTTCGGCATGACGAAAAACCTTAGTTTTTCGCGTAGAATTCCACCACCAAGTTTGGTTCCATCATTACCGGATATGGCACGTCTGAAAGACCAGGTGTGCGAACGAACTCACAAGTGAGTTTGTTTGTGTCGATGTTTAGGTACTCAGGCGTATCACGCTCGGCTGATGCCTGCGCTTCCATGACCAGACCCATCTGGCGGGATTTTTCACGAACAGCGATCACGTCGCCTTCTTTAACGCGGTAGGAAGCGATGTTCACTTTCTTGCCGTTTACAGTCACGTGACCGTGGTTCACGAACTGACGCGCTGCGAAAACTGTCGGCACAAATTTGGCGCGGTAAACAACTGCGTCCAGACGACGTTCCAGAAGACCAATAAGGTTCGCACCTGTATCGCCTTTTACGCGGTCGGCTTCACCGAAGATGCGACGGAACTGTTTCTCGGTGATGTCGCCGTAGTAACCTTTAAGCTTCTGCTTGGCGCGCAACTGTGTACCGAAGTCGGACAGTTTTTGCTTACGAGCCTGACCGTGTTGGCCCGGACCATATTCACGACGATTTACTGGAGATTTGGGGCGACCCCAAATGTTTTCGCCCATACGACGATCGAGTTTATACTTGGCAGCTGTACGTTTAGTCACGGCTGGATCCTTTCAATTTTTGAAAGGTGCTTTCCTTCCCCTTGCCATTATTGGCCCGGGTGACAGGCGTCCCCTTGCGAGGGCCACAAACACCAATTGACCTGCACCTTGCGGTGCCGGATGGCGGCGTTATAGGGGTTTGGAAGGGGGAGTCAAGCTTGTCAGACCAAACCGGAGCACTTTTGTGCGCTCCGGTTCTGATTCAATTAATTCGCGTTTCCACAGATGAAAACTGGTGCCGCAATCTATTCGTCTGCGCTTGTTATGCCTGCTTTATGTGCAATACCGGCAATCGCACCACCCACAAGCGGTGCAACAATATATATCCACAAATCCGCGATTAAGTCAGGGTTGAAGATGTTCGTCGCGATGGAGCGTGCAGGATTCACAGAAGCGCCTGAAACTTTAATGCCTGCCAAGTGAATCAACACAAGCGTTAAACCGATCGCGAGACCAGCCATCGAAGATGGTGCGCCTTTTTGTGTCGCGCCCAGAATTACCGTCACAAACATGAACGTCGCGACTAATTCAAAGATAACTGCTGCCAGCATACCGGATTCGCCCACAGTTGTGGAAGCAGCACCAACATCTGCACCCATCGCCATAAGCACGACAGCTGCAATCAGGCCACCAACAACCTGCGCGGCCCAGTATTGGAGCATTTCGCCAGTGCTCATACGCCCTGACATCATCACACCAAGACTAACGGCAGGATTAAGATGGGCACCAGATATGGGGCCTAAACCGTAAGCCATTGCGACAACGGCAAGGCCAAATGCGAAACTGACACCGATCAGACCAACGTCACCCACCATGAACAGGATTGTACCGCAACCAAAGAAAACCAGCCCAAACGTCCCGATGACTTCTGCTATAGATTTTTTCATTTTATTTAACTCTCGCTATTGTGCCGTGGCGGTTTTTGCGACGGCTTCCCCTCGTTTGGTTCCTATTTCGGAATCCTTAACACGATTCTTGTAGTTCCGTTAAGTAATACAAACAAGCCACATTCAATTGGGCCATTGTTCAAATTAATTTCGCAATGGACCTGATCGTATCAATCCGTTAGCCACACCATATGTTATCTTATCAACACGCATACCACGCTGGTGGACCTGCTGACCTGCACAAGCACATCGCGCTTGCAGAACTGCTGACGTTGCTCACGCGCAAGCCGCGCGGCATTACCTATATGGAAACCCATGCGGGGCGGGGGTTGTATGATTTGGCATCAGATGAAACCGCCAAAACCGGCGAGGCGGACGAGGGCATCGCCAAGATCAAACTGCCCGACGGCCCATTTACGGACGCCGTTAAATTCATCCGACAGATGTACGGCGATACAGCATACCCCGGTTCCCCAGCAATCGCGGCGGCGTTGATGCGGGAAGTCGATAAAATGCACCTGATGGAGCTGCACCCCGCCGAATACAAAGCCCTGAGTGTCAATCTGGAAGGCGAGGCCGCGATCCATCACCGCGACGGATACGAGGGCATTATGGCGATTTCTCCGCCAAAGCCGCGCAAGGGGCTTGTGCTGATTGATCCGTCTTATGAGGTGAAAGCCGAATACCTGCAAGTGGCCGAGTTCACGCGTAAACTGATTGCAAAATGGCCAGAGGCGACCGTGATGATCTGGTATCCGATTCTCAAGGCCGCACGGCACAAAGAAATGCTTGCCGCGCTACGCCTGCCGCATCTAGTTGACGAGGTGTCCTTCGATTTAAAGGATAACGAAGGCATGACTGGCAGCGGCCTTGCGCTTGTGAATGCTCCGTATGGGTCCGAAGCGGTGTTCAGCCGAACCCGCGAGATTGCAGCGCGGGTTCTGCGTTAAGTGCGATGGTTAGTTGGGTCGATCAAGGAACGACAATCCAGTTTTGGTTCCTGCATATGAACGCCACACAGCCTTTTACCGACAAGAAATTACCGTTCAATGCCATCTTGGACGAATAGGTTTTATCTCGATCCGGAGCCCAAATTTTACCCTTTGCCCATTTTCCGTTACCAACGTCTACCATCGCCCAAACTATAGGTTTACCTAGATGTTGGTACTCGTTGTCTTGTGTCCCGTCGGCCGAATAAGCGCGGATGATGGTGCCGCAAGTCAGGGCAGGGTCGTCTGCGCAAGCAGCCATTTGTACGTGTAGCACCCCGCCGGAATCACCCGGTTCGGTTTGGTAAACGCCAGTTAGGACTTCAGCATTTACCAGTGTCGGAATAGCTAGAGCCAGAGCAAGTAGTAGTTTTTTCATTATTTCCTCCTGTTGTTTTCCGTATTCCACCCGATTAGCTCGGCAAAGGTCAACATTTACTTTAAGTCAGGTGGCATACGCGGTATCAGACCCGCGAACCTGAGAATGGAGATGTCCGGATGATCCTTTACCCTGCAATCGACTTGAAAGACGGCAACTGCGTGCGCCTGTTTAAGGGCGAGATGGACCAAGCCACCGTGTTCAGCGACGACCCCGCCGCGCAGGCTTTGGAGTTTCAACAAGCGGGTTGTGAATGGTTACATCTGGTGGATCTGAACGGCGCGTTTGCGGGAGAGCCGGTGAATGCCGAATCTGTCGAGGCGATCCTGAAGGCCTGTGATATCCCAGCGCAACTTGGTGGCGGAATTCGCGATATTGCTACGATAGAGCGGTGGCTCGACAAAGGTTTGGCGCGCGTGATCCTCGGGACTGTTGCGGTGCGTGATCCGGAACTGGTGAACGAGGCCGCCCGTCTGTTCCCCGGCAAAGTGGCGGTAGGTATCGACGCACGTAACGGTATGGTTGCGGTTGAGGGCTGGGCCGAGACGACGGATGTAACAGCGCTGGGCTTGGCGAAAAAATTCGAAGATGCTGGCGTTGCGGCAATCATCTATACAGACATTGACCGTGACGGAGCGATGCAGGGACCGAATGTTGTAGCTACGGCGGCATTAGCGAATGCGGTGAGTATTCCGGTGATCGCATCCGGCGGGGTTTCCTCGATGGACGATCTTAAGGCGCTGAAAGAATGCGGTGCTCCGCTTAACGGGGCGATTTCTGGTCGGGCATTGTATGACGGGGCGATTGATGTGGCCGAGGCGGCGGGTTTTCTGAAAGGCTAGTCGGGTGCTTGGGGCTGGCCTCGAAGCGGGTGCTGGTTTAAGTAAGGTGTGAATTTAAACGCAGGGGCATGTTTATGCTTAAGACCCGTATTATTCCGTGTTTAGACGTCAAAGATGGACGTGTCGTCAAAGGCGTGAACTTCGTCGATCTGATCGATGCTGGCGATCCGGTGGAATCCGCCAAGGCTTACGATGCGGCTGGTGCGGACGAGTTGTGCTTTCTCGATATCGCTGCGACGGTTGAAAATCGCGGGACGATGTATGATCTGGTTTCGCGCACAGCCGAGCAATGTTTTATGCCGTTAACGATTGGTGGCGGGGTTCGAGTGCCCGAGGATGTTAGGAAACTGTTATTGGCAGGGGCAGACAAAGTCTCGTTCAACTCGGCGGCGGTGGCTAACCCTGATGTAATCATGGACAGTGCCAACAAGTTTGGTAACCAATGCATAGTTGTCGCGATTGACGCAAAGACGGTTTCACCCGGTAAATGGGAGATTTTCACCCATGGCGGTCGCCAAGCAACAGGCATCGACGCGATCGAATTCGCCAAACTGGCGGTCGGCAAGGGCGCCGGCGAGATTTTGTTAACCTCGATGGATCGAGATGGAACGCGCGCTGGCTTTAACCTGCCGTTAACGCGTGCCATTGCAGATGCAGTTACAGTGCCTGTAATCGCCTCGGGTGGTGTGGGGAACTTGCAACACCTTGTGGATGGAGTCGTTGAGGGACACGCGTCAGCAGTCCTAGCGGCTTCCATTTTTCATTTTGGCGACTATACAATCCGTGAAGCAAAAGAATTTATGCAAGAGGCCGGCGTGCCGGTAAGATTATAATGGCAAATGTCCTGACCCGCCTAGCGCGGACAATCGAAAGCCGCAAAGGTGGCGACGAAAAAAACTCGTATGCAGCCAAGCTGTTTGCGCGTGGCCCATATAAATGTGCCGAGAAGTTTGGCGAAGAAGCCATCGAGGCGATTATCGCTGCTGCCAAGGACGATCCCAAGAACCTGACCGAAGAGGCAGCCGACGTGTTGTTTCACCTGCTGGTAATGCTGTCTTCGCGCGGGGTGAAATGGGACGACGTTCTAGCCGAGCTAGAACGCCGCGATGGCACCTCCGGTATCATCGAAAAACAATCGCGCGGTAGTTAACCTAAGTCAGGTCGTTCCCGACTAAATGTGCCAGCAGCTCCGCGACGTTCCTGACCTCGAATTTCGCGAGCAGGGTGGCGCGGTAATCCTCGACCGTTCGGGGCGAGATGGACAGGCTTCGCGCGATCTCTTTGCTGGTTCGACCTTTGCGCAGCAGCATTACAACTTGCCGTTCTCGTGGTGTCAGGCTGATCGTGTGGTGAGTTTCCGAAATGTCGGCGAAAGTTAACACCGTTTGCCCCAACGGATCATCCGGCGTCAGCGTATGGGCGCAAAATCGACACCAGAACATTGTGCCATCGCGGCGCAGCATCAAGCGTTCGTCGGTATAGTTGCCTGTTTCGCGAAGCGGAGTCAGGCCGATGTCTCGAATTGCATCGAACTCGCCGGTGGTTTCGTAAAGCATGCGGAAAGACTGGTTCAACAGTTGTCCGCGCTTATAGCCGAACATGTCCGCAAACGTCTGGTTGCAGGTCTTGATAAACCGGTTTTCGGTCAGCGCGATTCCTATCGGAGCATGCTCGAACGCCAGATTCGTATAGAGGTCGATTACCATCCGTATTTCTACCGTATTGCTGCAATGACGCGGTGGGCCTCATACTGTCAGCATAGTAGATCAGTTTAATTGTTTGATAACCAGAGATATTTAAGGGGTATGGAGTGGACGCTCAAACGGGCAAAGTTGGCGAGTTTACCCGGCGGATCGAGAATACCCGCGACGATCTTGTTGCGCTTACCCAGGATTTGATCCGCATCCCAACGTTGAATCCACCCGGTCATAACTATCTAGAAATTTGCGAGTACCTGGCACGGCGTTTGTTTGACCGTGGTTTCAACATCGAGTTGGTGCGCGCGTTTGGAACCCCCGGTGACAGCGATAAATATCCGCGCTGGAATGTGGTTGCCCGTCATGAGGGGGTGCATTCAGGTGAGTGTGTGCATTTCAACAGCCACATTGATGTCGTCGAAGTCGGGCAGGGCTGGACCTTCGACCCCTTCGGCGGCGAGTTGCAGGACGGTAAGATTTACGGACGTGGGGCCTGCGATATGAAAGGTGGGCTGGCCACTTCGATCATCGCGGTAGAGGCGTTCTTGGACACATGGCCTGACTATTCCGGTGCCATCGAAATATCCGGCACTGCGGACGAAGAAACCGGAGGTTTCGGTGGTGTCGCTTATCTGGCCGAAAAAGGGTTCTTTACGCCTGAACGTGTTCAACACGTCATCATCCCCGAACCGTTGCACAAAGACCGCATTTGCCTTGGCCATCGCGGGGTCTGGTGGGCCGAAATCGAGACGCACGGGCGGATTGCGCACGGCTCCATGCCGTTTTTGGGCGATTGTGCAGTGCGGCATATGGGGGCTGTGATTAACGAAATGGAAACGAATTTGTTCCCAGCATTGGCAAATCGGCGTTCGGAGTTGCCGATAATTCCGGATGGGGCCAAGAATTCTACCCTCAACATCAACTCGATCCATGGTGGTGAGTCAGTGCCAGAGGCTGGCTATACCGGCCTGCCTGCGCCCTGCGTACCAGACAGTTGCAAAATGATAATTGACCGACGGTTTTTGCCAGAAGAAAACCTAGAGGACGTGCGCGAGGAAATGCGGTCCCTTCTAGAGAAGGTGCAGGCCGAGCGCGACAAGTTCTCGTATGATATCCGCGATATGCACGAGGTTCAGCCCAGTATGACCGATAAAAGAGCGCCCGTTGTTACGACCGTCACTCGCGCCATAGAACATGTGCTGGGCAAGTCGCCCGAATACGTTATTTCGCCCGGTACGTATGACCAAAAACATATCGACCGGATCGGGCGCATGAAGAATTGTATCGCTTACGGACCGGGGATTCTGGACCTTGCACACCAGCCGGACGAATATGTTGCAGTGCAAGATATGATGGACTCCGCTAAAGTTATGGGGTTAGCTTTGGCAGAGTTGTTAACAAATCAGGGCAATTAGCCCGACGGCCTCAATAAAACTGTGGAGGAAATGATGAAACATCTGACTATGAAGCTGGCGATGGCCAGTGCTTTGGCAATCACCACCGGAATGGCCGGTGCGGAAACCAAAGATATCACCATCGGTATGCAGCTTGAACCACCGCATTTGGACCCGACGGGTGCCGCTGCTGGTGCGATCGACAGCGTAGTTTACGCGAATATTTACGAAGGGTTGACTCGCTTTGACGCAACGGGCGCGATTTTGCCCGCGTTAGCCAAAAGCTGGACGATTTCTGACGATGGTTTGGTTTACACTTTCAGCCTACATTCGGGCGTTATGTTCCACGACGGTACATCGATGGATTCCGAAGACGTGAAATTCTCGTTGGACCGCGCAAGATCAGAAGATTCGACAAACGCTCAAAAAGCACTGTTCGCGGGTATCTCAACCGTTGATGCGGTTGATGCGACAACAGTTCGCGTGACTTTGTTTGCACCAAACGGTGCGTTCTTGTTCAACTTGGCTTGGGGAGATGCGGTTATCGTGGCACCTGAATCCATCGCTGACGCCAAAACGCATCCTGTTGGCACTGGCCCGTTCACGTTTACGAACTGGGTGCAGGGTGACAGTATCTCGATCACCAAGAACCCTGATTACTGGGGCACGCCAGCACGTCTGGATAGCGCAACATTCAAGTTCATCTCGGACCCCGTCGCAGCATTCGCAGCCGTTATGGCCGAGGACGTAGACGCCTTCCCGGGCTATCCAGCGCCGGAAAACCTGCCGCAATTCGAAGCAGACTCGCGTTTCCAAGTGCTCGTTGGTTCGACCGAAGGGGAAACTATCCTCTCGACAAACAACAAGATGCCACCGTTTGATAACGTGAAGGTCCGTGAGGCCATGTCTCACGCAATCGACCGTCAGGCGATCATCGACGGGGCAATGTTTGGCCTAGGCACACCTATCGGTACGCACTTTGCACCGCATAACCCCGATTACATCGATCTGACAGGCCAGTCGAACTACGACCCTGAACTGGCGAAATCGTTGTTGGCCGAAGCGGGTTATCCTGACGGGTTTGAAACCACGCTGAAACTGCCACCTCCATCTTATGCACGTCGTGGTGGCGAGATCATCGCCGCGCAATTGCGTGAAGTTGGCATTAACGTCGAGATCAGCAATCTGGAATGGGCGCAATGGCTGGAACAAGTGTTCCGTGGCTATGACTTCGGCCTAACCATCGTCTCGCATACCGAGCCTATGGACATCGGCATCTATGCCCGCCCCGAATACTACTTCCAGTACGACAGCGCGGCATTCCAGCAGTTGATGGAGGATTTGAACGCGGCCACCGATCCGGCCAACCGTTCCACGATCGTGAAAGCGGCACAGCAGATGATCGCGGACGATTACGTCAACGGCTATCTGTTCCAATTGGCCAGCACGACAGTGGCGAACGCCAATATCGTCGGTCTCTGGCAGAACGCGCCAACACAGGCAACAGACCTGACGGCCGTTTACTGGAACGACTAAATCAATCGGCAGAGGCGTTCATTCGCCTCTGCCCTTTTTCTCTTAAAATCCGGTTCCCATGCTCCGCTATTCGCTGAAACGATTGCTATCCCTTGGCCTCAGCTTGTTGGCCGCAAGTGTTGTGATATTTTTGGCAATCGAGGTCGTCCCCGGAGACCCCGCCTCCTACATGCTTGGCATCAACGCTCAACCCGACACGGTCGCGGCCTTGCGCGAAGAGCTGGGCCTGAACGTCTCGGCCATGGAACGCTACATCACGTGGGTTACCGGAATGTTAACGGGTGATTTCGGCATTTCGTACACCTATCGCACACCGGTCGTGGACATGATCGGTCACCGCATAATGATTTCTCTGCCCCTCGCGATCTACGCCCTCACGCTTTCGACTTTAATCGCATTCCCTGCGGGTATCCTTGCGGCCTCGCGGCGCGGCTCTGGCACTGATGTGTCAATAATGGGCGCAACGCAGTTGGGCGTCGCTGTGCCGAACTTCTGGTTTGCAATGCTGCTGGTTGCCTTCTTCGCGATCAACTTGCGCTGGTTCTCGGCGGGCGGCTTCCCCGGTTGGGACAAAGGGCTGTTTGTCGGCCTCAAAGCCCTGACCCTGCCAGCAATCGCACTGGCTCTGCCACAAGCGTCGATCCTTGCCCGCGTCATGCGATCCGCCTTGATCGACACCATGAACGAAGATTTCATCCGCACCGCCCGCGCCAAAGGATTAACCAAACGCCAAGCAATGTGGAAACACGCGCTTCGCAACGCCATGATTCCCGTATTAACAATAATTGGCCTGCAATTCTCGTTCCTCATGGCAGGTGCAATCATCATTGAGAACGTCTTCTTCCTGCCCGGCCTTGGCCGTCTGGTGTTCCAAAGTATCTCGCAACGCGACCTGATTGTAGTCGAGAGCGTGGTCATGCTGCTGGTCTTCGCCGTGGTCCTTGTGACTTTCCTCGTAGACATAGCCTACGCCGCCGTTGATCCCAGATTACGGGGGCGCAGCTAATGCAATTCTTAAAAGCCGCCCTGCGACACCGCAGTTTTATGATCGGAGCCGCCCTCGCCGCGATTTTCATAGGCGCCGCCCTAATTTCCTTCCTGTGGACACCGTTCGACGTAACCAAACTCAACATCCCCCACAAATTGCAAAAACCTTCAGCGGAACACTGGTTTGGCACCGACCACTTCGGTCGTGACATATTCGCGATGATCATGGTGGGGGCCAGAACCTCCATCGCCGTAGCAGTCGTCGCGGTGGGCATCGGTATCATCCTCGGCGTCCCCCTCGGTCTCGCCGCCGCCGCCCGCAAAGACAGCCTGCTGGACGAGGTGATAATGCGCACCAACGACCTCGTTTTCGCCTTCCCCGCGCTGCTAATCGCCATCATGATTACAGCCGTTTTCGGCCCATCCGCCACCAACGCGATCATCGCCATCGGTATTTTCAACATCCCCGTATTCGCCCGGTTGACACGCGGCGCAGCGCTAAGCCTCTGGACCCGGGATTTCGTTCTCTCTGCCCGCGTAGCTGGTAAAAACCCTACCCGCATATCCATCGAGCACATACTGCCAAACATCCTCAACCTGCTCATCGTGCAAGGCAGCATCCAGTTCTCGCTGGGCATCTTGGCCGAAGCAGGCCTTTCCTACGTCGGCTTAGGCGCACAGCCGCCGATCCCAAGCTGGGGCCGCATGTTGGCTGAAAGCCAAACCATGATCAGCTTCGCCCCGCACCTCGCCATCTTCCCGGGTATGGCGATCGTGCTAACGGTGCTGGGCCTGAACCTGATGGGCGACGGATTGCGCGACCTGCTGGATCCAAGACTACGGCGGTCCCGTACATGAGCTTCCTGCAAATCGAAAACCTGAACCTGTCGATCTACGGCACCGAAATCCTGAAAGATGTAGCGCTGAGCGCAGCCAAAGGCGAGATCATCGGTGTGATCGGTGAATCCGGCTCCGGCAAATCCATGACTGCCTTTTCCGTGATGAACTTGCTGCCCACAGGGGCCGAGGTCAGCGGTAAAATCATCCTCGACGGTCAAGACCTGCTATCCAAATCCGAACCCGAAATGTGCGCCATTCGCGGCAACGACATCGGCATGATTTTCCAGGAACCGATGACGGCCCTGAACCCCGTTAAAACAATCGGCGCGCAAGTTGCGGAAACCGTACTGATACACGGAAATGTCAACCGCGCAAAAGCAAACGTCATCGCCCGCGACATCCTCAATCGCGTCGGCCTGCCTGCAGGTCAGTTCCCGCTAACCCGCTACCCGCACGAACTTTCCGGTGGCCAACGCCAACGCGTCGTCATCGCCATGGCCATTGCGCTCCGCCCTAAACTGCTGATCGCGGATGAACCGACAACCGCACTCGATGTCACCACCCAAGCCCAAATTCTCGACCTGCTGAAACAATTGGTTGCCGAGGATGGCATGTGCCTGATGCTTATCACCCACGACCTAGGCGTTGTGGCCGAAGTGGCCGATCATATCGTCATCATGAAAGACGGCGAGGTGGTAGAATCCGGTGAAACGCACCCCCTGTTCCGCAACATGAAACACCCCTATACCAAAGCCCTCTTCGCGGCCTCCAGCCACGTCCCCGAAAAGGGCGACGAGCGCTCAGCCGAAACTCCGCTGTTGGAAGTCCGCAACGCCATTCGCGACTACACCCTGCCGCGTAAATCCGTATTCGGCAAACCGCAAAACTTCCGTGCCGTCAACGATGTAAGCTTTGTTCTGCACAACGGTGAGAACCTCGGGCTGGTCGGTGAAAGCGGATGTGGTAAGTCCACCCTGACCCGCGCAATCCTCGGGCTCGAGGCGCTGCAAGGCGGCGAAATCCGTATCCACGACATACCAGTGGAGGCCGGAACCCACATGTCTCGTGACCTGCGCCGTAAAATGCAGGTGGTGTTTCAAGACCCCTACGGTTCCTTCAACCCAAGACACAAAGTTGCTCGACTGGTCGCCGAACCGCTGCATCTTCTGGACGACGAACCCAAGGGAGCGGAACGCCGAAGCGCCGTTAAACGCGCGCTGGCCGAAGTAAGCATGCAGGCCTCGGACGCTGATAAATACATCCACGAGTTTTCCGGTGGTCAACGTCAGCGCATTGCCATCGCCCGTGCCCTGATTATCAAACCCGACCTGATAATTCTGGACGAAGCCGTCTCGGCGCTCGACGTCTCTATCCGTGCCCAAATTCTGGACCTGCTGGCCGATCTGTCCAACCGTCTCAACCTGTCATATCTGTTCATCAGCCACGACCTTTCGGTAGTGCGCTCGGTGACCGATCGCGTTATGGTGATGAAATCTGGCGAGATCGTCGAGCACGGCGAAACCGAAGCCGTTTTTGCCAACCCGCAACACGAATACACCAAAACCCTGATAGCTGCCGCGCCGTCGCTGCAAGACGCGCTTGAGAAGGAAAATATCTGATGCCCGTTCAAAATGACCTGTGGTTCGACGCCTCGAAATGCTTCATCGGTGGGGAATGGGTGGCACCCACGGGGGCCGAGACATTGGCGCTCGAAAATCCTTCCGACGGCACTGAGATCGCACGCATAGCCCGCGGTCAACGCGCCGACGTGGACTCCGCCGTACAAGCGGCACAGACCGCTCTGTCAGGCGAATGGGGCCGCAAAACTGCCGTTGAACGCGGGCGCATCCTGACCCGCATCGGGCAGTTGGTGCTTGAACGCGGAGACATGTTGGCGCGCCTCGAAGCTGCTGATGTAGGCAAGCCTTTGAAGCAAGCCCGTGCAGACGCGATCGCCTTGGCGCGCTACATGGAATTTTACGGCGGTGCTGCCGATAAAATCCACGGCGAAACCATCCCCTATCTCGACGGATACACCGTCTACACCCTGCGCGAACCTCATGGCGTCACCGCGCATATCGTGCCGTGGAATTACCCGATGCAGATCATAGGGCGCTCCGTCGGCGCGGCCTTAACCATGGGCAACGCCGCAGTTCTAAAACCAGCCGAGGAAGCCTGTTTAACCGCACTGGCCTTCGCCAAAATAGCCGAGGAAGCAGGCCTTCCAGCAGGGGCATTAAACGTCGTTCCCGGCCTCGGCGAAGAAGCAGGCGCGGCGTTATCATCACACCCCGACATCAACCATATCTCCTTCACCGGCTCGGTCGGCGTTGGCTCGTTGATCCAAAAAGCCGCCGCCGACGCGATTGTGCCCGTAACGTTGGAACTCGGTGGGAAGTCCCCACAAATCGTGTTCGATGACGCCGATCTGGACGCCGCGTTGCCGTTCCTCGTGAACGCTGGCGTGCAGAACGCCGGACAAACATGCTCGGCGTCGTCACGCATCCTGATGCAGCGTGGAATTTACGAAAAACTCAGCGAAATGATGGCCGCGCGGTATCGCGACCTGAAAGTCGGCCCCGCAATTGACGACCTAGACGTCGGCCCTCTGATCTCCGCCCGCCAAAAAGAAATAGTCGAGGGGTTTGTGAGCGCCGCCAACCCCGACCGCATCCTTGCACAAGCGACCATCGTGGGCACGGCCCCCAAAGGTGGCCACTACTTCGCCCCAACGCTTTTCAGCGGTATCGACCCCGACGACCCATTGGCCCAAAACGAAATCTTCGGCCCCGTACAAGCAATCATCCCCTTCGAAACCGAGGAAGACGCGATAAAAATCGCCAACAACACCGCCTACGGCCTAGTCGCCTCCATCTGGACTCGCGACGGTGCACGGCAAATGCGGATGGCCAAGGCGATCCGCTCCGGTCAGATTTTCATCAATAACTACGGCGCAGGCGGTGGCGTCGAATTGCCGTTTGGCGGCGTCGGAAAATCCGGTCACGGCCGCGAGAAAGGTTTTGAAGCGCTATACGGTTTCTCGGTTCTCAAGACGGTCGCGGCCCATCACGGTTAACGGGACACAATGAAATCACATGTGCGGGCTACCTCCAGACGCCATCGCCCAGTGATGATCCTGATGATGCATCCCCGTTGCCATAACGCCAAAGAACCCCAGCGCCTTCAGGCGATCCAGCTGGCGCGGCGGCACCAAAACCGTCAGGATCGCCCCCTCTGGATGTTCCTCGGCGGCGTAAGCCCAGCCATCCACCCCGTCCATAACACCCGCATGCGCCAGCATCATATTGCGGATCGCATCACGCACGCGCCCGTCACCCGTTACGTTAAACCGCAGGCCACCGGCCACGTCCTGCGTGGCAACTTCGGCCTCGGTAAATACCAGCTCCATATCACGCAGATGCTCACGCAATCCGCCGATATTCACCTTGGACCAATCCGTCATAGGGTTCGTATCCAACGCCATAACGATTTCTTCAATTGCCTCAAAAGCCGACTGCCCGGGTTGCGTAATTTCAATCGCGGACATCCCTGCAACGTGGACACTATGAACCATTCCAGCAGTATGGTCCTGCGCAAAACCAGGCGTAGCAAGCAGCGTTATAAGGATTAACGGGCGTATCATGGTATTCTCCTGAGCGATAATTTCACAATTCTAATTGCATGTTCCCGCCACCTAAAACATGATAGCAATCATGTTAGAGAACTTTTTCACTCAAATTTTGCGTCTAAGTCACAAGATGCGCGAATTTCCGGCGGGCGCGTTGATATTCGAGCGCGAAGATCCCGTAACCGCGTTCTTCAGCGTCCAATTTGGCGAGGTACACCTGCTGCGGCGTCAAGCAGACGGAACCGGCGTGATTTTGCAGCGTGCCAACTCGGGCGCCGTCCTCGCCGAAGCCTCGTTAAATTCAACCGCCTACCACTGCGCGGCTGTCGCTGTCGAACGCTCGACCCTTGCCGTTTTCAAACGCGCCGATGTTCAATCCCTGCTAGAAACCGACCCAACCGTCGCCCGCGCCCTTAACGTGCACCTCGCATCCGAAGTCCAACGCGCCCGCCGCCGCGCCGAAATCCTGTCATTGCGCCGCGTTGCCGACAGGCTGGACGCGTGGCTGGTCTGGAACGACGATATCTTACCAAAAAGGGGTCTCTGGCATCGGATTGCGGACGAAATCGGCGTATCCTACGAAGCCCTATACAGAGAGCTTGCACGCAGGCGGTAACGGTGCCACCATCGAGTAAACAGACAGGAGAAACCATGAGGCTTTCAGGGAAAACGGCCATCGTAACGGGTGGAGCATCGGGTTTTGGCGCTGGTATTGTCCGTAAGTTCATTGCTGAGGGTGCAACCGTGATGATTGCCGACATTAACGGCGATGCGGCACAAGAGATGGCCGCCGCAACGGGCGCTATTGCCTGTACTGTTGACGTTGCGAACTCGGCAAGCGTTAAGGCGATGGCCGATGCAGCAATTGCCGAGATGGGCCACATCGACATCCTGGTGAACAACGCTGGCATCACTCACCTTCCGACGCCGCTTGAAGACGTAACCGAAGAAGAATTCGACCGCGTGCTGGCCGTTAACGCAAAATCTGTTTTCCTGACCGCCAAACATATCGTCCCGCACATGAAATCCCGCAACACTGGCGTGATCCTGAATGTCGCGTCAACGGCGGGAGTCAGCCCTCGGCCAAATCTGAACTGGTATAACGCCTCGAAGGGCTGGATGATAACCGCGACCAAGGCCATGGCAGTTGAACTGGCCCCCAAAGGCATTCGCGTGAACGCCATCAATCCGGTGGCCGGCGAAACCCCGCTGCTGAAATCCTTCATGGGCGGGGACACCCCCGAAATCCGCGCCAAATTCATCGCAACCATCCCGATCGGTCGGTTCTCGACTCCTGAAGACATGGGCAACGCTGCCTGTTTCCTTTGCTCCGAAGAGGCCAGCATGATCACAGGCGTCGCCATGGAAGTTGACGGAGGGCGCTGCATATGAAGGTAGGTCCACGTAATCTGATCACTGATGTCGAAGGTATATTGGTCGGCAACGCGCAGGATGATCAGTTGAAATCCGGCACCACTGTATTGTTCGGTGAAACTCCGTTCATAGCTGCCGTTGACATTATGGGGGGCTCGCCCGGTACGCGTGAAACGGATTTGCTGTCACCTGATAAATTTGTTCAGGAAGCTGATGCACTGGTTTTGTCAGGTGGTTCTGCTTTTGGGCTGGATGCCCCGTCGGGCGTATGCGACGAATTACGAAATATGGGTCGCGGCTTCCCTATCGGCGACCAGTTCGTGCCGATCGTTCCGGGCGCCATCTTGAATGATTTACTTAATGGCGGCGACAAGAATTGGGATGACAATCCTTATAAACGTCTCGGAAAGGAAGCGCTTGCAAACGTTTCCAGAGATTTCTCTTTGGGTAGCGTTGGCGCTGGGACAGGTGCAACCACGCGGGAACTAAAGGGCGGGCTCGGTTCGGCATCAATAGTTCTCGAAAATGGCATTACAGTTGGGGCACTGGTCGCAGTTAATCCATTAGGTTCGGTAGTTCAGGAAGAACAGAAGCATTTTTGGGCGGCGCCATTTGAAATTGACGGCGAATATGGCAACCACGGACCTGCTACCAAGCTCCACCCACTCGTATATGCAAATCCATTTACGCCACCAGTTGCCGGAGCGAATACGACGATCGCGATTATTGCCACAGACGCCAAGTTGACCAAAGCCGAAGCGAAAAGACTTGCGGTGATCGCTCATGCCGGAATGGCGCGCGCAATCGTTCCTAGTCATACGCCATTTGACGGAGATTTGGTTTTTGCGGCAGCGACAGGAAAAAGGAAATTAACCAATCCAATACTCGACCACTTAATGCTTGGTCAGGCGGCATCCCAATGTCTGTCCCGCGCCATCGCGCGCGGCGTTTACGAGTCGAGGTCCGCATCCGGAGATACGCTGCCTACTTGGCACGATAAATGGGCGAACGGCGGGTAGTTTCACCGCCGAATAAAGCATTAATTTCCTTATATGGCACTGTCAGACAAAACTTAGTTGAAGAGGGTAGGTGGTTCACTTAGCGTCGAAGGGGTTAGCAGGAAGAAGGGCATGGGAAGCAGCCCTCACGTCGTGTCTCGCTCGATATGGCTGGCGTAAATGACACCCCCTTTTGAACCTTCTTTTGCCCTTTGTGCTCCTGGCTCTTTGTCTCTGAGGACAATGCATTCTTTTTTGTGGTGTATGACAATGGCAAAGGCGTGCTTCAGGACAACGTTAGGTCACACATGTGGTATAACATAGCTGCTGCTAATGGGCAGGCCCCCCAGAATGTCCGCCGTCGGGCGCGGGGTGCCGGAA
The DNA here is from genome assembly GCA_050256375.1 of Paracoccaceae bacterium. GTDB lineage: Bacteria > Pseudomonadota > Alphaproteobacteria > Rhodobacterales > Rhodobacteraceae > NORP23. The sequence continues at coordinate 805 of JBBWVU010000030.1, read as the reverse complement.
AACAGCCCCGCCGCCGCCACGGCCTTTTCGGCCCGCTCCTGTGCCCCGATGAAGTATTCCTGCGGTGTCATATCCGCCGGCTGAGGAGGAAACCATGCCGCGTTGGAGCCGATCCAGTCCGCTTGCACCGTCAGCCCCGACAACGCCCATGACAACGCATCCACATCCTGAAGCCCTGCCAAATAAGCCCCGCCAAACAGCGGGGCCAAGGCCGCCAGTGCCGCCTTTGCTGCCGCCCGCCCCGTGCCAATCTGCCTCCTGCTGTTTAGCAATTCTCGCCGGTCAAGGTCCTCTGGCGGCCCGCCATGATGGCCGGCAACTGCTGCATAAAGCACCGTGCGCGTTGCCTCATCCCCGCCGATCAGAGCTGCAATGTCATCGTCCAGCAGGTAATTCATCAGGGTATAGCTATGCTGCCAGTGCCGCGCACCGCTGTAGGGCCGGTTCCGCAACATGGCCCGAAAGCTCTCGCTGAATTTGCCAAGATCATGCAGGGCAATCAGGAATTGCAAAGCCTTGTCCTGCACCTCATTGCCCGTCAGCGACCTCTGCGCCAGCAGCACCCCCGCCACCGCCGCAACATCAAGCATATGCCAGAGGGCAGGATGGGTGTCAGGGCTGGCTCCCTCAAAGGTTTTTCCCGGCCAGTCCTTGATACACAATTTTTCCATGAGGCGAAACTTCCCTTGTTGGCCACCGAAGTCAACAGACTTGGTGTCAACGGCGGCGTAAAAGCCTGCCAGTGGGGCGGAGCAAAAGTAGGCCAGTTTGGGGTGCGCGCCATCGAGCTGCTCACCCAATAATT